>NZ_CP067992.1:205000-814465 GCF_016658865.1 Streptococcus mitis
TTGGTCAAGGGGTTAAGACACCGCCTTTTCACGGCGGTAACACGGGTTCGAATCCCGTACGGACTATTTTGGAGGATTACCCAAGTCCGGCTGAAGGGAACGGTCTTGAAAACCGTCAGGCGTGTAAAAGCGTGCGTGGGTTCGAATCCCACATCCTCCTTTTGTATTAACGCGGGATGGAGCAGCTCGGTAGCTCGTCGGGCTCATAACCCGAAGGTCGTAGGTTCAAATCCTGCTCCCGCAATAAGGCTCGGTAGCTCAGTTGGTAGAGCAATGGATTGAAGCTCCATGTGTCGGCGGTTCGATTCCGTCTCGCGCCATTTATATTTTTTGGAAGGGTAGCGAAGAGGCTAAACGCGGCGGACTGTAAATCCGCTCCTTCGGGTTCGGGGGTTCGAATCCCTCCCCTTCCATTTTACGGGCATAGTTTAAAGGTAGAACTAAGGTCTCCAAAACCTTCAGTGTGGGTTCAATTCCTACTGCCCGTGTTAATAGAATTATGGCGGGTGTGGTGAAGTGGTTAACACACCAGATTGTGGCTCTGGCATGCGTGGGTTCGATCCCCATCACTCGCCTATTTTATATTATTGGGGTATAGCCAAGCGGTAAGGCAAGGGACTTTGACTCCCTCATGCGTTGGTTCGAATCCAGCTACCCCAGTTACTATTTGCCGGCGTGGCGGAATTGGCAGACGCGCTGGACTCAAAATCCAGTGTCCGCAAGGACGTGCCGGTTCGACCCCGGCCGCCGGTATAGTATAGAGTTAAGGAACGTTGTAAATCTTCGTTCCTTTTTATATTATTTTTGGTATAATAATAGTTATTCAAATTTTATTTAGATTATGAAAGTGTAGGGAAGTATGTCTCGTTCTATCGATTTATTAAAACATCGGTATTTGAAAAATATTAAAGAAAATCCTGAATTGTTTCTCGGGATTGAGCTGGAATATCCTATTGTAAACTTGGAAGGGAATGCTACAGATGTTAAAGTTATCAAATGCTTATTCCGATATTTAGTTTCTGCTATGAATTTTACTGTCGAAAAGGTAGATGATTTTGGGACTCCTATTCAGTTAGTGGATCCAGTAAGTCAGGATACTATTTTATTTGAAGTTTCCTATACTACGATTGAGTTTGCATTTGGTAAGGCTGAAACGATACAAGAGGTTGAAGAACGTTTTAGTATTTATATGAAAGTAATCCAGAAGAAGCTAGCTGAATCAAATCATGCTATTGTCGGCTGTGGTATTCATCCCAACTGGGATAAAAATGAGAATTGTCCAGTGGCTTTCCCACGGTATCGCATGCTGATGGACTATTTGAATTTGAGTAGAAATGTGACTAAATCAGACTTGCATCATTTCCCTGAATATGGTGCTTTTATCTGTGGGAGTCAGGTACAGTTGGATGTTTCAAAGTTTAACTACTTACGAGTGATTAATGCTTTTACCCAAATTGAAGCGGCTAAGGCTTATTTATTTGCCAATTCTGAGTTTTCAGGTGAGGATTGGGATACGAGAATTGCAAGGGATATTTTCTGGGAAGAATCGATGCATGGTATCTATCCAGAAAACGTCGGGGTCAATGCTAGACTCTTTAAAGATGAGGATGATTTTTTTGATTATCTAGATCATTCTGCAATTTTTACTGCGGAACGTGATGAACAAACCTATTATTTTTATCCGATTCAGGCGAGGGACTATTTGGCTACACCTGAAATCCAAGCATATGCACTTAATGGGGATGAGATTATTATTTATCCTCAAGAGAAGGATTTTGGAACACATCGTAGTTATCAGTACCAAGACTTAACGACTCGCGGAACAGTTGAGTTTCGTAGTGTGTGTACTCAACCTCTAGATAGAACCTTCGCTTCAGCAGCTTTTCACTTGGGATTATTGGTTAATTTAGATAAGTTAGAAGCTTACTTAGAAGCAGCACCTTTCTTTAAAGAATTTGGGCGAAATTATAAGTTTTTAAGACGACAATTTTCTAAGAAGAAGCTTACAGATGAGGAAGAAACTGCGATTATTGAAATTTCCAAAGACTTACTACTGCTAGCCGAGGAAGGACTGGAGATGAGAAATATGCAAGAAATGACCTACTTACAGCCTTTGAAAGAAGAATTGAGCCTATAATTTCTCTTGTAAAAGGAGAATTTTCTGAAAAATCATGATATAATGGATGAGACTATAGATAAAGGATAGAGAGTAATGACATTAGTTTATCAATCAACGCGTGATGCCAACAATACAGTAACTGCTAGCCAAGCTATTTTGCAAGGTTTGGCGACGGACGGTGGTTTATTTACACCGGTTACTTATCCAAAGGTAGATTTGGACTTTGACAAATTGAAAGATGCTTCTTATCAGGAAGTTGCTAAGCTTGTTTTGTCAGCATTTTTAGATGACTTTACAGCTGAAGAGTTGGACTACTGTATCAACAATGCCTACGATAGCAAGTTTGATACTCCAGCTATCGCACCATTAGTGAAATTAGACGGGCAATACAATCTGGAACTTTTCCATGGTTCAACAATTGCCTTTAAGGATATGGCCTTGTCTATTTTGCCATACTTTATGACAACAGCTGCTAAGAAGCATGGTTTGGAAAATAAGATTGTCATCTTAACAGCGACATCTGGTGATACTGGGAAAGCTGCTATGGCAGGGTTTGCGGATGTTCCTGGTACTGAGATTATTGTCTTTTATCCAAAGGATGGTGTCAGCAAGGTACAAGAGTTGCAAATGACCACTCAGACTGGTGACAATACTCATGTTATCGCTATTGATGGTAACTTTGATGATGCCCAAACAAATGTGAAGCATATGTTTAACGATGTGGCTCTTCGTGAAAGATTAGCGGCCAACAAGTTGCAATTTTCATCTGCAAACTCTATGAATATTGGTCGTCTGGTGCCACAGATTGTTTATTATGTTTACGCCTATGCTCAGTTGGTCAAGACTGGTGAGATTGTGGCTGGTGAACAGATCAACTTCACAGTACCAACAGGAAACTTTGGAAATATCTTGGCTGCCTTTTATGCTAAACAAATCGGTCTTCCAGTTGGCAAATTAATCTGTGCTTCAAATGACAACAATGTTTTGACAGACTTTTTCAAGACACGTGTTTACGACAAGAAACGTGAGTTTAAAGTGACTACTAGTCCATCTATGGATATTTTGGTATCTTCAAACTTGGAGCGTTTGATTTTCCATCTTTTAGGTAATGATGCGGTTAAAACAGCTGAACTCATGAATGCCTTGAACAAGCAAGGACAATATGAGTTGACAGACTTTGATGCAGAGATTCTTAATCTCTTTGCAGCTGAATATGCGACTGAGGAAGAAACAGTGGCAGAAATCAAGCGTGTTTATGAGTCAGATTCTTATATCGAGGATCCACATACGGCGGTTGCCTCGGCAGTTTATAAGAAATACCAAGCGGCTACTGGCGATGTGACTAAGACAGTGATTGCTTCAACAGCGAGTCCATACAAGTTCCCAGTGGTTGCAGTAGAAGCTGTAACTGGAAAATCAGGGCTTGGCGACTTTGAAGCCTTGGCTCAATTACATGATATTTCAGGAGTGGCAGTGCCGCCAGCAGTTGACGGGCTTGAAACAGCTCCTGTTCGTCATAAGACAACTGTTGCAGCAACAGACATGCAAGTAGCGGTTGAGGCTTATCTAGGACTTTAAGACAGAGGGAGTAAACTCGGTTGGGAAACCAACTGAGTTTCTTTTCATCAGGAGGAAGGATTGTTTAAGAAAAATAAAGACATTCTTAATATTGCCTTACCAGCTATGGGCGAAAACTTTTTGCAGATGCTCATGGGGATGGTGGACAGTTATCTGGTAGCCCACTTGGGCTTGATAGCTATTTCGGGTGTATCAGTAGCTGGCAATATTATCACGATTTACCAGGCGATTTTCATCGCTCTGGGAGCTGCTATTTCCAGTGTTATTTCAAAAAGTTTGGGGCAGAAGGATCAATCTATGCTAGCCTATCATGTGACTGAAGCCTTGAAGATTACCTTACTATTAAGTTTCCTTTTAGGATTTTTGTCCATCTTCGCTGGGAAAGAGATGATAGGACTTTTGGGGACGGAGATAGATGTAGCTGAGAGTGGTGGGCTCTACCTATCCTTGGTAGGCGGATCGATTGTTCTTTTGGGCTTGATGACCAGTCTGGGTGCCTTGATTCGTGCAACGCATAATCCACGTTTGCCCCTCTATGTGAGTCTTTTATCCAATGCCTTGAATATTCTTTTTTCAAGTCTAGCTATTTTTGTTCTGGATATGGGGATAGCTGGTGTTGCTTGGGGGACAATTCTGTCTCGTTTGGTAGGTCTTGTGATTTTATGGTCGCAATTAAAGTTGCCTTTTGAGAAACCGACTTTTGGTTTAGATAAGGAACTATTGACCTTAGCTTTGCCAGCAGCTGGAGAGCGGCTTATGATGCGGGCTGGAGATGTAGTAATCATTGCCTTGGTTGTGTCTTTCGGGACAGAGGCAGTGGCTGGAAATGCAGTCGGAGAAGTCTTGACCCAGTTTAACTATATGCCTGCCTTTGGCGTCGCTACGGCAACGGTCATGCTGGTGGCTCGAGCAGTTGGGGAGGATAATTGGAAAAAAGTAGCTAATTTGAGCAAGCAAACCTTTTGGCTTTCTCTGCTTCTCATGTTGCCCTTGACGCTTAGTGTCTATGCCTTGGGCATACCACTGACTCATCTCTATACGAATGATTCTCTAGCGGTGGAGGCTAGTGTGCTAGTGACACTTTTTTCACTACTTGGTACTCCTATGACGATAGGAACAGTCATCTATACAGCAGTCTGGCAGGGTTTGGGCAATGCTCGGCTTCCCTTTTATGCGACAAGTATAGGAATGTGGTGTATCCGCATTGGAACAGGATATCTGATGGGGATTGTGCTTGGTTGGGGCTTGCCCGGTATTTGGGCCGGAACCCTTTTGGATAATGGTTTTCGTTGGTTATTTCTACGTTACCGTTACCAGCGTTATATGAGCTTGAAAGGATAGGAAATGCAAAAAACAGCTTTTATTTGGGATTTAGACGGGACTTTATTGGACTCTTACGAAGCGATTTTGTCAGGGATTGAGGAAACTTTTGCTCAGTTTTCTATTCCTTATGAAAAGGAGCAGGTGAGAGAGTTTATCCTCAAGTTTTCTGTGCAGGATTTACTTGTGCAGGCGGCAGAAGAGAGAAAGCTGGATGTGGAAATGCTAAATCAGGTGCGTGCCCAGAGTTTGGCTGAGAAGAATGCTCAGGTAGTTTTGATGCCAGGTGCGCGTGATGTGCTAGCTTGGGCAGAGGAATCAGGAATTCAGCAGTTTGTTTACACTCATAAGGGAGACAATGCTCTTACCATTCTAAGAGACTTGGGTTTGGAATCTTATTTTACAGAGATTTTAACAAGTCAGAGTGGCTTTGCGCGTAAACCTAGTTCAGAAGCGGCTACCTATCTGTTAGGCAAGTATCAGTTGGATTCTGAGAAGACCTATTATATAGGGGATCGGACTCTGGATGTGGAATTTGCCCAGAATAGTGGTATTCAGAGCATTAATTTTTTAGAGTCGTCTTATGGAGGCAATCACAGGATTCAAGAGTTAGCAGATATTCCTTGCATTTTTGGGGATTGGGAACGATAAGACTGTGTCAGTTTTGTGACAGAGACCTAACAAACTATTTCAAGTAACAGAGTTTGTTACAAGGAATAGACAGTTTTATTAAATAGGCCCGAGAGGGCTTTTTTTCTGCATTTTTTGTGTTATGATAGACAGGTACTCATTTGAAAGGAATTTGAAAGAATGAAGAAAAGAATATTATTAGCCTCAACAGTAGCCTTGTCATTTGCCCCAGTATTGGCAACTCAAGCAGAAGAAGTTCTTTGGACTGCACGTAGTGTTGAGCAAATCCAAAATGATTTGACTAAAACGGATAACAAAACAAGTTATACCGTTCAGTATGGTGATACCTTGAGCACCATTGCAGAAGCCTTGGGTGTAGATGTCACAGTTCTTGCGAATTTGAATAAAATCACTAATATGGACTTGATTTTCCCAGAAACTGTTTTGACAACGACTGTCAATGAATCTGAAGAAGTAACAGAAGTTGAAATCCAAACACCTCAAGCAGATTCTAGTGAAGAAGTGACAACTGCGACAGCAGATTTGACAACCAATCAAGTGACGGTTGATGATCAAACTGTTCAGGTTGCAGACCTTTCTCAACCGATTGCAGAAGCGCCAAAAGCGGTAGAAACTACAAGTACAAAAGAAGTAGCAACAAATTCAGAAGTTGCAGAGACAGTTGCTACTGTAGAAGAAGTAGCACCATCTACAAATACTTCAACGTCAGAGGAGCAAACAGCCGAAACAAGCAATGCAGTTGCAGAGGCAACTCCTCAGGCAACAATTCCAGCTGAGAAAGAGGAAACACAAGCCAGCCCTCAAGCTGTTTCAACAGTGGAAGAAACTACAACTCCAGTAGAAGAAAAAACAACAGAAACAACTGCAACAAGTTCAGAAGAAGCAAAAGAAGTCTCATCAAATGATGCTACAACAGTAGTTTCTACTTATCAACCAGAAGAGAAGAAAACAGTTGCAACAACTTACGCAGCTCCAGCAGCGCCCGATTATGCTGGACTGGCGGTAGCGAAATCTGAAAATGCAGGCCTTCAACCACAAACAGCTGCCTTTAAAGAAGAAATCGCCAACTTGTTTGGCATCACATCCTTTAGTGGTTACCGTCCAGGAGACAGTGGAGATCACGGAAAAGGTTTGGCTATCGACTTTATGGTACCAGAAAGCTCAGAACTAGGGGATAAGATTGCGGAATACGCTATTCAAAACATGGCTAGCCGTGGAATTAGTTACATCATCTGGAAACAACGTTTCTATGCTCCATTCGATAGCAAATATGGACCAGCTAATACTTGGAACCCAATGCCAGACCGTGGTAGCGTGACAGAAAATCACTATGATCACGTTCACGTTTCAATGAATGGATAAACCAGACTTTGTAATATCATTTTGGCGAATGAGATCTAGCTTTCGTGATAGAGAGCGATTCTCGTTCGTTTTTTCTTTGTCATACTCTTCGAAAATCTCTTCAAACCACGTCAGTTTCGCCTTGCCGTACTCAAGTATAGCCTGCGGCTAGCTTCCTAGTTTGCTCTTTGATTTTTATTGAGTATCAATATGAATGGAAAACTAGCATCTTGTAATGATTCAAGCAACATTCTTGCAATCTATTTTACTTTGCATTTTACTTGATTAGTCAACTATTGATAAATCAAGTAAAAGGAGAAAGAAATGATAGAGATTCAAGATTTACTGTATCAACTCCGCTTGTCTGAGCAAGCAAGTACGCAATTGTTTGAAAAAAGACTTGGGATTAGTTTGACACGGTATCAGATTTTACTGTTTCTGCTGAAGCATTCCCCTTGTAATCAAATAGCGGTTCAGGAGCGTTTGAAGATTGATCAGGCCGCCTTGACACGACATTTCAAGATTCTGGAAAAGGAAGGTTTGGTGGAGCGTCATCGCAATCCTGAAAATCAGCGAGAAGTGTTGGTAGAGGCTACGAAGTATGCCAAGGAGCAGTTAGTGGTGAATCACCCTCTGCAACATATCAAGATTAAGGAAGAGATGGAAAGTATCTTAACAGAGTCTGAAAGAACAGAACTCAGACGTTTAGTAAATAAATTGGTTTTGGGTATTGAAAATATAGAAATTTAAGGAGAAATAGATGTCAATTATTACAATCATTTTAGCAACAATCGTTGCTTTGGAGCATTTTTACATTTTTTATTTGGAAAGTATTGCAACGCAATCAGATGCGACTAGTCGTATCTTTAACATGGACAAGGAAGAACTGGCTCGTCCGTCGGTAAGTTCACTGTTTAAAAATCAAGGGATTTATAACGGTCTGCTAGGAGTCTTTCTCTTATATGGGATTTATTTCTCACAGAATTTAGAAATTGTGACTATTTTTGTCTTGTTTGTGATTGGAGCTGCGGCTTATGGCTCTCTCACAGCAGATAAGAAAATTATTTTGAAGCAAGGTGGACCAGCTATTTTGGCCTTGATTAGTATTTTACTCTTTAAATAAACTTTAATGCCGGTCTAATCCTCTCTAGTCCTTTTCACTCCAGAATAAGGGAAATATGTTATACTTGTTTTTAAGAAAAAAGTCTCATTGAATTTGTTTTGAGGAGTTAGAAATGAAAGTATTAGTGACAGGTTTTGAGCCCTTTGGAGGGGAAAAAGTCAATCCAGCTTTGGAGGCCATTAAAGGTTTACCAGCTGAAATCCATGGTGCTGAGGTCCGTTGGTTAGAAGTGCCAACAGTCTTTCACCAATCGGCCCAAGTGTTGGAAGAAGAGATGAGTCGTTATCAACCTGACTTTGTCCTTTGTATTGGCCAAGCAGGTGGAAGATCTAGCTTGACGCCTGAACGAGTAGCCATTAATCAAGACGATGCACGCATTCCTGATAACGAAGGTAATCAACCGATTGACCTTCCCATTCGAGCGGATGGTGCTTCGGCCTACTTTAGCAGTTTGCCGATTAAAGCGATGGTTCAAGCTATAAAAAAAGAAGGCTTGCCGGCCTCTGTTTCCAATACGGCAGGGACTTTTGTCTGCAATCATTTGATGTATCAGGCCCTCTATTTGGTAGAAAAGAAATTTCCCCATGTTAAGGCAGGTTTTATGCATATTCCTTATATGATGGAACAGGTGGTGAATCGACCGACTACCCCAGCTATGAGTTTAGTGGACATTATGCGAGGGATAGAAGCAGCAATCGGGGCTATTATAGAACATGGAGATCAAGACCTCAAGTTGGCAGGCGGAGAAACTCATTGATAGAAAAAAGCTTGAGGGGCCACCTTCAAGCTTTTGGACGTTTTCGAGCCAGTACTGCTCGGTAAAAAATTATTTTATTGATTTGAATGTAGGGTAGGAGTGAGAAACTAGCAATCCCAAAAGTAATCCAATTGAGGACGTACCAAGGAAGGAGTTGTAAGTCTAGAATAAAGCGCTGAAATTTGTAGCCTTTCATCAGGAAACGGCTGGTTTTTAGGATTTGTCCTGGTTTGGCTTGTCCTAAGTCTAGGGTGTCACAGAGGAGAAATTCTACCTGCGAATAGGCATAGTATTGTGGAATATAGAGACTATTTCCGACAATCATCAAGAGGATACTTGCTAGAAAGTAAAGACCAAAGGTCATGAGGAAGCGCTCGGTTTCAATTGACGAGAGATCCAGATTGGGAAATTCAGGATGAAGGACAACGAATTTCTTTGCTAGAAAGCTACTGTAAAAAAGAAAGTAAATTCCAAGCAAACTAGGAATACTCCATAAAAAGAGATAGAAACGTTTGAGAAGGAGAGTCAAAAAGGTTTGTGAAAAGTGCTCTTCGTTAAAGAGTGTGAGACTATTTTTGACGGATAGTCCTGTATCAGGATTCTTGATGAGTTTCAGCGTTGTATAAACTGAACTGGTTAGAAGTATCGTTCCGATAAAGGAGACTAATAATGGAAAGAGGTAGGCTTGGAATACATGGCCAAGCACGCTTAAAAAAGAATGTTCTAAAATAGCCTCGTTGATACGCTCTAAGGGATTGAGGAAGCCAGACAAGATGACCAGTATACTAGGTAAGAGATAGACGAGAAAGAGGCGGGGATTTTCAGCTTGAAATTGTCTAGCTTGCAGACGAACGGTTTTTAAATCAATTTTTGGGTATTTCATTCTCTCATTATACCATAGTTCGTGACAGTTCCTACTTTTTTTGATAAAATCATACAGTATGCCCTTGGGCACAAAGTATGAACTGGGACTGTCTTTCCCAGCTTCGGAGGTAAAAAATGTCAGATTCACCAATCAAATATCGTTTGATTAAGAAAGAAAAACACACAGGAGCTCGTCTGGGAGAAATCATCACTCCCCACGGTACCTTCCCGACACCTATGTTTATGCCAGTTGGGACACAAGCCACTGTCAAAACTCAGTCGCCTGAAGAATTGAAGGAGATGGGTTCGGGAATTATCCTGTCAAACACCTATCATCTCTGGCTTCGTCCTGGAGATGAACTCATCGCACGCGCAGGTGGTCTCCACAAGTTCATGAATTGGGACCAGCCTATCTTGACAGATAGTGGTGGTTTCCAGGTTTATTCTTTAGCAGATAGCCGGAATATCACAGAAGAAGGCGTAACTTTTAAAAACCATCTCAATGGGTCTAAGATGTTCTTGTCTCCGGAGAAAGCTATCTCTATTCAGAACAATCTGGGCTCAGACATCATGATGTCCTTTGACGAATGTCCCCAGTTTTATCAACCTTATGACTACGTTAAGAAATCAATCGAGCGTACCAGCCGTTGGGCTGAGCGTGGTTTGAAGGCTCATCGTCGTCCGCATGACCAAGGTTTGTTTGGAATTGTGCAGGGAGCTGGATTTGAAGATTTGCGTCGCCAATCAGCTCATGACCTTGTCAGCATGGATTTCCCAGGCTACTCTATCGGTGGTTTGGCAGTGGGAGAAACCCATGAAGAGATGAATGCCGTCTTGGACTTCACAACCCAACTGTTACCTGAAAACAAACCTCGCTATTTGATGGGTGTGGGAGCGCCAGATAGCTTGATTGATGGGGTGATTCGTGGTGTAGATATGTTTGACTGTGTCTTGCCGACTCGTATCGCTCGTAACGGAACTTGTATGACTAGTCAGGGGCGTTTGGTTGTCAAAAATGCCCAGTTTGCTGAGGACTTTACGCCGTTGGATCCTGAGTGTGATTGCTACACATGTAAGAACTATACACGCGCCTACCTTCGTCATCTGCTCAAGGCTGATGAAACCTTTGGTATCCGCTTGACTAGCTACCACAATCTTTACTTCTTGCTTAACCTGATGAAGCAAGTGCGACAAGCCATTATGGATGACAATCTCTTGGAATTCCGTGAGTATTTTGTTGAAAAATATGGCTATAACAAGTCAGGCCGTAATTTTTAAACTGGAATTGATATAAGCTAAAAATCCTAAGTTTTCTCTTGGGATTTTTCTTCTTTTTTTGATAGAATAAAGTGTATAATGAAAGGGAGAATAAACTCGTATGCGTATTAAATGGTTTTCCTTGATTAGGATTACAGGTTTACTTTTGGTACTCTTGTATCATTTCTTTCAGACAATCTTTCCTGGAGGATTTTTCGGGGTAGATGTCTTTTTCACATTTTCAGGTTTCCTGATTACAGCTCTACTTATCGAAGAATTTTCTAAAAATCATGAAATTGATTTGGTTGGATTTTTTAGGAGACGCTTTTATCGTATCGTGCCACCTGTGGTTTTGATGGTCTTGGTGACCATGCCTTTTACTTTCTTGGTTCGCCAAGACTATGTGGCTGGAATTGGGGGTCAGATTGCGGGTGTCTTAGGCTTTATGACCAACTTCTATGAACTGCTAACAGGTGGGAGTTATGAATCTCAGTTCATTCCACATTTGTTTGTTCATAATTGGAGCTTGGCTGTTGAGGTTCACTACTATATCCTCTGGGGATTGGCAGTTTGGTTCTTATCTAAACAGTCTAAATCAAATGGTCAGTTGAGAGGAATGATCTTTCTCTTATCTGCTGCTGCCTTCTTGATCAGCTTCTTCTCCATGTTTATCGGTAGTTTTCTAGTAACCTCTTATTCTTCTGTTTACTTCTCTAGTTTAACTCATGTCTATCCATTCTTTTTGGGAAGTATCCTAGCAACGATTGTAGGCGTTCGTCAGACGACTTCTTTAGTTAAGCAGTTGGATAAAATTTGGGATTTACGCAAGACCCTTTTAGTTTTTGGGGGAGGTTTTGGATTCTTACTCATTTTGACCTTCTTTGTCAAATTTACCTATCTCTTTGCCTATCTTATGGGCTTCTTGCTTGCCAGCCTTGCAGCCCTTGCTATGATTCTGGCGGCGCGTGTCTTACATGAAAAGACTCCTAACATGCAGGAGCCAAAGATTATCAGCTTTTTAGCAGATACTAGCTATGCAGTTTATCTCTTCCATTGGCCTTTCTATATTATTTTCTCACAGTTGACATCAAATCTTCTTGCTGTATTACTGACCCTGATTTTTTCTTATGGATTTGCCAGTCTGTCATTTTATGTATTGGAACCTTGGATTGCAGGAAAGGACACACCTATTATACAAACCCTCCGTCCCCTGCCTCATATTCACACAATCCTTGCAGCAAGTACTGGAATTTTGGCCTTCATTGTCTTCTTAGTAACTCTGTTGGCACCACAAGTGGGAGCTTTTGAGACAGACTTAACTGTCAATGGCTTGAAGCAAGCTGCAACAAATATTAACCAGACCAAGGTGATGACAGAACGAGCAGAAGCTGATAGTTTAGGAATTGCTGATGGCACTATGTTAATTGGTGATTCGGTAGCGCTAAGAGCTAATACAGCTTTGCAGACAGCCCTTCCTGGAGCACAGATTAATGCACAAGTCAGCAGAACAACCAAGACTGTCAATGAAATCATGCTAAATAATAGCCAGAATAAATTTCTACCAAAGATGGTGGTTATTGCAACTGGGGTAAATAATCCTGAAAATTACAAGGAAGATTGGGATAGCATCGTGAAAAATCTTCCTAAGGGCCACCATATGGTTTTGGTGACTCCTTATGAGGGGGATAAGGCAAAAGAGACCTATGCAATCGTTGAGAAAGAGGCTGCCTATATGAGAGAATTGGCAGAGAAGACTCCTTACATCACGATAGCAGATTGGAATCAAGTTGCGAAAGAGCATCCAGAAATTTGGACTGGAACAGACCAAGTCCATTTTGGAAGTGACAATAGTAAAATTGAAGCAGGAGCAAAATTGTATGCAGATACGATTGCTGCAGCCTTGCAAACAGCTCAAGACAAGCCAGTCAAATCAAAATAACTTGTATTTAAAAGAGAAGAGTTGGAAAAATCCAGCTCTTTTAAAATATCTCTAGAAAATAGGTCTATACCATTTACAAATAAAAAAGAAAGGTTTATAATGTAATTGACATAATAAATTGTAGAATCAATCTTTTAAGGAGGTTAACATTATGCCTAACTATATTAAAGCGGATCAGTTTTTCTACCCACACGGAGTTCGTCGTGGTGGTTACTTGGAACTTGTGGATGGCAAGTTTGGAAAGCATGTAGAAGAGATTCCTGAAGGCGCTGACGTCATTGACTATACAGGATACAGCATTGCGCCAGGACTTGTGGATACCCACATTCATGGATTTGGTGGTGTGGATGTTATGGATAATAATATCGAAGGAACCCTTCACACCATGAGTGAAGGACTCCTCAGCATGGGGGTAACGAGCTTCTTGCCAACCACTTTGACATCATCTTATGAGCAATTGCTCGCGGTAACTGAAAATATTGGTGCTCGTTACCAGGAAGCAAGTGGAGCCAAGATTCGTGGAATCTATTTCGAAGGGCCTTATTTCACAGAGAAATACAAGGGGGCTCAAAACCCTGCCTACATGAAAGATCCTCGCATGGATGAGTTTCGTGCTTGGCAAAAAGCAGCTAATGGCTTGCTTAATAAAATTGCTCTTGCGCCAGAGCGTGAAGGTGTAGAAGACTTTGTACGGACTATCACTGGAGAAGGTGTGACGGTTGCTCTTGGGCACTCAAACGCGACTTTTGATGAAGCTAAAAAAGCAGTCGATGCTGGAGCGAGTGTTTGGGTACACGCCTACAATGGAATGCGTGGCTTGACTCACCGCGAACTGGGTATGGTTGGAGCCATGTACCAATTGCCACATACCTATGCAGAGTTGATCTGTGACGGCCATCACGTAGATCCAAAAGCCTGCGAAATTCTTATCAAACAAAAAGGAACTGAAAATATTGCCCTTATCACAGACTGTATGACAGCGGGTGGATTGGAAGACGGCGACTACATGTTGGGAGAATTCCCAGTTGTCGTTGCAAATGGAACTGCTCGTCTCAAATCGACAGGTAACTTGGCAGGTTCTATTCTCAAACTCAAAGACGGTTTGAAAAATGTTGTCGACTGGAACATTGCCTCTCCACACGAAGCAGTTATGATGGCCAGCTTCAACCCAGCAAAATCTGTTCACATTGATGATGTTTGTGGACAAATCCGTGAAGGCTATGACGCGGACTTTATCGTACTAGATAAAGATTTAGAATTGGTAGCAACCTACCTAGATGGCGTGAAACGTTATCAAGCATAAGAGAGAAGGCAGGAGTTAAAGACTGATTTCTTTTCAGGTTTTATAAAGAATCAATTGCACCCCAAAAGTTAGATTTTTTCCGACTAACTTTCGGGGTGTTTTCGTTGTGTGTAAAACAGAACTAAATCTCTAGATAAACTATTCATCTAACTTTTTTTGGGAGTACTGTTATGAAAATTTTTTAATTTCCTTAAACTCATTCTTTTTCTATAGGTAAATCTCCTTAAATGAGTAGTAAAAGTACAAATAAGAAAATTTTTTGTTGTCTTGAAGTGGCTTCCTTTTGTCTTTAGAAAATACCTCTAAATATGGTAAAATAGTAGGAGAATAATGTGAGGAAAATGAATGTCAAACAGTTTTGAAATTTTGATGAATCAACTGGGGATGCCTGCTGAAATGAGACAGGCTCCTGCTTTATCACAGGCTGATATTGAGCGAGTTGTAGTTCATAAAATTAGTAAGGTATGGGAGTTTCATTTCGTATTTTCTAATATTTTACCGATTGAAATCTTTTTAGAATTAAAGAAGGGTTTGAGTGAGGAATTTTCTAAGACAGGAAATAAAGCTGTTTTTGAAATCAAGGCTCTATCTCAAGAATTTTCAAATCAACTTTTACAAGCCTATTATAGAGAGGCTTTTTCTGAGGGGCCATGTGCTAGTCAAGGCTTTAAATCTCTTTATCAGAATTTGCAAGTTCGTGCTGAGGGCAATCAACTCCTTATTGAAGGCTCAGAGGCGATCGATAAGGAACACTTTAAGAAAAATCATCTTCCTAATTTAACTAAACAACTTGAAAAATTTGGTTTTCCTACTTTTAACTGTCAAGTAGAAAAGAATGATGTGCTGACTCAAGAGCAGGAAGAAGCCTTTCATGCTGAAAATGAGCAGATTGTTCAAGCCGCCAATGAGGAAGCGCTCCGTGCTATGGAGCAACTAGAACAGATGGCACCACCTCCAGCAGAAGACAAACCAGTCTTTGATTTTCAGGCCAAAAAAGCTGTAGCTAAACCGAAGCTGGATAAGGCTGATATTACTCCTATGATCGAAGTAACGACTGAGGAAAATCGTCTGGTCTTTGAAGGGGTTGTTTTTGATGTAGAGCAAAAAGTGACTAGAACAGGGCGCGTTTTGATCAACTTTAAAATGACCGACTACACTTCAAGTTTTTCTATGCAAAAGTGGGTTAAAAATGAGGAAGAGGCTCAGAAATTTGACCTCATCAAGAAGAATTCTTGGCTCCGAGTGCGTGGAAATGTGGAGATGAATAACTTCACACGTGATTTGACTATGAATGTGCAGGATGTGCAGGAAGTTGTTCACTATGAGCGGAAGGATTTGATGCCAGAAGGTGAGCGTCGGGTTGAGTTTCATGCTCATACTAACATGTCGACCATGGATTCTCTACCAGAGGTTGAAGAAATCGTTGCGACAGCTGCTAAGTGGGGACACAAGGCGGTTGCCATCACCGACCATGGAAATGTCCAGTCCTTCCCACACGGCTATAAGGCGGCCAAAAAAGCGGGAATTCAGCTGATTTATGGAATGGAAGCCAATATCGTTGAGGATCGTGTTCCTATCGTTTATAACGAAGTGGAGATGGACTTATCAGAAGCGACCTATGTGGTTTTTGACGTGGAAACGACGGGTCTATCAGCCATCTACAATGACTTGATTCAGGTTGCGGCCTCTAAGATGTACAAGGGGAATGTCATTGCTGAATTTGATGAATTTATCAATCCTGGGCATCCTTTGTCAGCTTTTACCACGGAGTTGACTGGTATTACAGATGATCATGTCAAAAATGCTAAACCACTGGAACAAGTTTTGCAAGAATTCCAAGAATTTTGCCAGGATACAATCTTAGTTGCCCATAATGCTACCTTTGACGTTGGCTTTATGAATGCCAATTATGAGCGCCATGGTCTTCCAAAGATTAGTCAGCCAGTTATTGATACGCTGGAGTTTGCTAGAAATCTCTATCCTGAGTATAAACGTCATGGTTTGGGGCCTTTGACCAAGCGTTTTGGTGTGGCCTTGGAACATCACCACATGGCTAACTACGATGCGGAAGCTACTGGTCGTCTGCTTTTTATCTTTATCAAAGAGGTAGCAGAAAAACATGGTGTGACTGATCTGGCTAGACTAAACATTGATTTGATTAGTCCAGACTCTTATAAAAAAGCTCGAATCAAGCATGCGACTATTTATGTCAAGAATCAGGTAGGGCTAAAAAATATCTTTAAACTAGTTTCTTTGTCCAACACCAAGTACTTTGAAGGAGTGCCACGGATTCCGAGAACAGTTCTAGATGCCCATCGGGAGGGCTTGATTTTAGGATCAGCCTGTGCAGAAGGTGAAGTTTTTGATGCAGTCGTTTCCCAAGGTGTGGATGCGGCGGTTGAGGTGGCCAAGTATTATGACTTTATTGAGGTCATGCCACCAGCTATCTATGCTCCCTTGATTTCTAAGGAGCAGGTCAAGGATATGGAAGAACTCCATACTATTATCAAGAGTTTAATAGAGGTTGGAGATCGCCTTGGCAAACCTGTTTTAGCTACGGGAAATGTCCACTATATCGAACCAGAAGAGGAGATTTACCGTGAAATTATCGTCCGTAGTTTGGGCCAAGGGGCTATGATTAACAGAACTATCGGTCATGGAGAACATGCCCAACCAGCTCCTCTTCCCAAGGCTCATTTTAGAACGACAAATGAGATGTTGGATGACTTTGCCTTCTTGGGAGAGGAACTGGCACGTAAACTGGTTATTGAAAACACCAATGCCTTGGCAGATAGCTTTGAACCTGTTGAGGTCGTTAAGGGTGACTTGTACACGCCGTTTATCGATAAGGCTGAAGAAACAGTCGCTGAATTGACCTACAAGAAAGCTTTTGAGATTTATGGAAATCCGCTGCCAGATATCGTTGATTTGCGAATTGAAAAGGAATTAACTTCTATTCTGGGTAATGGATTTGCCGTGATTTATCTGGCCTCGCAGATGCTGGTGCAACGTTCCAATGAACGGGGCTATTTGGTTGGTTCTCGTGGGTCTGTCGGATCTAGTTTCGTTGCGACTATGATTGGGATTACAGAGGTCAATCCTCTCTCTCCTCACTATGTCTGTGGTCAGTGTCAGTACAGTGAGTTTATCACCGATGGTTCTTACGGTTCAGGTTTTGATATGCCCAATAAGGACTGTCCAAACTGTGGTCACAAACTCAGTAAAAACGGACAGGATATTCCGTTTGAGACTTTCCTTGGTTTTGATGGGGACAAGGTTCCCGATATTGACTTGAACTTCTCGGGAGAAGATCAGCCTAGCGCCCACTTGGATGTGCGTGATATCTTTGGTGAGGAATATGCCTTCCGTGCGGGAACGGTTGGTACGGTAGCTGCCAAGACTGCCTATGGATTTGTAAAGGGCTATGAGAGAGACTACGGGAAGTTTTATCGTGATGCAGAGGTGGAACGCCTTGCTCAAGGTGCTGCTGGTGTCAAGCGGACAACGGGACAACACCCAGGGGGAATCGTTGTTATTCCTAACTACATGGATGTCTACGACTTTACGCCTGTCCAGTATCCAGCAGATGACGTGACGGCTGAATGGCAAACGACTCACTTTAACTTCCATGATATCGACGAGAATGTCCTCAAACTCGATGTACTGGGACATGATGATCCGACCATGATTAGGAAACTGCAGGACTTGTCTGGGATTGACCCTAATGAAATTCCTATGGATGATGAAGGCGTGATGGCCCTCTTTTCTGGGACTGATGTGCTAGGAGTAACTCCTGAGCAAATCGGAACACCGACGGGTATGCTGGGAATTCCAGAGTTTGGAACCAACTTTGTACGTGGAATGGTAGACGAGACGCATCCGACAACTTTTGCGGAGTTGCTTCAGCTCTCAGGCCTGTCCCACGGTACCGATGTGTGGTTGGGAAATGCCCAGGATTTGATTAAGCAAGGAATTGCGGACCTATCAACAGTTATCGGTTGTCGGGACGACATCATGGTTTACCTCATGCATGCTGGTCTCGAGCCTAAGATGGCCTTTACCATCATGGAACGGGTGCGTAAGGGCTTGTGGTTGAAGATTTCCGAGGAAGAGCGAAATGGCTACATTGAAGCCATGAAAGCCAATAAGGTACCAGAGTGGTATATCGAGTCCTGTGGGAAAATCAAGTACATGTTCCCTAAAGCCCATGCGGCAGCCTACGTTATGATGGCCTTGCGTGTGGCCTACTTCAAGGTTCACCATCCCATTTATTATTACTGTGCTTACTTCTCCATCCGTGCTAAGGCTTTTGATATCAAGACTATGGGAGCGGGCTTGGATGCTATCAAGCGCAGAATGGAAGAAATTGCTGAAAAACGGAAGAATAATGAAGCCTCTAATGTGGAAATTGACCTCTATACAACTCTTGAGATTGTCAATGAAATGTGGGAACGTGGTTTTAAGTTTGGCAAACTCGACCTCTACCGTAGTCAGGCGACAGAGTTCCTCATTGATGGAGACACTCTCATTCCGCCATTTGTAGCAATGGATGGTCTGGGAGAGAACGTTGCCAAGCAGTTAGTGCGAGCGCGTGAAGAGGGAGAATTCCTCTCTAAAACAGAGTTGCGCAAGCGTGGAGGGCTCTCATCAACCTTGGTTGAAAAGATGGATGAAATGGGGATTCTGGGCAATATGCCAGAGGATAACCAGCTCAGTTTGTTTGATGAGTTGTTTTAAGGTCTTGGAGGAAAAAAGATGAAACTAAGAATATTCGCGGAAGATAAGCCGGCTGAGAAAGTATTTGAATATCAATTAGAAATTGCTGATCAGACAATTCTTCTATCAACAGCATTTTTGTCTGGTGCCATTGCTTTAGCAGGATTGTTTTCTGCTTTGAAAGAAAAATAAACAAAAAGAAAAGGAAGAATAGAATGGTTTTACCAAATTTTAAAGAAAATCTAGAAAAATATGCGAAATTATTGGTTGCGAACGGAATTAATGTGCAACCTGGTCACACTTTGGCTCTCTCTATTGATGTGGAGCAACGGGAGTTGGCGCATTTAATCGTGAAAGAAGCCTATGCTTTGGGTGCGCATGAGGTCATCGTTCAGTGGACAGATGATGTCATCAACCGTGAGAAATTTCTCCACGCACCGATGGAGCGTCTGGACAATGTGCCAGAATACAAGATTGCTGAGATGAACTACCTCTTGGAGAACAAGGCCAGCCGTCTTGGGGTACGTTCTTCTGACCCAGGTGCTTTGAACGGTGTGGACGCTGACAAACTTTCAGCTTCTGCAAAAGCGATGGGACTGGCTATGAAGCCAATGCGTATTGCAACTCAATCCAACAAGGTTAGCTGGACTGTGGCAGCCGCTGCTGGACTTGAGTGGGCTAAAAAAGTCTTTCCAAATGCTGCGAGCGACGAAGAAGCAGTCGATCTCCTTTGGGACCAAATTTTTAAAACTTGTCGTGTCTATGAAGAAAATCCTGTTAAGGCTTGGGAAGAACATGCAGCCATCCTCAAGAGCAAGGCTGATATGCTTAATAAAGAGCAATTTTCAGCCCTTCACTATACAGCGCCAGGGACAGATTTGACCCTTGGCTTGCCGAAGAACCACGTTTGGGAATCAGCTGGTGCAATCAATGCACAGGGCGAAGGATTCTTGCCAAATATGCCGACAGAGGAAGTCTTCACAGCACCTGATTTTCGTCGCGCAGATGGTTATGTCACTTCTACAAAACCGCTTAGCTATAACGGAAATATCATTGAAGGTATTAAGGTAACCTTTAAGGATGGACAAATCGTAGATATCACTGCTGAGAAGGGTGATCAGGTCATGAAAGACCTTGTCTTTGAAAATGCGGGTGCGCGTGCCTTGGGTGAATGTGCCTTGGTACCAGATCCAAGCCCAATTTCTCAGTCAGGCATTACCTTCTTCAACACCCTTTTCGATGAGAATGCGTCAAACCACTTGGCTATCGGTGCAGCCTATGCGACTAGCGTCGTTGGTGGAGCAGAGATGAGCGAAGAAGAGCTTGAAGCTGCGGGGCTTAACCGTTCAGATGTTCACGTGGATTTTATGATTGGGTCTAGTCAAATGGATATCGATGGTATCCGTGAGGATGGGACACGTGTACCACTCTTCCGTAACGGAGATTGGGCAAATTAAGGAGATAATATGTTAGGAAGTATGTTCGTTGGTCTCCTAGTGGGACTCTTGGCAGGTGCTTTGACCAATCGTGGAGAACGTATGGGATGTTTTGGAAAAATGTTTCTCGGTTGGATTGGTGCCTTTATAGGCCACTTGCTTTTTGGGACTTGGGGACCGATAATAGCAGGAACTGCCATTATTCCGGCAGTACTAGGTTCCATGATTGTCTTAGCGATTTTCTGGAGACGAGGAAGTTAATTTCTTAAATCTGATACTCAATGAAAATCAAAGAGCAAACTAGGAAACTAGCCGCAGGCTGCTCAAAGCACTGTTTTGAGGTTGCAGATAGAACTGACGAAGTCAGTAACATATATACGGCAAGGCGACGTTGACGCGGTTTGAAGAGATTTTTGAAGAGTATGAAACGAAAAGGAGGTTGGTCATTGTACCAGCCTCCTTTTGAGTATGATATAATAGTTCTATGAGATTAGATAAATTTTTAGTTGCCTGCGCTGTAGGGAGCCGGACAGAGGTCAAAAACATGCTCAAGACTGGGCGCGTGACTGTAAATGGTAAAAAAGAGAAATCAGCTAAATTGCAGATTGATGAAAAAATAGATGAGATTCGCTTTGATGGGCAAGTGTTGGAGTATGAAGAGTTTGTCTACTATATGATGAACAAGCCCCAAGGTGTTATTTCAGCGACTGAGGATCCTAAGCACAGAACCGTTCTGGACTTGTTGGATGACTTGGCGCGTAGCAAGGAAGTTTTCCCAGTAGGACGCTTGGATATTGACACGCATGGCCTTTTGCTCTTGACCAATGATGGTCAGCTGGCTCATGCTCTTCTTTCGCCCAAGCGTCATGTGGACAAGACTTATCTTGCACAAGTCAAGGGAATCATGACCCAAGGAGATGTGGAGACATTTGCTGAGGGTATTCCTCTCAAAGACTTTACTTGTCAACCCGCTAAACTGGAGCTTGTGTCTATAGATACAGAAAAGAATCAAAGCCAAATCCGTGTGACCATTGCAGAAGGGAAGTTCCATCAGGTCAAACGAATGGTTGCCTATTGCGGCAAGGAAGTAGTAGACTTGCAACGTTTGACTATGGGAACTTTAGTCTTGGATGAGAACTTAGAACGAGGAGAATGGCGTCGCTTGACCAAAGAAGAATTAGAAGTTCTCCGTGCTGGTATTGTTTAATTTAGTTTATATTTGAAAAAGGTGAGGAAGAATGTCCTTGCCTTTTATGTTTTTCAGTTGCTTCCTTTGTGAAAAGAGTTATAATAGACTGTAGAATAAAAGGAGGACTCTATGAACGCGATTCAAGAATCATTTACTGATAAACTATTTGCCAACTATGAAGCAAATGTCAAATACCAAGCAATTGAAAATGCTGCTAGTCATAACGGAATTTTTGCAGCCCTAGAACGTCGCCAAAGCCATGTAGACAATACGCCTGTTTTCTCATTGGATTTGACCAGGGACAAGGTCACTAACCAGAAGGCTTCTGGTCGTTGCTGGATGTTCGCAGCCCTCAACACCTTTCGCCACAAACTCATCTCGCAATACAAATTGGAAAATTTTGAGTTATCACAGGCCCACACATTCTTCTGGGACAAGTATGAGAAATCAAACTGGTTCTTGGAGCAAGTCATTGCGACTGCAGACCAAGATTTGACGAGCCGTAAGGTTAAATTCCTACTTCAAACTCCACAACAAGATGGCGGTCAATGGGATATGGTCGTTTCTCTCTTTGAGAAATACGGTGTCGTGCCTAAGTCAGTTTACCCTGAGTCTGTTTCATCTAGTAGCAGCCGTGAGTTAAATGCCATTCTCAACAAATTGCTTCGTCAAGATGCTCAAATCTTGCGTGACTTGCTTGCTTCTGGTGCTGACAAAGCGACTGTTCAATCTAAGAAAGAAGACCTCTTGCAAGAAATTTTTAACTTCCTTGCTATGTCATTGGGTCTTCCGCCACGTAAATTTGACTTTGCTTATCGCGATAAAGATAACAACTACCAAAGTGAAAAGGGCATTACACCACAAGAGTTTTACAAGAAATATGTCAATCTTCCTCTAGAAGACTATGTTTCTGTTATCAATGCCCCAACTGCTGATAAACCATACGGTAAATCGTACACAGTTGAGATGTTGGGGAATGTCGTTGGTAGCCGCGAGGTTCGTTATATCAACGTTCCAATGGAGCGCTTGAAAGAATTGGCGATTGCCCAAATGCAAGCAGGTGAGACTGTTTGGTTTGGTTCTGATGTCGGCCAGCTCAGCAACCGTAAAGCTGGAATTCTTGCGACAGATGTTTATGACTTTGAATCAAGCATGGATATTAAACTCATTCAAGACAAGGCTGGACGTTTGGACTACAGTGAGAGCTTGATGACCCACGCTATGGTCTTGACAGGTGTGGATTTGGACGAAAATGGGAAATCAACTAAGTGGAAGGTTGAAAACTCATGGGGAGACAAGGTCGGTACAGATGGTTACTTTGTTGCCTCAGATGCTTGGATGGACGAATACACTTACCAAATCGTTGTTCGCAAAGAATTGCTGACAGCCGAAGAACAAGCTGCCTATGAAGCAGAACCAATCGTACTTGCACCATGGGATCCAATGGGAGCCTTGGCAGAATAATACTCAATGAAAATCAAAGAGCAAACTAGGAAGCTAGCCGCAGGCTGTACTTGAGTACGGTAAGGCGACGCTGACGTGGTTTGAATTTGATTTTCGAAGAGTATAAAAGCATAGAAAAAAGGAATCAGGCTTAGAACCTGGTTCCTTTTAAGTTGCTTGATTACATGATACCGAAGAAACGAGCTGCGATACCTACTGCAAAGAGTGCAAGGATGATTGAGATAGGTGATACTTTTTTCTTAAGCAACCACATGCAAAGGAAAGTAAGGAGAAGTCCCATCAATCCTGGAATCAATGAGTTCAACTGACTTTGAAGGGTTTGTGGTTGAATCTTATCTAGGCTCAATCCACCAAGTGCTTGACCAAGGATACCTTTCAATTCAGCACCTGATACAGGACCTTCTGGGAAGTTGATGTAGGCACCTTCAGCCAATTGTTTACCAGGAAGGTTAACAGTGAAGTTAATCGATACCCAACGTTGTACAAGAACGGCAAGGATGAACATACCAAGGATAGAAGCACCTTTAGTGATGTCTTTCAAGATACCACCAGACATGTCTTTAGTGATTTCAGAACCAGCCTTGTAACCAAACTCTTGTGTGTACCATAGGAAGGCCATACGGATCGCATTCCATCCGAAGAAGAAGAGAAGTGGACCAACCAAGTTACCAGATGCAGCAAGTGATGCACCAAGAGCTCCAAGGATAGGACGAACTGTAAACCAGAATACTGGGTCACCGATACCAGCAAGAGGTCCCATCATACCGATTTTAACCCCTTGGATAGCAGCGTCGTCGATTTCAACACCGTTCGCACGTTCTTCTTCAAGTGCAAGAGTAACTCCCATGATTGGAGCAGCTACGTATGGGTGAGTGTTGAAGAACTCAAGGTGACGCTCAAGAGCAGCAGCTTGGTCTTCTTTAGTAGTGTACAATTTTTTGATAGCTGGGATCAATGAATAAGCCCAACCCAAGTTTTGCATACGCTCGTAGTTCCAAGAACCTTGAAGGAATTGTGAACGCCACCAAACTTTTTTACGATCTGATTTTGATAATTGAAGTTTTTCAGTCATGATTGTTCCCCTTTCTAGTAGTCTTCTAGGATATCACCGATTGGGTCGTTAGAAGTCGCAGCTCCGCCGCTACCGTTACCACCTTGTTTTGAAAGGTTAAGGTAGATGAAGGCAAGGGCAACACCGACTACACCAAGGGCAATTAAAGTCAATTGAGAAATGGCAGCAAAAGCAAAACCGATTGCGAAGAATGGCCATACTTCACGAGTTGCCATCATGTTGATAACCATAGCGTAACCAACGGCAACGACCATAGCACCACCGACAGCCATACCACCGTTCAACCAGTCTGGCATCAATTTAAGAGCATCTTGAACGGCAGAAGCTGGGATAGCGATAAGGAAGGCTGCAGGGATAGCAATACGAAGACCTTGAAGAAGAAGTGCGATAAAGTGAGCACGTTCAACAGCTGCAATATTTCCTTCTTTAGCAGCAGCATCTGCAGTGTGAACCAAACCAACTGAGATTGTACGAACAATCATAGTCAAGAAAAGTCCAGCTACGGCAAGAGGGATAGCTGTTGCTGTTGCAACGGCGATACCTTCAGTAGTAAAGTTACCACCTTTGATTAAGATGATTGCTGCGGCAACAGATGCAAGAGCAGCGTCAGGAGCTACGGCAGCTCCGATATTTGCCCAACCAAGGGCGATCATTTGAAGTGATCCACCAAGCATAACCCCTGCTTCGAGGTTACCAGTTGCAAGTCCGATAAGCGTACAAGCTACGATTGGTTGATGGAATTGGAATTGGTCGAGGATACCTTCAAGACCTGCAAGGAAGGCAACAACTACAACCAAGACAGCAGAAATAATTGAAATATCTGACATGGTTTTATTCCTTTTCTATTTAATGATAATAAAGTGAAAAATTTTCTTAGAATTCTTCTATAGTTTAATGTCTATTATTGAACGTTGGCTTTGTTAATCAAGTCAAACAAATCTTTTTTGGTGTCGTTTGGTACTTTACGCACGTCAAATTCAACACCGAGGTCACGCATTTTTTCAAATGTAGCAACGTCATCTTTGTCCATAGACAAAACGTTGTTGACCATTGTTTTACCTGTTGAGTGAGCCATTGATCCTACATTAAGGGTCTTGATTGGCACGCCACCTTCGATTGCACGAAGGGCATCTTGAGGTGTTTCAAACAAGATAAGGGCATGTGTTTCTCCAAAGCGTGGGTCTTTTGAAACCTCGATCAATTTTTGAATTGGAACCACATTGGCTCTGACATTATTTGGAGCTGCTTGTTTAATCAATTCTTTACGAAGATCGTCGTTGGCAACGTTATCTGAAGCAACAATAATACGGTCTGCTTTTGAATCTGGAGTCCAAGCAGTTGCAACCTGACCGTGAAGTAAACGAGTGTCTAGACGGGCAAGGTTAATCTTGAGTTTTCCATCTCCGATAACAGTGCCTTCTGGTATAGCAGCTTGGGCTACAGGAGCAGCTGCAGCAGTTGCAACTTCTTCAACTGGATTTAACTCTTCTGGAAGAGCTTTGATGCCATCTTTGGCTTCTTTGATAATATTCGCAGCGACTTTTTCCACACCTGCTGTAGCGTCCATGAGGCGCTCTGTATAGGCTTGGATTAACATCGGTAAGTTAAGTCCTGTGATGATGGCAAACTTACGCTCAGGATTTTCTCCCATCACGCGACTAGCTTGGTTAAATGGAGATCCACTCCAAAGGTCAGCCAAAACTAGAACCTCATCTTCTGCGTCAAATGCAGCAACAGCGTTATTAAACTTAGCGTATAAATCATCAGGACCTTCATTTGGCATAAAGGTTACAACTTGAACCTTTTCTTGTTCACCAAAGATCATAGATCCTGACTGATGAATACCCGCAGCAAATTCGCCGTGGCTCGCAATAATGATTCCGATACTCATTATTGTCATTCCTCCTTTTTTGTTTTAGTTTTCGTTTAAGAAAACTTTAAGACTAGATAAGTATAAACCGTTTTCATATAAAAAGCAACTATTTGATATAAAATATTCAAGAAAACATTTAAATAGTGTATTTAATGATATTGATATAATAAGGTTTCAAGAAGACATAGTAATTTTTGATATTAAAATTTAATATAAAAAAGTTGGAAGCGCATTCCAACTTTTAAAATAGTTTTTTATTAGATTAGTGGGTGAAGTCGAGTACCATACGTCCTTGGATTTGACCTTTTTCCATTTCGTCGAAAATGGCTACAGCATCTTCTACTGGACGTTTTTGAACAACTGGAACTACTAAACCTTCTGCACCGAATTGGAAGGCTTCTTCCAAGTCTTTACGAGTTCCAACAAGAGAACCGATGACTTGGATTCCATCTAGAACGGTTTTCACGATGCTGAGTTCCATCATTTCAGAAGGAAGACCAACAGCAACCACTCGACCACCAGCACGAACTGAGTCAACAGCCTGGTTGAAGGCAACTTTAGATACAGCAGTTACGACAGCAGAATGAGCTCCTCCATCAGTTTTTTCTTTAATAAGTCCTGGTACATCTTCAACTTCGAGACCGTTAATCACAATGTCAGCGCCTACTTCTTTTGCAAGGGCAAGTTTATCATTGTTGATATCAACTGCGATGACATGGGCATTGAATACCTTTTTAGCATATTGAACTGCGAGGTTACCAAGTCCACCAGCACCGTAAAGAACAACCCATTGGCCTGGTTCAACTTTTGCTTCTTTTATAGCTTTATAGGTTGTTACACCAGCACATGTGATAGAAGAAGCTTGGGCTGGATCAAGTCCGTCAGGAACTTTGACAGCATAGTCTGCAGTTACGATACATTGTTCAGCCATACCACCATCTACTGAGTAGCCGGCATTTTTCACTGTACGGCAAAGGGTTTCGCGACCAGTTGTACAGTATTCGCAAGTACCGCATCCCTCAAAGAACCAAGCAACGCTGACGCGGTCGCCGACTTTAAGGCTTTTTACATCTGGGGCAATTTCTTTAACGATACCAACACCTTCGTGTCCAAGAACACGTCCTGGTACCTGACCGAAGTCGCCATGAGCAACGTGAAGGTCAGTGTGGCAAACACCACAGTATTCAATTTCTACAAGTGCTTCCCCAGTTTCAAGTGGACGGAGTACTTTTTCTTCAATAGCAACACCAGTGCTTTCTGGATTTACAACAACAGCTTTCATAGCTATCCTCCTTGATATTAACTGAGAGCAGGAGAAACAGGACTGGATTGATTTTGTATCAACAGAGTCGAGTGTGACGAGCTCTCTTGTATTTATATGTGAAGTATATCACAAAAGAAAGCCTTTTCCAAGGTCTTGGAGGTAAAAAGTAGAATAATCGATTAACCGGTTGACGAGACTGTGAAAAGAACACAAAGACCAGCTCGAAAGCTGGTCAGTATGGACTATAAGAATAAGTCTTGTAGGGTTTTGGCAACCCCATCTTGATCATTTGTTAGGGAAATTTGCTCATCTGCATAGGGGAGTAGCTCTGGGTTGGCATTTTTCATGGCATAACCTTTCCCAGCAAAAGCGAGCATTTCGGTATCATTGTGCTCATCTCCAAAAGCAATCAAATCTTTTTTGTCGCGGTTCATTACCTTGAGCAAGTAGTCCAAAGCAAAGGCCTTGTTGACTCCTTTTGGAGTACACTCAAGGATATTGAGCGGACCTCCCCAGGTATTGATAGACAGTTGATGCTGGTAGAAGGCGTTCATTTCTTTTGCCAAGGCATATTTGTCACTGGCTCTGGTCTGCAACAGAATGCAGTTAGGGTCCTTGGTCACCAATTCAGGCTGAAATTGATCTTCAGGCTGGAAAGCTTCTACCCCAAATAGTTTGGGATTGGCAATTTCTTCATTGGGATTTGTGATATAGAATTTTTTACGGTATTCTCCAGCGATAAAATCGGCTTGAATGTCCTCTGAACGTTGAACCATGTCTAGCAGATATTTTTTGTCTACCGTCAAACACTTTTCAAAATCCCAAACTTGGTCTGGTAAATGAGTAAGGGAGCCGTTGAAGTTAATCATAGGAGTGTTTAAGCCTAGTTCACGGTAAAAATCTTTTGACATTCGGTAAGGACGCCCTGTCGTAATAATAACTTGATGGCCTTTTTCAGTAACTTTTTTTATGGTTTTTTTGGTAAAATCAGAAATTTGACTGTCTGAGTTGAGCAGGGTTCCATCCAGGTCAACTGCAATAATTTTTTTCGTCATAGGGACCTTTCTAGTGTCTTTTCAGATAAGATGTCTTCTATTATAACAGAAAGTAGGCAGAAAAGCAGATTCCAAACAAAAAATGAAATTGGATCAATTTCTTAAATAAATCAAACAAAGATATTGAAAAAGTGAATGATAAATGATATAATTCTATTATTGTTCGTAAAAATTAAAAGGAGATTAATAATGGACAAATTATTTAAACTAAAAGAGAACGGTACAGACGTTCGTACAGAGGTTCTCGCTGGTTTAACAACCTTCTTTGCAATGAGTTATATTCTCTTTGTAAACCCACAAATTCTTTCGCAAACAGGAATGCCTGCTCAAGGTGTCTTCCTAGCGACGATCATTGGTGCAGTAGCGGGTACCTTGATGATGGCCTTCTATGCTAACTTACCTTATGCCCAAGCGCCAGGTATGGGTCTTAACGCCTTCTTTACATTTACAGTCGTATTTGGACTCGGTTATTCTTGGCAACAAGCCCTAGCTATGGTCTTCATCTGTGGGATTATCTCATTGATTATTACCTTGACAAATGTTCGTAAAATGATCATTGAATCGATTCCGAATGCCCTTCGTTCAGCTATTTCAGCTGGTATCGGTGTCTTTCTTGCCTACGTAGGAATTAAGAATGCTGGATTTTTGAAATTTACGATTGATCCAGGTAACTATACTGTTGTAGGAGAAGGGGCTGACAAAGCTAAAGCAACGATTGCAGCAAACTCTTCAGCAGTTCCAGGATTGGTTGACTTTAATAACCCAGCTGTTTTGGTGGCACTTGCAGGACTTGCTATCACAATCTTCTTTGTCATTAAAGGGATTAAAGGAGGAATTATCCTCTCTATCTTGACAACAACTGTTCTTGCTATCGCAGTTGGTTTGGTAGATTTGTCAAGCATCGATTTTGCTAATAACCATGTTGGTGCAGCTTTTGAAGACTTGAAGACAGTCTTTGGTGCAGCTCTTGGTTCAGAAGGTTTGGGAGCTTTGATTTCAGATACAGCTCGCTTGCCTGAAACTCTGATGGCTATTCTTGCCTTTTCATTGACAGATATTTTTGATACAATTGGTACCTTGATCGGTACAGGTGAAAAAGTTGGTATCGTAGCGACAAATGGTGAAAATCACCAATCAGCTAAGTTGGATAAGGCTCTTTACTCTGACTTGATTGGTACTTCAATTGGTGCCATCGCTGGTACTTCGAACGTAACGACTTATGTCGAGTCTGCTGCTGGTATCGGTGCAGGTGGACGTACTGGTTTGACAGCCTTGGTAGTGGCAATCTGTTTTGCGATCTCAAGCTTCTTTAGCCCACTTCTAGCGATCGTACCAACAGCCGCTACAGCTCCAATCTTGATTATCGTTGGGATTATGATGTTGGCTAGCTTGAAAAATATCCATTGGGACGATATGTCTGAAGCGGTTCCTGCTTTCTTCACATCTATCTTTATGGGATTCAGCTACTCTATCACTCAAGGGATTGCAGTTGGTTTCTTGACTTACACTTTGACTAAGCTTGTCAAAGGTCAAGCTAAAGATGTTCACATCATGATTTGGATTTTGGATGCCTTGTTTATCCTTAACTACATTAGCATGGCCTTATAATAGGATAACCCAGGGGGATTTTTCCCCTTTTTTAATACAAAGGAGATAGGTGATGAAAGAGAAAAGTATGTGGAAAGAATTGTTGAATCGTGCAGGCTGGCTGTTAATCTTTTTGCTAGCGACAATTTTATATCAGATTCCTATAGGGGTTACTGCTATTTTAACTTTAAATGCAGTACCACTGTTACAGTCAGGACTGATAGTTGCTGGTATTTCGATTGTAGTGTTGGCACTATTTATTTTTGGAGCTCGTAAAACGCAATTAGCAAGTTTTAATTTTTCTTTTTTTAGAGCGAAGGATTTGGCACGTTTGGGCTTGAGTTATCTAGTTATTATCGGGTCAAATATACTTGGTTCCATTTTATTGCAACTATCAAATGAGACGACAACAGGGAATCAGTCTCAGATTAACGACATGGTTCAGAATAGTTCTTTGATTTCCAGTTTCTTCTTACTGGCCTTGCTTGCTCCGATTTGTGAGGAAATCTTGTGCCGTGGGATTGTTCCTAAAAAGATTTTCCGAGGAAAAGAGAACTTGGGATTTGTAGTCGGTACGATTGTGTTTGCTTTATTGCACCAACCAAGTAATTTACCTTCTTTATTGATTTATGGAGGTATGTCGATTGTTCTGTCTTGGACGGCATACAAGACCCAACGTTTGGAAATGTCTATCTTACTTCACATGATTGTGAATGGGGTTGCTTTCTGTTTGTTGGCTCTCGTGGTGATTTTGAGTCGGACATTAGGGATTTCTGTTTAAGATTTTTGACAATTGCTTACTTGTTTCTACTGGGAAAAAGATGAATGCAATCGTGTCCATCTTTTTCTTTTTATGGTAAAATAGAGAAATAATATGATGAAAAGCCTTGAGGGAGTGATCGATATGTCAAGTAAAGCCAATCATGCAAAGACAGCTATTTGTGGAATTATCAATGTAACCCCAGACTCCTTTTCGGACGGTGGTCAATTTTTTGCTCTTGAGCAGGCGCTCCAGCAGGCTCGTAAATTGATAGCAGAAGGAGCCAGCATGCTAGATATCGGCGGAGAATCGACTCGGCCGGGAAGGGGAAGTAGCTATGTTGAGATAGAAGAGGAGATCCAGCGTGTTGTTCCAGTGATTAAAGCTATTCGCAAGGAAAGTGATGTCCTCATCTCCATTGATACTTGGAAAAGTCAGGTGGCAGAGGCTGCTTTGGTTGCTGGTGCCAATATAGTCAATGATATCACTGGTCTTATGGGTGATGAGAAAATGGCGGATGTGGTAGCTAGAGCGAGAGCGAAAGTGGTCCTCATGTTTAATCCAGTCATGGCACGACCTCAGCACCCTAGCTCGCTCATATTTCCTCATTTTGGCTTTGGACAAGCTTTTACAAAGGAAGAGTTAGCTGACTTTGAAAAAATGCCAATCGAAGACTTGATGGAGGCTTTCTTTTACAGAGCCTTAGCGAGAGCAGAGGAAGCTGGGATTGCTCAAGAAAACATCCTGTTGGATCCAGGAATTGGCTTTGGTCTGACTAAGAAAGAAAATCTGATTCTTTTACGGGACCTGGATAAACTACATCAGAAAGGTTATCCAATCTTTCTTGGAGTTTCGCGCAAGCGATTTGTCATCAATATCCTAGAAGAAAATGGTTTTGAAGTCAATCCTGAGACAGAACTTGGTTTCCGCAATCGAGATACAGCTTCGGCTCATGTAACCAGTATTGCTGCGAGACAGGGTGTAGAAGTGGTGCGCGTGCATGACGTAGCTAGTCATAAGATGGCAGTTGAAATTGCCTCCGCTATTCGTCTAGCTGATGAAGCGGAAAATTTAGATTTAAAACAATATAAATAAGATGAAAGAAATCGAAAACAATCAGTGGATTGCTAACTACCGGACGGACCAACCGCATTTTGGTTTGGAACGAATGGTGGAACTATTAGCTTTGCGTGGCAATCCCCATCTAAAACTCAAGGTCATCCATATCGGAGGGACCAATGGTAAGGGGTCTACCATTGCTTTTTTGAAAAATATGCTAGAAAAGCTAGGGCTGAGAGTTGGGGTGTTCAGCTCGCCCTATCTCATTCATTACACAGACCAGATTAGCATCAATGGAGAATCTATCCCAGAAGCGAGTCTAGAGGCTCTCATGGCAGACTATCAGTCTTTGATTGAGGGGGAATCGGCTGCCAATTTGCAGGGCACAACCGAGTTTGAGATAATTACAGCTATAGCCTATGACTACTTTGCTTCAGAGCAAGTAGATGTGGCTATTATGGAAGTCGGCATGGGTGGACTCTTGGATAGTACCAATGTCTGCCAGCCCATTCTAACAGGCATCACGACCATTGGACTGGATCATGTGGCCCTACTTGGTGACACCTTGGAAGCCATAGCAGAGCAGAAGGCTGGTATTATTAAGCAAGGCATTCCCTCGGTGACAGGCCGCATTGCTCCAGAAGCCTTGGCTGTTATTGACCGCATTGCGGAAGGGAAAGATGCGCCGAGATTTGCCTACGGGACAGATTATCAGGTCAGCCATCAAAAGAGTGTGGTTACAGGCGAAGTCTTTGACTATACAAGTGTTGTCAGACAAGGTTGCTTCCAGACTGGCCTGCTTGGTTTGTACCAAATAGAGAATGCTGGGATGGCTATAGCTTTACTTGATAATTATTGTCAAGAAGATGGTCGAGAGCAAGCAAGCAATCACTTGCTGACTCAAGCCTTGGAAGAAACAAGTTGGCCAGGGCGTTTGGAAATCGTGTCAAGAGAACCCTTGATGATTTTGGATGGAGCCCACAATCCCCATGCTATCAAGGCTTTATTGACAACCTTGCAAGAACGCTTTGCGGATTATCGTAAGGAAATCCTCTTTACTTGTATCAAAACCAAGGCTTTGGAGGATATGTTAGACTTGCTGGGGGCCATGCCAGATACCGAGCTTACTCTGACACATTTTGACGATAGTCGGGCGACTGATGAAAGCGTGCTGAAAGAGGCAGCCAAGTCTAGAAATCTCAGCTACCAAGATTGGCAGGATTTTCTAGAGCAGAAATTGACAGATAAAAAAGAAGAGAAAAAAACAGTTAGGATTGTCACGGGTTCCTTGTATTTCTTGAGCCAAGTGAGATCCTATCTGATGGAGAGGAAAAACGAAAATGGATACACAAAAGATTGAAGCAGCTGTAAAAATGATTATCGAGGCTGTAGGAGAGGACGTTAACCGTGAGGGCTTGCAGGAAACGCCTGCTCGAGTGGCCCGTATGTACCAAGAGATTTTTTCAGGTCTTGGTCAAACAGCGGAGGATCATTTGTCAAAATCCTTTGAGATTATTGACGATAATATGGTGGTAGAAAAAGATATCTTTTTCCACACTATGTGTGAACACCACTTTCTACCATTTTATGGGAGAGCACATATTGCCTACATTCCAGATGGTCGTGTGGCAGGTTTGTCTAAGCTAGCCCGTACGGTTGAAGTTTATTCTAAAAAGCCGCAAATTCAAGAACGTTTGAATATCGAAGTAGCCGATGCCTTGATGGAGTATCTAGGTGCTAAAGGAGCCTTTGTTGTCATTGAGGCGGAGCATATGTGTATGAGCATGCGTGGTGTCAGAAAACCAGGAACTGTCACCTTGACGACAGTAGCTCGTGGTCTATTTGAAACAGATAAGGACCTCCGAGACCAGGCTTATCGTTTAATGGGACTGTAAAAAAATCCGCTTTGGGCGGATTTTTCTAGAAAGGAATCATTATGGATCAACTACAGATTAAGGATTTGGAAATTTTTGCCTATCATGGTCTTTTTCCTAGTGAGAAAGAATTGGGGCAGAAGTTTGTTATTTCCGCAATCCTATCCTATGATATGACCAAGGCGGCGACAGATTTGGATTTAACAGCCTCTGTCCATTACGGAGAATTGTGCCAGCAGTGGATGACTTGGTTTCAGGAAACAACTGAGGACTTGATTGAAACGGTAGCCTACAAACTGGTAGAACGTACCTTTGAGGTCTATCCTCTTGTCCAAGAAATAAAGCTAGAACTGAAAAAACCTTGGGCGCCAGTGCATTTACCACTAGATACTTGCTCGGTAACCATTCATCGTCGCAAGCAACGGGCCTTTATCGCCCTAGGAAGCAATATGGGAGATAAACAAGCAAACTTGAAACAAGCCATTGAGAAGATGCGAGCTCGAGGTATCCATATTCTCAAAGAGTCCAGTGTCTTGACGACGGAGCCTTGGGGTGGTGTGGAGCAGGATAGCTTTGCTAATCAAGTGGTTGAGGTGGAAACCTGGCTACCAGCACCAGTCTTGTTAGAAACCTTGTTAGCCATTGAGTCAGAGATGGGACGGGTGAGAGAGGTACATTGGGGGCCTCGTTTGATTGATTTGGACTTGCTCTTTGTGGAGGACCAGGTCATTTATACAGACGACCTTATTTTGCCTCATCCTTACATAGCGGAACGCCTTTTTGTTCTTGAGTCCTTACAGGAAATTGCGCCTCATTTTATCCATCCGACATTAAAGCAACCGATCCGCAACTTGTATAATGTTTTGAAAAAATAGAAAAAACTCTAGTTTTCAGTCACTTGCAACTGAAGGCTAGAGTTTTTATACTCTTCGAAAATCTCTTCAAACCACGTCAGCGTCGCCTTACCGTATATATGTTTACTGACTTCGTCAGTTTCATCTGCAACCTCAAAACGGTGTTTTGAGCTGACTTCGTCAGCTCTATCTGCAACCTCAAAACCATGTTTTGAGCTGACTTCGTCAGTTCTATCTACAACGTCAAAGCAGTGCTTTGAGCAACCTGCGGCTAGCTTCCTAGTTTGCTCTTTGATTTTCATTGAGTATTAAAATAGGTCATTTTCTTCTGGGAGGAGGATAGTTTCTCTACCATCCATGTCTAAAACCAAGACTCTGGGGGGATAAAGAGGGTCAAAGGGATGGTTAAAATCAAAATCAATGGCTGTAGGGAGGTGTTGACTTGAAAAGTGGAAGGTAATTTTTCCTTGGTTATTGAGCAATTGAAACTCGAGTTCTTCTTCCAATTCAAAGACATTTTTTAAGAAATGGTCGATGATATACCAAAAAGAGTCAATGACATCATCAGGCAAGCTGGTAACAATGCCAAAACTAGCCGACCTCATCTGGGTATTGGTAAAAGCCATATCTCTGCCCCCTTTCTTTTCCCTTATCATACAGCAATTAGGATTAAAAATCAAGAAAAGGTAATTTTTTTCTTTAAAACTTAGGCTTTCTATGAAATTTTTTTCAAACAATCTTCAAAAAATACTTGAAAGTGTTTACAAATAGTGATAGAATGGAATAAGTAGAAACATGAAAACGAAATTTTCATACCGTCTCTTTTTTGGAGTCTCATGAGGTATGATATAGAAAGGAAATGGAATGAATACAGACGATACAGTAACGATTTATGATGTCGCCCGTGAAGCAGGAGTTTCAATGGCGACGGTTAGCCGTGTAGTCAATGGCAATAAGAATGTAAAAGAGAACACCCGTAAAAAAGTGCTTGAGGTGATTGATCGTTTGGATTACCGTCCAAATGCCGTGGCGCGTGGTCTTGCAAGTAAAAAGACAACCACTGTCGGTGTTGTGATTCCCAATATTACCAATGGCTATTTCTCAACGCTTGCTAAAGGGATTGATGATATCGCTGAAATGTACAAGTACAATATTGTCCTTGCTAATAGTGATGAGGACGATGACAAGGAAGTTTCAGTTGTCAATACACTATTTTCTAAGCAAGTGGATGGTATCATCTTTATGGGCTACCACTTGACTGAAAAAATTCGTTCAGAGTTTTCTCGTTCTCGAACACCGGTTGTTCTTGCAGGAACTGTGGATGTAGAACATCAGCTTCCAAGTGTCAATATTGACTACAAACAAGCAACGATTGATGCAGTGACCTACCTTGCTAAAGAAAATGAGCGCATTGCTTTTGTTAGCGGTCCACTAGTGGATGATATCAATGGTAAGGTTCGTTTGGTTGGCTACAAGGAAGCCTTGAAAAAAGCAGGGATTTCTTATAGCGAAGGATTGGTATTTGAGTCTAAATACACTTATGAAGATGGCTATGCCTTGGCAGAACGCTTGATTTCATCAAATGCAACTGCAGCAGTTGTAACAGGTGATGAATTGGCAGCAGGTGTCTTGAACGGTCTTGCTGATAAGGGTGTGTCAGTACCAGAAGAGTTTGAAATCATTACTAGTGATGATTCACAAATCTCACGCTTTACCCGTCCAAACTTGACAACTATTGCCCAACCTCTTTATGACCTTGGTGCTATTAGTATGCGTATGTTGACTAAGATTATGCACAAGGAAGAGTTGGAAGAACGTGAAGTTCTCTTACCTCATGGTTTGACAGAACGTCGCTCAACACGAAAACGTAAATAGAAAAAATCAGGGAATCGTGCAGATTTCCTGATTTTTTTTTGAGGAGAGACTTAGCCTTCCATATAGTCTTTCAAAACCTGTCCTGTTAGTCCGGCATTGAGGGCAATGAGGAGTTTCAAGCGAGCTTTTTGGGCGTTGAGTTCTTTAACAAAGAAGACACCAGATTTTTGCAACTGCACACCCCCACCTTGGTAGGCATAAACAGGTTCCGCTATACCGTTAAAGCATCGTGATACCAGGGCGACTGGGATTCCTTTTTGCAGAAGGCTTTCTAACTTTTCAGCCGTTTCTTTGGGAATATTACCAGCTCCGAAGGCTTGGATAATCAAGCCGTCCAATTGTTCCAAATCCAGCATATCAATCAGCTCATCTGTCATACCGGCATAAGCCGAGATGATAGGAACTAATCCTTGTATGCGATCAAGGTCAAAGCGAACACGAGGTTCAGCTGTTTTAAAGTAGAGGATTTCCCGCTTCGTAATCAGACCAAGTGGCCCATGTGTTGGGGTCTGGAAGGTGCCGACGTTGGTCGTATGCGTTTTAGTAACATACTTGGCAGCATGGATTTCATCGTTCATAACAACCAAAACCCCTTTGTCAGCAGCCCTGTCATCGCTAGCCACCCGTAAAGCACTCAGATAGTTATAAACACCGTCGCTGCCGAGTTCGTTAGAGCTACGCATGGCCCCTGTTAGAACGATAGGCATATGGGGAACTTCCATGGTATCAAGGAAATAGGCTGTTTCCTCTAAAGTATCGGTTCCATGTGTAATCACAACCCCATCGTAGTTATCTGCTTCCTCTTTTATTTTCTTGTAGAGGACTAGCATATGCTTGGGTTTGATATGGGGGCTTGGTAGGTTAAAAAAGTCCAAGGCGTGGACTTGGATTCCTTCAAGTGGGTTGGACACATGGTTCATGGGATTATCTGAACTCGTCACAACAGCGCCAGAAGCATCGGCCTGCATGGAAATAGTTCCACCAGTATGCAAAACAAGGATTTTCTTAGGCATGATTTACTCACTCTTTCTGAAATGTGGTATAATCATTGTATCACAAAAGGGGAGATTGGGACAGGATGGAAGTCAAAGCTGTTTTTTTTGATATCGATGGAACTTTGGTCAACGATCGCAAGAGTGTTTTGAAATCCACTAAGGACGCGATTAAAATCGTCAAAGAGCAAGGGGTACTTGTCGGCGTAGCGACAGGTCGAGGACCTTTTTTTGTTAAGGAATTGATGGACGATTTGGATTTGGACTTTGCGGTAACCTACAATGGCCAGTATATCTTTACTAAAGACAGGGTCTTGTTCACGAGTCCTATTTCCAAGTTACATTTGCGCCAGCTAATTACTTATGCTAAAAAAGAAGGTAAGGAGATTGCCCTAGGGACCAAGGATGCTATGTTAGGTTCCAAAATCATGTCCTTTGGTTTGGGTTCTTTTTCCCAACGAATCAGTCGCTTCGTTCCCTCAGTTTTAACTCGGACAGTGAGTCATTCCTTTAATCGTATGGTCAGCAAGGTTGTTCCCCAAAAGGAAGAAGACCTGCTTCAACTGATGAATCAGCCTATCTACCAAGTTTTGATGCTGATGACGCCAGAAGAATCTGAGAAGGCGGCAGCAGATTTTGAAGATTTGAAATTGACACGTAGCAATCCTTTTGCAGCGGATGTCATCAATCAAGGAAACTCTAAATTGGAAGGCATACGCCGAGTTGGGAAAGAATATGGCTTTGACCTCAACCAAGTCATGGCCTTTGGTGATTCGGATAACGACCTAGAAATGCTGGCTGGTGTCGGTATGTCGGTCGCTATGGGAAATGGTAGTAGCAGTGTCAAGGAAGTTGCTAAGCACATTACCACCAGCAATCAGCAAGACGGAATCCACAAGGCCCTGGAACATTTTGGTGTTCTAGCTTCAGAAAAAGTCTTTGTCAGCCGTGACTATCATTTCAATAAGGTCAAGACCTTCCACCACATGATGGATGAACGAACCCAAGAAGAACCACGAGCTTGGGATTTAGAAGGTGCAACCCACAGGGCTGGCTTTAAAATAGAAGAATTGGTGGAATTTGTTAGAGCTGCCAGTCCTTCTGAAGAGGACTTTGGTCAAGCTCTATCGCAACTTCATCAGGCTCTTGATAAGGCAGCAGAGAAAGTATCCAAGAAGACACCTGCCCAGCAAGATTTGATAGGTCAGGTAGATGCTCTGATTGACACGCTTTATTTTACCTACGGTAGTTTTGTCTTGATGGGGGTGGATCCAGAACGTATTTTTGATATTGTCCATCAGGCCAATATGGGGAAAATTTTCCCAGATGGCAAGGCTCATTTTGATCCAGTGACCCACAAAATCTTAAAGCCAGACGATTGGGAAGAAAAATATGCTCCAGAACCTGCTATTAAAAAGGAACTGCAGCGCCAGCTCAAGGCTTATGAACGCCATAAAGAGAGAAATAAATCGTAAACAAAAAGTAAATAAAAAGTAAATAAAAAGGAGCTAGGTGCTCCTTTTCTTCGTTATTACAAAGTTTTTTCTTGTTCTCTCACAACCAGCAAATCGACCTTAGCATGGCGGAGAATGTATTCAGATGAAGAGCCGACCAAGAGGCGTTCAAAGGCGTTGAGACCAGTTGCACCAACGAGGATGAGGTCCACTTCCTCAGCATCGGGAATAGTACGTGCTAGTAGGGTCTTTGGATTTCCCATTTCAATAACGATGTGAACATTTGCCACACCAGCATCTTTAGCACGTTTTTCGTACTCTTTCATCAGACTTTCAGCGTCAACTTGGAGTTCTTCGTAAACTTCAGCATCAAAGGTGGATACGCTTTGGAGAGCGCGTGTGTCAATGACATGTGCGATGGTAAGTTTAGCGTCGTTTCGTAGAGCAGAATGAACTCCCTTGACAAAAGCCAAGTCCGCTTCTTTAGAACCATCGATTGCGACCATGATATTTTGGTAACGTTGTGCCATAATGAAACCTCCTGAAATTTTCTTACTTTAATTGTAAACCTTTTCACTATAGAAGTAAAGCAAAAAAGTATTTTTCAAAAGAATGTTAGCGTTTAAAATCTATATAAATATATGATAAAATAAAAGAAAGGATAGCAGGAAAGAAGTGAAGGGAGGGAGAATGATGAATCACTCTTTTCAAGAAGCAAAAAAATCAAATTTCCTTTATTATGAAATCATCCTAGTTTCAGTCTTGCTAGAAGTTATCATGGTCTGGCAATTAGAGAAGCTAATTCCGCTTCTCTATCCAGGTTTTGTTGGCTTTTTAGTCTTTCATTTACTCTATCATTTGGTATTATTCCTAGTCGCTAAACGAAGTGGGCGTTGGGATTACTTGATGATATGGGGACTTTTCCTCATGTTCAATCTTCTTTATGACTCCTTTTTAGGCTTGCTTTTTCTAGGTTTATCTTTTGGTATGTGATGTGACTTTCGCAAAATACCTGCTATCTCCCCTGTCTTGGCCTCGCTTTTAGCGAGGTTTTTCTTCTATCTTAATCTAGTAAAACTCAATGAAAATCAAAGAGCAAACTAGGAAACTAGCCGCAGGCTGTACTTGAGTACGGCAAGGCGACGTTGACGTGGTTTGAATTTGATTTTCGAAGAGTATAACACATTTCAGTAAACTTGTCGCATTCTCTTTCTAGTGGTATAATATTACTATCCTGATGAATTGAGGAAACAAGATGAAAGAATATAACAAGTCTAGTAAGTTAGAGCATGTTGCTTATGATATCCGTGGTCCTGTTTTGGAAGAAGCCATGCGGATGCGAGCAAACGGAGAAAAGATTTTACGTCTGAATACAGGAAATCCAGCAGAATTTGGCTTTACAGCGCCAGACGAGGTCATTCATGACTTGATTATGAATGCGCGGGATAGTGAAGGGTATTCTGACTCCAAAGGGATTTTCTCAGCCCGTAAGGCCATTATGCAGTATTGTCAACTGAAGAAATTCCCAAATGTAGATATTGATGATATCTACCTTGGAAATGGTGTCAGTGAGCTGATTGTCATGTCCATGCAGGGGCTTTTGGACAATGGAGATGAAGTCTTAGTGCCTATGCCAGACTATCCTCTCTGGACAGCAGCTGTCAGCCTAGCTGGAGGAAATGCCGTTCACTATATCTGTGATGAAGCTGCAGAATGGTACCCAGATATTGACGATATCAAGTCAAAAATTACTTCCAATACCAAGGCAATCGTCCTTATCAATCCAAATAATCCAACTGGAGCCCTTTATCCTAAAGAACTCTTGCTGGAGATTATTGAGATTGCCCGTCAAAACGATTTGATTATCTTTGCGGATGAAATATACGACCGCATGGTCATGGATGGACATGTGCATACGCCTGTGGCTAGCTTGGCACCAGATGTCTTCTGTGTCAGCATGAATGGTCTATCAAAATCCCACCGTATTGCTGGTTTCCGTGTGGGATGGATGGTCTTGTCTGGACCTAAGACTCATGTCAAGGGCTATATCGAAGGGCTCAATATGCTATCCAATATGCGCCTTTGCTCTAACGTTTTGGCCCAACAAGTCGTACAAACTTCCTTGGGTGGCCACCAATCAGTCGATGAATTGCTTCTTCCTGGTGGACGAATTTACGAGCAAAGAAACTTCATCTACAATGCCATTCAAGATATCCCAGGTTTGTCTGCGGTTAAACCCAAGGCTGGACTCTATATCTTCCCTAAAATCGATCGCAATATGTACCGTATCGATGATGATGAACAGTTTGTCCTTGATTTCTTGAAGCAGGAAAAGGTTCTCTTGGTTCATGGTCGAGGCTTCAACTGGCAGGAACCAGACCACTTCCGTATTGTTTACCTTCCTCGTGTCGATGAACTGGCCCAAATTCAAGAAAAGATGACTCGTTTCTTGAAACAGTATCGTAGATAGGGCTTACATTCGAAAAAGCTGGAAACATTTGCCTTGAGCTATTGACAAAAGTAAAAGAATCAGATAGAATAGTAAAGTATGTTTAGTAACTGATCACTTTATAGCCGGCTAAACGAATACAAAATCTATGAGGAGGTATTCATCGTGAAACGTACTTATCAACCAAGTAAACTTCGTCGTGCGCGCAAACACGGATTCCGTAACCGTATGTCAACTAAAAACGGTCGTCGCGTATTGGCAGCTCGTCGTCGTAAAGGACGCAAAGTTTTGGCTGCATAATCCAAACGAATTCTATCAAAAATCAGTAGGAACTCGAGTCTACTGATTTTTATTTTTGTAAAAAAGTACAAAAAGCTTTATATTTTTGCTCGAATAGTGTATAATATTTCACATACTGTAAAAAATGGAGAATAATCATGAAGAAATCAAAAGTTATGCTTTTTGGAGCTATGGCTTTGACAGCAGGTCTAGCTCTAGCGGCATGTGGGTCTTCCCAATCAAGTAATGCAGACAAGACTTACTCTTATATCTTTGTCAGCAACCCTGATACCTTGGATTATATTACCTCTACACGAGATTCTACATCTAGTATCACAACCAACTTGATTGATGGGTTGTTGGAAAATGACCAGTATGGCAATCTCATCCCCTCTATGGCTGAGTCATGGACAGTGTCAAAAGATGGCTTGACTTACACTTATAAGATCCGTCAGGGAGCTAAATGGTACACTTCTGAAGGAGAAGAGTATGCGGACGTAACAGCTCATGACTTTGTGACTGGTCTCAAGTATGCGGCTGATAAAAAGGCTGAAAACTTGTACTTGGTACAAGACTCTATCAAGGGACTAGCAGACTATGTTGAAGGGAAATCATCTGATTTTGGAACTGTTGGTGTTAAGGCAGTGGATGATTACACTCTACAATACACTCTCAACCAACCTGAGACTTATTGGAACTCTAAAACAACAGCAAGTATCCTTAGTCCTGTAAATGAAGCCTTCTTGAAGTCTCAGGGAGATGACTTTGGAAGTGTGACACCATCAAGTATCTTGTCAAATGGTCCTTACTTATTTAAATCATTCACATCCAAATCTTTGATTGAACTTGACAAAAACCCTAATTACTGGGATAAGGACAATGTTAAAATCGAGAAAGTGAAACTCTCTTTCTTTGACGGTTCTGACCAAGACAGCATTGCCAGAGGTTTCTTGGATGGTAATTATACAGATGGTCGTATCTTCCCAACAAGTTCAGTATTTGCTGAACTCAAGAAGGGCAATGAGGACAAGATTACCTATACACCACAAAACTCAGTTACTTTCTATTATCTTTTCAACGTCAATCGTCAAAGCTACAAGCAGACTATGAAACAGTCTGATAAGGAAAAGACAGATTCACGCGCAGCTATGCAAAATAAAGATTTCCGTCAGGCTATCAACTTTGCCTTTGACCGTCATGCTTATGCAGCACAGACAAATGGTGAAGAAGGAGCAGACCGTATCTTGCGTAATACGGTTACACCAAGTGACTTTGTCCAAGTTGGTGATAAGAACTTCGGTGACATTGTCAATGAGAAAATTGTCAACTACGGTAAAGATTGGGCAAATATCAATCTAAACGATGGTAAGCAAGCCTTCTTGAATCCTGAAAAGGCCAAAGAGAAGTTTGCCAAGGCCAAAGAAAGTCTGCAAGCACAGGGAGTAACTTTCCCAATTCATTTGGATATGCCAGTTGACCAGACTGCTAAATTAGATGTGCAACAGGCCGGCTCTTTCAAACAAACAGTGGAAGAAACCCTTGGTAAGGAGAATGTGGTCATCGATGTTATCCAACTTTCTCCAGATGAAAAAGACCAAGCAACCTACTTTGCAGATACAGCAGAACAAAAAGACTACGATATCGACATCTCAGGATGGGGTGGAGACTACTCAGATCCTAAGACTTACCTAGCGATTCTAGACCCAGAGACAGGTTCTCAGTTGAAAAATATGGGCTTGTCTGAAGGAAAAGACAAGGAAGTCAAGGATAAGATTGGTCTTGCTGACTACAAGAAACTCTTGGATCAGGCTGATGCGGAAATCACAGATACTCAAGCTCGCTATGAAAAATATGCTGAAGCCCAAGCTTGGTTGACAGATAGTGCCCTCTTCCTACCAGTTCAAAGTGGTGGAGCCAACCCAATCTTCCGTAAGAGTGTACCGTTTACAGGTCCATTCTCATTCGTTGGTCATAAAGGAAATGCGGACAACTACAAATATGTTGAATTGCAAAAAGAGCCAGTCACTGCTAAACAGTATCAAGAACTCTATGAAAAATGGCTGAAAGAAAAAGCTGAGTCAAATAAAAAAGCTCAGGAAGATTTAGCTAACCACATTCAATGATATTCCTAGTCATGCTTTTCAGTTAATACTCTTCGAAAATCTCTTCAAACCACGTCAGCGTTGCCTTACCGTATATATATGTTACTGACTTCGTCAGTTCTATCTACAACCTCAAAACAGTGTTTTGAGCTGACTTCGTCAGTTCTATCTACAACCTCAAAACAGTGTTTTGAGCTGACTTCGTCAGTTTCATCTACAACCTCAAAGCAGTGCTTTGAGCAGCCTGCGGCTAGCTTCCTAGTTTGCTCTTTGATTTTCATTGAGTATAGGCATAGTGACTGGTTTCAGAAAAAGGCCTTATCAGACGCTTCTCGCTTCTGGTAGGGCCTTTTCTTTATTCTTTTAAGTGATAGGAGTAGCTAGCGACAACGACGTCCTGGTGCCAACGGAGGGCGTATTTTAGTTTGAGGCTCATCTGATTGTGCAGGATATTTTGCCAAGGTTTATTAGGGATAAACTGGGGTACCAGAACGGTGACTGTATAGTTCTTTTTCTGGGCTTCCTCGGATATCCGTTTGACATACTTGACAGTAGGCGTAATGATGTCACGGTAGCTGGTCTTGATGTTTTTCAGAGTAATAGTGGGGAAGTAATCGGCAAATTCTTGGAGAATTTCTTGGTCTTTCTCTGCTGTTTCCTTAGTAGAAATGTGCATTGCTAAGACTTCATCTCCGATACTTTGAGCGTAGTTAATAGCTCCAACGCTTACACGGGTGACATTTCCTACGAGGACGAGAACCAGATTGCCATCGTAGGTACGTTTTTCGATTCCTTCATAGAGACGCAGTTGTTGGGCCACTTTTTGGTAATGACTGTGAATGGCCAAGAAGAGTAGGGTGAGTACGAGAATAATCGGGAAGAAAGGCCAGATATCACTGAGACGGAAAAAGAGCAAGATTAGTACAATCGCGTAGCAAATGATTGCCCCAATGATATTAGCAAGAGCAGGTTTTAAGAAATTTGCTCCTTTTTCCTTTTTCCAATGACGAATCATCCCAGTCTGAGATAGGGCGAAGGGAACGAAGACTCCGATAGTATAAAGAGGAATCAAGCGTTCTGTATTGCCATTAAAAATGAGAAGAAGAATCATAGCTCCAAAAGCCAGAGTTAAAATTCCATTGGAGTAGCCTAGGCGGTCTCCTTTTTCCATAAAGAGATGGGGCATGTATTTGTTTTTAGCCATATTGTAAGCTAGCATAGGGAAGGCCGAAAAGCCAGTATTTGCAGCTACGGCTAAAATCAAGGCTGTGGAGAATTGGAAGATATAATAGCCAAGGTGACCTAAGAAGGAATTACCAAGGATGCCTTGAGCCATCTGTGAAAGAATAGTTTCTCCGTGTTGAGGCAGAATCCCCATCCAGTAGTTTAGGAAGGTAATGCCTGCAAAAAGAAAACCTAAAATCAGTGACATAATGGTCAAGGTTTGAGCGGCATTCTTTTCTTTTGGAGCCTTGAAAAAGGGAACGGCATTTGAAATAGCTTCAACCCCTGTCAGAGAGGCAGAGCCACTGGTAAAGGCTCTTAGAATGAGAACGATAGACAGGCTCGGAACAGCATGCCCAATAGGTGAAGTTGCCTGATAGCTGAGAGACCCTGTCATTAGTTGAAAGATTCCGTAGAGCAAGAGAAAGATAGTACTGATGATAAAGAGATAGACAGGAATCATCAGTGAACTTGCAGATTCTTTTAAGCCCCGTAAATTCAAGAGCATAAGCAAGCAAACTAGAAAAATGGAGATGTGAAGGTTGTAAGGGTGGAGAGCAGGGAGAGCTGCTGTGATAGCGTCCGCTCCAGATGAAACAGATACCGCTACGGTCAGCATGTAGTCAACTAGCAGACTACCTCCAGCGATTAAGCCAAGTTCGGGAGATAGATTTTCTCGAGTAACCATATAGGCCCCTCCTCCTTGAGGGTAGGCATGGATGATTTGACGGTAGGAGACGGTCAGGCTAGCTAGGAGCAGGAGGACAAAGAGGCCGATAGGAAGACTCCACCATATCGCAAGAGGAGAGAGACTAGCCAAGACGAGGACTACTTGCTCAGGCCCATAGGCAATGGAAGATAGAGCGTCGCTTGATAACATGGCTAGTGCCTGCATTTTTCCCAGTAGTCCCCCTTCGCCTTCGGTTAAGGACTTAAGAGGACGACCGATAAAGGTCTGTTTTAATTTTGTAAACATGGTATTTTCCTTTACTGAAAATTTCAATAAGTGCTATTATACTGCTTTGAAAAAATTGCGTCAAGAGACGACAATAGATTTTAGAATATTTTTTACAGATGAGGAGATAGGGCGGTTTTTTGGTATAATAGAAGATAGAAAACGAGGTTAGAAGAGATGATTTTTGATACACATATCTAGAGTGTTTGGAGTACAGTTTAAGGACTCTTGACATTATTAAGGTATAAATTAACCATAGAACTAACCAAAGGAAAGTTAAAGTAGCATACAAAAAGAGGAATTCATTCAGAGTTCCTCTTTTAATCTATATTTTTAACAATTTCATTGAACAAAGAAATGATTTTTAATTTTTTTGTGTGTGGTAAATCTGAGATGTTTTCAGTCAATGTAGTGATAGGGATGGAATTATCTGAAAGTGGGAAATTAAAGAAGTCTTCTACGGTCATGCCTAAAGCTGTAAGAACCTTTTCAAGTGTGTGTATTTTAAAATCGTATTTCATATTCTCGATGTTTTGTATTGCTTTAACACCTAGTCCGGCTTTATTGGATAATTGTTCTTGACTAAGATTCTGTTCTTTTCTACATTCTCTTATACGCTCTGCTATGTATTTTTGTAATTGATTAGCTTCCATCCGTAATTTCCTCTTTTGTACTATTCTACTATCCTTTATATGATTTTTTAAGTACAATTAACTGTCTAAAATATCAATAAAGTATAGCGTACCGTACTATTTTGTGTTAAAATAGATAAAAAACAATACAAAAATCAAGGAGAATAAGATATATGAGAAAGCAGAAAAACGAAGAAGGTAAAAAGGATAATAAGAATGGCAAGAAAACTAAAAAATTTAGTTTAGTGAGAGTCATATTACTTACGATTGTTATATTGGGAATCTTTGCCGCTGCAGGTATAACTATATCTAATTATTTTTCCGAAAATTCATCAAGTGATAATTTGTTTGATAAGAAGTGGGGTTCAGTAGGACTTAAAACTAGTGTTTGGGAATTTTCAGGTTCAGAAAAATTAAAAATTGACTATATGCTAAAAAATAATGAAGTATTTAATTATGATGTAACTATTCATGATTCATATTCTGATTTTAAAAATATCACAAAAACTAAACTTTCGGAAGAAGATATCGTCAAATCATTTAAGGAAAATTTCGAGATATTAAAAAATAGTGAAATCAAAAAAGAAGATTTGAAGTTCATTTCATTACTTGATAATAAAGACCAAGAACGTTACGGAAGAATCCTGTATAAGATAGATCAACATAAGATGGTATATCTTGATATAATTGGTGAGAATACATCTGTACCATATGAGTTAGTACCATTAGTAAACATAAAAATTAGCGGAACTTATCGTGTTACGAAGGTTTATGGAACTAAAAGTTCTGTGGAAGAAGATCAAAAAAATATAGATAGATTACCTAATATTAAGTTTTCAAGTGATAGAATTATTGTAGGAGATAAGGTGATTTATTTAACTTCATATGAGTCATTTACTAATACTGTTAAGGATTTGAAAACAAAAGAACAAATTATCACAATCATGGAAAGTAGAGGATATAAGATAAAGGATACAGAAAAAATATATGTTGATTTAGATAGAGTGCAATTCTATATCCCGGTTGAAAATGGTAAGAAAGTATTCATAGGATTTTTGAAGAATGATACCTCAAATAAAGAAAATAACGCAGTAATGGAACTAGAAAAAGTAGAACTAAAAGAATAATTGAATAAAAAAGACAAATAGCATATAGATTTGGCTCTAAAAAATGCATAGCAGTTATACGATTTTGTATAACTGCTATTTTTTTATACATCTGACTGTTTCTATCTAAAATGACTACTAAGTTTTTTTCCACTGGCGATAGCGTGAAGAGACAAACTCTGTATAGTTGGTAAACCCTAGCAGGAGGTACCAACATATGGTAGATTTAAAAAAAGTAGAACAACGTAGAGAAGAAGCGATTCAAAGAGCTGTACTTACTGACGATTGGAAAAAGGTAGATAACTTATTAAACCAGTCTTATGAGAATTTATGTAGAAAAGATAGATCTTATGGTCTGTGTAGTTTAGACAGTAGTTCAATTGATAAAGGCTCTTTATTAGATACGATAGCAGATGATAGTGATGCATTATCTCTCTTAATTAAAAAAGAAGAAATTGCTATTATAAACGATGCTATTGAGAGATTGTTGAGTGATAGAGACAAAAAAATCTTGTTTGGAGTTGTTTTTGAGAATAAATCATTCTTGCATCTTGCAAAGGAAGTTAGACTTACTGACAAAACTGTAAAAAGACACTATGAGCGTATTGTAGAGATTCTACGAAAAGAATTAAAAAATTTATAATCTCCTCCGAATTCTATTGAAATTTCTCCTAATAGATAAGGAGGTGTAAGTTTAAACGTTGTTATCTGTAATCGTCACAGTGTTTATTTGCTTAAAAGTAGACGATTTACTTTTAAGTTTAGAAAGAAGGTATTGAATTATGGGACTTAAGAACTTAACTTATTTTACAGAGTTTAATACGTCACTTTTCCTTTCTCGCAAAGAACTACGTTTTGTGTCCGCAACAAGGTGGATAGAAAAAAGTGAAACTGGTTCGGAAACGGAGAAAGGTGTAAAAGTTTGCGTGCTGATCTTTGCGGATGAAAGTGACTATCCCAACGAAAAAAATAATACTGGGGAGCAGCTCACTGTAAAAGTTCCATTTGCATCTATGAAGGATTATGATACGTTTCAACCAATGCTGACATCTGTAGAAATTGTAGACATTGAGAAAGCAATTGTATACGGAGAATATCGTAACCAACTTAGTTTGACTGCAAAAGTCATTGAAGTTGTCGCACTTTAAAGGAGGCAAATATGCCATCGATTATCGAAGAATTACCTATGAAGATTTTTGAAGGTGCTAAGGAAGTTTATCATCTTTTTAGTAGAAAACTTGAGGAGTACCAGATGAAAGTCCAGATAGAAGAAAATCAAAAAAACTGGAATAGATTTCTAGCTTCTACGCAAAATGTATTGGTAGAATTAGTGAAAGAAAATATTCAGGAAAATCAGTTTGCATATAAGCTATCTCCGATTTATGAGGAGCAGGAAGTTGATCAAGCTGATGGGAGTAAGTCAATTCAGAGAGTGCATGTAGCAGATGAAAGAGTTCCTTTATGTGCAATTGATAACCATGGGATTCGAGAATTTGAAGCTAGGTGTGTAGTTTTCCGGTTTCAAGTTTTTGGAGAGCTACCCCCAGAAGTTCTATTACGAATACAGGATACTTGGATTTTTTATTTGCACAAATATGCTCTTCATGGTCTCGCTGATCTATATGTAAAGCATGGGTTACGCTATCTAGTATTCATCATATGTAATGAATCAGATAAACGAACGATTAAAGGGGCGTTGTTCAAGTTGAAACATCCGTGGTCTTAGATGGTTAAATTCTTTATGCCGTGAAAGTTTATTGGCTATAGGTTAAGATAGATTAGACTGGTTGGGGCGGTGCGGTCGAACTTTGTTCGCCGCGCCGACACAATCAGTTTTATAATCTTAGGGTCCCTATTGTCAATAAATCATGGAATAAATCTGAATTTAATCATCGATAGTACGACGCCTTAACTTGATAAGCGTCACACAAAAGCGCAAAGCATATTTTTATAGGTATAGAGTATGAAGCAAATAGAACTTAGTAAAATTGTGAAAAGTTACGTTTATGGTAATACGATCGAAATGACAACCGCGAACGGTCAACAAGAGCAAGTTATAAAAGTTATTGAAGGGAAACGCTATGTAAACTTGGAAACAGGCGAAATACATAACATGGATACTTCTAGTAGTACACGACTCGATAATTTGAAGTCTACTAAACAGACTATGAAAAAACTACGTCGTCTAGTAGCTCATAATTTTACGGGAGGTATCAACCAGTTATGGATAACGTTGACTTATCGAGACCATATTACCGAGCCAGCAATTGTTTACATGGATTTCAAAGCGTTCATTCGTCGCATTCGTAATCAGTTTGGAAAGGTTGATTACATTACGGTCATTGAACCACAAGCTAGTGGAAGGTGGCATTTACATGTGTTATTAAAGAATGATTCAGAGCTAACAATTCCTAACAATGACCTTGCTAATATGTGGGGTCAAGGTTTTACCAAGACCAAAAGGTTAAGGATAGCTGACAGGGTTGGGAATTATTTGATTGCTTATTTATCTAATTTGCAGATAGGTGATGAGGATTCACAAAACAAATCCATTGTAAAAGGAGCTCGTTTATACATGTATCCAAAAGGAATTCGAATTTATCGTACAAGCAGAGGAATTGAAAAGCCTTTGGAAATTACAACAACAAAGGGTGAGCTTATGGAAACTTATAAAATTAACAGTCCTCCGACATTTTCACGTACCACAAAACATGAAACTCCTCATGGTGTAAAAGAATATACTACGGAGTTTTACGATAATATAAAAAGCCTGTCAGATACTTTTAGCGGAGCAACTGACAAGCTAAGTAGGTAATAAAAGAAAATGCCTTTTACCATCCCTATTATATCAAAATAGGAGAATTTTATGGAAAATATATATAAAAGCAAGAGAGGGATTACGGAATTATTTGATGTTCCGTTAAAAACCTTAAACAATGATCTAACAGAAATGCGGAGAAATGAAAAATTCCAAGGATACATTTTAAAGCCTTCTCATAAGAGGGTCTATATTGATGTTGATGGCTATAAGGAATTTTTGCAGTATAAACAAAAGAAATATGAGGAAGCTATGTAGTTGTGTTATAATTAAGCTATGCTACATAGCTTTCCTTTGCTTTAAAAGTACAAGGAGGAGAAATGTTTTTTAAAGAATTGGATAATGGGAAATACCGTTATTATGAAAAATTCTATCATGAACGAGAGGGAAAGTGGAAGCAAGTCTCTGTGACTCTAAAATCAAAATCTAGAGTTTCTCAAGCAGAAGCAAAACGTCGTTTAGCGCTAAAAATCGAAAAACTTCTAACCGCCCCTACAAAAGAGGAAGTTGAAAAGAAACAGCTAGAAGAAATGATTTTTAGTCAACTATTGGAAGAATGGAAAACGATTCGTTCCAGTGAGATAAAATCTTCTAGTTATAGAAGTGAGATGAAAAGTTTAGAGCTTTTCATGGGAGCAGTAGGAAATTTGAGAATATCAGATTACACCACTCAGCTAGTTCAAACATATCTAATGAATTTGAATGTTCAAAATTCAACAAGAAAAAATCGAAAAATATACTTGAATGCTATCTTTGATTATGCTGTAAAGGTCGGATATATTTCTGACTCACCAGTTAAAGGGGTGGTAATTCCGAAGCAGAAAGCGGACTATGAGAAGTTGCAAAAAGCAAAGGATAATTTCATTAGTAGAGAGGAACTAGGACAGGTTTTATCGTATTGTGAAAGTCACAATAAAGATAAGCGTTATGCTTTGGCAATGGAATTTATCTTTTTAACTGGTCTTCGTTTTGCAGAGTTTATAGGGGTTCGCTATCAAGATGTAAACTTCAAAGCGAATCTTTTAACAATTGATCATACAATAGATTATGTTGCTCATGGATATGATGAGAGAATCTTACAGACAACGAAAACAGTAGGTTCTGTCAGGACGATAGTACTAAGTGAACGTTGCTTGGATATTATCGAGTACTTTCGTAGTAACTGTTTTGATGAGGAGTTCATCTTTGTGACTGAGCAAGGTAACATTATGAGACAGCCTTTGTTATATAGATTTATCAAAAGTATTTGTGAAGTAGTGTTGGGTGGGCACAGATCCTATAATATTCACATGCTTAGACATTCGCATATTAGTTTATTGGCTGAACTAGGGATACCCATAAAGGCTATTATGGAGCGAGTTGGACATAGAGATGAATCTATCACTTTAAGGATCTATAGTCATGTAACAAAAAATATACAAGATGAATTGAGAGAGAAACTTAATCAAATTCATCTGTAGATGCTAACCATAGAACTAACCAAGTACTAACCAAAGTGAATAGAAACTAGGGGAAATATAGGGAAGTATAGAAGAGAGAAAGTCTTTTCATTTGGTAGTTAAGGAACATTGAGGAAAGAGAAGGAAATATAGTTTGGATATTTTTGATACACATACACACTTGAATGTAGAAGAATTTGCAGGTCGTGAGGCAGAAGAAATTGCCTTGGCTGCTGAGATGGGTGTGACACAGATGAATATTGTTGGTTTTGATAAACCGACAATTGAGCGTGCTCTAGAGTTGGTGGATGAGTATGACCGGCTCTATGCGACTATCGGTTGGCATCCGACAGAAGCAGGGACATACACGGAGGAGATTGAAGCCTACTTGCTTGATAAGCTCAAGCATCCCAAGGTTGTTGCTTTAGGTGAAATTGGATTGGACTACCATTGGATGACAGCACCGAAAGAGGTGCAGGAGCAGGTTTTTCGTCGTCAGATTCAGTTATCTAAGGATTTGGATTTGCCTTTTGTGGTCCATACCCGTGATGCGCTGGAAGATACCTATGAGATTATTAAGAGCGAGGTCGTTGGTCCTCGTGGTGGTATCATGCATTCTTTCTCAGGGACTCTTGAATGGGCAGAGAAGTTTGCCGAGCTTGGTATGACTATTTCCTTCTCAGGAGTGGTGACTTTTAAGAAAGCAACCGATATCCAAGAGGCGGCTAGAGAACTTCCTTTGGACAAGATTTTGGTGGAGACGGATGCTCCCTACTTGGCTCCTGTTCCTAAACGTGGTCGCGAAAACAAAACAGCCTATACTCGCTATGTAGTGGACTTTATTGCAGACTTGCGTGGCATGACGACCGAGGAGTTATCGGCAGCAACGACTGCAAATGCAGAACGAATTTTGGGATTGGACAGCAAGTAATGAAAGAAAAAATTTCTCAAGTTATCGTGGTCGAAGGGCGCGATGATACGGCCAATCTCAAACGCTATTTCGATGTAGAGACCTATGAGACACGAGGTTCTGCCATCAATGAGCAGGATCTAGAGCGGATTCAGCGCTTGCACCAACGTCATGGAGTCATTGTCTTTACAGACCCAGATTTTAATGGGGAGCGGATTCGCCGCATGATTATGACGGCCATCCCAACAGTTCAGCATGCCTTCCTCAAACGAGATGAAGCTGTTCCCAAGTCCAAAACCAAGGGACGGTCTCTGGGAATTGAGCATGCCAGCTATGAAGACCTGAAAACGGCTCTCGCTCAGGTGACAGAACAATTTGAACATGAGAGTCAGTTTGACATCAGTCGTAGCGACTTGATCCGCCTTGGTTTTCTAGCCGGAGTAGATAGCCGTAAGCGAAGAGAATATCTAGGAGAAGCTCTCCGAATTGGCTATTCCAACGGCAAGCAACTCCTCAAACGCCTAGAGTTGTTTGGGGTCACCTTGGCAGAAGTGGAAGAAGCTATGAAATCTTATGAGAACAGCTAAGCAGACCCCAAAATACAAGGGGAATGTGTTACAATAGTAGTAACAGATAATAGAAAAGAGAATAGATGAGAATTGCAGATTATAGCGTGACCAAGGCAGTGCTAGAGCGTCACGGTTTTACCTTTAAAAAGTCCTTCGGGCAAAATTTCTTGACGGATACCAATATTCTTCAAAAAATTGTGGATACGGCTGAAATTGATGACCAAGTCAATGTCATCGAGATTGGGCCAGGAATTGGTGCCTTGACTGAGTTTTTAGCTGAGCGTGCAGCTCAAGTCATGGCATTTGAGATTGACCACCGCTTGGTACCAATCCTAGCCGATACCTTGCGGGATTTTGACAATGTGACCGTAGTCAACGAGGATATTCTAAAGGTTGACTTGGCGCAGCATATCCAGAATTTTAAAAATCCTGACTTACCAATCAAGGTAGTAGCCAACTTGCCTTACTATATCACGACACCTATTCTCATGCACTTGATTGAAAGTGGCATTCCTTTTAGTGAGTTTGTGGTTATGATGCAAAAAGAAGTGGCAGATCGTATCTCTGCTAAGCCAAATACCAAGGCTTACGGCAGCTTGTCGATTGCAGTTCAGTATTACATGACCGCCAAGGTTGCCTTTATCGTACCTCGTACGGTCTTTGTGCCAGCACCAAATGTGGACTCAGCCATTTTAAAAATGGTGCGTCGTCCAGAGCCAGCCGTAGCAGTGGAAGACGAGAATTTCTTCTTTAAGGTTTCCAAGGCTAGTTTTACCCATCGCCGCAAGACCTTGTGGAACAATTTGACAGGTTACTTTGGCAAGACTGAAGAAGTCAAGGATAAGCTGACCAAGGCCTTGGATCAGGCAGGCTTGTCACCAAGTGTGCGTGGGGAAGCTCTCAGCTTGGCAGAGTTTGCCAGCCTAGCAGATGCGCTTAAAGGACAAGGGCTCTAAGATGCAGGGACAAATCATTAAAGCCTTGGCAGGGTTCTACTATGTAGAAAGTGATGGCCAGGTATATCAGACGCGCGCGCGTGGGAATTTCCGTAAAAAAGGCCATACCCCTTACGTTGGGGATTGGGTAGATTTCTCTGCCGAGGAAAATTCAGAAGGTTATATCCTCAAAATTCACGAACGGAAAAACAGTCTGGTTCGTCCGCCCATTGTCAATATCGATCAAGCTGTGGTAATCATGTCCGTCAAGGAACCGGACTTTAACAGCAATTTGCTAGATCGGTTCTTGGTTCTTTTGGAGCACAAGGACATCCATCCAATCGTCTATATTTCTAAAATGGACTTGCTGGAAGAACGGTCAGAATTGGATTTTTACCAGCAGACTTATGGTGCTATTGGTTACGATTTTGTGACCAGTAAGGAAGAACTTTTGCCCTTGTTGACAGGTAAGGTTACAGTCTTTATGGGCCAGACGGGTGTTGGAAAATCAACTCTCCTCAATAAAATCGCACCGGATCTCAATCTTGAAACAGGAGAAATCTCAGACAGTCTGGGTCGCGGTCGCCATACTACTCGAGCTGTTAGTTTTTACAACCTCAATGGGGGTAAAATTGCAGACACGCCAGGCTTTTCATCCTTGGATTATGAAGTCTCAACGGCGGAAGACCTCAATCAGGCCTTTCCAGAAATCGCTAGTGTCAGCCGAGATTGTAAATTCCGCACTTGTACTCATACCCATGAGCCAGCTTGCGCCGTCAAGCCAGCTGTAGAAGAGGGCGCTATCGCGTCCTTCCGTTTTGACAACTACCTACAATTCCTCAGTGAGATTGAAAATCGCAGAGAAACTTATAAAAAAGTCAGCAAAAAAATTCCAAAATAAGGAGAAACCTATGTCTCAATACAAGATTGCTCCGTCAATTCTGGCAGCAGATTATGCCAACTTTGAACGTGAAATCAAGCGTCTAGAAGCAACTGGTGCAGAATATGCCCATATCGATATCATGGATGGGCACTTTGTGCCACAAATCAGTTTTGGTGCAGGTGTGGTTGAAGCTCTTCGCCCTCATAGTAAGATGGTCTTTGACTGCCACTTGATGGTAGCTAATCCAGAGCATCATTTAGAAGACTTTGCGCGTGCAGGTGCGGATATCATCAGCATCCATGTGGAAGCAACGCCCCATATTCATGGTGCCCTCCAAAAAATTCGTTCACTCGGAGTTAAGCCTTCAGTTGTTATCAATCCTGGTACGCCTGTTGAGGCGATTAAGCACGTCCTTCATCTAGTTGACCAAGTTTTAGTCATGACAGTTAACCCAGGCTTTGGTGGGCAAGCCTTTCTACCAGAGATCATGGATAAGGTCCGAGAGTTGGTTGCTCTTCGTGATGAAAAAGGCTTGAATTTTGAAATTGAAGTCGATGGCGGGATTGATGATCAAACTATTGCTCAAGCTAAAGAAGCTGGTGCGACTGTTTTTGTAGCAGGTTCCTATGTCTTTAAGGGAGATGTCAATGAGCGAGTACAAACTCTCAGAAAACAACTGGACTAGGGTTGCCGTTTTTGCAGGAGGAGACCGCGGTCATTATCGGACGGACTTTGATAGTTTTGTCGGTGTGGATCGAGGCTCGCTCTGGGTCTTGGAGGAAAACCTACCTCTTGCTCTAGCGGTTGGAGATTTTGATTCAGTGACTGCAGAAGAACGACAGGTGATTCAAAAATGTGCCCAACATTTTGTCCAAGCGCGACCAGAAAAAGATGATACAGATCTGGAATTGGCTCTCGTGACTATTTTTGAGAAAAATCCTCAGGCTGAGGTTACTATTTTCGGTGCTTTGGGTGGCCGTATTGATCACATGCTGGCTAATGTCTTTTTACCTAGCAATCCCAAGTTGGCACCCTATATGAGCCAGATAGAAATTGAGGATGGGCAAAATTTGATTGCCTATTGTCCAGAAGGGACCAGTCAGCTAGAACCCCGTTCAGACTACGACTATCTAGCTTTTATGCCGGTTCGGGATAGCCAGCTGACTATTATTGGTGCCAAGTATGAGTTGACAGAGGAAAATTTTTTCTTTAAAAAAGTATACGCTTCTAACGAATATATAGATAGGGAAGTGTCGGTGACTTGCCCAGATGGTTATGTGGTCGTGCTGCATAGTAAGGACAGGAGGTAGGATGGAAAGTTTACTTGTTCTATTATTGATTGCCAACCTAGCTGGTATCTTTCTGATTTGGCAAAGGCAGGATAAGCAGGAAAAACATCTAAGTAAGAGCTTGGAGGATCAGGCAGATCACTTGTCAGACCAGTTGGATTACCGCTTTGAACAAGCAAGACAAGCCAGCCAGTTAGATCAAAAAGACTTGGAAGTGGCTGTCAGCGACCGCTTGCAAGAAGTGCGAATCGAATTGCACCAAGGTTTGACTCAGGTCCGTCAAGAAATGACAGATAATCTCTTGCAAACAAGAGATAAGACCGACCAACGTCTCCAAGCCTTGCAGGAATCAAATGAGCAACGTTTGGAACAAATGCGTCATACGGTCGAGGAAAAACTAGAAAAGACCTTGCAGACACGTTTACAGGCTTCCTTTGAGACAGTTTCCAAACAACTGGAGTCGGTCAATCGTGGTCTGGGAGAAATGCAGACAGTTGCCCGCGATGTTGGTGCTCTCAATAAGGTTCTCTCTGGAACCAAGACGCGAGGGATTCTGGGCGAATTGCAACTGGGACAAATCATTGAGGACATCATGACCCCTACCCAGTATGAACGAGAATACGCAACGGTTGAAAACTCCAGTGAACGAGTGGAGTATGCCATTAAGTTACCCGGACAAGGCGACCAGGAATATGTCTACCTGCCGATTGACTCCAAGTTTCCACTGGCAGATTATTATCGCTTAGAAGAAGCCTATGAAGCAGGTGATAAGGAAGAAATCGAACGCTGTCGCAAGTCGCTCTTAGCAAGCGTTAAGCGTTTCGCAAAGGATATCAAGAGCAAGTACATAGCACCGCCTCGGACGACCAATTTTGGAGTTTTGTTTGTTCCGACAGAAGGTCTCTACTCAGAAATCGTCCGCAATCCTGTTTTCTTTGATGATTTGAGGCGGGAGGAGCAGATTATTGTCGCAGGTCCAAGTACCCTGTCAGCTCTGCTCAACTCCCTATCGGTTGGCTTCAAGACTCTCAATATCCAAAAGAGTGCCGACCATATCAGCAAGACTCTTGCCAGTGTCAAGACCGAGTTTGGCAAGTTTGGTGGCATTCTGGTTAAGGCACAAAAACACCTCCAACATGCCTCTGGCAATATTGATGAATTATTAAACCGTCGTACCACAGCTATCGAGCGGACGCTCCGTCACATTGAGTTATCAGAAGGTGAGCCTGCGCTTGATCTACTCCATTTCCAAGAAGATGAGGAAGAATATGAAGATTAGTCACATGAAAAAAGATGAGCTGTTTGAAGGCTTTTACCTAATCAAGTCAGCTGACCTGAGACAAACTCGCGCTGGGAAAAACTACCTAGCTTTTACCTTCCAAGATGATAGTGGCGAGATTGAAGGGAAACTCTGGGATGCCCAACCTCATAACGTTGAGGCCTTTACAGCAGGCAAGGTTGTCCACATGAAAGGACGCCGAGAAGTTTATAACAACACCCCTCAGGTCAATCAAATTACTCTCCGCCTGCCTCAACCTGGCGAACCCAATGATCCAGCTGATTTCAAGGTCAAGTCGCCAGTTGATGTCAAGGAAATCCGTGACTACATGGCGCAAATGATTTTTAAAATTGAAAATCCTGTTTGGCAACGAATTGTCCGAAATCTATACACCAAGTACGATAAGGAATTTTACTCTTATCCAGCTGCCAAGACCAACCACCATGCCTTTGAAACGGGATTGGCCTATCATACGGCGACCATGGTGCGTTTGGCAGATGCCATTAGTGAGGTCTATCCTCAGCTCAATAAGAGCCTGCTCTATGCAGGAATTATGCTACATGACTTGGCTAAAGTTATCGAGTTGACGGGACCAGACCAGACCGAGTACACAGTGCGAGGCAATCTTCTTGGGCATATCTCTCTCATTGATAGCGAAATTACCAAGACAGTTATGGAACTCGGTATCGATGATACCAAGGAAGAAGTCGTTCTGCTTCGTCACGTCATCCTTAGTCACCACGGCTTGCTTGAGTATGGAAGCCCGGTTCGTCCACGTATCATGGAGGCAGAGATCATCCATATGATTGATAATCTGGATGCTAGCATGATGATGATGTCAACAGCTCTGGCTTTGGTGGATAAGGGAGAGATGACCAATAAAATCTTCGCTATGGACAATCGTTCCTTCTATAAACCAGATTTAGATTAATAATTTAAGAAAAACGAGCATTTTTTAGGGCAAGAATGTTCGTTTTTTTATGTGAATATGGTATAATAGATAAAATATCAAAATTAAATGAAATGGGAAATAGAAATGAAATTAAGAAGAAGTGATCGGATGGTTGTCATTTCCAACTATTTGATTAATAATCCTTATAAACTAACTAGTCTCAATACTTTTGCTGAAAAGTATGAATCTGCTAAATCATCCATCTCAGAAGATATCGTGATTATCAAACGTGCCTTTGAGGAAATCGAAATCGGCCACATCCAGACAGTTACTGGAGCTGGTGGAGGTGTCATCTTCACACCATCAATCTCAAGCCATGATGCCAAGGAAATGGTTGAGGACTTGCGTGCTAAGTTATCAGAAAGTGACCGTATCTTGCCTGGTGGCTATATCTACTTGTCAGATTTGCTTAGCACACCAGCTATCTTGAAAAATATTGGTCGCATTATTGCCAAGAGCTTTATGGACCAAAAAATTGACGCGGTTATGACAGTAGCGACCAAGGGTGTGCCACTTGCAAATGCAGTTGCCAATGTCCTCAATGTTCCCTTTGTTATTGTGCGCCGTGACCTGAAAATTACCGAAGGTTCAACTGTCAGTGTCAACTATGTATCAGGTTCAAGTGGTGACCGTATCGAGAAAATGTTCCTTTCAAAACGTAGTCTCAAGGCAGGCAGCCGTGTCTTGATTGTGGACGATTTCTTGAAAGGTGGCGGAACTGTCAACGGGATGATTAGTCTCTTGCGCGAGTTCGACTCAGAATTGGCAGGTGTAGCGGTCTTTGCGGATAATGCCCAAGAAGAACGTGAAAAGCAGTTTGACTACAAGTCACTCTTGAAGGTAACCAATATTGATGTCAAGAACCAAACTATCGATGTTGAGGTTGGCAATATCTTTGACGAAGATAAATAAGAGATAGAACTAAAGGTTGGAACGATTGTCCCAGCCTTTCTTTGCAAATAGAATAGAAGGAAGTTTATGAAAACACCATTTATCAATAGAGAAGAATTAGAAGCGATTGTTGCTGAGTTCCCAACTCCCTTTCACTTGTATGATGAGAAGGGAATTCGTGAGAAGGCAAGAGCCGTCAACCAAGCATTTTCTTGGAACAAAGGTTTTAAGGAATATTTTGCAATTAAGGCAACTCCAACACCAGCTATCTTGAAAATCCTCCAAGAGGAAGGTTGTGGTGTGGACTGCTCTAGTTATGTAGAGCTCTTGATGAGCCATAAACTGGATTTCCCCGGTTCTGAGATTATGTTCTCCTCTAACAACACGCCAGACAAGGAATATGCCTATGCGCGTGAATTAGGTGCGACCATTAACTTGGATGCCTTTGAAGATATTGAACATTTAGAGCGAGCAGCAGGCATTCCAGAAATCATTTCTTGTCGTTACAATCCTGGTGGTGTTTTTGAATTGGGAACAGACATTATGGACAATCCTGGTGAGGCCAAGTTTGGGATGACTAAGGATCAGCTTTTTGAAGCCTTTGCGATTTTGAAGGAAAAAGGAGCTAAGACCTTTGGGATTCACTCCTTCCTAGCATCCAATACCGTGACCCCTCTCTATTATCCAGAGTTGGCGCGTCAGCTCTTTGAATTGGCTGTTGAAATCAAGGAAAAGTTAGGTATTTCGCTAGATTTTATCAATCTTTCTGGCGGTATTGGTGTCAACTATCGTCCTGAGCAGGAACCAAATGATATTGCCTTGATTGGTGAGGGAGTTCGTAAGGTGTATGAAGAGGTTCTTACTCCAGCTGGTCTTGGTCAGGTCAAGATTTTTACCGAATTGGGTCGCTTTATGCTAGCCCCTCACGGTGCTTTGGTCACAAGAGTCACTCATAAGAAAAAAACTTATCGTACCTATCTAGGTGTGGATGCATCGGCAGTCAACCTCATGCGTCCAGCTATGTATGGAGCCTACCACCATATTACCAATCTGACACATCCAGAAGGACCAGCTGAAGTGGTAGATGTGGTCGGTTCACTCTGCGAAAATAATGATAAATTTGCAGTGAATCGCGAGTTACCTCATACAGAAATCGGTGATTTGCTGGTAATTCATGATACAGGTGCCCACGGTTTTTCAATGGGATACCAGTATAATGCCAAATTACGTTCTGCGGAAATCCTCTATACTGAAGAAGGTAAAGCTCGTCAAATCCGCCGTGCAGAGCGCCCTGAGGACTATTTTGCAACCTTGTATGGCTTTGATTTTGAAGAATAAAATGATAATTAATTGAAAATGAAATTGAAAAACAGATTGCTTTCTAAAAAATAGGCAAAAATCTTGTTTTTCCTTCAAGTCGTGATATAATAAAACTATAAAACGTTTTCAAGGAAGGTAACGATATGTCTGAAGAAACAATTGATTATGGACAAGTGACAGGAATGGTGCATTCGACAGAAAGCTTTGGTTCGGTAGATGGGCCTGGTATTCGCTTTATTGTCTTTTTGCAGGGCTGTCACATGCGTTGCCAGTACTGCCACAACCCGGATACTTGGGCTATGGAGTCCAATAAATCACGTGAACGCACAGTAGATGATGTCTTGGCAGAGGCTTTGCGCTACCGCGGTTTCTGGGGAAATAAGGGTGGTATTACAGTTAGTGGGGGAGAAGCCCTCTTGCAGATTGATTTCCTGATTGCCCTCTTCACAAAGGCTAAGGAACAAGGAATCCACTGTACCTTGGATACCTGTGCTCTTCCTTTCCGTAATAAACCACGTTACCTTGAAAAATTTGACAAACTCATGGCTGTCACTGACTTGGTTCTCTTGGATATCAAGGAAATCAACGAAGAACAGCACAAGATTGTCACTAGCCAAACCAATAAAAACATCCTGGCCTGTGCCCAGTATCTATCAGATATTGGAAAACCTGTCTGGATTCGCCACGTGCTAGTTCCAGGATTGACAGACAGAGACGATGACTTGATTGAACTTGGTAAGTTCGTCAAGACCCTCAAAAATGTTGATAAGTTTGAAATCCTTCCTTATCATACCATGGGTGAGTTCAAGTGGCGTGAACTTGGGATTCCTTATTCACTCGAAGGAGTCAAACCACCAACAGCAGACCGCGTTAAGAACGCTAAAAAACTCATGGATACCGAAAGTTACCAAGACTATATGAAACGTGTACATGGATAAAAAAGAAGCCTGATGGAAACATCGGGCTTTTGATTTGCAAAAAGACTTAGCAAATCAGCTAAGCCTTTTTCTTCTTATCTCGAACGTTGTTTTCCAGCGTTGCGATTTTTGTGTTTTTTCTTGCTAGTGATAGCAGTTGGTTGTTCAGGGGTAACGTCTTTTCGTCCACTTGGTGTTGAGAAAGCACGTGCTTTTGGTGGGTTCTTAGCTAGTTCTTCACGGACTTTTTTGCGAAGTTTTGGACGAACGATATAGTTGACGATAAACTGTTGGAGAATCATCATGAAACCACCGACAACCCAGTAAAGAGTAACACTAGCTGGTGAGAAAAGGGAGAAGACGACGATCATGAGTGGGCTCATGTAAATCATTTTCTTGATTTGTTCTCTTTGCATTTCATCTTCTACTCCGTGAAGTGAAAGGAGCGATTGAAGATAGTAAAGAATACCAGCACAGGCAACCAAAATCATACTTGGAGAACCTAGAGGAATTCCTAGGTAGCTTGCTTGAGCAACACCTTCAGTATGTTGGGCAGCAAAGTAGATAGCAGAGAAGAAAGGCATTTGAAGGAGGATAGGGAAACATCCTACACCACCAAACATGCTGATGCCGTGCTCTTTTTGAGCTGCAAAGAGAGCTTGTTGGGCTTCGAGTTTTTCTTCTTGAGTAGTTGCTTCTTTGAGACGCGTTTGGTGTGGCTCAAGGACGTGCTTGAGGGCGTTCATCTTTTCAGAGTGAAGCGTTGCCTTCCATGATTGGTAGATACCAAGTGGCAAGATAATCAAGCGCACGATAATGGTTACGATGATGATACCAACCCCAAAACCAAGTCCCTTGTCATTGGCGAAGTACTTGATAGCTTCAGCCATAGGCGCTCCGATAGTATTCCAAATAAATCCTGTTGGCTGTCCTGTGGCTTTATCGACATTGACACAGCCAGTTAAGACTAGCAACATAGCCACTCCCATAGCTGAGAGTGCAAAACGTTTAATAGATTTCACTGTTTTTATTCCTTCTTTAAAAATTATACCTTTCTATTCTACTGTTTTTTTACAAAATATACAATAGTTCTAGAGACCTAATTTGCGATTTTAAAGTCAGGGTAGGGAGGAAAGTTGCTTAGTTTGACATCTAAGTAGCTGACTTTTGAAAAAGGTGTGGGTCCTTTGCGGATTTCTTGGATAAATTTTGCCATGATAGCAGATGAGTCTGCTTGGGCTAAGATTTCCACTGTGCCATCGTCGTTATTCCATACCCGACCTGTGATGCCACCAATTTCAAGCGCCAAGCTGTAAACACCCCAACGAAAGCCGACTCCCTGTACCCTACCTTGGGCAATCATTCTAACCTTTTGCATACCAAACCCCTTTGATTGTGTTATAATATTTCTATGACTATTATAACCTCAAAAGCCAATTCTGTGGTAAAAAATGCCAAGAAATTACACCAAAAAAAATACCGCAAGTCTGCCTATTTGATTGAAGGCTGGCACTTGTTTGAAGAAGCTGTCCAAGCTGGAGTGACGATTGAGAAAATCTTTGCCTTAGAAAATTACCGAGATCAGTTAGCCTCGTTTCCGCAAACTGTCTGGGTTTCAGAGGATATTTTGCTAGATTTGGCGGATTCTCAGACTCCACAGGGCATTGTTGCCGTGGTTCAAAAAGAAGAAGTAGGGCAAGCTGACTTTAGTCAGGGTAAGTTCTTGTTTTTGGAAGATGTGCAAGATCCTGGTAATGTAGGAACCATTATTCGGACTGCGGATGCAGCAGGTTTTACTGGAGTGATTGTTTCAGATAAGTCGGCAGATATCTACAGTCTCAAGACCCTACGTTCTATGCAAGGCAGTCATTTTCATCTGCCTATTTACCAGATGTCGAGTCAAGCACTTCTTAAGGAAACCAAAGAGGCAGCTATCCCAGTGCTAGCAACAACCTTATCTAAAGTTTCTGTTGATTACAGAGAACTGCCTCCTATAGAAAATTTTGTACTAGTCATGGGAAATGAGGGGCAAGGAATTAGTTCCCTTATGGCTGAAAGTGCAGACCAGTTGGTCCACATTAGTATGAAGGGGCAGGCGGAGAGTCTCAATGTTGCCGTTGCAGCTGGTATTTTAATTTTCCATTTAAGCTAATTTTAACTTTCTTTGTTATAATCAAGGAAAGATGTTCATAGAAAAGGAGAAAAGATGAATCACACTATTATTCACGACCGCGCAGGTCTCAATCAATTTTATGCTAAGGTTTATGCCTTTGTTGGTCTGGGGATCGGACTATCCGCTTTAGTATCAGGTCTTATGTTGACCGTCTTTCAGTCTCAGTTGGTTTACTTTTTGATGCAGGGACGTCTCTGGTTGACCATTGCAACCTTAGCAGAGCTAGCTCTGGTCTTTGTTGCCAGCAGTATGGCTTCGAAGAATAGTCCAGCGGCTCTTCCAGTATTTTTACTTTACTCAGTATTAAACGGCTTTACCCTCAGTTTTGTGGTGGCCTTCTATACTCCAGGTACAGTTTTATCTGCCTTTGTATCAAGCGCCCTTCTCTTCTTTGTTATGGCGGCAGTCGGTATGTTCACCAAGAAAGATTTGAGTGGCCTTGGTCGGGCTATGATGGCGGCTCTTATCGGTTTGTTGATTGCTATGGTAGTCAATATTTTCTTGGCTAGCGGTTTCTTTGATTATATGATTAGCGTAGCCATGGTCTTGGTCTTCTCTGGTCTGATTGCTTGGGACAACCAAAGAATTCGCTATGCATATGAGCAATCACAAGGTCGTGTAGAGACAGGTTGGGTTGTGTCAATGGCTCTCAGTATCTATCTTGATTTTATCAATCTTTTCCTAAGTATTCTACGTATCTTCGGTCGCAATGACTAAAGGTCCCTAACATCAGTGTTCGAAGGAGCACTGATTTTTTTATATTTGGTCTTTTCTTTTCTTGGAAATAGGTGTATAATGCTTTTAATTAATTTTTTGAGGAGTAGTTTATGAAGAAAAGTTTTATTCACCAACAAGAAGAAATTTCCTTTGTCAAAAACACTTTTACCCAGTATTTAAAAGACAAACTAGAAGTTGTCGAAGTTCAAGGTCCTATCTTGAGTAGGGTCGGTGACGGGATGCAGGACAACTTATCAGGTGTGGAGAATGCCGTATCGGTCAAGGTTCTCCAAATCCCTGATGCTACTTATGAAGTGGTGCACTCCCTTGCCAAATGGAAACGCCACACTTTGGCTCGTTTTGGTTTCGGTGAAGGTGAAGGTCTTTTCGTCCACATGAAGGCCCTTCGTCCAGACGAAGATTCGCTTGATGCGACCCACTCTGTTTATGTTGACCAGTGGGACTGGGAGAAGGTTATCCCAAATGGACAACGTAACATTGCCTACCTAAAAGAAACAGTTGAGAAGATTTATAAGGCTATTCGCCTGACTGAGCTAGCTGTTGAAGCCCGCTATGATATTGAGTCTGTCTTGCCAAAACAAATCACTTTTATCCACACAGAAGAGTTGGTAGAACGCTACCCAGACTTGACACCAAAAGAGCGTGAAAATGCTATTTGTAAAGAATTTGGAGCAGTCTTCTTGATCGGTATCGGTGGGGAATTACCAGACGGTAAACCGCACGATGGACGTGCACCAGACTACGATGACTGGACAAGTGAGTCTGAAAATGGCTACAAGGGTCTAAATGGTGATATTCTTGTCTGGAATGAGTCTTTAGGTGGAGCCTTTGAGCTATCTTCTATGGGAATCCGTGTGGATGAAGAAACTCTTCGCCGTCAGGTTGCCATCACAGGTGATGAAGACCGCTTGGAATTGGAATGGCACAAGTCCTTGTTGAATGGCCTATTCCCATTGACAATCGGTGGAGGAATTGGACAATCTCGGATGGCCATGTTCCTACTTCGCAAGAAACACATCGGAGAAGTGCAAACAAGTGTTTGGCCTCAAGAAGTCCGCGATACTTACGAAAATATTTTGTAGAGAATCGAACCGCAAGGTTCGGTTTTCTTTCTCTTTTCGCTCATAATTTGGTATAATAAACGGTATGAAAATCGTATCAGGAATCTATGGGGGACGTCCCCTCAAGACACTAGAAGGAAAGACGACAAGACCTACTTCGGATAAGGTTAGGGGAGCCATTTTTAACATGATTGGTCCCTACTTTGAAGGGGGACGAGTCTTGGATCTGTATGCAGGTAGTGGTGGTTTATCTATCGAGGCAGTATCGCGTGGCATGTCCAGCGCTGTTTTGGTGGAGCGAGACCGTAAGGCTCAGGCTATCGTGGCTGAAAATATTCAGATGACCAAGGAAGTTGGGAAATTTCAACTTCTCAAAATGGATGCAGAAAGGGCATTGGAACAGGTATCTGGGGAATTTGACCTCATTTTCTTAGACCCTCCTTATGCCAAGGAACAAATCGTAGCAGATATTGAAAAAATGGCTGAGAGAGACCTTTTTTCTGAAGATGTCATGGTCGTGTGTGAGACGGATAAGGCCGTTGAACTTCCAGAAGAAATTGCCTGCTTGGGCATCTGGAAGGAAAAGATTTATGGAATTAGTAAGGTGACAGTCTATGTCAGGTAAGATTGGCTTATTCACAGGCTCATTTGATCCGATGACAAATGGGCATCTGGATATCATTGAACGGGCGAGCAGACTTTTTGAGAAGCTCTATGTCGGAATTTTTTTCAATCCCCACAAACAGGGATTTCTCCCTCTTGAAAATCGTAAACGGGGGTTAGAAGATGCTTTGAAACATTTGGGAAATGTTGAAGTCGTGTTTTCACATGATGAATTGGTGGTTGACGTTGCAAAAAGACTGGGGGCTACTTTCCTAGTGCGAGGCTTGAGAAATGCTTCGGATTTGCAATACGAAGCCAGTTTTGATTACTACAATCATCAGCTGTCTCCTGATATAGAGACCATTTATTTACATAGCCGACCTGAACATCTCTATATCAGTTCATCAGGTGTTAGAGAGCTTTTGAAGTTTGGTCAGGATATTGCTTGCTATGTTCCCGAGAGTATTTTGGAGGAAATAAAAAATGAAAAAAAAGATTAGATGGCCCTTATATGTCATTGCGGCCTTGATTGTGACTTTCTTGGCATTTGTAGTGCCCTTGCCCTATTATATAGAGGTTCCAGGTGGTTCGGAAGATATTCGCCAAGTCCTTAAAGTCAATGATACAGAAGATAAGGAAGCTGGGGCTTATCAATTCGTTACGGTTGGTGTTCAGCACGCTACTTTAGCCCATATGATTTATGCGTGGTTGACGCCTTTTACAGATATTCGTAGTGCCCAAGAGACTACAGGTGGCTCTTCTGATGTTGAATTTATGCGGATCAATCAATTCTACATGCAAACATCGCAAAATATGGCCAAGTATCAAGGGCTAAAAACAGCTGGTAAGGATATTGAACTAAAATATCTTGGGGTTTATGTTTTGACTGTGACGGATAATTCGACCTTTAAAGGGATTCTTAACATCTCTGATACGGTCACAGCAGTCAATGATCAGACCTTTGATAGTTCCAAAGATTTGATTGATTATGTCAATTCTCAAAAACTAGGGGACTCCGTCAAGGTCACCTATGAAGAGGATGGGCAAACCAAGTCTGCAGAAGGTAAGATTATCACCTTGGAAAATGGCAAAAATGGAATTGGAATCGGCTTGATTGACCGTACAGAAGTGACCAGTGATGTCCCAATTCGCTTTTCAACAGCCGGTATCGGGGGTCCAAGTGCAGGACTCATGTTTAGTCTGGCCATCTATACTCAAATAGCTGACCCAGGTCTTCGTAATGGCCGTATTGTTGCCGGTACAGGAACCATTGACCGCGATGGTAATGTGGGGGATATTGGAGGCATTGATAAGAAAGTTGTAGCTTCGGCTAGAGAAGGTGCCGCTATTTTCTTTGCCCCTGATAATCCTGTTAGCGAAGAAGAACAAAAAGCGCATCCAGATGCGAAAAACAACTACCAAACAGCCCTAGAAGCAGCTAGAACAATCAAGACAGATATGAAAATCGTGCCTGTTAAAACCCTACAAGATGCGATTGATTACTTGAAAAACAATCCCTAGTTTTAAGTTAAGTTTCCAAACTAGCGCACAAACAGAGAAGATGGTATAATAGTCAAATGGTTCAATTATTATTCACTCTAAGCAGTCACATGCTCTTTATTTATGTGAGTTTTTACCTTTTAAAGGATCTTGTTAGATGGGAAAAGGTTTTAAAAGTGACAGCTGAGAATACAAGAAAAGTTCGTTTATTGATAGCTCTTTTCAGCATTGTAATGGGCTACATCATGAGTTCTTTCTTTATCAGCCTGTATCAGTTGTGGCAAGAAGCGCTTAGAGGATTATTATAAAATCAAGAGTAAAGGAAATAAGTATGGAAAAAATTGTGGTTCAAGGTGGCGATAATCGTCTGGTAGGAAGTGTTACGATAGAAGGAGCAAAGAATGCAGTCTTGCCCTTGTTGGCAGCGACTATTCTAGCAAGTGAAGGAAAGACCGTCTTGCAGAATGTTCCTATCTTGTCAGATGTTTTCACTATGAATCAGGTGGTTCGTGGTTTGAATGCCAAGGTGGATTTTAATGAAGAAGCTCATCTTGTTGAGGTGGACGCGACTGGCGATATCACTGAGGAAGCTCCTTACAAGTATGTCAGCAAGATGCGTGCATCTATCGTTGTCTTGGGACCAATTCTTGCTCGTGTAGGTCATGCCAAGGTATCCATGCCAGGTGGTTGTACGATTGGTAGCCGTCCTATTGATCTTCATTTGAAAGGTCTGGAAGCCATGGGAGCTAAGATTAGTCAGACAGCTGGTTACATCGAAGCCAAGGCTGATCGCTTGCATGGCGCTCATATCTACATGGACTTCCCAAGTGTTGGTGCTACGCAGAACTTGATGATGGCAGCGACTCTAGCTGATGGGGTAACAGTGATTGAAAATGCTGCGCGTGAGCCTGAGATTGTTGACCTAGCTATTCTCCTCAATGAAATGGGAGCTAAGGTCAAAGGTGCTGGTACAGAGACCATTACCATTACCGGTGTTGACAAACTTCATGGTACGACTCACAATGTAGTCCAAGACCGTATCGAAGCAGGAACCTTTATGGTAGCTGCTGCCATGACTGGTGGTGATGTCTTGATTAAAGACGCTGTTTGGGAGCACAACCGTCCCTTGATTGCCAAATTGCTTGAAATGGGAGTGGAAGTGACGGAGGAAACTGAAGGAATTCGAGTTCGTTCTCAACTAGAAAATCTAAAAGCTGTTCATGTGAAAACCTTGCCCCACCCAGGATTTCCAACAGATATGCAGGCTCAATTTACAGCCTTGATGACCGTCGCAAAAGGGGAATCAACTATGGTGGAGACAGTTTTCGAAAATCGTTTCCAACATCTAGAAGAAATGCGTCGCATGGGCTTGCATTCTGAGATTATCCGTGATACGGCTCGTATTGTTGGTGGACAACCTTTGCAGGGAGCAGAAGTTCTTTCTACTGACCTTCGTGCTAGCGCAGCCTTGATTTTGACAGGTTTGGTAGCACAAGGAGAAACTGTAGTTGGTAAATTGGTTCACTTGGATAGAGGTTACTACCGTTTCCATGAGAAGTTGGCGCAGCTAGGTGCTAAGATTCAGCGGATTGAGGCAAGTGATGAAGATGAATAAGAAATCAAGCTACGTAATCAAGCGTTTACTTCTAGTCATTTTGGTACTGTTTTTAGGTGCTCTAGCCCTAGGTATCGGCTTAATGGTAGGTTATGGAATCTTGGGCAAGGGTCAAGATCCATGGGCCATCCTGTCTCCAGCAAAATGGCAGGAATTGATTCATAAATTTACAGGAAATTAGGCTGGAGAACCAGTCTTTTTCTAGAGATAAGGAGAAAAATGGATAAAAAAACAAGACAGACACTGATCGGACTGCTAGTGTTATTGCTTTTATCTGCGGGAAGCTATTATATCAAGCAGATGCAGTCGACAGCTAATAGTCCTAAAACAAAGGTTAGTCAGAAAAAACAAGCTTCTGAAGCTCCTAGTCAAGCATTGGCAGAAAGTGTCTTAACAGACGCAGTCAAAAGCCAAATAAAAGGGAGTCTTGAGTGGAATGGCTCAGGTGCTTTTATCGTCAATGGTAATAAAACAAATCTAGATGCCAAGGTTTCAAGTAAGCCCTACGCTGATAATAAAACAAAGACAGTGGGCAAGGAAACAGTGCCAACCGTAGCTAATGCCCTCTTGTCTAAGGCTACTCGCCAGTACAAGAATCGTGAAGAAACTGGGAATGGTTCGACTTCATGGACTCCTCCAGGCTGGCATCAGGTTAAGAATCTAAAGGGTACTTATACCCATGCGGTCGATAGAGGTCACTTGTTAGGCTATGCCTTAATCGGTGGCTTGGATGGTTTTGATGCCTCGACAAGCAATCCTAAAAACATTGCTGTTCAAACAGCCTGGGCAAATCAGGCACAGGCTGAAGATTCGACTGGTCAAAACTACTATGAAAGTATGGTACGTAAAGCCTTGGACCAAAACAAGCGTGTCCGTTACCGTGTAACCCTTTATTACGCTTCAAACGAGGACTTAGTTCCTTCAGCTTCACAGATTGAAGCCAAGTCTTCAGACGGAGAATTGGAATTTAATGTCCTAGTTCCCAATGTTCAAAAAGGGCTTCAACTGGATTACCGAACTGGAGAAGTAACGGTAACTCAGTAAAAGATTACATAAACTCCTATGTCACTTGTAGATGTAGGAGTTCTTCTTTTACTAGTTTCAGCAGGGCTAGAATAGGCACTAAGAAAAAAATAATATGTACTGGACTATATTTTGTGATATAATAAAGGATAAGATACTATTTTAGGAGAAGAACTATGGAAGACCCAAGTAGTCAGAATTTGTTGCTACAATTTGTTTTGTTGTTTATCTTGACAGTGTTAAATGCTTTTTTCTCAGCCACAGAAATGGCCATGGTTTCACTTAACCGTGCGCGGGTGGAACAAAAGGCAGAAGAAGGAGATAAACGCTATATTCGTCTGCTGAAGGTGCTAGAAAATCCTAACCACTTTTTATCAACCATTCAAGTAGGGATTACCCTGATTACGATCTTATCAGGGGCGAGTTTGGCAGAAACTCTGGGACGAGAAATTGCATCTTGGCTTGGAAATGGCGAAACAGCTTATGCCGTTGCAAGTTTTCTATCTTTAGCATTTTTGACTTATATTTCCATCGTTTTTGGGGAATTGTATCCTAAGAGAATCGCTCTTAATCTAAAGGATGCTTTGGCGATTCGTACAGCGCCAGTTATCATTGGGCTGGGGAAACTAGTTAGTCCCTTTGTTTGGCTCTTGTCTGCATCTACCAATCTCTTGAGTCGCTTGACTCCTATGACCTTTGACGATGCTGATGAAAAAATGACCCGTGATGAAATTGAATACATGTTGACCAATAGTGAAGAAACACTAGATGCTGACGAAATTGAAATGTTACAAGGAATTTTTTCACTGGACGAATTAATGGCCAGAGAAGTCATGGTTCCTCGAACGGATGCCTTTATGGTCGATATTCAGGATAATAGTCAAACCATCATCCAAAGTATTTTAAAACAAAATTATTCTCGTATCCCTGTCTATGATGGAGACAAGGATAACGTGATTGGGATTATTCACACCAAGAGTCTCCTTAAGGCGGGCTTTGTGGACGGTTTTGACAATATTGTTTGGAAGAAAATCTTACAAGATCCACTTTTTGTTCCTGAAACTATTTTTGTGGATGACTTGTTAAAAGAACTGCGCAATACCCAAAGACAAATGGCAATCTTGCTAGATGAATACGGTGGGATGGCTGGTTTGGTGACACTTGAAGACCTCTTAGAGGAAATCGTTGGCGAAATCGATGACGAAACAGATAAGGCTGAAATCGAAGTTCATAAAATTGGAGAAGATACTTATATTGTTCAAGGTGCCATGAATCTCAATGATTTTAATGACTACTTTGATGTTGAACTGGAAAGTGATGACGTTGATACCATCGCTGGTTACTATTTGACAGGAGTTGGGACCATTCCAACGACTGAGAAACTCAGTTATGAATTAGTCAGCCAAAACAAACAGCTTATCCTAACCAATGATAAGGTGAAAAATGGACGTGTTACCAAGGTAAAAGTCCAAATTACCGAAGTTGAAATAGAAGAAGAAACAGAGTAAACTAGAGGCTTTTGTCACCAGGTGTGACGAAGCTTTTTCAGTTGATTTCATACTCTTCGAAAATCTCTTCAAACCGCGTCAACGTCGCCTTGCCGTACGCAAGTACAGCCTGCGGCTAGTTTCCTAGTTTGCTCTTTGATTTTCATTGAGTATCAAAAGATTGTCTCCTAAAAAGAAGTTTGCCCCAAATTCACCCCAAAAGTTTTTGTAAGTTATATGTATTTATCCGAAGAAAATAAAAAAAGCCCTTTAAACTGGGCTTTCTGTTTAAATGAAACTTGAAAAATCAAGTTATAGAAGGCGGTAGACGGATTTGAACCGACGATCAAGCTTTTGCAGAGCCGTGCCTTACCACTTGGCTATACCGCCTTAACGTTTATTATTATACCTTGAAAATGATTTTCAGTCAATAGCTTTTTCAGATTTTTTGTATCAATAAGCCTAAATATTCTGAAAATTCGTTTACTTTTCTTGAAATCTATGATATAATTGATGATAACCTATACTTTATTTATAAGAGGAGTAAATAAATGAAAAAAAGTCAAGTGCTTGCTGTAGCGGGAGCTACCTTATTAGCGTCAGGAGTTCTAGCTGCGTGTTCAAACACTAGTTCAAATAATGCTAAACTAGCAAAAGATTACCAATATGTTTATCAAACAGATCCAGAAACCTTGGATTATATCGTCAGCAATATCGATTCTACATCATTCGTCACAACAAATGCTGTAGATGGTTTGTTGGCTAATGATAAATATGGTAACCTGGTTCCTTCTATTGCTGAATCATGGACAGTTTCAAAAGATGGTTTGACTTATACCTATAAAATCCGTAAGGATGCTAAATGGGTGACAGCAGAGGGAGAAGAATACGCTCCTGTAACTGCTAAAGACTTCGTTACTGGTTTGAAACACGCCGTAGATGGAAAATCAAAAGGACTTTCAATCGTTAGCTCTTCTATTAAGGGATTAGAAGCCTATATCAAGGGTGAAACAAGCGATTTTTCAACCGTTGGAGTAAAAGCGCTTGATGATCAAACACTAGAATATACCTTGAACCAGCCAGAAACTTTCTGGAATGACAAGACCACTAGTGGTGTTTTGATGCCGGTTAATGAAGAATTCTTAACTTCAAAAGGGGAAGGTTTTGGTGCCCCAACAGATGCTAACTCTATTCTTTATAACGGTCCATTTGTCTTAAAATCTGTAACTCCAAAATCATCTATCGAGATGGCTAAAAATGATGCTTACTGGGACAAAGAAAATGTAAAAATTGAGAACGTTAAGTTCACTTTCTGGGATGGTAAGGACCAAGATGTGATTGCCAAAGGTTTTGCCGATGGTCAATATAGCAAGGCTCGTATTTTCCCTACAAGTTCTACATATGAAAAATATGCAGCTGACTTCAAAGATAACATTTACTTTAATGAACCAGGAGCGGGTGTTGCAACTGTCAGCTTGAACTATGGCCGTACAACCTATAACCACACTGCCAAAACAAGTGATGCCCAAAAGACATCTACTCAGAAAGCATTGCTAAACAAGGAATTCCGTCAAGCCTTGAACTTTGCGGTCGATCGCAATTCTTACTCAGCTCAAACAAATGGTACTGATGGAGCTGCAGTAGCCATCCGTAATACGTTTGCACCATATAATCTTCAAGTTGGTAAGAAAACATTTGGTGAATTGGTACAAGATAGCTTGGCTAAGACAAATTCTTCTACTTGGTCAAACGTGTCTCTAGCAGATTCTCAAAATGGCCTTTACAATGAAGAAAAAGCTAAAGAAGTCTTTGCTAAAGCAAAATCAAGCCTACAAGCTGAAGGTGTTGAATTCCCAATCCACTTGGATGCCTTGGTTATCCAAGAATCAACAGCGGTTGTAAACCGTGTTCAATCATTGAAACAATCAATTGAAAAAGTATTGGGTTCAGATAATGTTGTTGTAGACTTACAACAAATGACTCAAGCGGAAGCTTTACCAATTTCATTTAGTGCTCCAACAGCTAAAGAGCAAGACTGGGATATCCATACCTTGCTAGGATGGAACCCTGACTATCAAGATCCTTCTACTTTCTTGGATCAATTCGTCCTTAAGGGAGGAAGCACTCGTCTTTACCTTGGAATTGACCAAAACACAGATGCATCAGTAGTAAGCAAACTTGGTTTAGCTGACTATGGAAAATTACTTGATGACGCAAACAGCGAAAACCAAGATGTTCAAAAACGTTATGAAAAATACGCGGTGGCACAAGCTTGGTTGACTGACAATGCTTTGACAATTCCAGTAATGGCTTCTCCTAAAGAAACAGCCGTTTCATATGTTTCAAAAGTTCTACCATTTAGCTCTTCATATTCTGTAGCCGGCCTTAAAGGTGAAAATTCAGGATACTTGAAGTACACTGAAGTTGGTGAAAAAGCAATCACCAAAGAAGAGTATGAAAAAGCTCGTGAAAAATGGTTGAAAGAAAAGACTGAGTCAAACGAGAAAGCTCAAAAAGAATTGGCAAGTCATGTGAAGTAAATAATTTTCAATAGAACTTTCTCTCCATGAGGAGAAGGTTCTTTTGGGATTTTTAAAGGAAATGATATGAAAAAATATATTTTTATGCGTGTTTTGCGGTCCTTGGTTTCTATCTTCTTAGTAACAACCTTGACCTACACGATTATCTATACAATGGTTCCTAGAAAATTGATTTTCAAACAGGATACCAACTATAACAAGATTGCGACAACTGCTGATAAACGTGATAACTATGAGAATACCGTTTATGAGCGTATGGGCTATATCGAGTACTACGATACCAAAGAGTTGCAAGAAAAAGCTAGCCAGATGGATGCTTCTGTAACAGTTGAAGCCAATGACACCAACAAGGCTATCTATGAAAAATACATCAAACAAATCGGTCATGGTTGGACCCTGGGAGAATTTACTGAAAGTGGTCAATTCTACGCGACGCGTGAAATCCCGATTTTTGAACGTGTTTTCAAATTCTATGCTAACTTGATTGACATTGACCATACTAATAAAATTCAAGACCCTGAAAATCCAGACTTGAAACGTTACCTTCGCTTTGAAAATGATCCAGCTATCGGATGGTCCTTGGTCGGTTCAGGAACTAAACACAAATATCTCTTGTACTTCAATAGTCAGTTCCCGTTTGTGCATCAAAACTTTGTGAACATTAATTTAGGTGACTCTTATCCAACCTATGCTAATAGCCCTGTTTTACAGGTTATTACTCAGGGACAAGGGCAAACAAAAACGTCTCAAGTTCAGTTCCCAACAGGTAAGAAAACTTCTTCTGTAAATATTTACTCAAGAACCTACAAGTCACCTAGTCAGGCTGATTCTCGTGAAGTAGCTAACTATGGGAAAGATGACCCATATACTGCAACTGAAAGCAACTACCAATATCCTTCTATGATTGCCAGCTCTGCTGTCGTTGGATTGATCGGTTTGGTGATTTCTTATGCGATTGCCGTGCCACTTGGTTCAGCTATGGCTCGCTTCAAGAATACTTGGATTGATAGCTTTTCAACAGGGGCTTTGACCTTCTTGATGGCTCTTCCAACAATTGCCTTGGTTTATATCGTTCGTTTGGCTGGTTCTTCAATCGGTTTGCCAGATTCATTCCCTATCTTGGGTGCTGGAGATTGGCGTTCGTATGTTTTACCAGCAGTTATCCTTGGTTTGTTGGGTGCTCCTGGTACAGCCATTTGGATTCGTCGTTATATGATTGACTTACAATCACAGGACTTTGTTCGTTTTGCTCGTGCAAAAGGTTTGTCTGAAAAAGAAATTTCAAACAAACACATCTTTAAAAATGCTATGGTTCCGCTGGTTTCAGGAATTCCTGGTGCCGTTATCGGGGTTATCGGTGGTGCAACCCTTACTGAAACAGTCTTCGCCTTCCCAGGTATGGGTAAAATGTTGATTGACTCTGTAAAAGCATCCAATAACTCTATGGTCGTAGGTCTTGTCTTCATCTTTACATGTATTTCTATCTTCTCACTTCTTTTGGGAGATATTTGGATGACGATTATTGACCCACGTATTAAATTGACTGAGAAAGGAGGCAAATAATGTCTACAATCGATAAAGAAAAATTTCAGTTTGTAAAACGTGACGATTTTGCCTCTGAAGCCATTGATGCGCCAGCTTATTCATACTGGGGTTCAGTGTTTAGACAATTTATGAAGAAAAAATCAACTGTAGTCATGTTGGGAATTTTGGTAGCCATCATTTTGATGAGTTTCATCTACCCAATGTTTTCTAAGTTTGATTTCAATGATGTCAGCAAGGTAAATGACTTTAGTGCTCGTTATATCAAGCCAAATGCTCAGCATTGGTTCGGTACAGACAGTAACGGTAAATCTCTCTTTGACGGTGTCTGGTTCGGAGCTCGTAACTCTATCCTCATTTCTGTGATTGCGACAGTGATTAACTTGGTTATCGGTGTCTTTGTCGGTGGTATTTGGGGAATTTCAAAATCAGTTGACCGCGTGATGATGGAAGTTTATAACGTCATCTCAAACATCCCATCTCTTTTGATTGTCATTGTCTTGACTTACTCAATCGGAGCTGGATTCTGGAATCTGATTTTTGCCATGAGTGTAACAACATGGATTGGGATTGCCTTCATGATTCGTGTGCAAATCTTGCGTTATCGTGACTTGGAATACAACTTGGCGTCACGTACCTTGGGAACACCAACCTTGAAGATTGTTGCCAAAAACATCATGCCACAATTGGTATCTGTTATTGTGACAACCATGACTCAAATGCTTCCAAGCTTTATCTCATACGAAGCCTTCTTGTCTTTCTTCGGTCTTGGATTGCCGATTACAGTGCCAAGTTTGGGTCGTTTGATTTCAGATTATTCACAAAACGTAACAACTAATGCTTACTTGTTCTGGATTCCATTGACAACTCTTGTCTTGGTATCCTTATCCCTTTTCGTAGTTGGTCAAAACTTAGCGGATGCTAGTGATCCACGTACACATAGATAGGAGTAGAAATGACAAAAGAAAAAAATGTAATTTTGACTGCTCGCGATATTGTCGTGGAATTTGACGTTCGTGACAAAGTATTGACAGCCATTCGCGGCGTTTCCCTTGAACTAGTTGAAGGAGAAGTACTAGCCTTGGTAGGTGAGTCAGGATCAGGAAAATCTGTTTTGACAAAGACCTTCACAGGTATGCTCGAAGAAAATGGTCGCATTGCCCAAGGAAGTATTGACTACCGTGGTCAAGACTTGACAGCCTTGTCTTCTCACAAGGATTGGGAACAAATTCGTGGTGCTAAGATTGCGACTATCTTCCAGGACCCAATGACTAGTCTGGACCCAATTAAAACAATTGGTAGTCAGATTACAGAAGTTATTGTAAAACACCAAGGCAAAACAGCTAAAGAAGCGAAAGAATTGGCCATTGACTACATGAATAAGGTTGGGATTCCAGATGCAGATAGACGTTTTGATGAATACCCATTCCAATATTCTGGAGGGATGCGTCAACGTATCGTTATTGCTATTGCCCTTGCCTGCCGACCTGATGTCTTGATCTGTGATGAGCCAACAACTGCCTTGGATGTAACCATCCAAGCACAGATTATTGATTTGCTAAAATCTTTACAAAACGAGTACCATTTCACAACAATCTTTATCACCCACGACCTTGGTGTGGTAGCAAGTATTGCAGATAAGGTAGCAGTTATGTATGCAGGAGAAATCGTTGAGTATGGAACTGTTGAGGAAGTCTTCTATGACCCTCGCCATCCATATACATGGAGTCTCTTGTCTAGCTTGCCTCAGCTTGCTGATGATAAAGGGGATCTTTACTCAATCCCAGGAACACCTCCGTCACTTTATACTGACTTGAAAGGGGATGCCTTTGCCTTGCGTTCAGACTATGCAATGCAGATTGACTTCGAACAAAAAGCTCCTCAATTCTCAGTATCAGAGACGCATTGGGCTAAAACTTGGCTTCTTCATGAGGATGCTCCAAAAGTAGAAAAACCAGCTGTGATTGCAAATCTCCACGATAAAATCCGTGAAAAAATGGGATTTGCCCATCTGGCTGACTAGGAGGAAGGAAATGTCTGAAAAATTAGTAGAAATCAAAGATTTAGAAATTTCCTTCGGTGAAGGAAGTAAGAAGTTTGTCGCGGTTAAAAATGCTAACTTCTTTATCAACAAGGGAGAAACTTTTTCGCTTGTAGGTGAGTCAGGAAGTGGGAAAACAACTATTGGTCGTGCCATCATCGGTCTTAATGATACAAGTAATGGGGATATCATTTTTGATGGTCAAAAGATTAATGGTAAGAAATCCCGTGAACAAGCTGCGGAATTGATTCGTCGTATCCAGATGATTTTCCAAGACCCTGCGGCAAGTTTGAATGAACGTGCCACTGTTGATTATATTATTTCTGAAGGTCTTTACAATCATCATTTGTTCAAGGATGAAGAAGAACGTAAAGAGAAAGTTCAAAATATTATCCGTGAAGTAGGTCTTCTTGCTGAGCACTTGACTCGTTACCCTCATGAATTCTCAGGTGGTCAACGTCAACGTATCGGTATTGCCCGTGCCTTGGTCATGCAACCAGACTTTGTTATTGCGGATGAGCCCATTTCAGCCTTGGACGTTTCTGTGCGTGCTCAAGTCTTGAACTTGCTCAAAAAATTCCAAAAAGAACTTGGTTTGACCTATCTCTTCATCGCCCATGACTTGTCGGTTGTTCGCTTTATTTCAGATCGTATCGCAGTTATTTACAAGGGTGTTATTGTAGAGGTTGCTGAAACAGAAGAATTGTTTAACAATCCAATTCATCCATATACTCAAGCCTTGCTTTCAGCGGTACCTATCCCAGATCCAATCTTGGAACGCAAGAAGGTATTGAAAGTATATGATCCAGATCAACATGATTATGAGACTGATAAGCCATCTATGGTAGAAATCCGTCCAGGTCACTATGTTTGGGCGAACCAAGCAGAATTGGCACGTTACCAAAAAGGATTAAACTAATAATGGTTTTATAATTTCCATGTCAACTTTTATGGAAATTATAAACCTTTTTTGTTGGACTGATTTGAAAAGCTTTGAAAGCGTTCTGAAAGAATTTTTGAAAGAAATAGAATTCTTAGAAAATCATTGAATTATAGTGATATGAAATAAAATCTGAACAACTCGATTCGGAAAGTCAAATTAATTTCTAGAAAAGGTTTAGAAGTCGCGGCGTATTACTCTAGCTTCAATCTACTATATTCTAATACTCTTCGAAAATCTCTTCAAACCATGTCAGCTCTATCTGCCACCTCAAAACAGTGTTTTGAGCAACCTGAGGCTAGCTTCCTAGTTTGCTTTTTGATTTTCATTGAGTCTAATATCTACAATGTAAAAAACTCTAGCTATCAGTTCATTGATAGTTAGAGTTTTTTCTATTCATATGATTTAAGGAGATTAAATAAGGCTTCTACTTCTGATGACGGTGTAGCTGATTTAAGGTAAGCGTAATAAACTGTAAAAGTTATCTTATCCTTCGGTATAAGAGGAATTTTTATTAAATCATCATCTTCATCAGAAAGTGCGATATCAGCCAGTAAACTAAGGCCAATCCCTTTCTTTAAAAGTTCTTTAAGAATGACAATATCATCCGTCTTAAAGAATATTTCTGCCTTGTTTTGATGCTTTTGATTAAGCATTTCAAAAGCTTTCAGGTGAACAAAGTGTTCGTCTAAGAGTATAAAGGATTGATCTACTAATTCTTCAAAAGCGAGGGAAGGAACAGTGGCAAAAGGATGGTTCTTAGATAAAACGACATACAGTTCTTTATGAAATAGCTCGTGTGTCTCTATTGAAGGATAATTGAGAGGTTCAATCAAACCGAGTAGGCTTGCATTAAGGTCTCCCTTAAGGAGAAGGTTTAATAACTCTACGGAGCCACCGCGGATAGGACGTATCTTTTTTAAAAAATCGAATTTATCTTTTTCGTTTAAGGCAACAAAGAGATACTGAATGATAATAGGAGGGAATCCTACAGTAGAGTATTGTGCCAAGGAGCGATTAATTTCTTTGCGAGTAGAAATGACCTCAGGTAAAATCAGTTCTGTATGCTTTAGAAGGATTTGTCCTTGAGGAGTTAGCTTGAAGGAACGATGCGAGGGGTCATGGTGAATCAATTTGCAGTTAAAGTATTCCTCTAAGCGCTTGATAGCATAAGAAATAGATGGTTGGCTGACTTTATGTTGTTTTGCTACTTCCGTATAGGATTGAAGCTGGCAGAGGTCATAAAAATATTGTAGATCTTTTAAATTCATATGGGTTCACTTTCATTAGTTGGAGAAGGAAAATAAGTGGAAAACAGCAGATAAATAATTTTTATCCGTATCCTACAATTTGACTATACGAGTATTCACCAGTTAAAATGTAAGTGAGTCAGGGAGCTCAAAGATTATCTAAGATACTCTCAAAAATGACCAACATTTTTTCTCGTTTATCAATAGGGAGCTGTTTAATCTTCATGTTGATTCTTCTGAGTGAAAGATTGTCACTCTTATCAGAGGTTGATTCAAGGCTATCAAAATTGAAAAATTCCTCTGGGGTCATTTCTAGGGCGTCAATCACTTTTTCAAGACTGTGAATGGTCAGATTCACATTTTGGTTTTCAAGTTGATTGATATACTTAAGCCCGAGTCCTGCTTGTTCCGAAAGTTCTTCCTGGCTCATTTTATTCTGTGTTCGAAAATATTTCACTTTTTGGGAAATATATTGTTGTAAATAGTTTTTAGTTGTCATATAAATAGAATACAAGTTTTATATGACAAAAAACACCTTGAAAAATACAAAGTATTACATAACATACCTATATGATATTTATTTTAATTAGGATTGTCAATTTGTATGATTGGTTTATTTTACTCGAAACTTTTAGTAAAGAGAGATCATCTAGAGTTTGATGAGTTCAGAAATTTATAACATATGCGTATACAGTTGTATTATTTAAACAACAACGTTTTACGAACAATTCGTCTCATGTGGTATAATATAAGTAAAAAGGAGGTTGCACTATGACTGCACATGATATTTTAAACAATCCTTTCCTCAATAAAGGTACTGCTTTTACCTTAGAGGAGCGAAAGGAACTAGGCCTTATTGGTTTACTGCCACCGTATGTTCAAACGATTGAAGAACAAGCGGCGCAAACTTATGCACAAATGCAAACAAAAGCCAATGATTTGGAAAAACGTCTTTTCCTAATGGAAATTTTTAATACCAACCGGACTCTTTTCTATTACCTCTTTTCTCAACATTTGGAAGAATTCAATCCAATTGTATACGATCCAACCATTGCAGATACGATTGAAGGCTATAGTGACCTCTTTGTAGATCCCCAATATGCGGGATATCTTGATATCAATCATCCTGAAAATATTGAAGCTACTTTGAAAAACGCTGCCGGGGGTCGCGAGATTCGTCTCATTGTTGTAACAGATGCAGAAGGAATCCTTGGAATTGGCGACTGGGGAACAAATGGTGTCGATATTTCTGTTGGGAAATTGATGGTCTATACGGGTGCTGCTGGGATCGATCCTTCGATGGTCCTTCCTTTAGTCATTGATGCAGGGACTAACCGTGAAGAACTTCGTAACAATCCTAATTACTTAGGAAATCGTCACGAACGGGTTCGCGGAGATCGTTACTACGACTTTATTGACCAATTTGTTCAAACAGCAGAACGTCTCTTTCCTAAACTCTACCTTCACTGGGAAGACTTCGGCCGCTCGAATGCTGCCAATATTCTTGAAAAATACCGGAAACAAATTCCAACCTTTAATGATGATATTCAAGGTACAGGAATCGTTACCTTGGGTGGTATCTTTGGTTCGCTGGATATTAGTGGTGAAAAATTAACAGATCAAGTTTATCTCTGCTATGGTGGTGGTACTGCGGGTGCAGGAATTGCCTCTCGTGTTCTTCGTGAAATGGTAAGTGAAGGTCTTTCTGAAGAAGAAGCTTATAAACGTTTCTTTATGGTTGATAAACAAGGTCTTCTCTTTGATGACATGGATGACTTGACACCAGAGCAAAAACCATTTGCTAAGAAACGTGCTGACTTTAGTAACGCAGATAAGTTGACTGACCTGCTTGAAGTAGTGAAGACTGTGAAGCCAACCATTCTTGTAGGAACTTCAACTCAGCCTAATACCTTCACTAAAGAAATAGTAGAAGCTATGTGTGAAAACACAGAACATCCAATGATCTTCCCTTTGTCAAACCCAACTAAATTGGCAGAAGCTAGTGCCAAAGATTTGATTGAATGGTCAGATGGCAAAGCTTTTGTCGCAACAGGAATTCCTGCTGATACGGTTTCTTATAAAGGTGTAGACTATGTGATTGGTCAAGCAAATAATGCCCTGATTTACCCAGGTCTTGGTCTAGGTATGCTGGCTTCTGAAGCAAGTCTTTTGACTGATGAAATGATTGGAGCAGCGGCGCATTCATTGAGTGGTATTGTCAATCCAGGCCAACCAGGAGCTCCTGTCTTGCCACCATTCAAGTATGTAGCAGATGTTTCTATTAAAGTAGCAGAAGCAGTCGCTAAAAAAGCACAAGAGCAAGGTCTTGCACGCGCTAAGGAAACAGATATGGTCAAAGCAGTTCGTGATTTGAAGTGGTATCCAGAGTATAAATAATTCATTTCTGCTGCCTATCCTCGGGATACTTGGCTTATTTTGGATATGTTAGCAATCTACAGAGTTGATAACCGAAAAGTAAAGAGATTGTCGTATTGACTATTGGTTTTAAACAATATAAAATAACTGTCGATTTTTTGTCCGACTGCCAAGAGTCAGTTTAATACTACACTACAATCAAAATGCATTATATAATAGTGATATGAAATCAACCAAAGAAGAAATACAAGTTATCAAAACACTTTTAAAAGACTCTAGTACAACTAAATACCATAAAAGTCTTCAAATCGTTCTATTTTGTCTAATGGGCAAATCTTTGAAATTATCCTAAAAGAATTATGAAAGAATTTTCAAAAAATTTTAAAAAATTCTGAAATATTCTTGACAGCTAATGAAAAAGGTGGTAAGATAGGAAACATCAAAAAAGAAAGCAGAAAAAGAAATGAATAAGAAACAAGCTGTAACGATGAATCAAAACTTTTACTTTAGCTACTTTAGATAGTGTTTGTAGACATGTCACCATGGATGCAAACAGTTCAAGCAATTTGTTTGTATCTATGTGGCTAAGATTTTTGATTGTGGTCCATATAGATGAATATCTAAATGGACTAGCAAAGTTATAACTTGTTAGATTATTTCAAGCATCCGTTTAGATAGTATCTAGGCGGTTTTTTGTTTTATCTTTTCTGAGAAGGAGTTTCATTATGAAAGTTGTTCGAAAATTACTAGCACCCCTCTTGGTAGTGGGGATCCTCTTGACCTCTCTGGTTAGTTTGCATCAGTTGAAGGCAGATAAGAAAAAAGATGTATTTCGTATCGGTATTTCACAATTTATTACCCACCAGTCCTTAGACGCTACTAGAGAAGGGTTTGTGGATGAGCTGGCCAAGCAAGGCTATGTTGAAGGGAAAAATATCGAGATTGATTTGCAAAATGCACAGGGAGAACAAAGAAATCTAAAAACCATTTCTCAGCAACTAGCAGAATCTAGTGATGTCGTTCTAGCTATCGCAACGCCTTCTGCTCAGAGTTTGGCCAATACAACACAAACGACGCCTGTTATCTTTTCAGCGGTAACAGATCCTGTCAGTGCCAAGTTGGTTGAGTCAAGAGAGCATCCTGGGGGCAATGTAACTGGGACAAGCGATCAGTCATCAGATGCCATTTCAACCCAAATCAATTTGATAAAGAAAGTGTTGCCAAAAGCTAAAACAATTGGAATTCTTTATACTCAGAGTGAGCCCAATTCGGTTGTCCAAAAGGATGAAGCTAAGCGCCTTCTGGAAGAAAAAGGCTTTACCGTTGTTGAAAAAACAATCTTGGATAGTAACAACGTCAAGGCTGCAGCAGAAAGCTTGATGGCAGAGGTGGATATGGTTTTTGTACCAACGGATAATATCATTTCATCAACCATGGAAACAGTCAAGCAGGTTTCTATTAAACACAAGGTTCCAGTATTCGGTGGTTCAACAGAAATGATTGCTGTGGGTGGCTTGTATAACTACGGAACCAATTATGAAGAATTAGGAAGACAGACAGCTCGCATGTTGATTCGTGTTTTAAAAGGTGAGAAGCCAGAAAATATAGCAGTTGAGTTGCCTGAAAAACTGGAATTGCATACCAATCAAGAAATGGCAGATGCACTAGGAATTGATATTAGTAAGTTAGAAGGCAAGGAATAAGGAGGTTTAAGATGAATTTTGTGTTATCTAGTTTATCAGAAGGTTTGTTGTGGTCGATTATGGCGATTGGGGTCTACTTGACTTTCCGTATTTTGGATATTGCGGATATGACTGCTGAAGGTGCCTTTCCACTGGGGGCAGCTGTCGTTATATCACAGATACAGGCAGGTATAAATCCTTGGATTGCGACCTTACTGGCTTTGCTGGCAGGTATGGTAGCAGGTCTTGTATCAGGAATGCTCCACACCAAGATGAAAATTCCTGCTCTCTTGACAGGGATTGTGACCTTGACAGGGCTTTATTCAATCAATATTAAAATCATGGGTAGCGTGCCCAATCTTTCCTTGGGAGATTCTTCAACTGTCTTTAAACAATTGGCAATCTTAGGGCTGTCAAATGAAGAAGCTGTTTTCTCACTTAGTTTGGCCTGCCTCTTACTTGTTTGTTTGGTCTTGACTCTTTTGATGAAAACAGAGATTGGCTTGGTCTTGCGTTCGACTGGGGACAATATTCCGATGAGTGAGGCAAATGGGGTCAATGTAGACACCATGAAGATTGTTGGTTACATGATTTCAAACGGCTTGATTGCCCTATGTGGTTCCTTGTTTGCCCAAAATGATGGATTTTCAGATGTGACTTCTGGGACAGGAACTATCGTTGTTGGTTTGAGTGCAGTGATTATTGCGGAAGTCTTGATACACGACTTGACCATTGGAGGCCGCTTGTTATCCATCGGAATTGGTGCTATTGTATACCGTTTGATTATTTTAAATATCTATGAAATTCCAAATCTAGATCAAAACCTGGTTCGTCTCTTTAATGCAATCTTGTTAGCCTTAGTTTTATTTGCGCCAGAATTGCAAAAGAGATTAAAGATTCGTGGTCTAAAATTGAGAAATGAATAGGAGGATAAAGTTATGGCAAGTTTGTTAACACTTGAAAATATTCACAAAACATTTGAAGCAGGGACGGTCAATGAGAACCATGTCCTCAAAGGATTAGATTTAGAGGTTGAAGAGGGAGATTTTATCTCTGTGATTGGTGGAAATGGAGCAGGGAAATCCACTTTGATGAATATCTTGGCTGGCAATCTATTGGTGGATGAAGGGGACCTTTTATTGGCAGGTAAATCCATTAAAAATCTGAGTGTAAGAAAGAGAGCCAAGGATATCGCCCGTGTTTTTCAAGATCCTAAGATGGGAACAGCTTCTCGTTTGACGATTGAGGAGAATATGGCTATTGCCTTGAGACGCGGGCAGAAGAGAGGGCTTGGTTGGGGAGTGAAGGAGAAGGATAGAATCCAGTTCCAAGAAGCCTTGAAAGAGCTGAATATTGGCCTTGAAAACCGCTTGAAAGTAGATACTCAATATCTCTCAGGAGGACAAAGACAGGCCTTGACCCTAGTCATGGCAGCTCTGGTGAAACCCAAACTTTTGCTTTTGGATGAACATACTGCGGCCCTTGACCCGAAAACTAGTCAAATGGTGATGGATTTGACGCAAAAGATTGTGGAACACCATCAGTTGACGACTTTGATGATTACCCACGATATGAACCATGCGATTGAGTATGGTAATCGTCTCATTATGCTCTATCAAGGCAAGATAGTGGTGGATGTCAAGGGAGAGGAGAAAAAGCATCTGACAGTTGAAGATCTCATGCATCTCTTCCAGAAAAATAGTGGTCAAAGTCTAGTCAGTGATGAATTAGTTTTGGGATAAAGAAAAACACCACACTTTGTTAGGTACAAGGTGTGGTTGTATTTTATCTCTTAGACCAAGTTCTCTTCATGAAGAGAAGTAGGATTGGGTATATCTCCAAGCGCCCTGCAATCATTGCAAAGGAGAGGAGAATTTTTGAGATAGGACTAAAGATTGAGAAACTAGAAGTGGTTCCTAGAATAGGCCCGATATTATTGAAACAGCTAAAGACAGCGCTGGTCACAACCAGAAAATCATTGCTATCTAGGCTGACAATAAAGATAAGGGATAGCAAAATCATAGCATAGATGACAAAGTACTTGAGAATCTTATGCTGGGTATCCTTGTCAATCACCGTTTTATTAACATGGAGGGTCAAAACACGGTGGGGCGATAGGATTGACAAAATTTGGTTTTTGGCAATTTTTGAAAGGATGAGGCCTCGAATAACCTTGAGTCCACCTGCGGTTGAACCAGCAGAACCACCGATTCCCATGAGGAAGAGAAGAATAAACTGGGAGAAGAGGGGCCAGTTGGTAATATCTCCGTAACCAAAACCAGTAGTTGTAATGATATTGGAAACCTGGAAGAAGGCCATTTCAAAGCTCTTGGAAAATCCTGGGTAGAGATAGAGGGTATTAAGGCTAATCAAGCCTGTAGAAACTAGCACGATGATCAAGTAAGCACGAAGTTCCTCGTCACCAAAGAAGGCTTTGACGCGACGGAGCATGAGGTAGTAGTAGAGATTGAAATTTACCCCAAAAACCAGAACTCCGATACTAACCAGATAGGTAATCAGTGAACTACCATAGTGGGCAATTCCATCGTTATAGACGGTAAAGCCCCCAGTTCCCGCTGTTCCCATAGCAATGACAAAACTATCAAATAGGGGCATGCCAGCCAGATAATAGATGATGACAAAGAGGGAGAAGAGAGCTAGATAAAGGAGATAGAGAATCTGGGCAGTGTTTTTAAGTTTGGATACAACCTTACCGAAAACAGGACCAGGAACCTCAGCCTTCATTACTTCTAGGTGGCTATTCTTGGCATTATCCATAATAGCAAGTGCAAAAACAAGCACTCCCATTCCTCCAATCAAGTGGGTAAAACTTCGCCAAAAGAGGAGGGAACGGCTGAGAACCGAAACGTCATTCAGAATAGTTGCTCCAGTAGTTGTAAAGCCAGAACTGATTTCAAAAAAAGCATCGATAACACTGGGAATTTGTCTAGCAAAGACAAAGGGGAGACCACCAAAGAAGGACCAAAGGATCCAACAGAGGGCCACAATCAAGATTCCCTCCTTAGCATAAATCCGTTGATTTTTTGGCTTTTGTAAAATTCCTGAACCTCCTAGTAATACGAGAATCCCAATTGTTGTAAAGAGGGCCGTAAAGACTTGGCTCGATTCACGGTAATAGACAGCGACAGACACAGGAACCAAAAGAAGAACAGCTTCAATCAAAAGTAATTTTGAAAGGAGGTAACGAATCATACTTTTATTCATTTCTTACCTCGCAATCAAGTCATAAATCTTGGTGATGTTTGGCAACAGGGTTGTTACTAGGAGCTTGTCTCCAACTTCCAGCATATCCTCCCCAGTTGGGAAAATAGTCTTGCCCTTTCGAATGATAGCTGCAATAAGAACACCTTTTTTCAATTTCAGTTGAGAAAGAGGTTTGGCAGTCATCTTATTAGCTTCCTTGATATGGAATTGCAGGGTTTCGATTTGGCCATTGGCTAGATGGTGCATGGCTTGAAGGTCTGAATACTGGGCATTGACACGACCACGAATAAAGTGCATGATTGTATCTACAGCGATGCTTTTAGGTGTGATGATACTTGAAAAATCAGGCGCATTGATAATCTCGAGGAGACTGGTACGATTGACCTTAGTGATGTTTTTCTGTACACCTACCCTGTCAAGGAACATAGAGGTAATCAGATTTTCCTCATCGACCCCTGTTAGAGTCGCAACGGCATCATAGTTTTGAGCACTTTCTTCCAGCAGGATATCTTTTGCGGTACCATCTCCTTGAACGATGTAGAGATTTGGGAATTTCTCGCTAAAGAAGCTGGCGATTTCAGGATTGATTTCAATAACCTTGGTATCGATACGACTGTCTTTGAGGATACCTAGTAGATAATAGGCAATTCTACCTGCCCCGACGATGAGAAGGCTCTTCACGGCACGAGATTTAAAATAATTATGGAAGAGCATCATATCAACACGGTTACCAGTGACAAAGATTCTATCTTTATCCTGTACAGTCATGTCACCGCTTGGAATGATAATTTGATGATCCCTCTCTATCGCACAGACAATGACATTGCCAAATTTTTTCCGAAAATCAGAAATGGGCATTTGGCAAAGACCACTGGAGGATTTAACAGTGAATTCCATCAAGCTGACTCGTCCACCAAAGAAACGTTCGACAGAGAGGGCGTTGGGGAAGTCAATGATATTCGCGATAGCACGAGCAGCCAAGAGCTCAGGGTTAACGATAAGAGAAAAACCGAGAATATTCTTTTCCTTGAAATAAGAGTTAGAATATTCAGGGTTCCGCACCCGAACGATGGTCTCTTTAGCTCCCATTTTTTTGGCTAGAACGGCTGCAATCATGTTGACTTCATCGTACTCAGTCAGGGCGATAAAGATATCACAATCCTGGACACTGGCTTGCTCAAGGATGGTAAAATCGGCCCCGTTACCAAGGATACCCATGATATCAAAGCGATTGACAATATGATTGAGGACAGCTTCGTCTTGCTCAATCAGCAAAACATCATGCTTTTCTGCAACCAAGGAGCGACAGAGGGCAGAACCAACTTTTCCCCCTCCGACAAGGATAATTTTCATAATAAAACCTACTTTTTCATGATGTAACTATCATACCCTTTTTCAAGAAAAAATGCACCTACTAGCTAATCACCAGAGTTTTTAGTAGGAAATTTGCTATAAGGTAAAACTATACCCTATACCTGTTAAATCTGGCCATTAAGTATCTTTGCACCATTCCTCTGGCTATTATCTTTTTGATGACAACCCACCCTAGTCAGTTTGCTTCCAGTTTAAATCAAATTGGTGTGCCCTATAAGATTGCCTATTCTGTCAGCCTGACCTTGCGCTATATTCCAGATTTGCAGGAAGAATTCTTTACTATCAAGATGTCTCAGGAGGCGCGTGGGATGGAATTATCTAAGAAAGCTTCTCTCATGCAACGAATCAAAGGCAATCTGCGCATTATCACTCCCTTGATTTTTAGCTCGCTAGAACGCATTGATACCATCGCGACCGCTATGGAGCTTCGACGCTTTGGGAAAGAGAAAAAACGCACTTGGTATAGTTATCAGGCCTTGAAAAAAGGAGATTATCTTACCTTGCTCTTGGCAGCCTTGTTTTTAGTAGCTAGTTTACTACTTATCTTGCAGAATCAGGGACGATTTTACAACTCTTGGAAATAGCTCGAAAAAATTGAAAAAATCAAGTCGTTTCTATTGACAATGATTCTGAAAGTGTTATACTAAGAAAGTAGTTTCGCTGATTTACTTCAAACCTGTTGTGAGGTAAGTTAACGATGCCTTAACCACGCTGTTTGCTGAGCTTGACTCCGGGCAGTGTGGCTATTTTTTTGCAATGGTGAAAGGAAGCAAGTCATGACAAATCACATTGTATTATTTGAACCACAAATTCCACAAAATACAGGCAATATCGCGCGTACTTGCGCTGCGACCAATTCTCCCCTCCACATCATCAAGCCAATGGGCTTTCCTATTGATGACCGCAAGATGAAGCGAGCTGGATTGGATTATTGGGATAAACTAGAGATTTATTTTTACGAGAGTTTGGAGTATTTCATGTCTCAGATGAAGGGCAAACTCTATCTGATTTCTAAATTCGCGGAAAAAGTCTATTCTGAGGTGGATTTATCGACTGATGAAGACCATTATTTTCTATTTGGACGTGAAGACAAGGGCTTGCCTGAGGACTTTATGCGAGAACATCCTGAGAAAGCTCTCCGTATTCCTATGAATGATGAACATGTCCGCAGTCTCAATGTGTCTAATACCGTCTGCATGATTGTCTACGAAGCCCTCCGCCAGCAGAACTTTGCAGGTCTTGAGCTTGTTCATACATATGAAGCAGATAAATTGAAATAAAAAATGAAAATGAAAATGAACAAAATGCTTGCGCTTGCAAGCGTTTTTTGTTATGATAAAAGAGTCTTCAGGGCAGGGTGTGATTCCCGACCGGCGGTAAATTTGATTATCTATTTTAGCTTTCTCGTCGTTGTCTTGTCTCGATATACTTTAAGTATTATCTTCGACTGCGACGTCTAGATAAATCTAAAATATCTTAGCCAAATAAGTCCGCGAGCGCAAGCTGATGTGGTGAGATTCCACAACCGACAGTATAGTCTGGATGGGAGAAGACGAAAGAATAGCTTTGTCTGTTCTGATAGATTTATAGCTAGATTGTAACCGCTTGCTTTTGTTTTCTTTAATAGAGTGAGAGGGAACTTTTGGGATATAAAAAGTGAGAATAGATAGAGGAATCCTTTCTAACTTCTTCTGATTTTATAGAAAATTGGAGGAACCTGTTATGACAAACACACGTCGACTTTCGACCATTGCGATTTTATCAGCCATCTCATTTGTGCTGATGTACTTTGACTTTCCGCTTTTACCAGCGGCGTCCTTCCTCAAGATCGAATTTAGTATCTTGCCAGTCCTTGTGGGCTTGGTGGTCATGGATTTGCCTGCTGCTCTAGGAGTTCTCTTGCTTCGCTCACTCTTGAAATTGCTTCTTAACAGCCAGGGAGTGAATACTTACATTGGTTTGCCAATGAATATCGTAGCTTTGGGAGTTTTTGTCATCGTATTTGCTTTGATTTGGAAAAAGGAACGGACAACCCTTCGTTTCCTACTAGGCTCTTTAGCTGGGACTATTGGTTTAACTGTGGCTATGTTGGTTCTCAACTATGTTTACGCTGTTCCTTTGTACGCTAAGTTTGCTAACTTTGATATTGGAAAAATTTTGGGACTTTCCAACTACCTAATGACTATGGTGTTGCCTTTTAATTTGATTGAAGGTGTAATCTTTTCCGTTTCATTCTGGTTGTTGTATGTTCTCTTGAAACCAACCTTAAAACATTATGAGAGATAAACAAACATTTTTAATGAAGGGCAGTTTTGCCCTTTTACTTTTCGTTATTCTTGGCTACATGGTCAAATTTTACCCTGAAGCGCTGGTCGGTTTTGACCAACCGATTCAGACTGCCGTTCGAGGAGACTTGCCAGATTACTTGACTATTCTTTTCAGGGCCATCACACGCTTGATTGATATCCCAGTGATTATCACTTGGGTTGTCATTACAGCTTTTATCTTTTATCGTAAGCGATGGAAGATAGAAAGTTTCTTCATGCTAGGAAATCTGGCTTTGGTAGGTCTTTTAATCGTGATCTTTAAAAATGTCTACCAGCGCCCACGACCGGCTATTTTACACTTGGTTGAGGAGAAGGGATTTTCCTTCCCAAGCGGCCATTCTCTGGCTGTAACCTTGATGGTCGGCTCTCTGATTGTCATTCTCAGTCAACGGATGAAAAATCCAGTCTGGAGAAAAATCGTACAAATCGTCCTTGGCCTCTACCTAGTCAGTGTGTTGGTATCAAGGATCTATCTGGGAGTTCATTATCCATCAGACGTTCTTGCCAGTCTCTGTGTGGGCTTGGGAGTCTTGTTTATCGAATTTCCCTTCTATGACAAGCTGCGCTTCCAATGGCGATTTAAAGGCAAGCAGAAGTGAATATCAAATTCTCTTGAGGAGAAGGAAATGAAAGTCAACATAAAAGCTCTCCATCCGACTCAACTATACTTATCAGAAAAGAAACTAGCAGGCATCCAGACACTTTATCAGTCGGCAGAAATAATCAATGTTGCTCCAATCAGTATTCTTGCGTTCGGAGATTACTTGTTGATCACAGATGGGCATCACAGGGCTTATCAGGCTTTATTGGCAGGTCGGGATACTATTTCTGCTGAGTGGGATAGAGATGGTGGTGATGAACTATATCATCTCTATGCGCAAGCCTGCGAAGAAAGAAAAATCTACTCTGTTCTGGATTTAAAAAATCATATCTTAGCTCAAGATGAGTATGAAGCAAAATGGTATAACTGGTGTGATGGTTTTAATCAAGCAGCAACTCTTTTGTTGAAAAGGAAAGCAGATGAAACAGACCCTACAAATAGATAATTCACTGCGTCTTGTTCCTTATTATAAGGTCAATCATTGTGATGAAGCTTTTGCTTGGTATCAGAATGTGGACTTAGTTTACCTCGTAGATGGGGTGAAGCTTCCTTATAGTCAAGAAACTTTGGAAGCTATGTATTCCTATTTGGATCAGCATGGTGAGCTTTTTTGGATTGAAGTCAAGGAGAAGGGAGAATGGTTTCCAATTGGGGATGTTACACTATCTCAGGATAATCTCCCCATTGTGATTGGGAATTCCGATTACCAACATCGAGGACTTGGAAAAAAGATTCTAAGTACTTTGATTGAATTGGCTCGAGTAAAAGGATGGAAAGAATTGAGAGTCAAGGAAATCTACACCTACAATCATGCTTCTAGGAGGTGTTTCAAGTCGCTTGGATTTGTGGAAAATGGAGCAACAGAAAAAGGAACGAGTTTTATACTGAAATTAGTCTAATCTAACTTGTTTTTTAACTAAAAATCTGATAAACTAAGTAGTAATTGAATAGGAATCCGCAAGACTAGTAACTCAAGAGAAGTATATCAGGGAGGAGAGCCGTGACTGCAAGCTCTCTATATGAAAGCTGGGTGAATTCACTTGCGCATGGATTTAGAAATGAAGGTCTGACTTGTCAGATGAAAACGGATGGTACCGCGTGTCAACGCTCCGAGTGGAGTTTTTGGCATGTGGTTTTCTTTTTATCTACGAGAGACTGATGGAGGAATTATGTCAACTATTGAAGAACAATTAAAAGCGCTTCGTGAAGAAACGCTGGCTAGCTTGAAGCAGATTACTGCTGAAAATGAAAAAGAGATGCAAGATTTGCGTGTCTCAGTCCTTGGTAAAAAGGGTTCGCTCACTGAAATCCTCAAAGGGATGAAAGATGTTTCTGCTGAGATGCGTCCAATTATTGGGAAACACGTCAATGAAGCTCGTGATGTCTTGACAGCTGCCTTTGAAGAAACAGCTAAGCTTTTGGAAGAAAAGAAAGTTGCAGCTCAATTAGCAAGTGAGAGTATCGATGTGACCCTTCCAGGTCGTCCTGTTGCGACTGGTCACCGTCATGTCCTCACACAAACCAGTGAAGAAATCGAAGATATTTTCATTGGGATGGGTTACCAAGTTGTGGATGGTTTTGAAGTGGAGCAAGATTACTATAACTTTGAACGTATGAACCTTCCAAAAGACCACCCAGCTCGTGATATGCAGGATACTTTCTATATCACTGAAGAAATCTTGCTCCGTACCCACACGTCTCCAGTGCAGGCGCGTGCTATGGATGCCCATGATTTCTCTAAAGGTCCTTTGAAAATGATCTCACCAGGGCGTGTGTTCCGTCGTGATACGGACGATGCAACCCACAGTCACCAGTTCCACCAAATCGAAGGCTTGGTTGTTGGAAAGAACATCTCTATGGCTGACCTTCAAGGAACCCTTCAGTTGATTGTGCAAAAAATGTTCGGTGAAGAGCGTCAAATTCGTTTGCGTCCATCTTATTTCCCATTCACAGAGCCATCTGTTGAAGTGGATGTTTCTTGCTTCAAGTGTGGTGGAGAAGGATGTAACGTATGTAAGAAAACTGGTTGGATCGAAATTATGGGTGCCGGTATGGTTCACCCACGTGTCCTTGAAATGAGTGGTATCGATGCGACTGTTTACTCTGGATTTGCCTTTGGTCTTGGACAAGAGCGTGTAGCTATGCTCCGTTATGGAATCAACGATATCCGTGGATTCTACCAAGGAGATGTCCGCTTCTCAGAACAGTTTAAATAATGATTAGAAAAGTAGAAATGGCAGATGTTGAGGTGTTGGCTAAAATTGCCAAACAAACCTTTCGTGAAACATTTGCTTATGATAATACGGAAGAGCAGTTACAGGAATACTTTGAAGAGGCTTATAGTCTGAGAGTTTTGTCAACTGAGTTGGAAAATCCTGACTCTGAAATCTATTTCATTATGCATGAAGAGGAGATAGCCGGTTTTCTCAAAGTCAACTGGGGAATTGCTCAGACTGAGAGAAAATTAGAGGATGCTTTTGAAATTCAACGCCTTTATGTGCTACAAAGATACCAAGGATTTGGGTTTGGTAAGCAACTGTTTGAATTCGCTCTTGAACTTGCTACCAAAAATAGTTTTTCTTGGGCTTGGTTAGGTGTTTGGGAGCATAATACAAAAGCTCAAGCGTTTTATAATCGATATGGTTTTGAAAAATTTAGCCAACATCATTTTATGGTTGGTCAAAAAGTAGATACGGATTGGTTACTGAGAAAGAAATTAAGGTAAGAAGATGATTCTTCTATTGAAATGATAGGAAAGGAAAAGAACTAGAGTGGCAACTGTCATTCTGGAGAACTAAATTATGCTTGTATCTTATAAATGGTTAAAAGAATTGGTGGACATTGATGTGCCATCACAAGAGTTGGCTGAAAAAATGTCAACTACAGGGATCGAGGTAGAAGGTGTTGAATCACCTGCTGCTGGTCTCTCAAAAATTGTCGTCGGTGAGGTCTTGTCTTGCGAAGATGTGCCAGAAACTCACCTCCATGTTTGTCAGGTTAACGTTGGCGAAGAAGAAGCCCGTCAAATCGTTTGTGGTGCACCGAATGTGCGTGCTGGTATCAAGGTTATGGTGGCTCTTCCAGGAGCTCGCATCGCTGACAATTACAAGATCAAAAAAGGAAAAATCCGTGGTTTAGAGTCACTTGGAATGATCTGTTCGCTTGGTGAACTGGGAATTTCTGACTCAGTTGTGCCTAAGGAATTCGCAGATGGCCTCCAAATCTTGCCAGAAAGTGCCGTTCCTGGAGATGAAGTCTTCTCATATCTAGACTTGGATGATGAAATCATCGAACTTTCTATCACACCCAACCGTGCGGATGCCCTTTCTATGCGTGGAGTGGCTCACGAGGTGGCAGCTATCTATGATAAGGCAGTCAACTTTAAACAATTTACTCTTTCAGAAACTGACCAAGCTGCGGCAGATGCACTTTCTGTGGGCATTGAGACAGACAAGGCGCCTTACTATGCCGCTCGTATCTTGGATAATGTGACCATCGCACCAAGTCCACAATGGTTGCAAAACCTTCTCATGAACGAAGGAATCCGTCCAATCAATAACGTAGTGGACGTGACCAACTACATCCTTCTCTACTTTGGTCAACCAATGCATGCCTTTGACTTGGATACCTTTGAAGGAACTGACATTCGTGTGCGTGAAGCGCGTGCTGGTGAAAAATTAGTGACCTTGGATGGTGAAGAACGTGACTTGGAAACAAATGACCTAGTCATCACTGTCGCAGACAAGCCAGTAGCTCTTGCAGGTGTCATGGGCGGTCAAGCAACAGAAATCTCTGAGAAATCTAGTCGTGTCGTCCTTGAAGCTGCAGTCTTCAACGGAAAATCAATCCGTAAGACCAGCGGTCGTCTTAACCTTCGTTCTGAGTCATCTTCTCGCTTTGAAAAAGGCATCAATGTGGCAACTGTTAACGAAGCTCTTGATGCGGCGGCTAGCATGATTGCAGAACTTGCAGGTGCGACGGTGCGCAAAGGCATCGTTTCAGCGGGTGAGCTTGATACCTCTGATGTGGAAGTTTCTTCAACTCTTGCTGATGTTAACCGTGTCCTCGGAACTGATCTTTCTTATGCTGATGTAGAAGACGTCTTCCGTCGTCTTGGATTTGGTCTTTCTGGAAATGCAGATAGCTTCACAGTTAGCGTACCACGTCGTCGTTGGGATATCACTATCGAAGCAGACCTCTTTGAAGAAATCGCTCGTATCTATGGTTATGACCGCTTGCCAACCAGCCTTCCAAAAGACGATGGGACAGCTGGTGAATTGACTGCGACACAAAAACTCCGCCGTCAAGTTCGTACCATTGCTGAAGGAGCAGGTTTGACAGAAATCATTACCTACGCTCTAACAACTCCTGAAAAAGCAGTCGAGTTTACGGCTCAACCAAGTAACCTTACTGAACTCATGTGGCCAATGACAGTGGACCGTTCTGTCCTCCGTCAAAATATGGTGTCTGGTATCCTTGATACTGTTGCTTACAACGTGGCTCGTAAGAATAAAAACTTGGCTCTTTATGAAATCGGAAAAGTCTTTGAGCAAACTGGTAATCCAAAAGAAGAACTTCCAAATGAGATTAACAGCTTTGCCTTTGCCTTGACAGGCTTGGTTGCTGAAAAAGATTTCCAAACAGCAGCAGTTCCAGTTGATTTCTTCTATGCTAAGGGAATCCTTGAAGCCCTCTTTGCTCGTTTGGGAATCCAAGTAACCTATACGGCAACATCTGAAATCGCTAGCCTTCACCCAGGACGTACAGCCGTGATTTCACTCGGTGACCAAGTTCTTGGTTTCCTTGGGCAAGTGCATCCAGTCACTGCTAAGGCCTACGATATTCCAGAAACGTATGTAGCTGAGCTTAACCTTTCAGCCATCGAAGCTGCCCTTCAACCAGCTACTCCATTTGTGGAAATTACTAAATTCCCAGCAGTTAGCCGTGACGTTGCCCTTCTCCTTAAGGCAGAAGTGACTCACCAAGAAGTTGTGGACGCTATCCAAGCTGCCGGTGTGAAACGTTTGACAGATATCAAACTCTTTGACGTTTTCTCAGGCGAAAAATTGGGACTTGGTATGAAGTCAATGGCTTATAGCTTGACTTTCCAAAATCCAGAAGACAGCTTAACGGACGAAGAAGTCGCACGCTATATGGAAAAAATCCAAGCGTCTCTCGAAGAAAAAGTCAATGCAGAAGTGCGTTAAAGTATCAATCCATCCTTCGGGGTGGATTTTTGCTTTTCAAATAACAATTCAGGATCAAAAATAGACAGTTGAGGAACAGAGAAGATAAATTGGAGTTTACCAGTGTATAATGTACTCATAACTCAAAGTACCCTAAGATTTTTTACTAAAATGAGGATGATAAAAATGGACAGAAATCATTGTAAAGGCTATCAAAAAGGAGTATAATGAGTGCAAGACATTTCGGAGGTGAAAGATGCTAGAAGTAAGAAGTCTAGAGAAAAGTTTTGGACCCAAGCAAGTTTTGTTTGGTATTGACTTTCAAGCGCGACCAGGTCGTATTTTGGGACTAGTCGGGAAAAATGGTGCTGGGAAGACAACGATTTTCCACAGTATTTTGAAGTTTTTAGAATATCAAGGAGAAATTAGTCTGGATGGTCAGGATATTCGTCAGGAGACCTATGCTCGGATTGGCTATCTGCCTGAAGAACGCAGTCTCATGCCTAAATTGACAGTCCTTGAACAAGTTCGTTACTTGGCGACGCTAAAAGGTATGGATGCCAAGGAGATCAAGGAAAAACTCCCTCAATGGATGAAGAGGTTGGAAGTGAAAGGAAAGTTGACAGATAAAATTAAGAGTCTGTCAAAAGGAAATCAGCAGAAGATTCAGCTCATTATTACTCTGATTCATGAACCAGACTTGATTATCTTGGATGAGCCTTTCAGTGGATTGGACCCAGTCAATACCGAATTACTCAAGCAAGTTATTTTTCAGGAAAAAGAGCGTGGAGCAACCATTATCTTTTCTGACCATGTCATGACCAATGTCGAGGAACTTTGTGACGATATTCTGATGATTCGAGATGGTCGTGTAGTCTTGCATGGGCCAGTCCAGGATGTCCGCAATCAATACGGGAAAACGCGTCTCTTTGTTTCAAGTGAACGAAGCAAGGAAGAATTGGAAAGTCTTCCTCATGTCAAACAGGTGAGCTTGACCAAACAAGGCAGTTGGAAATTGATCCTAGATGACGAGAGCGCTGGAAGGGAACTCTTCCCAATCTTGACTCAGGGGCAATATATCGCAACCTTTGACCAACAAGCGCCAACAATTGATGAAATCTTTAAACTAGAATCAGGGGTGGAAGTATGAGCAATATGTGGGTTGTAATGAAGGAAACCTATCTTCGACATGTCAAATCGTGGAGTTTCTTCTTTATGGTGATTTCACCATTCTTGTTTATCGGTCTCTCTGGAGGAATTGGCTATCTCCAAGGCTCTTCTATGGCCAAAAATAGTAAGATAGCAGTAGTAACAACTGTGCCATCTGTGGAAGATGGGCTCAAGGGTACTAATGGTATCAACTTTGATTATAAGGATGAAGCCAGTGCCCAAGCTGCTATCAAAGATGAGAAAATCAAGGGTTACCTAACTATTGATCAAGAGGATAGTGTCATCAAAGCCGTTTACTATGGTGAAACTTCTCTTGAAACAGGCATCAAGCTAGCAGTAACCAATAAACTCAATGAGTTTCAAGCTCAACTCAATCGCTCGGCGGCTAATTTGTCCCAAGAGCAGGAAAAGCGCCTGAGTCAAACCGTTGACTTTACGGAGAAGATTGATGAATCCAAGGAAAACAAAAAAATTGTTCAAACCATTGCGGCCGCAGGGCTTGGTTTCTTCCTCTATATGATTTTGATTACCTATGCTAGTGTCACTGCCCAGGAAGTAGCTAGTGAGAAAGGAACCAAAATCATGGAGGTGGTCTTCTCTAGTATCCGAGCTAGCCATTATTTCTACGCTCGCATGCTGGCTCTGCTTCTTGTGATTTTGACCCATATCGGCATCTATGTCGTAGGTGGTCTCGCTGCCATTCTGCTCTTTAAGGATTTGCCATTATTAGCCCAGTTTGGTATTTTGGACCATTTAGGAGATGCTTTCTCTCTAAATACCTTGCTCTTTATTTTAGTCAGTCTCTTTATGTACGTAGTTTTGGCAGCCTTCCTAGGTTCCATGGTTTCTCGTCCTGAGGATGCAGGAAAAGCCTTGTCACCTTTGATGATTGTGATTGTGGTAGGTTTTGTGGGGGTTACTGCCCTAGGCTCTGCAGGGGACAATTTGATTTTGAAAATTGGTTCTTATATTCCCTTTATTTCGACTTTCTTCATGCCATTTAGAGCTATTAATGGCTATGCAAATGGGTTAGAAGCTTGGATTTCGCTTGCTATTACGATTGCTTTTGCAGTAATTGCAACAGTCTTTATTGGGCGTATGTATGCTAGTCTCGTTCTGCAGACAGATGATTTAGGTCCTTGGAAAACATTTAAACGTGCCTTATCTTATAAATAGAAGAGCCTCGCGAAAGCGAGGTTTTTTAGAGATAAAAAGAGTGGAATTCAGAAAAATATTTTTCATATCTATTGACTTTTAGGGGTGAAATTTGGTATTATAGTAGGCGGTATTGTTTACCCCATTTGAAAGGCCCCGGAACCTTCCAAATACTTTTCGATGGGAAGGAACACCCATCACCGTAAACAAAAATCGAACTATATATAGGAGAAATCATGAACAAAACAACATTTATGGCTAAACCAGGCCAAGTTGAACGTAAATGGTACGTAGTTGACGCAACTGATGTACCACTTGGACGTCTTTCTGCAGTAGTTGCTAGCGTACTTCGCGGAAAAAACAAACCAACATTTACACCACACACTGATACAGGTGACTTTGTGATTGTTATCAATGCTGAAAAAGTTAAATTGACTGGTAAAAAAGCAACTGATAAAATCTACTACACTCACTCAAACCACCCAGGTGGATTGAAACAAATCTCTGCAGGTGAACTTCGTTCTAAAAATGCAGTACGTTTGATCGAGAAATCAGTTAAAGGTATGCTTCCACACAATACACTTGGACGCGCTCAAGGTATGAAGTTGAAAGTATTTGTTGGAGCTGAGCACACTCACGCTGCACAACAACCAGAAGTTCTTGATATTTCAGGACTTATCTAAGGAAAGGAACAATAAAGTATGTCACAAGCACAATATGCAGGTACTGGACGTCGTAAAAACGCTGTTGCACGCGTTCGCCTTGTTCCAGGAACTGGTAAAATCACTGTTAACAAAAAAGATGTTGAAGAGTACATCCCACACGCTGACCTTCGTCTTGTCATTAACCAACCATTTGCAGTTACTTCAACTGCAGGTTCATACGACGTTTTCGTTAACGTTGTAGGTGGTGGATACGCTGGTCAATCAGGAGCTATCCGTCACGGTATCGCTCGTGCCCTTCTTCAAGTAGACCCAGACTTCCGCGATTCATTGAAACGCGCAGGACTTCTTACACGTGACTCACGTAAAGTTGAACGTAAGAAACCAGGTCTTAAGAAAGCTCGTAAAGCATCACAATTCTCAAAACGTTAATCAATACGATTATATCAACGTTTCAAAGCACTCAAGAGTTTACCTCATGGGTGCTTTTTTCTATACTTTCTAAAAAAGTTTGCCCTAAAATTTGCCCTAAAATTACCCTACTTGTTTTTAAGATGTTGGTAGGCAACTTGTCCAGCAGATAATGGAACTATGTTTGAAGCATTAACATAAGTTTTAGTTGTAATTGTATCGCTATGAGTTAATGCTTCAGAAATAGCTTCTAAGCTCATTCCTGCTTGTTTAGCAAGCGTGGCCCCTGTATGTCGTAATTTGTGAGGTGTAGCATGTGCCAGTTCTTTATGTCACTTTCTAATACTTTTCATTTTATTGTTCGGATAGTCAGCATGTAAAGGCTTATTGATGTTTCCTTTTGTGTCGATATATGTAAAAACAAATTGTTCTGGATTACTGATGATGCCAAACCTTGCTAGTTCATATTTTTGTTGTTCTTTCATTAGTATCTGAGTGGGGTGTTAATGAAGCATGAGTATGGTGAAATAGATGGAAAACGTGGTCAGGTAATCCGAGTTTATTGAGCAGTGTTATGATTGTTGCACGGTTGTTTTGGTTAGACATGTGATTTCCATAATTTATAGATTTGTTTGAGGAAATCGTTTTTTTGAAATAGCTATCCATATCATTATTGAAATTCTTTAAACCATTAAGAATAGTAGCTAGAACAGATCGTTTCCGATTTCAAGAATTTATGTTTAGCAGATTTTTTTAAAAGGATATTTTCCTTAATGTTAGACTTTTATGAATTGGCTCAAATATGGAAAAATATTGAAAGAGCCAACTCTGTACTGAATAGGATTAGATCCTTTTTCATTTGATTTTAAATAACTTGAAAATATGATAAAATAAAATAAAAATATTTTTAAAGTGTTACCCGACTTTATTCGAGGGATCATACTATCCCTTCTTATTTAATGAATTCGTGGTATTCTTTCGCTTGTTTTAATACAGAAAAGTTTTAGAAGGGGGTTACTCAGTATGTCGTTATGGGATGCGTGGTTTGGAACAGACACAGAAAAGAAAAGGGAACAATATAGAGCATTGTACAATGACTTGAACAGTCAATTAAAAAGCTTTAATTCTAAATTAAAAACAATGGAAGGAAAAGTCGATAGCTATAACAGTTCTCGATCTTCAATGAGTTTAAGTTTTATTCCAGAGGATGTTTTTAGTGATAGCGAAGATCGAGTAAAAGGAAAAGTTGATACTGTACGAACCAATCAGTCTAGAGATGCAAAAAGCTTATCGAGTGCTGTTGATGCAGCCTATGAACGATACAAATACTATGAGCGTTTAGCTGAGCAAGAACGCCGGGAGAGGGAGGCAGAGGCGAGACGTCAAGCTGAAGAACGTAGGCAAAGAAACCGTAGAAGGAGGTAAGTTCAATGGCAGATTTAAAAATAAAATATAAGGATCTAGAGACAGCTATTCAGCTTTCAAAAGAAATTAATCAGGAATTGACAAGTTCCTACCAAACTGTCACTCAATTAAAAAGTTATCTCCAGTCAGCCAAGTGGTCTGGGAAAACAAAGGTGGCTTTTGAGTCCTATCTAGACATCATCCATAAATACCATAAAGATTTGAGAACTATTATGGAAGAACATGAAAAAGCAGTAACAAGTTTGAAAAACTCCATTGATAGCTATAATAGTTCATCGGAAGTTGCATCAATTAAAGGGTTGTAAGTATGTCAAATAAAGAAACTTTTTCCATTCACGAACTCCATTATCTGATTGGTTCCTTTGACGGGGAACTAATACCTGGTTTGCCAACACTAGACGATATTGTAACTGCTTCTGAACTAGTGTGGACGATAGCTAAGGAAGCTCTTGAGAAAAAAGGCCTAGTTAATGAGGATGGTTCTTTGACAAAATCGGGTTTTACCATAGTTGAAACTCTACGGGAGTATTGCTTAGGAACAACCTTGATCATTCTGAATAATTTCTATTTCATGCACTGCCGTGACAGCGACTTCTCTATTCTTATCATTGATACTGGTCAGGGATATCAACTTGCCAAGATTAGTCCTATGAGTCGCTTATTATTGCTTCAAGATAAGTTATCGCTTGTGACAAGGATTCCTCTGGAAGATGAGGTTGATTTTCTAACTGAAAGAAGACAACTCACTTCTGATATCGAAACAGCTTTAGCATCTGATCAAGTTCTGATGGTACAGTATTATCCTTTGGAACAAATGTGCGAGACCAGACACGCAGCACTATTGACATCTTCTTATCTCTTTGTTGAAGAAGAGGGAGAATTGCTGGGATTTGATGTGAATCAAGAGGAGTTATATCGTTTTAGTCAATACTATTTCCTTGAGAGATTGTATAGTTGGCTTTCTATTCCGTTTAGAGAGGAGGATTTTGAAAATGGTTCTAATTGAAGCTACTACAATGGATGGTGGTGGATCTAACGAAATCGTCATGAATCCTGATGAATTACAGGCAATCATGCGTTACATCACCACAGTTGAGGTTTCATTTCAAAATAATTTGGCTCCAAAATTGAAGAGCCTTTCTGAAACAAAATATTATGAGGGTGGAGAAGCCTCCAAGGCAATGGATCACTATTCTAAAATGCTCAACAAAGTGAATGAAGTTGGCGACCTATATCGACGTGCCAATAGTGAAATTTTAAGTATGATGGGACAGTGGCTCCAACAAGATGCTCAGTTGCGAGATGATTTTCTAAATGGTCTTTCTTCTAACCCTACTCTGGTACAAAACTTAGAAACTCTGGGAATGATTCCGCGAGGTGACCAATGACCAAAGATGTAGAACTTCATTCATCGACCTGGAAGACGATGAAACAAGCCATTACGGGACTTACTGAAAATTCCACAATCTCTAGCAGCGGCTATGGGAATTACACCAATGCTCAAGCAGGAGCCTATGGTATTGGAACAGCTTCAACCGGATTTGCCAAACGAGTAGAAGAGCTGGTCAAGATTTCTGAGAAGGTTCAACGCTTGATAGCAGAAAAGGATACGGACGGTGCTGTGTCCTATAGCTATCATGATGACACAAGCACGGCACAAACTCTGCAATCCAAACTCTCCACCTTGGAGCGGTATGCGGGGAATGTTCCCACCTACATCAAGGATAAAATCGACCATCCCTTCTATGAGGCTATGGACAAGGTAGGAGCCAAGCTCGAAGCCCTCAACATTCAACAGTATAAAACGACTAACAAGGTTGGTTATAAGCGAATTGAATCTATGACAGATCCCTATGGCCATCCCGTCGGTACCAAGGAAGTCGTCCCTGCTGAGATTGGGATTGACGAACTCTACAAGGTTGATAGCCCTTATAGAACGGCTCTACAGAAAAGCTACGAGGAGTTCAAGAAAAGCAAGGACTATAAGGAACACAAGCTGACGGAGACAGAATATGTCCAAGCCATGCACCAAACTCGAGCTTTCGAGTATGTATCGATTGACGACGAGAAATCTAAGATAGAGATGTGGCGGGATATCGCTCTAGGAGTTGGCCTTGTTGTCTTGACTATTTTCTGTCCCCCAGCAGGAGCCGTAGCAGGAGTAGCCTTGGCTAGTGCTGACATGTACTCAGCAGCGACCGGTAAGGACTGGGGCACTGGACGAGAGTTGGACACATCCGAGAGAACACTGAGGGGAACCTTTGCCTTGTTTGACTTGATACCAGCAGGGAAATACCTAGGGACTTTAGCCAAGACAGGAAAGACAGCAGGGCTCACTGCCGTTAAGAATAGTCTCAAAACGACCTTGAAAGAAGGTTTGGAACAAGGAGCTAGGAACCTGGATAGTTTCAAAGGTGTCTTGAAGAATGCCAAGGGCTTGGGGGATAATGTTTATCACTCCTTATCTACTTACCGTAAACAAATCACCCATCAGCTAAAAAATTCAGTGGATGAAAAAGTTTTAAACCTAAGCAAGGCTACCCAAGAGGGACTGGAGCGAGCCAAGCAGTTTACTTTGGAAGTACCGACTATCAGAAGTACGCAGGTAGCACCTGTTGGTTCTGCCAATATACACGCGTTCTCTACACGTGATACAACAACCATGAAATTGGGAGACACAGGTCTAGGAAAGAGCTTGGATAATCTAGCTTCTAAAGCAAAGAATGTAGAAAACGCCCGACTGGATAAACTCAGAGCTCGTAATGCTTTCTATACAACCAAGGAAGAGTGGATGAAGGAGATGAAAGAAGGGGATGTCTTCCTACATACCGATGTCCACAGCAAGATTGAAATCCTCAAGCAAAGAGGGATCATATCAGAGGTTGATGACGGCACTATTGAACTTATCAGTAATATGCGCAAAGGAAACTACGGCGAGATGACTACGGACGAGATCTATCGTCAGCTGGGTTATGAGCGCATCAGTCTGGACATGACCACAGAAATCGATGGAGCCACCCACCATGGAATTGATGGGGTCTACCACAATCCTAATGGGCACCCGCCTTATATCATCGCAGAAGCTAAGTATGGCAGTGCTCGCTTAAGTTACTTGAAGAATTCGAAAATCAAGCAGATGAGTCATCCGTGGGTAGAACGCAGATTGAAAGATGCAGTCGGTAAAGGAACGTATGATGAAATTGATAGAGCGATGAAGCACGGAGATGTTGGTTATCAGTTAGTGAAGGTTAGGAAGAATGGCGACATTATGATAAATAATCTCGATAAGAAGGCGAATATTATCCGCCCATAGAAAAGGAGTTAATACATGTTAAGAGATAAAATTCAAACAGAGGAATATTTCCAAGAAAATTTTGTATGGTATTCTAAAACATTACAGAGAAAAATAACTGAATTTCCTGATATAAATCCAGAGTATTATGAGCACCATTTTAGATCTATGGTTATTAATTATGAAGATTTATTAAGAGTTGGCTACTCTTTAGGGAAGGATGTTCAGGAGCTCTTTCCTTATTACCAAGGGATCCTCTCCAACTTAAAAGAGGTCGCTTCGGAAGGAGTTCCTTTTGACTTGGCGGTTGATATATTTGCCTTAGGAGTTCTTTATAGTGAGCGTAAGGAAGAGTTTTTGGATGATTTGAAGGCTATTTATGAGCAGATGGACCACACAGATGGCTTGATTGAATACTATATGGTTTATCTATTCCATGATAAGATAGTTCCTTTCCATTCGATTTTAGAGTATCAAAATATGATTGAGGACACCTATGAGAGTGTAGCCAAGGCGCAGGGCTTCTGGTACTATAGCCACTCAGATGCCCCATGGTATAATAATCATACCAAAGATACTTATGTGGGCTACTGGAGTTTTGACACCGCCGCAACTTGCAAAATCAAAGGAATCTACGACGAACGCTTGAAAGACCTAGAATATTTCCCATATGACCTTCTAGTCCAAGAAAATTAAGAAAACTGGGTTTCTACCCAGTTTTTATCAAACAAGATACCAAGTTTAGAGATGATTTTCTAAATGGTTTTTCTTCTAATCCTACTCTGGTACAAAACTTAGAAACTATGGGAATGATTCCGCGAGGTGACCAATGACCAAAGATGTAGAACTTCATTCATCGACCTGGAAGACGATGAAACAAGCCATTACGGGACTTACTGAAAATTCCACAATCTCTAGCAGCGGCTATGGGAATTACACCAATGCTCAAGCAGGAGCCTATGGTATTGGAACAGCTTCAACCGGATTTGCCAAACGAGTAGAAGAGCTGGTCAAGATTTCTGAGAAGGTTCAACGCTTGATAGCAGAAAAGGATACGGACGGTGCTGTGTCCTATAGCTATCATGATGACACAAGCACGGCACAAACTCTGCAATCCAAACTCTCTACCTTGGAGCGGTATGCAGGAAATGTTCCCACCTACATCAAGGATAAAATCGACCGCCCCTTCTATGAGGCGATGGACAAGGTAGGAGCCAAGCTCGAAGCCCTCAACATTCAACAGTATAAAACGACTAACAAGGTTGGTTATAAGCGAATTGAATCTATGACAGATCCCTATGGTCATCCCGTCGGTACCAAGGAAGTCGTCCCTGCTGAGATTGGGATCGACGAACTCTACAAGGTTGATAGCCCTTATAGAACGGTTCTACAGAAAAGCTACGAGGAGTTCAAAAACAGCAAGGACTATAAGGAACACAAGCTGACGGAGACAGAATATGTCCAAGCCATGCACCAAACTCGAGCTTTCGAGTATGTATCGATAGATGACGAGAAATCTAAGATAGAGATGTGGCGGGATATCGCTCTGGGAGTTGGCCTTGTTGTCTTGACTATTTTCTGTCCCCCAGCAGGAGCCGTAGCAGGAGTAGCCTTGGCTAGTGCTGACATGTACTCAGCAGCTACCGGTAAGGACTGGGGCACTGGACGAGAGTTAGATGCGACCGAGAGAACACTGAGGGGAACCTTTGCCTTGTTTGACTTGATACCAGCAGGGAAATACCTAGGGACTTTAGCCAAGACAGGAAAGACAGCAGGGCTTACTGCCGTTAAGAATAGTCTCAAAACGACTTTGAAAGAAGGCTTGGAACAAGGAGCTAAGAACTTAGACAGTTTCAAAGGTGTCTTGAAGAATGCCAAGGGCTTGGGGGATAATGTCCTTTCCCAAATTAAAACCTATGGCAAACAGCTAGATAATCTCCGCCCAAGTAAGATTTTATCGAATTCGGCAGAAAGCCTTAGCAATGGTCTACGAAATGCGGACAATATGCTCAGTGAAGCAGCTCAGAACTTCCGTCTGAATATTGGGCTGGAGCCACAACTAGCGAGTGGTGTCATGTCAAGTAGTGGAGGGAAGTTATCTCATTTAGCAGATAATCTCAGTGCTTTCGCGAAGAATCTAGATGGTAGTGTGGATGATGTCGTGGAAGCCAACCGGTTCTCCTCAGAGTGGCATAATTTGCAGAAAAGTTTTCCGGATTCAGGATTATCAGAACGACAATCAGAAAAGATAGTCAATATTAAACCAAGTGAAACAATTAAACGACCAGATCCGGAGCAATATTTGAGTTCTAATTATATTAAAGAACATAATGCCTTATTTGACGAAGGGGTGGCAGCTTTTGCTAAAAATGATTATTGGATTCAAAAAGAAGGTTATTTTGGTCGACCGGATGGTGCATTTGTCTTTCCAAAAGATGTAGCTGAAGCTATGGTCAAGGAAGCTGATGGTGATCCCCATGTACTTGAAAAACTTTTGGGACTTGATAAAGGTAGTCTTGGAAATAATCCAATTATGATCGAACCTAAGGAAGTTGAAAATCTGAGGATTCCAAGTGGCAATGAGGGCGGAGCAAGCGGGAATGTTCAATGGCGTCCGGGTGGTAAGACCTATCCGGGTGGTGTTCCAGAATCTGTGATTGACAGAGTTCCTAAAGATAAATTGAACATTAAAGAATTGTGGAGTGAATAATAATGAAAGAAATACCAACAAAAAAAGGTGATATGTTAGAAATTTATGAAGCCAATGGTAAGTATATTTTAAAGTATCCAACTTTCAATATCACCATGCCAGAGGTTGTTAAAGAAATCCCTAAAGAAGCAGTGGATAGCTATTTAGCAGGAGAACATGATGGTGAAGAATTAATTAATTATGCTAATTTCGGATTTTGGAAATCAAAAATTAGTCAAGAAGATGCTAATATACAATTTTTAAGAGATAATCCAGAATTTCTTCTTATTGATACAGATAGAAAGAGACACTATTTCTCCGAAAAAGAATTTGAAGAATTGTTGAAAAAAGCTCATGAAGTTTCTGATGCAGACGATAAGTAATCATTCCCTACATTAAAGAATATAAGAGGCAGAGTTCTTGCTTTGTCTCTTACGTATTATAAGAAAATTCTTAAAAGCTACGAGGAGTTCAAGAAAAGCAAGAACTATAAGGAACACAAGCTGACGGAGACGGAATATGTCCAAGCTATGCATCAAACCCGAGCTTTCGAGTATGTATCGATTGATGACGAAAAGTCCAAGAAAGAGATGTGGCGCGATATCGCTCTGGGAGTTAGCCTTGTTGTCTTGACTATTTTCTGTCCCCCAGCAGGAGCCGTAGCAGGAGTAGCCTTGGCTAGTGCTGACATGTACTCGGCAGCGACCGGTAAGGACTGGGGCACTGGACGAGAGTTGGACACATCCGAGAGAACACTGAGAGGAACCTTTGCCTTGTTTGACTTGATACCAGCAGGGAAATACCTAGGAACCTTAGCCAAGACAGGAAAGACAGCAGGGCTTACTGCCGTTAAGAACAGTCTCCAAACGACTTTGAAAGAAGGCTTGGAACAAGGAGCTAAGAACCTAGACAGTTTCAAAGGTGTCTTGAAGAATGCCAAGGGATTGGGGGATAATGTTTATCACTCCCTATCTACTTACCGTAAACAAATCACCCATCAGCTAAAAAATTCAGTGGATGAAAAAGTTTTAAACCTAAGCAAGGCTGCCCAAGAAGGACTGGAGCGAGCCAAGCAGTTTACTTTGGAAGTACCTACTGTAAGAGTTATACAAGAAGCTTCAACTGGTCGTCAAATGATGCAGTTTGAAAAAACGAGCAAGAGTCTGGGAGATACAGGTCTAGGAAAGAGCTTAGATAATCTAGCTTCTAAAGCGAAACATGTAGAAAACACCCGATTGGATAAACTCAGAGCTCGTAATGCTTTCTATACAACCAAGGAAGAGTGGATGAAGGCGATGAAAGAAGGGGATGTCTTCCTACATACCGATGTCCACAGCAAGATTGAAATCCTCAAGCAAAGAGGGATCATATCAGAGGTTGATGACGGCACTATTGAACTTATCAGTAATATGCGCAAAGGAAACTACGGCGAGATGACTACGGATGAGATCTATCGTCAGCTGGGTTATGAGCGCATCAGTCTGGATATGACCACAGAAATCGATGGAGCCACCCACCATGGAATTGACGGAGTCTACCACAATCCTAATGGGCACCCACCCTATATCATCGCAGAAGCTAAGTATGGTAGTGCTCGCTTAAGTTACTTGAAGAATCCAAAAGTCAAACAGATGAGCCATGAGTGGGTAATAGGAGGGCGTCTAGATAAGGCAGTCGGTAATAAGCATAGTATATTGATTCGTGAAGCTATGGATGATAACCTAGTTGGCTATCAGTTAGTGAAGGTTAAGAAGAATGGCGATATTATAATAAATAATCTCGATAAGAAGGCGAATATTATCCGCCCATAGAAAAGGAGTTAATACATGTTAAGAGATAGAATCAAAACTGAGGAATACTTTCGAGAAGATAGAGAATTGTATCTAGGTTCGCTAAATAGGAGATTAGCAAAATATGATAAAATTAAACCAGAAAATAAAAGCGTTTATTTTCGAAATCTAGTAATTGATAATGATATTTTATTCAAAATATGTTACTCTATAGGGGATTCTGTTCAAACTCTATTGCCCTATTATCAAGGGATGCTCTCCAACTTAAAAGAAGTCGCCTCAGAGGGAGTTCCATTTGATTTGGCAGTTAACATCTTTGCCCTGGGAGTTCTTTACAGTGAGCGTAAGGAAGAGTTTCTAGATGATTTGAAGGCTATTTATGAGCAAATGGACTACACAGACGGCTTGATTGAATACTACATGGTTTATCTATTCCATGATAAGATAGTACCTTTCCATTCGATTTTAGAGTATCAAAATATGATTGAAGATACTTATGAGAGTGTAGCTAAGGCACAGGGCTTCTGGTATTATAGTCATTCAGATGAACCTTGGTATAATTCTCATCAATATGAACACTGTGGTTATTATGGCTACTGGAGTTTTGACACCGCCGCAACTTGTAAGATCAAAGAAATTTATGATGAACGCTTGAAAGACCTAGAATATTTCCCATATGATCTCCTAGTACAAGAAAACTAAGAAAACTGGGTTTCCACCCAGTTTTTATCAAACAGGTAGTCTCCTTTTTCTTTACGTTAACACAGTTATTCTTAACACGGACACCCACAGCATGGCTGAGGTCCTTAAGCAGGAGATAATAGTACTGGAACAGTTTCGACCGGATAGTTTTGAAGTTTTTTATAAAATAGATGGAATGGATTTTTTTGAGAATATTACAAATCGCTAGGAGTAAATATACATGATATTTGAAGATGAATTTTCAGCTAAACAAACAGACATGATTCAGTTGGCATTAGAATATGCGGATAGGGTAAAGCAAAAGGTTGATACTGTGTACATATATGGCTCTAATGAGAAGAATTCATACAGTTTTAACATATTTTATATTTCTGAGAATAAAATTTTTACTATGCGTACATTGCCAAGGAGAGACTTTGATGATTTAAACAATCTAATTTTCCATGTATTAAAAATAGGAACCGATGACGTTAAAGAGTTAAAGAAAATTTGTGAGAAGTATAACCAGCCAATGCCTACGCAGATAAAATTGATTTATGATAATAAACAGAATAAAGTAAAGGGAAAGTATTCCTACGATCTATTCTATTCTAATTCAGATACGCTAACCTCGGGCAATATTTTTGAACAATGGTACAATGAAGTAAAAGAAGAGATAGAGGGGAATTATGGTATTTGAAGATAAATTTATGGAAGTTCAGGCTAGCATGATTTCATTAGCAATGGAATATGTCCAAAATCAAGCAGAAAAAGTATATATTTATGCGATAGCGGACAGTTTGTATAGTTTTAAGCCATTTTATAAAATTAATGGTATTGTAATTGGAATGGAAAAAGTTAATGAAGTTGTGACAAAAAAAGTTGATGATTCAGATAATATGGCATTTGCTTTATTGAAATATGGAACTGAAGATATGCAGAAATTGCAGGATGTTTGCCAAGAATATAATCGTGAACATCCGACTGAAATGTGGTTGATTTATGATGCTAATAAAAACAGTCTTGACAGTCGTTATAGTTATGAAGGGCGTTATGATAAGGATGAAGAATTGCTTCCACGTCTAGAGTTTGAAAAATGGTTTGAGGAAGTAAAAGAAAATCAGCTATAATTATAATATTTTTGATACTGGCACTTAACTGTAAATTAAGTGCCTTTTCACAAATGAGAAGCCTCGAAAGCAATGGATCACTATTCTAAAATGCTCAACAAAGTGAATGAAGTTGGGGACCTATATCGGCGAGCCAATAGTGAAATTTTAAGTATGATGGGACAGTGGCTCCAACAAGATGCTCAGTTGCGAGATGATTTTCTAAATGGTCTTTCTTCTAATCCTACACTTGTAAAAAACTTAGAAACTCTGGGAATGATTCCGCGAGGTGACCAATGACCAAAGATGTAGAACTTCATTTATCGACCTGGAAGACGATGAAACAAGCCATTACGGGCCTCACTGAAAATTCCACAATCTCTAGCAGTGGTTATGGGAATTACACCAATGCTCAAGCAGGAGCCTATGGTATTGGAACAGCTTCAACCGGATTTGCCAAGCGAGTAGAAGAGCTGGTCAAGATTTCTGAGAAGGTTCAACGCTTACTATCTGAAAAATAGATAGAAGGAATAGGTTTCTGAACTTATCATTATGATTCTTTCGTTTAATACATATCGAGTAGGATTGGACTTATTCAGATATCTTATAGTATCAAACTAGATTATTGCTAAAATATTTTTTTTAATTATTTGATATAATACTTGCATAAGTATTTGAATAATGTTAAAATGTAGAAAAAAGAACATAGGAGTAAAAATATGTCAGGACAAATTCGTGTATCTCCAGAAACCCTCCAATCACGTGCACGTGAATATGGAAAAGCTGCAAACGATATCAGAGTTATTTTGAGCAATCTTCAACGCTTGCAAGATACCTTGCGTTCGGAATGGGAAGGTGCTGCGTTCCAAGGCTTTGATCAACAATTCTCTGAATTGAAACCAAAGGTTGAAAACTTTGCTGATTTAATGCAACAAATCAATACACAACTTGATAAGACTGCTCAAGCGATGCAACAAAATGACCAAGACTTATCTAGAAACTTTGGTCTTCAATAATCTAAAGTTGAGGTTGAGGAGAAATCCTCAACTTTTTTACTATATTTAATTAAGGAGAAAATGTGAGAAAGAAAGTTTTATTTAGCTTAGGGATGCTACTGTTATTTGTGACAATGATAGTATCCTTCTTTGCAATTGTAAAACCAACACCTATCAGCCGAACGAACTCAGATTCCTCGGTGCAACAAGCCCCTATTAAAGTAGCTATTGTTAATGAAGATACGGGTAAGGTATATAATGGACAACCGATTAACATTGCGAATACTTTAGTAAATTCGTTCATAGCTAAAAATAATTACAAAGTGGAAGTTGTTTCTAGGTCAATCGCTGAAAGCGGTCTAAAAAATGAGACTTATCAGTTGATGATAGTCTTGCCAAGTAAATTTTCAGAAGAAGCTTTAGCAATCGAATCAACTTCCCCTGTTCAGGCGAAGTTTCAATATCAAATTCAATCAAGTGACCAACTGACTGTCAAACAGGCTGAACAAGCTGTAGTAGCTTTCAAAGAGCTCTTTAATAAGGATTTGATTAATATTTATTTCACTAGTATTATCGGGAATTTGAAAACAGCACAAGGCCAGGTTGCTGATGTGGTTACAAATGAACATGAGTCACTAACGTCCTTTAATAATAAGTTAGTGGATCCTCTTGCTCAATATAGTCAACAATTTAATGGGTTGGGTTCATCACCGAATAATCTCTTATCATCGTATTCGTCATTTAACAAGACCTTGTTAAATACAAATAATGCCTTTAGATCAATTGATTCTGTTAATAAGACATATGAGGAAACAATAAATGGAATAGATAAGCAACAAAAAAAATGGGATAATTCCTTGAATACTAGAGAACAGGCTTTGTCCAACTATGATAAAGACTTTTCCAAATTATCAGTTAAGGAACAATTAAATCAATTATCTGCTATAAACACTCAAGTTACTGAGAAGTTATCAGAGCCAGCTATTTGGAAAGAAACTACTGATACGGCTTCTTCCTATAATCAAGATATCGCAAAACTTCTCGAAAGCTTGAAGAATAATAACAAGGAAATTGATAATACCTTATCAAATTATGATACAAAGATTAGAGAAGCAGTAGAGTCTTCCTTGGCTAAAAACCCCTCAGTGGTAGATGGAGCTAATAAAACTCTTGGAAGTTATATCAAGTCGTTAAATAATAGTATGCAAAATCAAATTACTAGTAAATGGCCAAGTGTATACTACGATGATGCAACTATAAATAATCTCTCTTTGTCAGATGCTGATAAACAACATTTGAAAAATATTAGTGCTTTTATAAGGTGGTATAGTAAGAAGATAGGGAAAGATTTGCCAACTTTGCAATCTACAACACTTGAAAATGAAGAGTTCTCTCAGTTAAAGAATGACATTAAATCTAAGAGCACAACAAAACGTGATCTAACATTGCCTTCATTTGAAGGGAAAATTTCAAAATTAACGTTAACAGTACCAAGCGGATACTATCTTAAAGAATCAAACTATGGATTTTCTGATCTTGGAGGAGGGAGTTATCAGGTATCTATCCCTAGTGAAGCATCTCCAGGTATGACTATTTCATACACACTAGGAATCAAGAATGAAAATGATCTCAATGTCTTATCACCTGTGCTTGTTAAGTATCAATTAGATACGACAGAAGATGTAAAAGTTATAAAGGAAGATGCCCCTTATGTAGAAAAAGATAAAATAGAGAATGAGACAGTTCATGCTGCGCCTGTTAGTCCAGCTACTTCTGTAACGTCAAGTTCCTCTACACCTGATGTGCAAAAACCAACAGAAATTATCACAATTACGAAGACCATCACGACTACTAAGATAAATCAAACAGAAAAAAAAGTTTTGAATCGTCATTATGAGATGCAAGACATTATTTCTAACTGGGAGTACAATCCTACCAAGCTAACTCAAGCGGTTTATAAAGATGTTGAGGCGTATCTACAGTTATCAGGAATTGTTACTGCGTATTACGGCTTAGATTTATCTAAAAATACGTACACAGACACTACGTTTGTTCCAGCAGAAGGTTCTCTTGCTGCCTTAGCAAATAATGATGACCTCAAGACTATTGTGACCAATCTAATCAAAGCAACTACAGTAGAAGCTCTAAAATCAGATTTGAAGATTTCTGATAAAAAATTGACGGATATTCAGTCACGATTAGCCAATGCTGAGAAATTAACATCTAACATCGAACAGCTGAGAACAACAACCAATGATCTAATAACTCAGTTAAGACAGTTAATTGAACAGACCAAATTAGTGGATCAAACGATTAAAGGTAAACCTAGTTTTGTTGCAACAGAAAAAGTAGATAATACTAGTATGGTTAATGTTAGTATGGATATGAACAGGGACCTAGGTACACTGATGTCAGCTAGTAAAACCTTGATGGACAATACAAAAGCAAACCAAGCTGTTTCTGAGACGATACAAGCTACTATGACTCAGTTGACGAATGATGTTAATACATTGGAAAAAGACGGAAAATCATTAAGTGCACGCGTTTCTGAATTGAAAAATATCATGTCTAGTGAATATGGTTCAAACGAAGAATTCCTTAAAAACTTTTCTACTGTTTTGAGCAATACTAGAACGGGTAATACGAAAAATGATGCAGTCTATGAATATTTGTCAAATCCTGTTGATGCTTCTAAAATTGGGAATGTCGTATCAGCTGCGACCAATAGACCGTCACAGACGAATCGTCAAGATGAGAGATCAGGACTCCTTGTTATCTTAATCAGCTATCTTGTTAGCCTGGTTGTTGCCTATCTTTTCCAACATGCAGATAAAGAAGAATTGCAAAGATTAATCAGTTTGAAGGACCGTTTGTCATGGAGAAATTCTTCTGGACCAATGTTCTTCCTAAGTGTGATTTCAGTAGCTGTTGGTTCTATAATTGCGATTGTTTCTGGAGTTAAACTTGCTTTCTCTGTAGGTCAATTGAGCTGGTTTGTAATGCTTCTTGTATTAGTGAGTCTAATGATGACATATAGTCTGAATATCCTTCTTGATAAACTAAAAAGTCTTGGATTTTTGATAAGCATAAGTCTATTACTGCTTTATATCATTTCAGCAACTCAATTATTTGATGAATATTATGTGAATCCAGCTCCTATTTTAACAACTCTTTCTCCGTTAACATATCTTGAAGGTGTAGTGAAATTATTCATTAATCAGCAAAACGGAGTTGTTCAGTCAGTAATGGTAATTGTTGTTCTAACAATTGCTTTGGGACTTGTAAATATTTTCTTGTATCGCCAAGTTAAGGATAGCAAGTAATATGAAAAAAAACATTGTCTTTATCTTTCTATTGTTTTCAATTTTTACAAAAGGTAGTGTTGCTTTTGCAAACGATGGATCTTTGCAAATAGATACATCTTTAGATAAGAATACCAAGAAAACAGAGATTCAGTACTTTGAACAGGAGAGTAATTTGACAAAGTTATTTCATCCTGAGACATATAAATTGATTGATACAACTAAAAAATTGGATCAAGAAAAGTATCAATTAGTTAAAACAAACTTATTTAGCACTAAAGTGGAATCGGAGAATATCGTTAATGAGTATCAGTCTGCTTTATTTACCAATCAGATTCAAATCAACCACAGTGATAAAAAGACTGTTTCACTTAAAAACGTAAAGTCTCCTGTTTCTTGGACTGCAATTTTATTGTTTATACTAGGGATGATTGTCACAATTTACTCGCTCTTTTATAAAAAGTTACATATAGCTAAACAATAAAGTCGATAGAAAAATACATAAAGGGAGATACAAAATGTATCTCTTTTTTATAAATAGAAAGTTCTTTAATATTCATGTTTTGCGTGATATAATAGGCATAGCATAATAGATTTAGGAGTTTTATATGGAAGAGTACATTAATATTAGTCTGGATTGTTCGCCTTTTTTATCTAAAATATTAGATTTAAGGGTCCCTACTGAGTTAACGATTAAAGAATTGATACAAATCGTCTCAGATACTTATGGTATTGGAATTAAGGTAATGAATCCAAGTGTAAGAAATCAACAGTCAGGAGAAATTCTTGCTAGTACGAGCAGTCTAGTATTAGTGAAAGACGGAGTTTTATTAAACCTGGAAAGAATATAGTAAGGGAGTCAGGTATGGAAGTTCAAAAAATTGAATTAGTAGTTGGAGATATCAAGGGAAATCGTGAAATAGCTTATGCTTTATTAACAGCAATACAACCTTATTTTGTGAATCAAAATGTTATTGAGGTAGAAGGTAAACTAACGATTGAAAGTCTATTGACAGATGAATATTATTCTTGGGATAAGCTGACTACTATGATTGAGGAAGAAAAATTACGTCATCTGATCAATGTTGGTCAATTATTTAACTCGCTGAAGGATTCAATTTATACTTATGAGTTATCACCTAGTAATCTAGTGTTTTCACGAAATGGGAACCCTCTATTCATTTTTCGTGGTGTTAAAGGGCAAGTGCCTCCCTATGATGCATTGAAGATGGAGGCGTTTACAGTTAACTTTAAAGCTATGATAGTATCTCTATTAGATAAAAAGGTAAGTTATGAAAAATTAGTGGAGGGACAGTCGCCATTTTATAAAGGAAAACTGTTTTGTGAGACCATCATGAAGTCTGAAAATTTGGATGAAATCTTAGCCTTACTACTAGAAAAATACTTAGAAGAAAAGGAACAAAATAAAGAAAAATTTTCACGTGTTCCTAATAAACTTGTTTCGCGGTTGAAGTGGACTACCATTATTGCATCATTTATTGGAGTGCTATCAATTGTTGGAGTGTTTTACTTTGCATTGTTCGCTATGCCTAATCAACAAATGATTTCAGATTTACGTTTGGCTTTTGTAAACCAAGATTATTCATCGGTTGTATCTACTGTTAAAAATACAGATTCTAAATCACTTAGTCAAGATGATGCTTATATGGTGGCTTATTCCGTCATTAAAACAGAGCCTTTAACAGAAGCGCAAAAGACAGAGCTATCCAAAATATCAAGTCAATCAAGTACAGACTATCTTCGTTACTGGGTCTTAATTGGGCAGTCGAAAGTTGATGAAGCTATAGATATTGCAAGTTACTTAGATGACCCACAATTATTGATGTATGGTCTTACCAAAAAGGTTGATGAAGTTCAGAGAAATCCTAACCTCACATCTGAACAACGTACTGAGCAACTAAACAATTATAAGAGTAAATTGGAAGAATTGAAGAAAAACTACCTAACACCAGAGGCGAATAAGTCGAATACGCCTTCAGCTTCAACAGAGTCAAGATAGGAGTGGTCTATGAATTATTTATTTTTTGAAGACAATGTTTATCCACTCTATACAGGAAATACCTATCAACTGGGGCCTTCTATAGCTTCTAATATCTATCTTCCTATTCTTGAAAATGTGGTGTTGGAAGTCAAGGAAACGGGAGTTGAACTGCTCGGAGAGACTTATTCTTATGGGTATCATTTGGTTTCCATAGCTGAAGATATAAGTGTATCCTTATTGATTATTAAAAACACCGAGTATTACCTTCTTCCCGAAAAAATACTATATTTATCAGATAAGAAAGAAGCGACTATTCGCTTAGTTGATTTTCCTATAGAAATCATTTTGAGCTTTGATGGGACAAATAAGACGATTTATAGTGCTAGTCCATATTATCTTAATGGTGAAAGAAGAACAGGGACGCAAAATATTCAAGATATGGACCAACTTGTTTTTGAACAAGGTCTAGCTTTATCCGTTCAAAAACAAATCTTATCGATTCATTCACTATTTTCTATTGAGACGAGCTTACTGCCTTTTTCTGAAGTAATGGTCGAGGATCGTTCAAAAGAATTTCATCGCTCTCCACGGATTATTCTGAGAGAACCCGAGGATAAAGTAACGATTGCTTCGGCACCAACAGATGATGAAGGTAACAAACAATCGTTACTAAGATTGATTATTACCCCTTTGGCGATGATTGTCTTTACGATACTAACGGTTTACTTCACACGTAGTGGTGGCATGATGTTCATGATGATGGGGATGTCTGTCATTACTATTGGGACTTCCATTCATACTTATTTTTCTGATAAAAAATCACATAAGGAACTTCAAGAACAGAAAATTGTTGAGTATATGAAATACTTGGAAACCAAGTATTCACAATTAGCTAACTTACGTAAAGAACAAGTTAAGGCTTTGGTGTATCATTTCCCTGGCATGGATCAGATTTTAGAAATGGTAGAAAAAACGGATAGACGTATTTACGAAAAGACACTTTATCATTTTGATTTTCTGTCTTATCGTTTGGGTTTGGGTGAAGTTAATTCTAGTTTTTCTATTGAGTATTCAGATTCTGAATTAACAAAATATAATGTAGCTGCTAACCAAAAAATTCAAGAACTACTTTCCTACTATCGTGTGACTAAGCAGGTACCTATTACACATACATTAACAAATCCTACGGGCTATATCGGAACACGGCAAATAGTGATTGAACAAGTTCAACAGATGATGATGCAATTAGCGACTTTTCAAAGTTACCATGATTTACAGTTTATTCCAATTTTCCGAGAGGAAGAGTTTGAGTTATGGAATTGGAGTCGATGGCTACCTCATACGAAAATAAAAGCACTAAATAGCCGTGGTTTTGTTTACAATCAACGTACTCGAGATCAACTATTAACGTCGCTCTATCAAGTTATTAAAGATAGAAAGTTAGATAGTGAGCAGGATAAAGGGAAAGAAAAGCAATACAGCCCTCATTATATTCTCTTTCTTACAGATTTAAGCCTGATGTTGGATCACAACATTATGGAGTACATCAATGAAGATTTATCCCATTTAGGGATTCATTATGTTTTCGTAGAAGAAGTACTTGAAAGTCTACCAGAACACGTTAAGACAGTTGTTGACTATCGAGGAGATAAAAAAGGTACAGTATTACTTCAGGATGGCAATTATACAAATAAAGAAATTACGCCTCTTCCTCCTGTAAGTTTATCGGAAAAGGAAAATTTTGCGAGAAATCTTGCGGGTATTCATCATGTTCAGACTTTGCGTAATTCGATTCCGAATAGTATTACCTTCCTAGAGATGTATGGAGTCAATAAGGTAGAGGAACTAGAACTTTTAAAACGATGGCAAGACAATGAAACTTTCCAAACAATGGCTGTTCCTCTAGGAGTTCGAGGTAGAGATGATATTCTTTATCTAAACATTCATGAGAAGGCGCATGGGCCTCATGGATTGATTGCTGGTACTACGGGGTCAGGGAAGTCTGAGCTTATTCAGTCCTACATTCTATCTTTAGCTGTGAACTACCATCCGTATGAGGTTGCTTTCCTCTTGATTGACTATAAAGGTGGAGGGATGGCTAATCTCTTTGCAGACCTACCTCATGTTGTTGGTACGATTACAAACTTGGATGGCAACCAGGCCAATCGAGCTCTGGTATCTATCAAAGCTGAACTTAAGAAGCGTCAGCGTATTTTTGCAGAAAATGATGTTAATCATATCAACCAGTATATGAAACTCTTCAAGGAAGGGAAGGTCAAAGAACCATTACCACATCTATTAATCATTAGTGATGAGTTTGCAGAGTTGAAGGCGAATCAACCTGATTTCATGGATGAATTAGTCTCTACAGCTCGTATTGGTCGATCATTGGGGGTTAAATTAATTTTAGCAACCCAAAAACCTAGTGGGGTTGTCAACGATCAAATTTGGTCGAACTCTAAGTTTAAAATAGCTCTTAAAGTACAGGATGCTGCAGATTCTAGAGAAGTAATCAAAACACCTGATGCCGCAGAAATTACCCAGACAGGTAGAGCCTATCTTCAAGTCGGAAACAATGAAATCTATGAGCTATTCCAAAGTGCTTGGTCAGGTGCGGATTATAATCCAGAAGGACGAAATCATGTTCAAAAAAACACAACTGTGTATGAGATTACAAGTAATGGTCAATACAATGCCATTAATAAAGATTTGAGTGGTTTAGTCAATAAAAAAGAAGCAAAGGCTGTTCCAACAGAATTAGACGCCATTGTAGAAAAAGCCCGTGAAGTCTTTGATGGTCTTCATATTCATCAGGTAGCCAGTCCTTGGTTGCCACCACTTGAAGAGAAGATATATGCTAAAGATACACAATCGACTAACTACAAGGATTATTGGGGACGTTCAGAGGCATTGCAACCTATTTTAATTGGGTATCAAGATATTCCAGAAAGACAGGAACAATCTCCCCTTTACTTCAATATGGAACAAAGAGGTCATATTTTATTGGTTTCTAGTCCGGGATTCGGTAAGTCCACTTTTCTACAGAACTTTGCGATGGATGTGATTCGTAAGCACACACCAGACCAGGTCCATTTCTATCTCTATGACTTTGGTACTAGTGGTTTGATCTCTATTTCTGATTTTCCTCATGTTGCAGATTATTTCACCTTGGATGAAACTGAAAAAATCATGAAATCTCTTCGATTCTTGAATAGAGAGATAAAAACTCGGAAACATGCTCTTTCGCAAGCAAGAGCCACAAATCTAAGGCAATACAATCAGTTGTCAGATGAGAGTTTTCCAACCATTTTCATCGAGATAGATGGTTTTGATAGTGTGATGGATGCCCCATTTGTCGATGCCTTTTATGATACTTTAAATGTCATTGCTCGCGATGGTGCCTCTCTAGGAATCTATCTAGTTGTGACACTTTCCCGTCTCAATGCGATGCGTCTACAGCTACAATCGAACTTTAAGACCAAGATTTCTCTCTTCTTATTTGATACCAGTGACTTATCAGGTGTAGTAGGACGTTCAAATATTCCACTCGATGAAATCAAAGGCCGTGCCATAGCTAAATTGGATGATATCGTCCAATTCCAAGTGATGTTGCCATACAGCAGTGAACATTATACGGACTACATAAAAGAAGTTCGCGCAGAACAAGAAGCCATGGCTGTGGCATACGATGGACCGCTTCCTGCAGGTATCCCAATGTTACCAGAAAAGGTAACCAAAGAAGTCATGGCAGAAATCTTAGAAAGCAGTCGAGACTTTATCTTGGGGCTCGAAAGAGAAGCCGTTGTTCCAGCAACCTTTAGTTTTGAACGCCCTCTTCTTATAGCCTCAGACAGTCCTGCTTTTGTAACGAATTACTATAAATTACTAGAATATCACCTAAACCGTTTATCAGGAGTGTATAATACTGTTATTTTAGATCCTAGTCAGCGTATTAACAGTCAGTTCTTTGATGGTATTCAACGATTTGATACTTCTTTAGAGGTTGATAATGTCATGAAGACGATATTAGAAGACTTTAAGAAACGGGTTGCGTCTCCAAATCAGGACTATCCAAAATGGTTAATTTTGATACCTGATATTGCTGCGACGGCTATGGCGGCTGGAGTGAGTGAACTGGACTTCAAGCAACTCCTTAGTGAAGGAGCTCAGTATGGAGTAACCTTGCTCTTTATAGGCGCCTACCAAGATCTAGTAGCGAACAATTACGACAATTTTGTCAAACTAGTTAATCAGCTAGTAGAACAAGTCTTTCTTGGTGTACGTATCAGTGATCAAGATCATACTCGCTATCCTTACATCACAAATGAGCCGGCACTGAAACCGAACCAAGGATATATTCTTTATCCAGATCATTATGAATCCGTTCAATTATTAGAAATTTAGAGAGGTTATTTATGTCAGATACTAAATTATTACCACTAGGCAGTGTTATTGTTTTAAAGGGAAGTACTAAAAAGATGCTCATCATTGCTCGTGTGATTGCAGCACCCGTTAAAGGAGATCTCTACCGTTTTGATTACGGAGCCTGTCTCTATCCAGAAGGAATGGTAGGAGATAGCCTTATCTACTTTAATCATGAAGATGTTTTTAAGGTTGTTCAAGAGGGCTATAGCGATGATGATAATGAGCTTATGTTAGAACATATTACTTCGGTTGTCTCTACAACAGATATTCCTAAAGGGAATGTTGCTGAGTTGAATGAAGTAAATGAACTAGGAGGCTAATACATGGGGCAAATAGACTATGATCAAATCTATTATCTTCAAGGTATAGTGAATCAACACTCCGCCAGCATCTCCTCTGCCCAATCACGGATTACTTCCATCGATGAAAAATTGGAACGTCTTCGCACGGCCAAGAAGTCTGTAAGTGAAATCCAACAAAATGTTCACAATATCAAGTATCCCATCATGCACCGAAATATTCAGCCAGAATGGCAAGGCAAACAAAAGGATGATTTCACCAAGCAGTGGGAAACCTTCTCTAGTGACTACACGAGTTTTCAAACGGAGATGAATACCTTCTATGATGCCATCTGTGATGAAATCACTAGGTTGGAAAATCAAAAGAACGAAGAACATGGCATTATTGGCTGTCTTCAGAGTTTGAAGAATAGTTTGGAAAATTTCATCGAGAAGCTACTACATACGAAGGAGGGGTAAGGTCATGTATGGAACGATTCAATTATCTGAGGTTCTGTTTAACGCGCACATCAGTAGTTTGACCAAGGCTCAGGCTAGTTTGGCTGGAGTGAGTAAGCCAAACTTCAACACGACATCGGAATCCAAGGTGCTCGATTTGTATCAGGAACAATTCAATGAGCTCTATCAGTTGATGACGAGCTATACGTCCTTATTGGGAACAGACATCGCCTTGATGGCAGCTACAGGAAAAGAGTTGGCCCGTACAGATACAGTATTGGGACAAACACTGTTTTCTGGCTTGCAGTAGGGAGGTTCTATGAGTTACAAGATAAAATTTGATGATATTACCTCTGTTCAAGTGGAAAGTCAAAAGACGATAAATGCTTGGGGAGAGGCCATAGCTAGTCTAAATAAGGCAATGAGCGACTTCATCAACAATAAAAATCTCCAAGGTCAGGCCGTCTCGAGTATGCGCCGTTACCTAGTAGAGGTGCATGGGACTCTTCTTCAAACTCTGGTCAACCTGATGAATGACTACTCAACTAACCTCCTACTGTACAAGGATGGTTACTATCAAATTGATTCAAGCAATCATGCAAAGTTACCAGGTCAGGTGTTTACAACCCTTCATAGTGATTTAAAGAGTTCACGGGACAATCTAAAGAGTGAGATTGAGCTCTTGAACACGACCAAGGACAAGGTTTCAGACTTGGTGAGCTATTCAGGAAGCAGTCATACCAGTACGGTCATGAACTATAACTTTCTCATGAATCAGGTCAAGAACTTGGACAACTCGATCATCCAGTATGAAAGTAATCATGCGAGTCAGGATTTGGTTGCCTTTAAGGAACTCTTGTCGGCGACCAAGGCCTTGATCGCAGAGCATGCAGGGAAGACACGGACTGTAGGGACTTATCAGTCGGGTGATTTCGCTAAACTCCAGTCTGTCCAACGCTTTGCGATAGCCTACCAACAGGCAACCAAGCAGATGGAGAGTCGTGTTGAACGCGTACAAGCTGCTCAGGAGCGGGACAAGGCTCGTTTTGAGGCCTTGGCTGCAGAGGATCGAGCCAAGAACGGTTGGAAAGACCTAGCAATTGGTGTGGTGACTGTTGCGATTGGTGCTTTAGCGATTTGGGCAACTATGGGGGCAGCGACACCCTTGGTTGTTGGGGCTGGCTTAACCGCAGGAATTGGAACAGCGGCTTATGGGGCGTCTAATGCAGGGGAAGGGATTCATAACATCCAACTTGGGAATGCAGGGGATGTCCATACGAAATCCTATAATCGCATCCGAGATACGCTTTTCATGGGGAATGACAAGCTGTATCATCAGGTTGGTGGGATCTTTGTGACAGCGAGTTCTATCATGATTCCCATAGGGCAGACTCAGAGCGTTGTCAAGGGCTTGACCCAGTTTGCGATAGGGGAAGCAGGCGCCTATACAGCAGGTCAGGTTGCCTATCATGGGACCAAGCTCCTAGGTGGTAGTGAGGAAGACGCTCAAACCGCAAACTTTATCGGGAATATCGTAGGAGGTTATGTGGCCTCTTCAGCAGCCAGCAAGTTTAGTCTCAATAAGGTGAAAACTCAGTTCTCTACGGAATGGAATGAATATTTAAATGAATTCCCAAAAAATGGGTTAACCGAGTCAGAGATAAATAATATCATTGAAGTTGATCCTGATATTGAAAAAGGCATTGTACGTCCTAATCCACAAGATTATTTACCAATGGAGTATTTGGAACAGCATAAAAAATTATTTGATGATGGAGTGGCAGCTTTTGTAAAAGATGATTTCTTCATCGAGAAATTTGGTAATTTTGGTCGAGAAGATGGAGCTTTTGTTTTTCCTAAAGATGTAGCAAAGGCCATGATTAAAGAGGCTGATGGAAATCCGAGAAAATTAGAGGCTTTATTGGGATTGGATGAGGGAAGTTTAGGAGACTCTCCCAAAATGGTGCTTCCACAGGAAGTACATAATTACAGAATTCCTGATGGAAATGAGGGAGGATCGCGTGCTAATCCACAGTGGCGACCAGGAGGGAAAACATACCCTGGAGGAGTTCCTGAAGCAGTAATCGACCCAGTTCCAAAAGATAAGGTAACATTGGTAGACATTTGGTAAACAACAGAGGAGATGAGAATGGAAACTATTTATTTAAGTCAAAAAGACATGTTGGAAATCTGTCAAGATGGTGACAAGTATTTTTTACGTTATCCAACTTTTAATATTATCATGCCAGAAGTGGTTCAAGAAATTCCCAAAGAAGCTGCCGATAGCTATATTTCGGGAGAACATACTGGTAAAGAGTTGATGAATTATGCGCAATATGGTTTTTGGAAATCTAAAAAGCAATATACACAAGATGAATCTAGTAAACTTTTCATTGAGAATAATCCTTCCTTTATTCTAAAAAATCCCCAAAATAGTCGTCGTCTTTTTTCAGCAGAGGAATTTACTCAAATTGCCACCCAAGCCATCGTTTCAAAATTGCAACCTAGCGAACTAGACTCTATTGGTGTTGTAGATAGTCATTTAGAGTTACTCCTTGTGGATCCAATTGGCTGGGAGGAAGAAACAGAAGCAGTTCATCTAAAAATCCTTCAAGAAAAAATTAACAATTATATCTACTTTCTCGAAGGCAAACAGTATGTGGAACGATACGGTGATAACTTTGACCAAAAAGTCATCCATATCACATTCCAGTATTCTCCGTCTGATAACGGTTTAGCACTCCTAGCAACTGTTCAGAAGACATTGCAGAATACGGATATGAGCTTGAAGGTAGAATTGCCGGCGTAATAAAGGGAGCGAAAGACGCTCTCTTTTTGTGGTATAATGAAGAAGGAGTGAACCTATATCAAAAACAATTCAATGAGCTCTATCAGTTGATGACGAGCTATACGTCCTTATTGGGAACAGACATCGCCTTGATGGCAGCTACAGGAAAAGAGTTGGCCCGTACAGATACAGTATTGGGACAAACACTGTTTTCTGGCTTGCAGTAGGGAGGTTCTATGAGTTACAAGATAAAATTTGATGATATTACCTCTGTTCAAGTGGAAAGTCAAAAGACGATAAATGCTTGGGGAGAGGCCATAGCTAGTCTAAATAAGGCAATGAGCGACTTCATCAACAATAAAAATCTCCAAGGTCAGGCCGTCTCGAGTATGCGCCGTTACCTAGTAGAGGTGCATGGGACTCTTCTTCAAACTCTGGTCAACCTGATGAATGACTACTCAACTAACCTCCTACTGTACAAGGATGGTTACTATCAAATTGATTCAAGCAATCATGCAAAGTTACCAGGTCAGGTGTTTACAACCCTTCATAGTGATTTAAAGAGTTCACGGGACAATCTAAAGAGTGAGATTGAGCTCTTGAACACGACCAAGGACAAGGTTTCAGACTTGGTGAGCTATTCAGGAAGCAGTCATACCAGTACGGTCATGAACTATAACTTTCTCATGAATCAGGTCAAGAACTTGGACAACTCGATCATCCAGTATGAAAGTAATCATGCGAGTCAGGATTTGGTTGCCTTTAAGGAACTCTTGTCGGCGACCAAGGCCTTGATCGCAGAGCATGCAGGGAAGACACGGACTGTAGGGACTTATCAGTCGGGTGATTTCGCTAAACTCCAGTCTGTCCAACGCTTTGCGATAGCCTACCAACAGGCAACCAAGCAGATGGAGAGTCGTGTTGAACGCGTACAAGCTGCTCAGGAGCGGGACAAGGCTCGTTTTGAGGCCTTGGCTGCAGAGGATCGAGCCAAGAACGGTTGGAAAGACCTAGCAATTGGTGTGGTGACTGTTGCGATTGGTGCTTTAGCGATTTGGGCAACTATGGGGGCAGCGACACCCTTGGTTGTTGGGGCTGGCTTAACCGCAGGAATTGGAACAGCGGCTTATGGGGCGTCTAATGCAGGGGAAGGGATTCATAACATCCAACTTGGGAATGCAGGGGATGTCCATACGAAATCCTATAATCGCATCCGAGATACGCTTTTCATGGGGAATGACAAGCTGTATCATCAGGTTGGTGGGATCTTTGTGACAGCGAGTTCTATCATGATTCCCATAGGGCAGACTCAGAGCGTTGTCAAGGGCTTGACCCAGTTTGCGATAGGGGAAGCAGGCGCCTATACAGCAGGTCAGGTTGCCTATCATGGGACCAAGCTCCTAGGTGGTAGTGAGGAAGACGCTCAAACCGCAAACTTTATCGGGAATATCGTAGGAGGTTATGCAGTCTCTTCAGCAACCAGCAAGTTTAGTCTCAATAAGGTGAAAGTAGAGGTCGAAGCACCGAAGTATAACCGCGAGCAGATTCTGAAGAATCTGAAAGAAAGTAAACTTGCGAGGGAATCCAGTAACTTTGACCAGTATCTGGCGAAGGAGAAACTCCAACGAAACTTAAACAAATCCCCATTAGTTAGTCAGGAACTTCCGAAGGTGAAGGGGGTGCACGATGTCGAAGCACCGAAGTATAACCGCGAGCAGATTCTGAAGAATCTAGAAGAAAGTAGACTTGCGAGGGAATCCAGTAACTTTGACCAGTATCTGGCGAAGGAGAAATTCCAGAAAACCTTGATGAGTATGGAACCGATGGACCGTCAGAGATATCTTCAATGGCACAAATATGCGGAGGCAGGTATCAGTCCTTCAGACCGCGTAAGAGTGTTGGAAATTTCGGAAAAAGCGCCCAAAATAAAAATGATTGATGGTCTGGATCAACAATCTGTTTTTAAAAATATTGAAGCAATTGATACGGAAATTACTCCCCGTCCTGAACCAGAAGGATACTTACACCCTGACTACCTAGAGGCTCATAAGCATTTATTTGATAATGGAGCTGCTAAATTTCAAAAATTTCAGCCTAGCGAGAGTTGGAATGAGGGTATTGTTGGGGGTGATGATAGAACAAGTTTTTGGTTAAGTAAGGATCATGCAGATATCATTCAAGACATTGCTAGAGGGGATAATCGTATTTACGAAACATTGTTAGGATTTGATGATGGATACTTAGGAGATGGTCCACTTTATCGTTTGGATGTCACTCCAGAAGTAGTAGCAGAAAAAGGTATTTCAATACCAAGTGGTAATGAAGCTGGAGCCAATAAATGGTGGCGTCCAGGTGGAAGAACATATCCAGGAGATATGCCAGAAGGCGTAATGAAAGATATTAGTACAAAGAGTGGAGATCATACATGGAACATAGTAAATTAGCTTGGGAAGATGTTAGTAAGTTTGAGGAAATAAAAGGTTATGGACAACATGTTTGGCGACATCATGAGAAATATTTTTTTGTTACAGATGAAGGAGGAATAGCAGAACAGAGGGTAGTCTATGAATTACCATTAGAACTATTTCAATTATTAAAGTCTGGGGAAAAAACACTTAAAGAAATTCATTTTAAGCTAAAAAAAGACTGTTGGCCACCGAACGTGACACAAGAAGAAGCTAATAGAAATTTCTTGAGGCAATATCCAGAAGCTTTAAGAGGAAATCCTAAAGCGCAAGGCTTATTCACAAAGGCTGAACTGGAAGAAATATTACCCGAAGGGGCTGAAATTCTAGCGAGCAAAGATTAAGATAACCCTTTCTATCTATGTTAGAAATGAATCAAATAAGAGTTTACTAATATTTTATTGGTAAACTCTTGCTTTAAATAGAATTCTCTACAAAGACAAGTGAATGCCTACTCCGCCAGTATCTCCTCTGCCCAATCACGGATTACTTCCATCGATGAAAAATTGGAACGTCTTCGTACGGCCAAGAAGTCTGTAGGGGAAATCCAACAAAATGTTCACAATATCAAGTATCCCATCATGCACCGAAATATTCAGCCAGAATGGCAAGGCAAACAAAAAGATGATTTCACCAAGCAGTGGGAAACCTTCTCTAGTGACTACACGAGTTTTCAAACGGAGATGAATACCTTCTATGATGCCATCTGTGATGAAATCACTAGGTTGGAAAATCAAAAGAACGAAGAACATGGCATTATTGGTTGGTGCCAAAGTCAGATTAACAATCTGGGAAATTTCATCGAGAAGCTACTACATACGAAGGAGGGGTAAGGTCATGTATGGAACGATTCAATTATCTGAGGTCCTGTTTAACGCGCACATCAGTAGTTTGACCAAGGCTCAGGCTAGTTTGGCTGGAGTGAGTAAGCCAAACTTCAACACGACATCGGAATCCAAGGTGCTCGATTTGTATCAGGAACAATTCAATGAGCTCTATCAGTTGATGACGAGCTATACGTCCTTATTGGGAACGGACATCGCCTTGATGTCAGCTACAGGAAAAGAGTTGGCCCGTACAGATACAGTATTGGGACAAACAATGTTTTCTGGCTTGCAGTAGGGAGGTTCTATGAGTTACAAGATAAAATTTGATGATATTACCTCTGTTCAAGTGGAAAGTCAAAAGACGATGAATGCTTGGGAAGAGGCCATCGCTAGTCTAAATAAGGCTATGAGCGACTTCATCAACAATCAAAATCTCCAAGGTCAGGCCGTCTCGAGTATGCGCAGTTACCTAGTAGAGGTGCATGGGACTCTTCTTCAGACTCTGGTCAACCTGATGAATGACTACTCAACTAACCTCCTACTGTACAAGGATGGCTACTATCAAATTGATTCAAGCAATCATGCAAAGTTACCGGGTCAGGTGTTTACAAACCTTCATAGTGATTTAAAGAGTTCACGGGACAATCTAAAGAGTGAGATTGAGCTCTTGAACACGACCAAGGACAAGATTTCAGACTTGGTGAGCTATTCAGGAAGTAGTCATACCAGTACGGTCATGAACTATAACTTCCTCATGAATCAGGTCAAGAACTTGGACAACTCGATCATCCAGTATGAAAGTAATCATGCGAGTCAGGATTTGGTTGCCTTTAAGGAACTCTTGTCTGCGACTAAGGCCTTGATAGCAGAACATGCAGGGAAGACACGGACTGTAGGGACTTATCAGTCGGGTGATTTCGCCAAACTCCAGTCTGTCCAACGCTTTGCGATAGCCTACCAACAGGCGAGTAAGCAGATGGAGAGTCGCGTTGAGCGCGTACAAGCTGCCCAGGAGAGAGACAAGGCTCGTTTTGAAGCCTTGGCTGCGGAGGATCGAGCCAAGAACGGTTGGAAAGACCTGGCAATTGGTGTGGTGACCGTTGCGATTGGTGCTTTAGCGATTTGGGCAACTATGGGGGCAGCGACACCCTTGGTTGTTGGGGCTGGCTTAACCGCAGGAATTGGAACAGCGGCTTATGGGGCGTCTAATGCAGGGGAAGGGATTCATAACATCCAACTTGGAAATGCAGGGGATGTCCATACGAAATCCTATAATCGTATCCGAGATACGCTTTTCATGGGGAATGACAAGCTGTATCATCAGGTTGGTGGGATCTTTGTGACAGCGAGTTCTATCATGATTCCCATAGGGCAGACTCAGAGCGTTGTCAAGGGCTTGACCCAGTTTGCGATAGGGGAAGCAGGTGCCTATACAGCGGGTCAGGTTGCCTATCATGGGACCAAGCTCCTAGGTGGAAGCGAAGAAGATGCCCAAACCGCAAACTTTATCGGGAATATCGTAGGAGGTTATGCGGTCTCCTCAGCAGCCAGCAAGTTTAGTCTCAATAAGGTGAAAGTAGAGGTCGAAGCACCGAAGTATAACCGCGAGCAGATTCTGAAGAATCTGAAAGAAAGTAAACTTGCGAGGGAATCCAGTAACTTTGACCAGTATCTGGCGAAGGAGAAACTCCAACAAGGCTTAAACAAATCCCCATTAGTTAGTCGGGAACTTCCGAAGGTGAAGGGGGTGCACGATGTCGAAACACCGAAGTATAACCGAGAGCAGATTCTGAAGAATCTGGAAGAAAGTAGGCTTGCGAGGGAATCCAGTAACTTTGATCAGTATCTGGCGAAGGAGAAACTCCAACGAAACTTAAACAAATCCCCATTAGTTAGTCGGGAACTTCCGAAGTTGAAAGGTGTCCACGATGTCGAAGCACCGAAGTATAACAAAGAACAAATCCTGAAGAATATAGAGGAAAGCAAACTTGCGAGGGAATCCAGTAACTTTGACCAGTATCTGGCGAAGGAGAAACTCCAACAAGGCTTAAACAAATCCCCATTAGTTAGTCAGGAACTTCCGAAGGTGAAGGGTGTCCACGATGTCGAAGCACCGAAGTATAACCGCGAACAGATTCTGAAGAATCTGGAAGAAAGTAGACTTGCGAGGGAATCCAGTAACTTTGACCAGTATCTGGCGAAGGAGAAACTACAACGAGGCTTAAACAAATCCCCATTAGTTAGTCGGGAACTTCCGAAGGTGAAGGGAACAGCGAATCCATCACCAAGTCAATCAACAACTCGAGCAATCATTGACCAAAAATTAAAAGAGTATGGTGTTTCTTGGGATGAATTTAATTGACTAAGGAATACGCATGTGACCAAAATGACACAGTCTGAATATGATATGATGATTGATATTCGTAATACAATTCCGTATCCAAACGATTCAACCGTCATGCAAAAGATTATGCCTATTGAAGATGAGGTTTGGCTATTTGATAGGAAAAAAGCAACAGCGGGTGGCTATGTAGCCAAACGTTCGGATGTGAAAAATATTACTAATATCAGGGAAGCTGTAGAAGGATTACGATTGGACTATGAGGGATCACCATTTGTTGAAACTATGATTGATGCAAATGGCAATAGGGTTGCAGTACGTGATCAGAATGGTAATTTGAAGCTAAAAACAGATGCATATCTTCGTTTAGAGTATACTACTGATGAGACGGGTTATATTAAAATCCCATATGGAGATATGGATGGGAATTTAATAGATGCAAAAGGTAATGTTTTGATGAATAGCGATACAGGTAAGCCTTATAAAGCAATAGACCCTGCTAGTGGAAATGGCTTTATAAAATCAGATTCAGATGAGTTTTTGGTTCCAGAATATCGTCATTCAAATAGAAGTAGACTCAAGGAAGGCTCTAAATTGTATCTAAATGTCGGAGGAGAGGAAGTATTAGTTGGTAGGGTCAATAAATATGGTATAATGGAATACGTGGAGGGATAAAATGGATAAAGAATATCTAGTTTATGAAGATAAAGTATATTCTAATTTTGTGAATTATATAAATGGATATATTCTTCTATCAAAAGCTCCAGCGATGTTGGAAGAGGGCTACGTTCCCTATAGTTTCTATGAATCTGGTGATTATGAAGGGTTATACGGGAAGTTCCTGTCTTATAGTGAAGTTACGCAAAGATATAGCGTTTATGATCGTGTCCTATATAAAGGTCAGGAATTTGCAATCGCAGGTCACAAGCATGGGGATGATGATTTTACAGCACCCGATTCTTATGTGCGAATATTGGTTTCTGATAAAGAATTTTTAAATGAAAATAATATAGCAGATGGCGCGTCATTGATGGATGATAAGTACGGTCATATTACGTATGCATCAGGAAAAATCCCTGTCAGCGAAGTAACGATTCTACGTCGTAGAAAGGATTTACCAGTAGACCGAAGGAGAAAAATATGAAATCAGTTAATTTTACAATAAAAAGCAACCAATCACTAAGAATTGGTGAGGTGCTTCAAGCAGAACTTTTTGAATGTTACAGCGTTTCCGCTAAGGATGCAGGATCAAAGCCATCTGCAGACTCTCTTATTTCGGATTTCCATTCTGTTCAGTTTGGGGTCAAAGAGAAGTCTAGTCTAGGGTTCCGTCTATCTTTTGATGGTCAAGCCTATCAGGTATCTGTTCCAGATTTGGCGACAGCTTCTGACTGGACTGGGGCCTTGATGTTCTTGAAAACATTGCTGGTTTTCTTAGATGTAAGAGTGTGTGAACATGATGGCGTGGACTATGATAAAGATTCTATTCTAGAATTTCATTTCACAGATATTTTCTTATCAGCTCTTTCAGAATTGACTAAGGAAGTAAAAGTTTATCCTATAGTAGAAGTTATGGGAGTGAAACGTCCTATTTACATCAATGAACTCTACCTAGGGCAGATTATCCATGTGCCGGATGATCAACTCTTAAATAGTTATGACCAGCGTTTGCGCTTTACCCAACAGCTAAATGCTTATTACTCTGAGCAACAAGTTTTTAAAGTAGAGCAAAATGGAGAGGACATCATTATCCCTATCAATTATCTAAATAGTGAAGGACGAACAATCTTACCGGCTCAACCAGAGCTAGAACCTCAATATTTACAAGAGTATCGAGGAAGTAAGGTTGCAGTTGCACGACTGTTTATCATGACAGCCGATGGCGAAAAACTAGCCGAAGTTCCTTATCGGGAATTCTTAGAGTCGTTGACTGAGGGAATTTACATGCTAGATGCCAAGTATGTTCTTGTGGACCCAATTTCTCCTGAAATGTTGCAGAAGTTATCACAAAAATAACATTCTAAGAAACTTATTAGTTTGTTCAAGATTGAAAAGTTTACCATCTGATATTTTTTTCAGGTGGTTTTCTTTTTCCTTAAGTTCCCCATTTTATTTTTTCTGTATTTATTTTATGCTATAATAAGACAAAGTTTTAATACCATCATTCAACAATAGTGCAAGTAAATACCCAGAAATAGGTAGAATAAATCAATGGAGTAAATAAATGAAAAAATTTGAAATACCAGAGCCTAAAGAATATGAATCTTTTGTTAATTTTTATCGTAGTGTGATGGAAGAAGGAAAAGAGGAAGAAGCTTTTTTAGGCACAGATGCAAAATATCGCATACGAGAACGAGATTCTTATGAACTTGACAGTACAGACATTAGCGTATTAATGGAATATTGCTTATTCCCTCTGTATGTGGAAGGTGATAAGGATATAGCGAGAAGAACTTTTGAAATCTTGAAGGATTTTAGCTTATCGATTGACTTAGTCAAATTAGATAAGGTAACTGATTATATCTCTATTCAAAACTGGTTTTTAACTGAATATTCTAATCTTTCCTTTGTTATTGAAACAGATGAATTGGTAAGAAATATTATAGAAAGCATTTCAAAATTATCTGATGAGCAGAAACATACGTATACCTATGAAAGACTATGTAATGTATTAGACCGTAGTCCATTATACAGGCAGTGTGATGAAGAAAAGGTAGAGAAGATTCTTAAGGAATTCAAGGAAAAATACTACAATCCCCCTAAGGTAGTAGAAACCATTAAAACAGCTGAGAAAATTGAACTAGATGTTACAAGCATCGATGCTATGGGTGTTTCTGATGACCATCTGGAGTTGTTGTTGATTGATGAAAACAAATGGATTGAGTCATTAGAAGAGGAGCATCTCTTGAAACTTCAAGAAAAACTCAATAACTATATCTACTTCCTCGAAAGCAAGCAGTATGTGGAGAGATATGGCGATAAGTTTGACAAAAAAGTCATCCATATTACCTTCCAATATTCTCCATCTGATAATGGACTAGCCTTTCTCGCAGCGGTTCAGAAGGTGTTACAACCTACAGATATGAGTTTGAAGGTAGAATTACCAGAGTAATAAAGGGAGCGGAAACGCTCTCTTTTTGTGGTATAATGGGACTAGATTTTTAAAAAGATTATTTAACGGTTTTAAACAGCGAACTACTTATGCCGACGATTGACATGCAGGGACATTCTTATGATGATTTTCTATCTGCGATTGAACGTCAAGGCTATTATGAAATCAAAAATCCACGTGTCTATAAACCAGGCACTAATGAAATTATTTCAGTTGAAGGGATTTTTAGAATTAATCAATGGAGTAAATAAATGCAGGCATATAAATTGAAAAATAAAGAGAATTATAAATATTTTGTCAAACATTATCTAGAAGTGATGAAGGAAGGGAAAGAAGCAGAAGCATTTCTAGGAACAGAAACTAAGTATCGTTTTCGGCAACGAGATTCTTATGAACTTGATAGTACAGATATTAGTGTATTGATGGAATATTGCTTATTCCCTCTGTATGCAGAAGGTGATGAGGATATAGCAAGAAGAACTTTTGACATCTTGAAAGATTTTAGCTTATCGGCTGACCTAGTCAAATTAGATAAGGTGACTGATTATATTTTCATTCAAAATAGGCGTTTGAAAAGATATATTAGCCTTCCATTTGTTATTAAGACTGATGAGTTAGTAAGAAATATTATAGAGAGTATTTCTAATCTATCAGATGAACAGAAGAAAGATTGGTTATATCAAGGGCTGTGTAATGCATTAGACCGTGATCCTTTATACAGACAGTGTGACGAAGAAAAGGTAGAGAAGATTCTCAAGGAATTCAAGGAAAAATACTACAATCCACCTAAGGTAGTAGAAACCATTAAAACAGTTGAGAAAATTGAACTAGACGTTACAAGCATCGATGCGATGGGTGTTTCTGATGACCACCTTGAGTTGTTGTTGATTGATGGAAACAAATGGATTGAGTCATTAGAAGAGGAACATCTCTTGAAACTTCAAGAAAAACTCAACAATTATATCTACTTCCTTGAAAGCAAGCAGTATGTGGAACGATACGGCGATAACTTTGATAAAAAAGTCATCCATATCACATTTCAGTATTCTCCATCTGATAACGGATTGGCCTTTCTCGCTGCGGTTCAGAAGGTGTTGCAACCGACTGATATGAGTTTGAAGGTAGAATTACCAGAGTAATAAAGGGAGCGGAAACGCTCTCTTTTTGTGGTATAATGGGACTAGATTTTTAAAAAGATTATTTAACGGTTTTAAACAGCGAACTACTTATGCCGTCAATCGATATGAAGGGGCATTCCTACGATGACTTTCTATCTGCGATTGAACGTCAAGGCTATTATGAAATCAAAAATCCACGTGTCTATAGACCAGGCACTAATGAAATTATTTCAGTTGAAGGGATTTTTAGAATTAACGAATGGAGTAAATAAATGAAGAAATTTGAAATACCAGAGCCTAAAGATTATCAAAATTTTGTAAAAGACTATCGTGAAATAATGAAGGAAGGGAAAGAAGCTGAAGTTTTTCTAGGGACGGAACCGAAGTATCGTTTTCGACAACGAGATTCTTATGATGTGAATAGTACAGATATTGGAGTATTAATGGAATATTGCTTATATCCTCTGTATGTGGAAGGTGATGAGGATATAGCAAGAAGAACTTTTGACATCTTGAAAGATTTTAGCTTATCGACTGACCTAGTCAAATTAGATAAGGTGACTGATTATATTTCTATGCAAGGCAGTCGTTTAAGAAGATATACAAGCCTTCCCTTTGTTATTGAAACAGATGAATTGGTAAGAAATATTATAGAAAGCATTTCAAAATTATCGGATGAGCAGAAACGTACTTATACCTATGAAAGACTATGTAATGTATTAGACCGTAGTCCATTATACAGACAGTGTGACGAAGAAAAGGTAGAGAAGATTCTTAAGGAATTCAAGGAAAAATACTACAATCCCCCTAAGGTAGTAGAAACCATTAAAACAGTTGAGAAAATTGAACTAGACGTTACAAGTATCGATGCGATGGGTGTCTCTGATGACCATCTAGAGTTGTTGTTGATTGATGAAAACAAATGGATAGAGTCTCTGGAAGAGGAACATCTCTTGAAACTTCAAGAAAAACTCAACAACTACATCTACTTCCTCGAAAGTAAGCAGTATGTGGAGAGATATGGCGATAAGTTTGATAAAAAAGTCATCCATATTACCTTCCAGTATTCTCCATCTGATAATGGACTAGCCTTTCTTGCTGCGGTTCAGAAAGTGTTGCAGCCTACAGATATGAGTTTGAAGGTAGAATTACCAGAGTAATAAAGGGAGCGGAAACGCTCTCTTTTGTGGTATAATGAAGAAGGATTGAACCTGTATCAGGAACAATTCAATGAGCTTTATCAGTTGATGACGAGCTATACGTCCTTATTGGGAACAGACATCACCTTGATGTCAGCTACAGGAAAAGAGTTGGCCCGTACAGATACTGTATTGGGACAAACAATGTTTTCTGGCTTGCAGTAAGGAGGTTCTATGAGTTACAAGATAAAATTTGATGATATTACCTCTGTTCAAGTGGAAAGTCAAAAGACGATGAATGCTTGGGAAGAGGCCATCGCTAGTCTAAATAAGGCTATGAGCGACTTCATCAACAATCAAAATCTCCAAGGTCAGGCCATCTCGAGTATGCGCAATTACCTAGTAGAGGTGCATGGGACTCTTCTTCAAACTCTGGTCAACCTGATGAATGACTACTCAACTAATCTCCTACTGTACAAGGATGGCTACTATCAAATTGATTCAAGCAATCATGCAAAGTTACCAGGTCAGGTGTTTACACGATTACATAGTGATTTAAAGAGTTCACGTGACAATCTAAAGAGTGAGATTGAGCTCTTGAACACGACTAAGGACAAGATTTCAGACTTGGTGAGCTATTCAGGAAGCAGTCATACCAGTACGGTCATGAACTATAACTTTCTCATGAATCAGGTCAAGAACTTGGACAACTCGATCATCCAGTATGAAAGTAATCATGCGAGTCAGGATTTGGTCGCCTTTAAGGAACTCTTGTCGGCGACTAAGGCCTTGATAGCAGAACATGCAGGGAAGACACGGACTGTAGGGACTTATCAGTCGGGTGATTTCGCCAAACTCCAGTCTGTCCAACGCTTTGCGATGGCCTACCAACAGGCGACCAAGCAGATGGAGAGTCGTGTTGAACGAGTGAAGGCTGCTCAGGAGAGAGACAAGGCTCGTTTTGAAGCCTTGGCTGCGGAGGATCGAGCCAAGAACGGTTGGAAAGACCTGGCAATTGGTGTGGTGACCGTTGCGATTGGTGCTTTAGCGATTTGGGCAACTATGGGGGCAGCGACACCCTTGGTTGTTGGGGCTGGCTTAACCGCAGGAATTGGAACAGCGGCTTATGGGGCGTCTAATGCAGGGGAAGGGATTCATAACATCCAACTTGGAAATGCAGGGGATGTCCATACGAAATCCTATAATCGTATCCGAGATACGCTTTTCATGGGGAATGACAAGCTGTATCATCAGGTTGGTGGGATCTTTGTGACAGCGAGTTCTATCATGATTCCCATAGGGCAGACTCAGAGCGTTGTCAAGGGCTTGACCCAGTTTGCGATAGGGGAAGCAGGTGCCTATACAGCGGGTCAGGTTGCCTATCATGGGACCAAGCTCCTAGGTGGAAGCGAAGAAGATGCCCAAACCGCAAACTTTATCGGGAATATCGTAGGAGGTTATGCGGTCTCCTCAGCAGCCAGCAAGTTTAGTCTCAATAAGGTGAAAGTAGAGGTCGAAGCACCGAAGTATAACCGCGAGCAGATTCTGAAGAATCTGAAAGAAAGTAAACTTGCGAGGGAATCCAGTAACTTTGACCAGTATCTGGCGAAGGAGAAACTCCAACGAAACTTAAACAAATCCCCATTAGTTAGTCAGGAACTTCCGAAGGTGAAGGGGGTCCACGATGTCGAAGCACCGAAGTATAACCGCGAACAGATTCTGAAGAATCTGGAAGAAAGTAAACTTGCGAGGGAATCCAGTAACTTTGACCAGTATCTGGCGAAGGAGAAATTCCAGAAAAACTTGATGGGTATGGAACCGATGGACCGTCAGAGATATCTTCAATGGCATGAGTATGCGGAATCAGGTATAATGGTTCAAGATCGTATTAAACTGTTATCCTGGGAAAGACCAGTTAATTCAAAACTATATCTTGAAAATAAGGCAGTGTATGATAATCCAAAATATTTTGATCAACTTACAGGTAGTGAGAACTGGCCAGGACAAAAAGGTGATCCAAATATTGATGGCTTTGTAAAAGGAGAATATCAAAAGACAATCCTATCTCCGGGAGATAAAATTGATCGATTTGGTTCTGATTATGGACACTTTTTTGGAAATATCGGTGAATCTAAAGAGATGAGGGCAATGTCTCCAAACTCGGATTTTAAGAACTATAATCAATATGAAATATTAATGGATTTACCTGTTTTAAAAGGGGAAATAGCTCCGTGGTTTGATCAACCGGGAGGAGGAATACAGTTTAAATTAGATCCATTCTTTGCTAAACAGATAATGTCTATCCCTTCTGATGAGACAGCTATTATTAAAAAACTAATAGAATTTGGTTATTTGAGGAAATTATAATGTTTGATAATGAATATATTGTAAGTTTGAAAAGATTTATCAGCAATGTCGAAATTGTTTCAAGAAATAACAAGTTGCGGGCATATGATAATGTGGATATTATTTATATTCTAGAAAAAAGAGAAGACGAATTTTTTATTTCACTAAATGAAAGAGGTGTTATTTTAGAATATTGTAAAATTAGTAATAAGGAGTTAGCACAGCTATATTTTGCTATATTTGTTAAAAGAGGAGTTACAAATTTTGAATTCCCACTGATGACTTTAATAAATGATATAGAAGATATTGAAATATTAAAAGAATACTTAACTAGAGAACAACTCGATAACTTTTATTCGATTGATTCTAGGACTAAAGGAAAAATAAATTTTTCTTCAGAGCTAAACAAGATTTATTATATAGATGCAAGTGACAATGAATACAATCTCTTTTATCTACCAAACAGAATATTTCAAACCTTCTATGTATCGATTGTAAAATTAAAAACTATTAAGGAGTGGCTGATTCAACTGAATGGTGATAATGGATTAGTTGATGAATATGAAGCCACCTTGTTAGGGTATAGTTCAGAAGGGATTGAGAAGTTTTAATATTGAAATAGGAATAATTAAATGCTAATAAAATTAAAAAACAAAATTGAATCCGAAGTTTCAAAAATTGGAAACATAAAATTAGGTGAATTTGGAATTCATTTTTCTGAACAACCTCCCTACTTTCCGGAGGGAATTTCTATAATAGAGGATAGAAATGGAAGGTATAATCTAGTTTTTACTGAGAGAGGAAAAATAACATCCGAGATTTCTAAATTAGATGACAATGAGGTGACTTATCAAATTTTAAAGATAATCATTAAGAATATTTCCTCGCAAAAGATTGATGAAAAAGATGTAGATTTAATTGACAAATTGATTAAAAATAATGAATTTGAGAAAGTTAGTCAAATAGTTGAGAAAGTACAAGAGAATAGATATCAATATGAAAAGGAATTATTTGAGAAAATCAGTCCGCTATACACTTTATGGTTCGAAAAAGAGCATTAATAATTAGTATAAATCCGTTGTTATTTCAGTTCAAAACACAAGAATTCCAAGTGGAAATGAAGAGTCTGCTTTTGATGGTTTTTGGAAACCAGGAGGACAAACCTTCCCAGGAAATATGCCAGAAGCAGTCATTGACGAAGTGCCGTGGGGAGAATTTACAATTAGAAAATTAGGAGGTAATTAAAATGAGTTTAACTAAAATAACATGGGAAGAGTTTGATACCTTTGAAAAGATTGAATCACCAAAAGGATATGATTTTCGAACACATGAAGGAAAATACTATACTTTTGGTGAGTTTGGAGTAGCTTCAGTTCGTCGTATCTTTGAGATTAATCCTTCTGATTTTAACGAATATTTATTAGGTAGGAGAACGGCACGTGAAATTGATTTTAAAGCGGAGAACGATCGTTGGCCACCAACGGAAGAAGAGAGAAGAGAATCTAGAAGAAAATTTATAAGTAAACATCCAGCTTCTTTGATAGATGTCCCTAAAAATAGGAACCTTTTTTCTAAGGAAGAACTTGAAGAGTTGATTCCGATTGCTGAGAAGCAGTGGATTGAATCTGAAGGAGAACTTCCAGATGATTATGTATCACCACTTAAGTAAAAGAGGTTTGAAATGAAACCAACAAAACTAGACTGGGAAGATGTTATCCAGTTTGAAGAAGTAAAAGGTTACGGTCAGCATATCTGGAGAGATGGGAACCATCTTTATTACGTTTCCGAGGAGGGAGGAATTGCCCCTCAGCGAGTGGTTTATGAATTACCAAACGAGTTATTTGCCTTACTGGAAAGTGGGGAGAGAACGCTACGCGAAGTATCTTGGAAGATTCAGAACGATTGTTGGCCACCAACGGAAGAAGAGAGAAGAGAATCTAGAAGAAAATTTATAAGTAAACATCCAGCTTCTTTGATAGATATCCCTAAAAATGGGAACCTTTTTTCTAAGGAAGAACTTGAAGAGTTGATTCCGATTGCTGAGAAGAAGTGGATTGAATCTGAAGGCAAACTTCCAGATGATTATGTATCGCCATTGAAATAGTCTATGAGGAACTTGTTTATACACTGTTAGTTGTGGATAAGTTCTTGGATGACTTGGGTGGTCGTTCAGTTGATTAAAAAGAGTTTTAGTATCTAGATTAACGGTTTGATGCCCAAAAGTAGTTGCTATGGAACATAAAAATCACTAATCGGCAAAATGTGATTAGTGATTAGATTGATCGCGTGAACTTTTCGGTAAGATCTAGCTCATTTCGTGTATTTTTAGGGTAACATTCACACCATTTAATTGAGAGTTATTCAAATTAGATGAAAAATTGTTTTCTGAAAAAGAGAGAAAACATTGATTTTAAGCACATGTTGAAACTTATTCGAATAGAAATGTTTCAAACCAGGTCTTAAGAAAGCTCGTAAAGCATCACAATTTAGTAAACGTTAATCAATATGATTATATCAACGTTTACAGACATTCAAGAATTGTCTCTTGGATGTCTTTTTTTGTCTGAAAATCAAGAGTTTCCCTGAAAATTTCCACCATTGATTTTTACAGCAGAAACATGAAATATTTTTAATACATATTGTTAAAAATTCTTGATCTTATTTTTAGTATAAAAATTATAATATCTTTTGCTGAATATTTACTAAAGTGATAGTCAAAATACAAAACTACTCTCAAAAAATGAGACTTTTAATCTCACTTTTTGAGAGTAGTTTGTTGATATAAAAGTAAAATTTATTTGATAGAGGAGAGCATATTAATTTCAAAGTATACTTTACCTTATTTCTCTATATAATTACAAACATTATTAATCTGTTCGTGAATTTCTGTACCAAATTTTTTTTCAAAAAATGCACTTCCGATTGTAAATGCCCAAGGATTTGTATCAATTACTTCATTCAACCGTTCATAACAATCAATACTTCCGGCCAAACAGACGGGAGCTTGTATGGCTTGAGTAAAAGCATTATTTAGCTCCAAGGGGTCACCAGTATAACGGTAACCTAGTAAGTCAAAGCCATAGACCCCTTTTTTTAAGTATTCTTTCGCCTGAGAAATCATATTTTCTATAGTACCTTCCAAAATAGATGGACGCTCTTTAATTTCTCCTACGAATGGCATGTACTTTATGTTATTCTCTTTACAAAACTCGTTGATTGAATCAAAGTAGACAGTCCCCATTAAAACATCGCATCCGCACTCTTTTGCAATTCGTGCACCTTGAAGACCATTCTCTTCATCGTATTCCACAACTTCAAGAAAAGTAGTTTTACCGTAAGATTTCATTTCTGAAAATAAAGACTTCATTTCTGAAATTGGAAGTGGTTTTTCTTTAAATCCCCAAAATTCGGCTTTGGTGTTTTTACATGATTCGAAGATTTCTCGTGCATTTTCAATTGTGTGATCATTATGCGTCAGCATAACAATTAATTTAGGTGAGTTCATAAATGTTCCTTTTGATGTTAATTCTAAGTTATTTTTCTTAAAAATAAAAGTACTTAGGTTACTGTCTAATCATTTCTTTAGGAATGAGTTTCGGATCGTACATAACTTTTGAATGATTTTTCAAAATAAGCTCTTTTTCCAAAGTTTGTTCAGTTATTCTATCAAGTTTTTCACGATAAATCATGGAGTTGCGATAGTAATAATTGCCTTCTTTTTTGAAATGATGATTTTCTTCAACTATCTGATAAGTGAACGGAAATTGTGATTCACTTCTTAACTCGCCGAAGAGAATCTCATTTTCAGTCCATGCTCTCAATTGAATAAGTTGGTCAGTATTATTTTTAAAACGATAGTCCTGATGATTATACTGTACAGAAGTTCCATTTGCAAATGGTTTCCTAGTACCTTTATCAGGGTCTAATGCATCAGAGTGAGAATGAAATTCTGTAATTTCCATAGGACTATGAACAATTAAAAGATGAAGCAAGTTAGCTAAATTACATAGCCCGCCGCCAATATCAGGTTCTACTTTCCCATTAATAATAACTCGCCCTTCCTGGTATCCTTTTTTCTTCGTTGTATTACCAACTAAACTCCAAAAAGAAAATTCTTCTCCTGGATGAATGATAATGTTATTTAGATTTTTACTAGCAATCTGTATGTTGGTAGCTTTTCCTTTTTGAAGATTAATATCAATTCCAGGACCACGTTTTATCAGTTGGGTAGAATATGATGAAACTAAGTTGGGTAATATCTTTTCTTGACGAATCTTAGAGAATTTTTTTCCTTGTTTAAGGTTCTGTATATGTCGTTTTAGATTTTCTTTTTTTAAAGAGATTTTATATGTTGTAGGACTAATTTCACAAAATAATAGATCCTTATTCCAAAAAACCATGTTGTTTCTCCTTTTTGATCACATCTAAATTTTTATTTTTTTGTCTCAAAAATGGGTAAGTATGAAGTATTAATTTTTCAACCCATCGTTTTTTACCAATTCCGCCTTCTTTAGGATCATATAAAAAATCAACCAAGATAGTGGAGATATTTGCCCGACTAGCTCCGAGCACATCTGTAAAAAGTTGATCTCCAATCATAACTGTTTCAAATGGTTTTAGCTGCATCATGTCAAGAGCTTTTTTAAAGTTCTTAGGATTTGGTTTTTCCGAAAGTGGGATAAAGGGAACAGATAAATGTTGATTAAATTGTGTAATTCTTTCTTCGTCGTTGTTTGACAAAAGAAAAATTTGGAAACCAATGGCTTTGAGATTTTGAAAAAGTTCAATAACTTGTTCTGTAGCGGGGGCGCCATGCATCACAAGAGTTTGATCGATATCAAAAATTAATCCTTTAAAACCAAGTTGATATAATCTTTGATAGGGGATATCAAAAACAGTTTTTGCTCGTGCTGCTGGCATGAATGGAAACATATTGTGTAAAGCCTTTCATTGAATATATAACAATAATTCTAGCACATATATAGAACAAGGTCAATACCACTATTAAGTGTGTAGCAGAAATAGATATTCCTAGTAGACATTTGTTCACTTTTTTTATATAATAAAACTAAACCATATTGGTTGAGTTTTAAAAATATGGATTCAAGCATCGATTAGTCTTTCTAAGGGAGATAATGTCCATTAAAGTATCATAATAGGAGGTGAAGTATGTATCAGCCAGAAAAATTAAAGGCTAGGAGAAAAGAGTTAAAACTAACACAGAAGGAAATTGCAGAGCAACTTGGGATTAGTTTTCAGGCTTATTCGGCTTGGGAACGTGGGGTCAAGGAACCATCCAAGGAAAAGGTGGCCCAGCTAGAAAACATTTTAAAAGTACCAAAAGGCTATTTCACCCAGATAGAGATTGTCCGTCTCTACCATAGCCTCTCCAAGCAAGGGCAGGAGAAGGTTGTTCTCTATGCTCGCAACCTATCTCAAGAGGAGAAAGCCCAGAAAGTAACAGCGATGCCAGAGCGCCTCTACGAGTACCGTGTTTATGAACGCATGTCAGCAGGGATTGGGGCTTCGGTCTACGATGATCAGAATTTTGATACGGTTTACTTTAATGAGGAACTAGCCCATGATTTTGCGTCCTGGGTGTCTGGGGACTCCATGGAACCTAAATACCAAAATGGTTCAGTGGCTCTGATTCGAGAGACAGGATTTGACTATGATGGGGCGGTTTATGCAGTGGTTTGCAACAATCAGACTTATATCAAGCGGGTTTATCGTGAGGAAGATGGCTTGCGTCTGGTCTCTATCAATCCTAAATACAAAGATATTTTCATCTCCTATGAGGAAGATCCTCGGATTGTGGGGATTATCGTTGGGAACTTTGTGCCGATGGAGGGCTAGACTATGGGCTACTTTGATTATTCCAGAGAGCCCAAAAGTGACATTGCCTTTGTCGATATGAAATCCTTTTATGCCAGTGTTGAGTGCGTGAAAAGGGGATTACATCCGCTGAAAACCTCGCTTTGTGTCATGAGTCGTGCGGATAATTCAACTGGTCTTATCCTAGCCTCCTCTCCCCTGTTTAAGAAGATTTTTGGCAAGTCAAATGTTGGTCGGGCCTATGATTTGCCTTTTGATATCAAAACGCGAAAATTTTCCTATTACAATGCTCGAAAGCAAGGGCTACCTACCGACTCAGACTATGTTCGTTATATCGAAGATTGGGCTCAGGTGACCTTGATTGTGCCTCCTAGGATGGATGAATACATCGCAGTCAATATGGAAATCCAGCGAATCTTTCAAAACTATGGCAGCCCAGATGATATTTATCCCTACTCGATTGATGAGGGCTTTATTGACTTGACTAGTTCGCTTAACTATTTCATCCCAGATAAGAGTCTCTCTCGCAAAAACAAGCTGGATATGCTTTCTGCCCGTATTCAGAGGGATATTTGGAGGCAGACAGGGATCTATGCTACAGTGGGCATGTCAAATGCCAATCCCTTACTGGCCAAGTTGGCTCTGGATAATGAGGCTAAGCACACTCCGACCATGAGGGCCAACTGGTCTTACCAGGATGTGGAAGAGAAGGTCTGGTCCATTACCAAGATGACGGATTTTTGGGGGATTGGCAGGCGGATGGAGAAACGCTTGCATGCTCTGGGGATTTTTTCCATCAAGGAATTGGCAACCAGCAATCCCGACCAGCTAAAGAAAGCTCTGGGTCAGGCTGGTCTGCGTTTGTGGTTTCATGCTAACGGAATTGATGAGAGCAATGTTCATAAGCCCTATAAAGCCAAATCCAAGGGATTGGGGAATTCTCAAATCTTGCCGAGAGACTACGTGAAGCTACGAGATATCGAAATTATTCTTCGAGAAATGGCGGAGCAGGTGGCTATTCGATTGAGGAGATCTGGCAAGAAAACAACCCTTGTCTCTATCTATGTCGGTTTCTCTAAACAGGAAGTCAGGCCCTCTATTCACACACAAATGAAGGTGGAACCTACAAATAATACAGCTGTTTTAACAGACCACGTTTTGAAGTTATTTCATAATAAATACACTTCAGGAGCGATCAGAAGTGTCGGAGTAAACTATTCAGGATTTGTAGACGAGTCCTTCGGCTTGATTTCCCTCTTTGATGATGTTGACAAGTTAGAAAAAGAAGAAAGGCTCCAGACGGCTATTGACTCTATTCGGGAAGAATTTGGTTTTACTTCTCTCTTAAAAGCCAATGCACTAGAAGAGGCCTCTAGGAGTCTTGCTAGAAGCAAGCTGATTGGGGGCCATTCTGCTGGAGGATTAGATGGATTAAAATGATTGATCGTTCTTATTTACCTTTTCAATCCGCGCGAGATTATCAAGATCCAGGTATGCAGAAGTGGATGGGGTTTTACCTCTCAGAACATACCAGTTCGCTCAGTGAAGAAAAAAATCGGGTTGATTTTTCGACAGATTTGAACTCGGTTGAGAGGTTACACTTGCTTTCCCAGCTTTATGTTGGCCAACTGAAGGGAAGTTTTGTGGTTAAAGAAAAGAAGCAGAAAGTCACTATCATCGGTAAGGTGAGAGAGTTATCCTCTAAATCATTATCTATTAGAACAAGCGATGGTTATAGGCTGATAGAGCTTGCAGATATCCTAGAAATTCGACTGTGGGAGGAGGGAGTGTATGACTAGAAAAGAGTTGTATGAAAATAAACTGCAGATGGATTATTTTTCAGATTCTTATATTCGTTTTGAAGAGGATTTTCAAAAATACTCTGCCATGAACGTACCCTTGACTTTCTTGATTGATGACATCCTACGAACCATGGCGATGAATCAGAAAAACTACTTTGTCTTAAACAAGGAAAATGCCAAGGATGGGCGGGAGCATAGCTTTTATTTTAGGGTGGTAACGGAAAAAGCGTGTCCTAGAAATAGGACCTATGTATATGCTGGGGTTAAAAATAGTGGCCAGTAGATTTGGTAGGAAATGAACTCGTTTTTTGGTGTACACCATTGCAGCTATCTGCGGAGGAATTGCAGAAGCTTATTATGGTCTTTCTGATGAGATTAGACAAGAAGCCCTATCTTTTTTAGATAATCGTTTACTTGAAATTGTTGTTGAATTTGAAAATACTTATCCCAAATAATCATTCTGTTTTATAGATACTAAGATATCCATAGAAATTTATGGATATCTTTTGATTTATATATAGAAAAAGAGAAGACCGGCTGGTCTTCTCTTTGGGGGAACTAGAATCATTGAAAAGAATTAAGTAAAGATTTTAATTAGTCTTTGAAATTCTTTTGGAAGATGAGTAGAGACAATACTGAAGTAATAGCAGCCAAGAATAAGAAGGCATTTGCTTCTTGCTCTCCAGTTTCTGGGAGTTGTTTTTCCTTGTCTTGTCTAACTGTAGTAGCAACAGGTGCTTTTTCATCTTTTCTTGGTGAATCTTCTGTTACAACTGCAGGAGCTGGTTTTTCAGTTTCTCTAGGTAGAACATACTCAGGGAGAGTCACAACTGGTGGCGCCACTGTTCCTACAGAACTTTGTTTAGTTCCAACCTCGATTATTCGGTCTAAAGCTGGAGTTGATTTGGTTTGGACTACCTTGCGATTGCTACCATCTACTTCGACATACTCAATTAGCAGGCCGTCTTTCCCTTCTGCTAGAACTTTCTCTTTTCCTTTATCTAAGTTTGGATTTTCGTGACGGATAGTCTTGAATGGTACTGCCTTCTTGACAATATCCAAGCTTGGAAGTTTAAAGACAAGGTCCTTAACTCCCTCTTCAGGACTTGAAGAAGTAATTGGTTTTTCAGGTTCTTTTGGTAGAAGGTATTCAGGAAGAGTCACAACTGGTGGAGTATCTGTTCCCACAGAACTTTCTTTAGTCCCAACTTCAATCACTCGGTCTAGAGCTGGAGTTGATTCAGTTTGAATTACCTTACGATTGCTGCCATCTACTTCGACATACTCGATTATAGCACCATCTTTCCCTTCTGCTAGAACTTGTTCTTTCCCTTTGTCTAATTGTGGATTTTCGCGACGGATAGTCTTGAATGGTAGCACCTTCTTGACAATATCCAGACTTGGAAGTTGGAAGACAAGCTCTTTAACCCCTTCTTCAGGACTTGAAGAAGTAATTGGTTTTTCAGGCTGTTTTGGTTCAACTGGTTGTTCTGGTTGGCTAGGTTGCAATTGCTTGATTTGTTCAAGAGCGTTGTTGAGGGCTTTATTGACATCTTCTTGAGTCTTAGCTTCTTGGATAGCTGCGATTGCTTTATCAGTAATTTCAACTAATTTCTTCTTAGCATCGTTGTTAGTACCGAGTTCAGCCACTTTTTTCTCGATAGCTTCAGTCAGGCTAGCCATAGCCTTATCATAATTGATTTTAGGCTGTTCCGGTTGTTTCGGTTCAACCGGTTGTTCTGGTTGGCTAGGTTGCAATTGCTTGATTTGTTCAAGAGCATTATTGAGAGCTTTATTGACGTCTTCTTGAGTCTTAGCTTCTTGGATAGCTGCGATTGCTTTATCAGTAATTTCAACTAATTTCTTCTTAGCATCGTTGTTAGTACCAAGTTCAGCTACTTTTTTCTCGATAGCTTCAGTCAGGCTAGCCATAGCCTTATCATAATTGATTTCAGGCTGTTCAGGTTGTTTTGGTTCAACTGGTTGTTCTGGTTGGCTAGGTTGCAATTGCTTGATTTGTTCAAGAGCGTTATTGAGGGCTTTGTTGACGTCTTCTTGAGTCTTAGCCTCTTGAATAGCTGCGATTGCTTTGTCAGTAATTTCAACTAATTTCTTCTTAGCATCGTTGTTGGCACCAAGCTCAGCCACTTTTTTCTCGATAGCTTCAGTCAGGCTAGCCATAGCCTTATCATAATTGATTTCAGGCTGTTCAGGTTGTTTTGGTTCAACCGGTTGTTCTGGACTTGTTTCGTCTCCAGGTTTTTGGTAATTTTCGTTTTTGCTAAGAATATCTTGCAAAGCAGTGACTGTTGACATCACATCTTGTACATTTACCGTATCAGAACTTAATTGTGCAGTGAGTTTATCAAGATTAGACTTAAATGCTTGACGTGCAGTTGCTGTATTTTTCAAACCACTTGGATCAAAGTTAGATAAGTCGTCTTTCCATTTAGAGAGAGATTGAAGGATTTGTGTTTTGCTGTAGAGTTCGCTTCCTTCACCACGAGTGATGAATTGATCCACCTGGATACCGATGTTTCGAGACAAATCGTTTCGATCAGAATCGAGTTGAAGGGTGACTGCGTGCAAGTTTTCGTCCAGACCTTTTAGGCTAACCAGAGTTTGATTGCCTTGGCGTTGGGCAGCGTGACCGCTAAAGTATTTCTTGCCCTCAATAGTCGACGCATTTCCCATGCCCTCTTGGTAAGGAACTTCTTTGCCGTCGAGGAATACCTTGTAGATACCATGATTTGGATCAACATAGCCCTTGATATCAAGTCCAGTACCGTAGAAGTAGGCTGTGACAGTTGTCTTTTTCTTTTGTTCATCAGTTAAGCGACCAAAGGAAGCCCAAGACTCCGTTTTTTGGTACTTGTCTGCTGAATTGGTTTCATGGTGCCAGCCAGGACTGTAATCCAACTGACTAGCTTGGTCATCATAACTTGTTTGATCCTTGATCAGCAATTCAGCTTTCATCACTTGGATGGTTGCATCGGTAGCAAAACCGAGCAGGGCACCATCAGTGACAGAAGTGAGCTTGGCCTTGAAGTCAAAGATAGAGTCGGCTTGTTCTGTAAAGTCAATCGTTGGGATGGTAACAGTCTTTTCTGTTTCTCCATCTTCAAAAGTCACATCTTGAGTTGTATCTTGGTAAACTTTACCGTGAACCCCAGTTCCAGGTTCTGTGATGAAGCGAACAGTAGCAGTTCCCTTGCTTCCACCAACACGTTTAATTTTAACAGTGACTGGTTTTCCTTTTTCGACTTCGTAAGAAGTTGCTTCAAGCTCAAACATACCCTTGCTGTTATTGTTTAGAGTGTAGATTCCTTCTGTAGCAATTGGTTCACCTGTTTTATTAACAAGGGTAATGGTATGTTGGCCAGGTGCTAAATCGTCTGTTTCATATACTTTTTGGCTGCGTTTACGGCTAGTGTTCTTAGTTTGCACATCCGCAACTTTTTGGCCATCAACGTAGACGGACATTTCTCCATGACCTGGGTCAACTGTAGAGACGACATAGGCCTTGGTTCCTGTGAAAGTATAGCTTACTTTGGCATCTTTTTGATTGGTCCACATAGAAGTGCCACGAACACCTTCAGATTCATTGTACCAAGTTGTACCGGCTGTATCCGCTGTTGTATTTGAGTGGTATTCAAGTCCAAGAGGGTAGCCGTCTGTCTTTTCGATACTACTTGGTGTCTTGTAGACTGAGAAGTTGGTTAAGATTGGAGTTGCTTGAGCTCCGGTGATGGTTACACGGATTTTTTGTGCCTCTACAGGCTTGCCTTGAATCAAGCGACGGTAACCAACAGTTGAACCTTCTCCGTAAGTCACCCAGCGACCGTTGATTTCGACTTCAATCTTGAAACCAGAGATACGTTGACCTTTAGCGATGTCTTCCTTGAGTTCGACAACGTCAAAGCGTCTCTTTTGTCCCAAATCGACTGTGAAGCTACCTGTTGTGGCATCATTTGAGAGCGCCCAGCTGGTATCGTCTTTGCCGTCTGTCAGGTGACTTTCTTTATAGAGGTGGTTCTGACGAGTAGAACTTGCTGTTACAGTTGCTCCTTTGGCAAAGTCAGTCGCATACATTTGATCTAGAGTCGCTTTGAATTCTTTCAAGCGAGCCACGTCAGCATCTGCGAATTTACCTTCTTTGTTTGGTGGAATGTTGAGAAGAAGTGGCGTTCCACGACCAACAGACTTGAAGTAGATATCCATCAATTCTTTGAGGGATTTTGGTTGCTGGTTATCGTGGTAGAACCAGCCAGAGCGGATGGAAACATCTGCTTCTCCTACAGAGTACATATCTCCGTCAGGGTCACCGTGGTTAAGGTATTCGTTCTTAACATTTTCGGTGATGTTTGCCTTCTTGACCTTATGCCATACAGGGTCACCGGCGATACCACGCTCATTTCCAATCCAACGGATACTTGTTGGTTCGGCAGAGAAGATAGCGATATCTCCTTCAGCTTCCTTGATGTATTTGAACCACTCATCAAAAGTGTAGGTTACTTTTTGGGCACCGCTACCGCGTGCTCCATCCATCCAAACTTCGATAAATTTACCCTTATTACCGTATTTTGGATTACCAAGGATTTCTTTTAGTTGATTGAGGTAGTATTCGTTGTATTCTTTTTGAGTAGCTACCTTATATTTAGGACTATTAACATCCCATGGAGATAGATAAACCCCCATATTCATATCGTATTTAGTAGCTGATTTTGAAACTTCTTCTAAAAGGTCTCCCTTACCATCTTTCCATGGACTTGCAGCTACGGTATGATTTGTATATTTAGATGGGTAAATAACGAAACCATCGTGGTGTTTGACAACCATAATAGTTCGTTTAAAGCCAGTTTCCTTTAGAGTACGGATCCATTGATCTGTATCTAAGTTAGTTGGATTGAAGTTTTTAGGGTCTTCATTTCCATGTCCCCACTCAGAATTAGTATAAGTATTCATACCATAGTGGATGAAGGCAGCTAATTCTTCCTTGTGATAATCAAGTTGAGCCTTGCTTGGAAGGGGACCGTGATTTCCAATTTCTGTTTCTTTATCTTCTGGATGAGCAGCAGGTAAAACAGTTGAAGTCGGATTAGAGCTATCAGAGATTTTTTCGTATTCAAAGACGACATCATTCACACCCTTGTGCTGGATGCTGGCTTCTAAGCGTGGAGTGATTGCGCGGTAGCCTGCGATTTCTTTTGCTTCAAAAGTGTTTACAAATGAAACATCGTATTCTTTTCCGTCATTATTATCAGTAACAACATCTGCTAATTCTTGCTCTGAGCCTTTCAAACGATAATGAATGGCAAATGAACCTTTATTCACTTTATAAACCACCTTGATGACCCGTGTTCCTGGAGCTGTTTTGCTGACGACGTTGTAGGTCCACTCATCTTTGAGTTGTTTGTTGATTTCGACGCCATCAATAGAGACAATCTGGTATTTCTCTTGATTTTTTGTATAGAAGTCAGTCTTAGCGATTTCTTTTTTGAAGTTATAATCAAAAGCTGTTCCAACTTCAGTTTTTTCAACAAAAGTATCATCAGTTTTGATTGGATTACCAGTTTCATCTACGTGTTGAACAACTACACGTCCGTAATCGATTCCTTTAATGAGTGTCGCAACACCATTTTCATCGAAAGAATATTGATTTTCGCCAATAACAGCAGTTTTATTTCTGAACATTTCTCCTTCAGGAGTAAAGTAATATCGTTTCCCATTATCACCTTGGTACCAACCTTTGACACCATATTTAGCGATAATATCTTTTACCCATTTTACTTGCTCGGGTGAGAGGACGATTCCGCCACCGAAGCGGTCTTTGTCAGGGATGCCGTTTTCAATTGTGCCGTGTTGGTGAACACCGACTACTTTACCATCACCGTTGATAATACCAGCACCTGAAAGGCCTGAAACAGAAGTCATATGATAGGTGATGCCTTTTGAGCCTTTATCATCATAATTATCAACAGATTTCACGACACCATCAGCCTTGTAAAGTTGACCAGCTACAATTGGTTTTTTGAGCTCAGGTGAGCTTGAATCAGTTGGATATCCAATCGTGCTAACAGGGTCCCCAGGTTGATAGGTTTTATTTTCTGCCAAGGGAACAAAGGTAGCAGCTTTATTTGGACTAGCGATTTGAAGAGGAACAGGTGCTACAACAGCAGCCAAGTCATTTTGATATCCTTTTCCAAATTCTTTCTTGTTCCAAAAATGAATATCTTCTTCTTTGAAAAGAGTAGTATTACCCGTTACAGGCTGAGAATTGCGAACAGCAGAATTAGAACCGAGGTTATAGTAAAACTTAGCAGAATCTCCGCCTCGAATATGTCCTTCTTTTGTATCACGGTTTGATTCTAAAAAGTTGTGGGCAACAGTCAAGATGACATTTGGTGCCACAAAAATACCAGAACCAGACACGATATAGCGTTGGGAACCACCATTGTAAATAGTGTAAATCATACTAGCAGCAGTAGCAGGTTGTCCTTCATAAGGGACGTGCTTCAAATCTAGACCACCGTTGATAATCGCACGATTACCATTTTCAGCTTCTTTTGGAAGTTCTTCCTTGTTTTTTAGAATGCTTTCTGTCTCAACTTTAGGGCTATCCTTCTTGTCTACGATTGCTGAAGTATCTATGTTTTTCACGGGTGCATCAGGATAAGCTTGATCGTGGATTTCTTCAGGAAGCAAGTCAGTAGTTTTAGTATCTGCTACAGATTTTTCTTCTACTGGTTTAACAGTTTTTTCTGCTTTCTCTGACTCTTGAGGTGTAGAAATTACAGGACTTTCATTTTTGACTTCTGATTTGGTTTTTTCAGCTTCGGCCAATTTTTCTACATTTGGTTGAGAGCTTGTAGTTTCAATTTTTGCTTCGTCAGCTAGTGCTGTACCAGATGCAAAAAAAGCGAGCCCAACCATAACCGAAGCAACACCAACGGTTAATTTTCTGATGCTAAAAGTTTGCTCTTTTTCAAAAAGGTATCGATTCATAATGTACTCCTAGTTTGAATCAAGACAGTCAGCTACTGTCTAAGCCCAAGTATGACTTGGAAACGATTTTCTTTAGCGATAGTTAGATTTTGTGCAATAGTTTGAGACTAATCCCCTCCTGCTTAAGCGCTTTCATTTTAGAATAAAAAAATTAAAATTGTTATCTTAATCTTTAAAATAACCTAAAAACCTTAACATAACAAATATACTAAATTGTTCCAAGAAATGCAATAGAGAAAGTAAACCTAATTTAAAGAAATTCTTTCACTTTTTAAAGAAAAAATACATCCTTTCAAGAATTAAACTAAATGAAAGAATGTATTCAAAAAAATCAGAGTAATTTTTGTATCGCCTCTTCAATTTGTTTTGGGTCTGTTTTTGAAGAGAAGCGTTCAAAGACCTGCCCATCACGACCAATGAGAAACTTAGCGAAATTCCATTCGACTCGTTTTCCCAGTGGGCCAGATTTTTGTTCTTTCAACCAAACATAGAGAGGGTCTGCTTCCTTACCGTTGACCTTGATCTTGGCAAAACGTGGGAAGGTGGTTTGATAATGTAGGCTACAGAAGGCGTTGATTTCCTCTGCGCCGCCTGGTGCTTGTCCCATAAACTGATTGCAAGGAAAGTCTAAAATCTCAAAACCTTGTTCTTGATAGCGATCATAGAGTTCTTGAAGTCCTTGGTACTGGGGCGTTAAACCACATCCAGTAGCAGTGTTGACAACCAAGAGAACCTTACCACGATAGGTCTCTAGTGGAGTTTCTTGATGGTCTTGGTTCAAGACTGAAAAATCGTATAGTGAAGTCATTGCTTGCTTTTCTCCTTCTGTTTGGTATTTTTAGGAGTTTTCTCCTCCTGTAGTGATAGAAATCCGTAGGTCAGGGTTCCAAAAATGCTTCCGATAATCAGGCTATACATCAGGAAAGGAATACTTTTATTGAATTGCATGAGCAACTTTCCAAAATCTGAAAGGGACATCTGTTGAACGAAGACTTTATGAAAGATGAGTAAGGTAAAGAAGCCAATCTGAATACCGATAAACACAATCCAGCTTCGGAATTTGATTTGAGCTTTGCTGTAGGTTTTGAGAATGATTTCTGATTTGTCATCCTTTTCAAGATGAAGCTCTTGGACGGCTTTTTGAGCTTTTATACTCATGAACAAAATGAGTCCAAAATAGATGTAGGGCATAACATTTCGAACAATTTCTATAAAGCTTCCGAACAAAATATAGAATAGGAAGAGAATGAAGGAAGAGTAAAAGATTTGGATCATGGAACGGGCGCAAGCCTTGTAGATAACCTCTTGACGGCATTCATCAAAAGGGCCTTGGATGTGAAAGAAATTTCGAAGTAAGCGAGTTGTTAAGTCTTCTTTTTTCATGGGTGATTTCTCCTAAATGAACGATGTTATTTTGTTTCTTTTACGAATTGATAGAGATAATAAAGATAAGTAATAGAAGAAAGGATGGCGATAGTTAGCAGTATATAATATTTCCAATTGCTTGAAATGAGCGTCAGCTGTGGTAAGGATAGAAAGGATAGAATCATAAAGCATAGTGCTAGGTTGAGTATGCGCGTTTTTTGGGAATCTATCTTTAGATAAGTCAATCCTTTGTTGAGTGCTGGAACAAAGACTGGAAGGAGGACTATATCGTAGATTGGCAAGTTCCCTGAAACGATGATGAAGGTGAGTAGAGAAGCAAACAAAAGATGATAGGTAAGTAAAGTTACTAGTGATTTCATAGGGCACCTCCTAATCCTCATCTTGCTCTTTTTTAGTTTTTGCAATGCGACGGGAGATGAGGAACTGTATGCTCGCTCCGAAGAAGATAGAACCGAGAATGCTTGATACACCATTTCTTATAGTTAGGAGAGAATGAAAATAGTCCTGACCTTCACCTATGAGTATACTGAGAAGAGGAGTTATAAAAAACATCCATAGACCAAAGAACAAACCTGCTTTAAGACCTGGGTAGTATAGTTGCTTGCTTTCTTTCTCATTCAGCATATCTGGATCAATAGCTGTAATCCCTGTTTTTTTCATTTGGTAGGTGACATAGCCAGCAGCGATGAGGGCAATCACTAGAATCAGAGGAGGATAGATTAGAGCCACTTCTTGAGGGTATTTATAGGCCAGAAGGAGTGGAATAAGATTTCCGAAAATCATCAGATAAAAGAGGATGATAAAGACTTGGTTCCCAATACGATCGGCCTCACGCCGTTTGTATTCGTCAAGGGGACCAGAGATACCGTATGTGCGTTTGATCAGTTTTTCAGTGAAGGTTTCTTTTTTCATGAGTTGGCTCCTTTTTTAAAAATTATCCTCCCAAAAGAGACTGTTGAGGTCAGTTTGGAGGCTACGGGCGAGATTGAGACAGAGTTCCAGGGTTGGATTGTACTTGTCGTTTTCAATCATATTGATGGTTTGTCTCGAGACACCGATATCCTTGGCGAGTTCGAGCTGGGAAATGCCCAGTTCCTTGCGAAATTCTTTCACACGATTCATCTTTTCTCCTTTCTGATTTGTGTCGTATATATTTGACCATATTATATTCTTCTATGGAGTGGATGTCAAGCATATTTGACATATTTCTTAAAGAAATCTTACTTGTTTTTGCCATATTTGTCTGACTAGTGCAAGCTAGTCAGATTTGTGGTAAAATAGATAAGATATGACAAAAGAATTTCATCATGTAACGGTCTTACTCCACGAAACAATTGATATGCTTGATGTGAAACCTGACGGTGTTTACGTTGATGCGACCTTGGGTGGAGCAGGCCATAGCGAATATTTATTAAGTAAATTAAGTGAAAAGGGCCATCTCTATGCCTTTGACCAAGATCAAAATGCTATTGATAATGCGCAAAAACGCTTGGCACCTTACATTGAAAAGGGAATGGTGACCTTTATCAAGGATAACTTCCGTCATTTACAGGCACGTTTGCACGAAGCCGGTGTTCAGGAAATTGATGGAATTTGTTATGACTTGGGAGTGTCTAGTCCTCAGCTGGACCAGCGTGAGCGTGGTTTTTCTTATAAGAAGGATGCACCACTGGACATGCGCATGAATCAGGATGCTAGTCTGACAGCTTATGAAGTGGTGAACCACTATGACTATCATGACTTGGTTCGTATTTTCTTCAAGTATGGTGAGGACAAATTCTCTAAACAAATCGCGCGTAAGATTGAACAAGCACGTGAAGTGAAGCCAATTGAGACAACGACTGAGTTGGCAGAGATTATCAAGTCGGCTAAACCTGCCAAGGAACTCAAGAAGAAGGGCCATCCTGCCAAGCAGATTTTCCAGGCTATTCGGATTGAAGTCAATGATGAACTGGGAGCGGCAGATGAGTCTATCCAGCAGGCTATGGAGATGTTGGCTCTAGATGGTAGAATCTCAGTGATTACTTTCCATTCCTTGGAAGACCGCTTGACCAAGCAATTGTTCAAGGAAGCTTCAACAGTGGAAGTTCCAAAAGGTTTGCCTTTCATCCCAGATGATCTTAAGCCCAAGATGGAATTGGTGTCCCGTAAGCCAATCTTGCCAAGTGCAGAAGAATTAGAAGCCAATAACCGCTCGCACTCAGCCAAGTTGCGCGTGGCCAGAAAAATTCACAAGTAAGAGGAAAAAATGGTAGATAAGAAAGAAACAACCAGTCAATTCTTGCAGAATCGTATAAAAAAATTCTCACGTGTGGAGAAGGCTTTTTATCTTTCCATCGCTTTTACGGCTCTCGTTTTAGCAGTAAGCATTATCTTTATGCAGACACGGCTCTTGCAAGTGCAAAGTGATTTAACAAAAATCAATGCGCAGATAGAGGAGAAGAAGACAGAGTTGGACGATGCCAAGCAGGAAGTGAATGAATTGATTCGTGCCGAGCGCTTGAAAGAGATTGCAGATAAAAAAGATTTGAAATTGAATAATGAAAATATCCGAACAGCGGAGTAAGATATGAAATGGACAGAAAAAATAACCCGATTTGCGATAAAAAATCGTAAGTCTCCAGCAAAAAACCGTAGGATAGTTGGCAAGTACCTCAGCTTTTTAGCTGTTGCCCTTTTCGGCCTCTTTTTGGCCAATTTTGCTTATATTATCGCAAAAGGTAATATATTTGGTACTGACTTGGTAAAAGAGGCTAAAAAGGTTCACCAAACAACCCGAACAGTTCCTGCCAAACGTGGGACTATCTATGACCGAAATGGAGTGCCTATTGCTGAAGATGCGACTTCCTATAACGTCTATGCTGTTATTGATAAAAAATACAAGTCAGCAACTGGAAAAATTCTTTATGTAGAGGATTCGCAGTTTAATAAGGTAGCTGAAGTCTTCCATAAGTATTTAGACATGGATGAAGCTTATGTGAAAGAGCAACTGGCTCAACCAAATCTGACCCAGGTTTCCTTTGGTGCAAAAGGAAATGGGATTACATATGCCAATATGATGGCTATTAAAAAAGATTTGAAAGATGCTAGTGTGGAAGGGATTGACTTTACAACTAGCCCTAACAGAAGCTATCCAAATGGACAATTTGCTTCTAGCTTTATTGGCTTAGCCCAACTTCATGAAAATGAGGATGGTAGTAAGAGTTTGTTAGGGACTTCTGGTTTGGAGAGTTCTTTAAATACCATTCTTGCTGGGACAGACGGTATTATTACCTATGAAAAAGACCGTGTAGGAAATATCGTACCAGGTACAGAACTGGTATCGCAACAAACTGTGGATGGCAAGGATGTTTATACAACATTGTCTAGTCCGCTACAATCTTTCATGGAAACTCAGATGGATGCCTTTCTAGAAAAAGTAAAAGGTAAGTATATGACCGCGACCTTGGTCAGTGCAAAGACCGGTGAAATTCTCGCTACCACCCAACGACCTACCTTTAATGCAGATACTAAAGAAGGAATCACTGAGGACTTTGTTTGGCGTGACATTCTTTATCAAAGTAACTATGAACCAGGATCAGGCATGAAGGTTATGACGTTAGCTTCTTCTATTGATAATAATACCTTCCCAAGTGGAGAATACTTCAATAGCAGTGAATTTAAAATGGCGGATGCGACGACTCGAGATTGGGATGTTAATGAAGGTTTGACTACTGGTAGTATGATGACTTTCTTACAAGGTTTCGCTCACTCCAGTAATGTTGGAATGAGTCTACTTGAACAAAAAATGGGAGATGCTACTTGGTTGGATTATCTAAAACGCTTTAAATTTGGGGTTCCAACTCGCTTTGGCTTGACAGATGAATACGCTGGTCAACTTCCAGCTGATAATATTGTTAGTATTGCTCAAAGCTCATTTGGGCAAGGAATTTCAGTGACACAAACACAAATGCTTCGTGCCTTTACAGCTATTGCTAATGATGGAGTTATGCTGGAGCCAAAATTTATAAGTGCTATTTATGATACTAACAATCAGTCTGTACGTAAGTCACAAAAAGAAATAGTAGGAAATCCTGTTTCCAAAGAGGCAGCAAGCTTGACTCGTACTAACATGATATTAGTTGGGACGGACCCTATATATGGAACTATGTATAATCATTACACAGGAAAGCCAATTATAACAGTTCCTGGACAAAATGTAGCAGTTAAATCCGGTACGGCTCAAATCGCTGATGAGAAAAATGGAGGATACTTGGTTGGTTCTACCAATTATATTTTCTCAGTTGTGACTATGAATCCTGCTGAAAATCCTGATTTTATCTTGTATGTAACGGTTCAACAGCCTGAGCATTATTCAGCTGCCCAGTTGGGAGAGTTTGCCAATCCTATTTTAGAACGAGCTTCAGCTATGAAAGAATCTCTCAATCTTCAATCTCCTGCTAAGAATTTAGATCAAGTGACGACAGAATCTTCGTATGCAATGCCTAGTATCAAGGACATTTCACCTGGTGATTTGGCGGAAACCTTACGCCGAAACATTGTTCAGCCAATCGTTGTTGGTACGGGAACAAAAATTAAAGAGTCTTCTGTAGAAGAAGGAAAAGATCTTGCACCAAACCAACAAGTTCTCCTTTTATCTGATAAGGTAGAAGAAATTCCAGACATGTATGGCTGGAAAAAAGAGACTGCTGAGACATTTGCTAAATGGTTGGATATTGAATTGGAATTTGAAGGTTCAGGTTCTGTCGTTCAGCAACAAGATGTTCGTGCTAATACCTCTATAAAGAACATTAAAAATATTAAATTAACTTTAGGAGACTAATATGTTTATTTCCATCAGTGCTGGAATTGCGACCTTTTTACTAACTTTAGTAGGAATTCCGGCCTTTATCCAATTTTATAGAAAGGCGCAAATTACAGGCCAGCAGATGCATGAGGATGTCAAACAGCACCAGGCAAAAGCTGGGACTCCTACAATGGGGGGGCTTGTTTTCCTCATTACTGCAGTTGTGGTGAGTTTCCTCGTCGCTCTTTTTTCAAAACAATTGACCAATAATGTTGGTATGGTTTTGTTTATTTTGGTCTTGTATGGTTTGGTTGGTTTTTTAGATGACTTCCTCAAGGTCTTCCGTAAAATCAATGAGGGCCTTAATCCCAAACAGAAATTGGCTCTTCAGCTGCTAGGTGGAGTCATTTTCTACCTTTTTTATGAGCGTGGGGGCGATATGCTCTCTGTCTTTGGCTACCAAGTGCATTTAGGGATTTTCTATATTATCTTCGCTCTTTTCTGGCTAGTCGGTTTTTCAAACGCAGTCAACTTGACAGATGGTATTGACGGTCTAGCGAGTATTTCCGTTGTGATTAGCTTGTCTGCCTATGGAGTTATTGCCTATGTGCAAGGTCAGATGGATATCCTTCTAGTGATTCTTGCCATGATTGGTGGTTTGCTTGGTTTCTTCGTCTTTAACCATAAGCCTGCTAAAGTCTTTATGGGGGATGTGGGAAGTTTGGCCCTAGGTGGAATGCTGGCAGCTATCTCTATGGCCCTCCACCAAGAATGGACTCTCTTGATTATCGGAATTGTTTATGTCTTTGAAACAACTTCGGTTATGATGCAAGTCAGTTATTTCAAACTGACAGGTGGTAAACGTATTTTTCGTATGACGCCTGTGCATCATCATTTTGAGCTTGGAGGATTGTCTGGTAAGGGAAGTCCTTGGAGCGAGTGGAAGGTCGACTTCTTCTTTTGGGGAGTGGGGCTATTAGCAAGTCTCTTGACCCTAGCAATTTTATACCTACTGTAAAAAAATAATCTAGTGTTTCGATTGTATGACACGAAAACGGACAATAGTAACGTATACAGATAGTCTAGTAGATAATATAAAGGAATAAAAATTTCTAAAATAATGATATAAGATACTTACTCAAAGTATAATACGAGTTAAGTAATAGAATGTGTCTAATGTCCGATTTTTTTAGAAAATCTAAAAAATGATTGAGTAACATTATTATCATCAGGGTATATTTAGTTGGAATCTTGCAACAGAAATTCAAGAAAGTGAAGAGTTCATTGTACTAAATTTCAAAAAATTTAAAACTGAAATATTTAATATCATGATAGACTAAAAGAGCCTGGGACAATAGTCTCTTATCTCAAAAAAAGCAACGGATTTGCCGTTGCTTTTTTGCATGGTTGCGATAGTCTGGGTAAAATAGAATTGCTTAATAAACCATTTAGAAAGGCTATCCCATGCATATTCACTATAACACAAATCAAACAACTTTACCACTAGAAATCAGTTCTTTCTTGCCACAAGATCATCTCGTCTTTACTATTGAAAAAGTGGTGAATACCTTGGAGGATAGTCACTTCCATACTTTCTATCATGCCTTTGGTCGCCCGTCTTATCACCCTAAAATGCTTGTATCTGCTCTTCTATTTGCCTATTCACAAGGGATTTTCTCTGGTCGAAAAATTGAAAAAATGATGGTTGAAAATCTGGCTATGCAGTACCTAACAGGACAGTTAGTTGTTAGCTACCGCACCATCAATCGTTTTCGTGTCGCTGAAGGGATGGAAGAACTCATTCGTGATCTTTTCATCGACCTCAATCTTCGTTTAAAAATGGAAGAGTTAGTGACCTTAGATTGTTTGTTTATTGACGGGACTAAGATTGAAGCCAATGCCAACAAGTATAGTTTCGTGTGGAAGAAAGCGACAGAGAAATTCTCCGCCAAACTTCAAGAACAGATACAAGTCTATTTTCAAGAAGAAATCACTCCCCTTATCCATCAAGCTATCGAACTGGATACACAAGAGCCTATCTCCTCAGAGCAGTTGCTTGCATTCTCTCAAGTCCTTGAAGAAGAATTGGAAAAACTGAGCCAGGACATTGAGGAGACACCCGTTAAAGGAAAGGACGAACGTAAAACACAACGTAGGAAACTCAAGAAAGTCTTGCGTAAAGTCAAGGATGATTTTTCAGTACGTGCTGAAAAATATGAGAGTTATCAGGAGACATTTGAAGGTCGCAACAGCTTTTCCAAAACCGATCCAGACGCCACTTTTATGCGGATGAAGGAAGATCATATGAAAAATGGCCAACTCAAGGCTGCTTATAATCTTCAAATCGCTACTGAAAACCAATTTGTTCTTCACTATGATATCTTCTCAAATCCGACAGATACCAAGACTCTTCTGCCCTTACTTGAAACCTATCCGCATGACATAAAGACAGTTGTCGCAGATGCTGGATATGGAAGTGAAGAGAACCTTCTTCGTTTAGATGAAAAGAAGGTAAACCATCTGATTAAATATGCCATGTTTGATAAGGAACAGAAAAGAGGGTATAAACAGTCAGCTAGAAACTTAGCGAATTGGCACTATAATGACAAGGGGGATAGCTACACACATCCTGATGGCTGGTGCTATCGTTTTCACCATACCAAACATCAGAAAACACAGACGGACTTTCAACAGGAAATCAAGGTTTACTACGCAGACGAACCTGAATCAGCTCCTCAAAAGGGACTGTATATGAACGAACGCTATCAGCACTTAAAAACGAAAGAATGTCAGGCGCTTTTATCTCCCCAAGGTAGACAGATTTTCGCTCAACGCAAGATTGATGTGGAACCTGTCTTTGGGCAGATAAAGGCTTGTTTGGGTTACAAGAGATGTAATCTGAGAGGGAAGCGTCAAGTGAGAATTGACATGGGATTGGTACTTATGGCCAATAACCTCCTAAAATACAATAAGAGAACGACTCAAAATTAAAAAGCTAGAGTTCTACAATTGGAAATCTCTAGCTTTTTTGTAGTCGAGAACTATTTTGTCTCAGACTCTTTCTATATGATGAGAAAATGTTATAATAAAGATTAAGTAGAATGGTCACTGATGTAACCTATCTGAAAAGGAGCAGGAAGTATTGACAGCGGTAGCGATGACCTTATCAGGACATCCGGATGTTTTTCGGGCGTGTTATATAGCTTTTATGAATGACGAACCTAGTTATCATTATCATCCAATGATAGGGGCGCCGTTGGAATTTTTCTATGAAAAAGAACTAGTGCGGATTCGGCGTCTTCAAGAAGAAGTTATCCTACCTCGTTCGCTTTTTATCCAGTATGCTTCCTATGTGGATCTCTGTTTAAGTCGTATCTATCCTTTAGGTACTGTGGTCGAACTTGATCGTGAGCTTCTTCCTAAGGATTTGGTTGAGTCATTTGAAAGCGAACAGATGGACTTTTTTGTAGTCATTTCAGGTCGTCGAGTTGATTTGGCAAACGGACATTACGTGGATTATGTTGGTCATGGCTATCCGTTTGGATTGGGCTTATCAATAGGGTGGTAAAATATGGAAATACAATTACAATTGCGTGGAAACTCAGAAGGATTTATCCTTCAGTCAAAATTACCTGATGATGAACATTGGACTGAAAGAATTGAAATCGTTCAAGAAGAGGAAGGTTACCGTCTATATGCAAAAGATGTAGAAATTCTTGTCTTGAAAGAATCAGAATATATTTCTAAAAGAAAAAGAATAGTCGCAAGAGGGTTAAATAAGGATTTGATTTATTCTGAAGAAGAAAGATTTGAACATTTATGGGAACAAGCATACTGGCATGGAGTTTTTCAATTTAATTTAAATAACTATGAGATGAAGTGTGTAGGTTCAGGTAGTAAAGGAGATATTTTACCTGTCACAAAAGATGGCATTCCGATTGCCGTTTATGCTGAAAGTAATATTGCAATTGCTGGAAAGAGAAACTTTTCTCTCTATACTGAAAATATTGACGAAATTGACAATTTACTGATGTTTTACGTAATTGATTATATTAGGGGGTATGACTTTTTAGATATTGATTCTTTATCTGCAAGATATCGTTTCTTTTATCAATTCGATGATCGCTCAGCTATAACGAAGGAACATTTAGATATGCTTCCAGAGAAGAGAAGACCTTCTAAGTTAGAGGCGTTTATCATCTATTTTTTATCAGCCTTCCTTGTTGTGGGTGTAAGCTTGGTATCATTACGCCCTTTATTCGCATTTTTAGTAGGATTACTAATACATTATATTTATACTATCATAAAGAATTGGAGAGATAGACGTGAATAGTAGGTTATTTACTTATTAATTTTATATTGATGCAGCATTAAAAGGAATCTTAAAAAAGGCGCCAATAGGCTGATAAAAGGCATGAGAGGATGGTTTAAATGAAGAAACGATTTCATAGAACACTGATAGATATATTAAATAATGCTAAGGGACCTGTTCCGATGTGGGGGACATTAACCCAAATATTTGTTATATTTCCTTTGATAATGTTCATGTTTTTTATGACAGCAAATAGTTTAGTAAATCAATATGTTTTCAGTTCTATAAATATCATAGCAGTAGTTTTAGAGTTACTTTCTTTTGTAATTATTTTAATGTCAAAGTTACAAAGTAATTTTGCAACGGGACTAATTACCTATATTATGGGTGTTGTTACATATATAACTGCTCCCTTTGCTGTAATAGGACTAGGTGGAGGAGAACAATTCCTTTTATTTCAGTTATTTGTAATACTTTTATATCCAATAATAATTTTTCTTCTTATGCTATTATTAGGTGGTGTTGATGGTCAGCAAGTGCTGAAAGAAAAAGTTATTAGTGTAATTTTTGGTATCTCAGGAGCTATTATTGTAATTTCAGTTATCTTACTTATTTTAATAGGAAACCCTGCTGCTTCTTGGTTATTATTTGGATTACAATTGCTATTTTCACCTTTTCTATTTCTTTCGTGGGGGTATATACTTTATCCATTAAGACATAGGTCAAATGTATAAAGTTTTAAGGTACTAATAGCCTGATAAAAAGCATGAGAGGAAGGTTTAAATGATACTGGAACGAATTAAAAAAACATTTGAATTTCAAAGAAGTAGAATAAAGGGACCGGTTCCTCTTTGGGGGGTATTAAATGGGATTTTTATTTTATATCCTATAGCCTTTTTTATGTTTATGGCAGGAGGATTAGAGGTGCTCAACAATCCCTCTTTGTATCAAGGCTTGATTATTACAGGAATTATTGTTTGGGTATTAAATCTAGTTTTTCTTTTGGATCTTAAGCGAGGGATATTAACCAGTTTTGGGACCTATCTCATGTATCTGACTGGTCATATTTATATCATTATTGGTTTTGGTGCTATGAGTGGGGACCATAATTTTATTGGTCTAAAGCTATCCCTCCCTCTTATCCAATCCATTATTGTAATAGCCGTCATGAGCTGTTTGGTCAATTTAGACTCTGAAGAAGTTATCTCGCAGAAAGCCAGCAAAGTTATGCTCAACTTTGTATTCGCTCCTCCGCTTATTATATCGTGTGTCTGTATATTTTTAGCGATGATTGGATATGAATATTTTTGGGGATGGGGTGTATCCTTGCTTTCGATGACCTTTGGACATTTGTTTTATGCTACCTGGTTTATAATTATCTATGCCTACCAACACCGTCATGATGTTGAGGAAGAGACTTCAATCAAGCATATAAAAGTAAACCCAGATATGATTTCCAACAGAGAATTTGACAGAGATAGATTTAAAAAGTAAAGTTTTAAAAGGGTATGAGAGGATGGTTTAAATGATACTGAAACGAATTAAAAAAACATTTGAATTTCAAAGAAGTAGAATAAAGGGACCAGTTCCTCTGTGGGGGGTATTAAATGGGATTTTTATTTTATATCCTTTGGCATTTTTGTTTTTTCTTGCAGGAGGATTAGAGGTTCTCAACAATCCCTCTTTGTATCAAACATTGCTTATTGCAGGGATTGTTGTTTGGATTTTAAATCTGGTATTTTTACTGGATCTTAGACGAGGAATTTTAACTAGTTTTGGAACCTATCTCATGTATCTGACTGGTCATATTTATGCCATTATTGGCTTTAGCGCTATTAGTGGCGACCATAGTTTTCTTGGTTTAAAAATTTTCCTTCCTCTAATCTTTTCCATTATTATGAATATTGTTATGAGTTTGATGGTTGACTTAGACTCTGAAGAAATTTTATCAGAAAAGGCCGCCAAAAATTTCTATAATTTTTTATTTGGACCTCCTGTAATTTTATCTCTTTGCTTTATTTTTTTAGGGATAATTGGATATGAATATTTTTTGGGATGGGGGATGTCTTTATTATTCATGTTTTTTGGACCTGCTTTATACCAAACGTGGTTTATAATTATCTATGCCTACCAACACCGTAATGATGTTGAGGAAGAGACTTCAATGAAACATATAAAAGTAAACCCAGATATGATTTCAAACAGAGAATTTGACAGAGATAGGTTTAAAAAGTAAAGTTTTAAAAGGTATGAGAGGATGGTTTAAATGATACTGGAACGAATTAAAAAAACGTTTGAACTTCAAAGAAGGAGTGTTCACGGACCAGTTCCTCTGTGGGGGGTATTAAATGGGATTTTTATTATATATCCTATAGCATTTTTTATGTTTTTTGCAGGAGGGTTAGAGGTTCTAAAAAATGAGGACTTATATCAAGGGCTTCTTATTGCAGGGATTGTTGTTTGGATTTTAAATCTGGTATTTTTACTGGACCTTAGACGAGGAATTTTAACTAGTTTTGGAACCTATCTCATGTATCTGACTGGTCATATTTATGCCATTATTGGCTTTAGCGCTATGAGTGGCGACCATAGTTTTCTTGGTTTAAAAATTTTCCTTCCTCTAATCTTTTCCATTATTATGAATATTGTTATGAGTTTGATGGTTGACTTAGACTCTGAAGAAATTTTACCAGAAAAGGCCGCCAAAAATTTCTATAATTTTGTATTTGGTCCTCCTATGATTTTATCTTTTATTTGTGTTTTTTTAGCGATAATTGGATATGAATATTTTTGGGGATGGGGGATGTCTTTATTATTCATGTTTTTTGGACCTGCTTTATACCAAACGTGGTTTATAATTATCTATGCCTACCAACACCGTAATGATGTTGAGGAAGAGACTTCAATCCAGCATATAAAAGTAAACCCAGATCTGATTTCCAACAGAGAATTTGACAGAGATAGATTTAGTAGAAAGGTAACTAAAGATGATTAAAGAAATACAACTACATATGAGCCATTTGATGACAGATCAGGTCCAGATTCAAGCGGACGAACTATTGGAGTTATTTGTTCATACAGAACTCCTTCCCTATACTGATGGTATTTATAAGGATGGTCCAACCATTTTTGAGATGACTCCAACTCAATTTAACGAAGAAAAGCAAGATGTGGGAGTCTATATTCCAGTTATATCTGAAGCAGAGCCAACAAGTCAACTGGATTATCAGGCATCTCTAGATATAGAAGGAATTAGCAAGCGGGTTCTATTTGATGGTAGCTTGGATGAAACAATTGAGGAGATGAAAGCTTATATTCGTGATCATGGTTGGGAGTTGCAAGATAAGTTATACCTAGTCTTGATTCCTGTTTATGATGATTTGTTTGTAGATTTGATTATCCCAGTGGAGAAGTAAAATGGCAGAAATTACATATGGTATGAATCAATCCTTAATGATGAGTAATGTCTTGAGTGTGAACTATAATATTGTCGGTGATGAGATTGCAGTAGCCTTTCAAGATATGATTCAAACAGCTGTAGCGGCAGGATATACACCTAAAAGCAACCCATTTTACTCATGCCCTCATATCGGAGAATTGGAAGATGGAACATACAACATCACAGTCTATCTTCCCGTTCATGAGGATTATCTAGGAAAAGAAGAGATAATGGAAGGGACAGCCTATAACAGTTATTTTTTGGTTCCTCGAATGGCAGGAGTAAGAGTGACTGGAGAGGAAGCTGTTGACTTTGATAAGGGGATATACCTGCTAACCAAATTATTGCTTGACAATGACTTAGAAGAATCTACGCCCGTGTTTTATATTTCAAGCAAGATAAATGATGTTTTGTATACAGATATCATGGTAGGGATTCGAGACAAAAGGGATTGAGGATAATATACGGAGAGCTAACGCATTCGGATAAGAATAGGCAGAATTAGACAGATGAATCGGATGTTCTGATGTTTCCTTTTTAGCATCTAAGATAAACATGTTTGATTTTAATCAAAAACCAGGATGAAGTTTATCTTCATCCTGGTTTTTGTGTGCTTAAAAGTTAGTTGGACTCATCCTTCTTACTCTTAAGTAGAAAAGTTGCTGTTAGGACTAGACTCAATCCTGACAAGAATAGTAGTGGACTAGACGTTTCACCAGTAGCTGGAAGTTGTTCTTTAGGAGAATAATTGGCCGATTGAGCAAATCCTGGACTAGATGAAACTTGCTCAGAGCTATTGGCTAATGGTTCGATATCTGTTTCACTTGGTTTTTGATTTGCAGTAGTTGATGCTCCATTAGCTTGATAAACGACTGCATAGGTGCTGAAATGACTAGTCATAAATTCTGCCATTCCCTCGCGAATAGTAAAATCGAGTGCCTGTAACTCTTTTGATGGAGTTAGGTAGTAGACATTTTCGACAGCTGAGGAAATAGGCAAGCGGACCAAGACAGCTCCTTTTGGTTGCAAACTCTGGTCTGTTGAATTTTTAAGGTGAAGATCGTAAGCATCATAGGTCTTACCAAATAGTTCTTGAGCTAATACACGTCTGCTAGAAATGTGAGAAATTCCCTCTAAGTCAGTCGCTCCTCCAATAATTTCAACTTTAGTCTTTTCATCCTTTAAGACACGAAGTTTATATTCAGGAACAGAAACAGTAGGAGCTTGTTCTTGTCCCGCTGTCCCGACAGGTTGAGTGTACTCAGGAATAGAAACAGTAGGCGGTTGTTCTAGTCCTGCTGTGCTGATAGGTTGAGTGTACTCAGGAATATTTACTACAGGCGGTTGTTCCTGTCCAGCCGTTCCGATAGGTTTAGTGTATTCAGGGATAGAAACAGTAGGCGGTTGTTCCTGTCCAGCCGTTCCGATAGGCTCAGTGTACTCAGGAATAGAAACGGTAGGTGGCTGTTCTTGTCCAGCTGTACCTATAGGTTTAGTGTACTCAGGAATGTTTACTACAGGCGGTTGTTCCTGTCCGGCTGTACCTATAGGTTTAGTATACTCCGGAATATTTACTACAGGCGGTTGTTCCTGTCCGGCTGTACCGATAGGCTTAGTGTATTCAGGAATTTCTACAATAGGAGCAGGGTCATCTCCCTTGCTTGTAGTTGGTTGCTGATTCTCAACCTTCTTCTCATCCTTTTTGGTAAAGACAGCTACTACAGGACTGCTTGTTGTATTTCCCTGGATAGAATAAGCTTCTATCGCATTTCCAATTTTTCGATTGGTTTCGTCAGGGATAGGGATTTGTACCTGATTATCTTGAATTGATAAGACAGTCTGATCTCCAGTCGTAACTAGATGATTATCGTCTATCCTGCGTAAAACGAGTGGATCTTTGATGCCTGGGAAGGTCACAGCGATGGCTTCCCAATCTCCAGCTGGAAGAGTTAAAGAGATGTTTTTATCCCCTTCCTTAAGTGGTGCGATACTTGGACTATCTATACCAACAGCAGGGGCTTTGATGATATCAAATGAATCTAGAGAAATTTTCTTGCGACCTGCTGGTGAATTTGGATCAACTTTCAATGTCAAAATATGATTACCATCGGTCAGATTAGTAAATTCTCCAATTAAGGTTGCCTTTTGGGTAGCTCCAGCTGTGTAGAAGTCTAGACTTGGCATTTCTTTGCCATCTAGTGTCACGAGAGCTTTTCCGAGAGCGGATGTTTTGAGTCCGTAAATTCGAATACCTGTTCCAGTAAATGGAATGGTTGCTTGAGCTTCTGAAGCAGTACTTGGGTCGGCGTTATTGATGTCCGCATATTTTTCTGTGCTCTTATATAATTCAGTATCGCTCCAATCTTTGAATTGAGATCCGTATTGAATGCGAGGGTCGCGGTCATCCATTTTTTCAATGGTTGTTCCTTGTCCCGGTAAAACTTTAAAGTAGTCTAAGGAAATTTTGGAGCGCTCACTGCCACGGTGTTTATGCTCTTGTTTTACAGTGATAGTCATCACATGAGCACCATCTGACAATCCTGTGAAGCGACCGATAAGGCTACCTTTTTCAGTTGCACCTGCAGTATAGAAGTCCAGTTCACCGACTGATTTACCATCGATTTTGACTTCAGCGATTCCCAATTGAGATGATTTGAGACCATAGATTTCAATGCCAACACCATTGAAAGGAATGGTTGCTGTCGCATCTTTATCTGTATAGTTACCTAGTGAAAGGTCGGCAAACTTCTCTGTTCCTCCAAATAATTCTGAGTCTGCCCAGTTTCCAAATGCAGAACCGTATTGGATTCGGCTATCACGGTCATCCATCAATTGGTTATAGGTTTCGACATTGGCCTTTTCGGATACCTGTGTAGAAACATTACCCAGCATAGCCTTAACAGTATAAGTGTAGGCGAGTTGAGGGTCGAGTGAACGGTCGATAAAATGGGTTTGATTGGTCACAAATTCTCTGCTTGCAGAGGTTTGGCCGGATTCGTCTTTCACGTGTCTTTGGATAACATAGTGGGTAGCGCCTTCTACTTGGTTGAAGGTAAGTTCGGCAGTGACGCCATTTTGTCTAACTGCTGTCAGACTGGTTACACGACCAGGGAAATGTTCAAAGGTAATGACATCACCTTTTTGTGTTGCCAGTTGGATGCGGCCATCTTTAAGAACAGTTGCTTTGACAGATTTGCCATTAACCTTAACCTGACTGGCTTCGATATTTGGATAATCTACAACTAGGTCTCCACCGACATTTGAAAGGAAGGACAAGCTTTGCAGGTTTTTATCTTTCCACTTCATGCTGACTTCAAAGTTACCGCGAGCAACCAGACCAGAAACCTGACCGTCTTTCCAAGCATCTGGAAGGGCTGGCAATGGTGCAATGTAGCCAGTGTGTGATTGGAGAAGCATTTCTGCAATCCCACTGGTTGCTCCAAAGTTTCCATCGATTTGGAAAGGTGCGTGCGTGTCCCAAAGGTTTTCTAGGGTTGAATATTTGAGCTGTTCAGCGAGCAAGCGATGGGCACGGTTACCGTCTAAGAGACGAGCCCAGAGGTTGATTTTATTGGCCTTAGACCAACCAGTACCACCATCTCCGCGATGGTTCAAAGTTGCACGCGCAGCTTCTAAGTATTCAGCCTGGTCCTTGCTAAAGAGCGTACCTGGGAAGAGACCTACCAGATGGGAAACGTGGCGGTGGTTATTTTCAATACCTTCATTAGTGAATTGTGGACTGTCTTCTTCGTACCATTCCTTGATGCGTCCGTCTTTGTTAATGTGAAGTGGTTTTAGTTTGTCAAATTTAGCCTTGACCTCTGTAACTAGGTCTTTGTCGACATTCAGATGGTTGGCAACTTCCATGTAGTCATGGAATAGCTGCCAGACTAGTGATTGGTCAAAGGTATTTCCAATGGTAATAGTACCGTGTTCAGGTGAATAGGATGGAGAAGATACCCAACGGTCACTGGCCTGGTCATAGTGCAAGAAGGAGTTCCAGAACTTAGCAGTTTCCTTGAGCATTGGATAGATCTTTTCTTTGAGATAAGTCTCATCCTTGGTGAATTTATAGTAGTCATAGACGTTCTGCATCATCCAGGCATTAGCTGCTGGCGACCAACCCCAATAGTAATTCCAACCAGGAGTAGTCCAGCCAAATGGTGTCGCCTGGGTATGAACCAGCCAGCCATTTTCTTGTCCATCTTTGGATTCGATACCGGCATATTCCTTAGCAGCGATACGGCCATAGTAACGCATATCGTCAATGTAATTGATCATTGGCTTGGCTGTTTCAGCTAGATTGCTCATGTAGGCTGGCCAATAGTTCATTTGCAAATTGACATTGAGGTGGTAGTCAGCGTTCCAAGGTGGATTGTCTACGGCATTCCAGACTCCTTGTAGGTTGGCAGGAAGGGCATCTGTCCGATCACGAGATGAACTAATCAATAAATAACGTCCGTATTGGAAGAAGAGTTCTTCCAGTTTTTGCCCTTTGCTAGGGTTATAGGTCTGAAGGGCCTCTTTTGTCGTTTGAGCAGTATTGCTTCCACCTAGGTTTAGTTTGACGCGGTTAAAGAGGCTTTGATAGTCTTTGATATGGTTCTTTTTAAGTGTCTCGTAGTCTTTGCCCCTAGCTGCTTCTACAATGCCTTTAACTGTTTTTTCGAGGTCAATGTCTTTGCGATAGTTTGTTTTTGGATTCTGAGCAAAGTTAGTCTTGGCACTGAGTAAAAGCGTAGCGTAGCTGGCCCCTGTGACCGTTAAACTATCCTCATGAACAGTAACTTTTCCGTCCGTTTTAATTCCTAGATAGGATGCGAACTGGAGGCCATTATCTTTGACTGTACCTTTTAGTAGGATACCATTTGGGTCTGTCGTAACATGGCCACTCTTGTAGTTAGAATATTCCGCTGAGTAGTCTCCGTTAGCAAGTAAATCTTCTGTTAAGCTATTCCAAACTGTAAAATCAAGTTTTTTGTCCCCTTTTTGGGTCAAGTGGGTCACGGTGACATCATCAGGGTAACTTGAGAAGGTTTCTCTTTTAAAGGTCGTTCCATCTTGGGTGTAAGAAGTTGTAGTAGTGGCTTCTGTGATATCCAAACCACGGTGATAGTCTGTAACTGTATCCAGCCCCTTTTTCTGGTTATTGAAGACCATGAAGATATCACCAAAGGCTAGATAACGTCCATACTGGGCGTTGTTTGGTCCAACTAGATTTTGTTCAGCTAATCGTTTGGCTTTTTGGCGATCTCCGTCTTCAAGAGCCTTACGAATTTCTGCTAAAATTTTATACCGTTCCTGATAGTTTCCTCCATTATAGTCGGTACTGTCGGGACGCGGTCCACCTGACCAAAGAGTTTTTTCGTTGTATTGGATTCTCTCCTCGCCAATGAGACCAAAAACCTTAGCACCCATTTCACCATTCCCAACTGGGAGTGCTTGTTTTTCCCAGCCATCATAGGAAGGTGCTGTTGGTCGATCATAGTTTAGCTGATAGTTGCTTTGTTCTGTCACAGGTGGTTCTTGTTTTTCGGTTTCCTTATTTTCATTAGGTTTTACAATAGCTTCAGTACTGGCTTGGTTAGTTGTAGCAGAAGTAACATCAGCATTAGCGGGTTTACTTTCAGAAGAACTATTATTAGCTAGAACTGGTTTTGTATGATCAATTGGCACGTTTGGCTGTGTATGCTCAGTTGATTCACTTGCTTTTGTTATAGTGTCTGTCTTAACTGTAGTTTTCTCTAATGCAGGCTCGTTTTGCTGTACTTCAATAGTATCAGCAGAGACGGTATGACTAGCTAGAAAAACCGCTCCAAGCAAAACAGAGGCTGTGCCGACTGTTAGCTTTCGAATACTGTAGCGACAGGATTTCTCCCTCCAAATTTTTTCCATAGAAACCTCCTTTATTAATTAAAAGCGCTTTCATTTTTAATGAGGCGAACTTTTGTTTCTATATTGTGTTGTTAATCTAATTTTACCAGCTAATGAAGTGTTGTCAAGAGGATTAGAGAAGGATATATATTTGATATTGTTTTGTATTAAAAAAGTGGAGGAAACGAATGGTAAGAGAGTGTATTTTTTATATTCTTTCTAGTTTTGACTAGAACAATAAGCCAACTTTAATTAAAGCTTACTCATCTCTGAAAGCGTAAAACAAACTAGTCAGGGTGGCTAGTTTATGGTATAATGAAAGAGACTCAAAAAGAAACAGGAGAAAAATGATGGATTTACTTTTAGCAATTGTATTGATTGTGCTAGCTTTTCTAGGAGGAGCTCTTGGAGGGATGTACTTGGTTCGTAAGCAAATTGAAAAAGAATTCGCTGACAACCCACGTTTGAATGCTGAAGCAGTTCGTACTCTTTTGAGTGCAAATGGTCAAAAACCAAGCGAAGCCAAGGTACAACAAGTTTACCACCAAATCATCCGCCAACAAAAGGCAGCCCTTGCTAACAATAAAAAGAAAAAATAAATAAGGAAAAGTCTGGGATGAAAGTTCCAGACTTCTCACTATGTTGGCTATGGTTTAGGGATGAGACTTTTTCCTTGCATTCTATTGATATTTGATTATGATTAAGAGAGATAGTTGTTGATGAGGTTGTTCTTCAGTTCTTAAAGACGAGTAATCATAATGAACTATCAATCAGAAAAAAGACTAGAAAGAAGACTGTATGGATAATCGACCAATTGGTTTTTTGGATTCGGGTGTTGGGGGCTTGACCGTTGTGCGTGAGCTTATGCGCCAGCTTCCCCATGAAGAAATCGTCTATATTGGAGATTCGGCGCGGGCGCCTTATGGTCCCCGTCCTGCTGAGCAAATTCGTGAATATACTTGGCAGCTGGTCAACTTTCTCTTGACCAAGGATGTCAAGATGATTGTCATTGCTTGTAACACTGCGACTGCGGTCGTCTGGGAAGAAATCAAGGCTCAACTAGATATTCCTGTTCTAGGCGTGATTTTGCCAGGAGCTTCGGCAGCCATCAAGTCCAGCCAAGGTGGGAAAATCGGAGTGATTGGAACGCCCATGACGGTCCAATCTGACATCTATCGTCAGAAAATCAACGATCTGGATCCGGACTTACAGGTGGAGAGTTTGGCCTGTCCCAAGTTTGCTCCTTTGGTCGAGTCAGGTGCTCTGTCAACCAGTGTCACTAAGAAAGTGGTCTATGAAACCCTGCGCCCCTTGGTAGGAAAGGTGGATAGCCTGATTTTGGGCTGTACCCATTATCCACTTCTCAGACCCATTATTCAAAATGTCATGGGGCCAAAGGTTCAACTCATCGATAGTGGAGCAGAGTGCGTACGGGACATCTCAGTCTTACTTAATTATTTTGAAATCAATCGTGGTCGCGATGCTGGACCACTCCATCACCGTTTTTACACAACAGCCAGCAGCCAAAGCTTTGCACAAATTGGTGAAGAATGGCTGGAAAAAGAAATTCATGTGGAGCATGTAGAATTATGACAAATAAAATTTATGAATACAAGGATGACCAGGACTGGTATGTCGGGTCCTATAGTATTTTTGGTGGCGTCCGGACGTTGACTGATGAAGACTTGGATTTCCCTCTGGTTGGATTGGCCAAAATCTTTCGAGACGAGGAACGAGGTTTCCCGATTTCGGTTACTGTTTTACGCTATGGTTCTCGATACCGTTTATTGTCTTTTGTGGTAGATATACTAAACCAAGAAGCAGGTCGCAATCTAGAAGTCATCCAACGTCAGGGAGCTTTGCTTTTGGTTGAAAATGGCCAACTCTTGTATGTGGAATTGCCCAAAGAAGGGGTCAATGTTCATGATTTCTTTGAGACAAACAAGGTTAGAGAAACCTTGTTGATTGCGACTCGTAACGAGGGCAAGACCAAGGAATTTCGAGCTATCTTTGACAAGCTAGGCTACGATGTGGAAAATCTCAATGACTATCCTGACCTACCTGAAGTAGCAGAAACAGGCATGACCTTCGAAGAAAATGCCCGCCTTAAGGCAGAAACTATTTCTCAATTAACGGGCAAGATGGTTTTGGCAGATGATTCTGGACTGAAAGTTGATGTCCTTGGTGGCTTGCCAGGCGTCTGGTCAGCTCGTTTTGCAGGTGTGGGAGCAACTGACCGTGAAAACAATGCTAAACTCTTGCACGAATTGGCCATGGTCTTTGAACTCAAGGACCGCTCGGCTCAATTCCATACAACCCTAGTCGTAGCCAGTCCAAACAAGGAAAGCTTGGTTGTTGAAGCAGACTGGCCAGGCTACATTAACTTTGAACCTAAGGGTGAAAATGGCTTCGGCTATGACCCTCTCTTCCTTGTAGGAGAGACAGGCAAGTCCTCAGCTGAATTAACCCTTGAAGAAAAAAATAGTCAATCTCACCGTGCCTTAGCCGTTAAGAAACTTTTGGAGGTATTTCCATCATGGCAAAGCAAACCATCATTGTAATGAGCGATTCCCATGGCGATAGCTTGATTGTGGAAGAAATCCGTGATCGCTATGTGGGCAAAGTTGACGCCGTTTTTCATAACGGCGATTCTGAACTGCGTCCTGATTCTCCCCTTTGGGAAGGCATCCGTGTTGTTAAAGGGAATATGGACTTCTATGCAGGCTACCCAGAACGTTTGGTGACTGAGCTTGGTTCGACCAAGATTATCCAAACTCATGGTCACTTGTTTGACATCAATTTCAACTTTCAAAAGTTGGACTACTGGGCTCAGGAAGAAGAGGCCGATATCTGCCTCTATGGTCACTTGCATGTGCCAAGTGCTTGGATGGAAGGCAAGACCCTCTTTCTAAATCCTGGTTCCATCAGTCAACCACGTGGGACCATCAGAGAATGTCTCTATGCTCGTGTGGAGATTGATGATAGTTACTTCAAAGTCGACTTTTTGACACGAAACCACGAGGTGTATCCAGGCTTGTCCAAGGAGTTTAGCAGATGATTGCCAAGGAGTTTGAGACTTTCTTGCTGGGGCAAGAGGAAACTTTTTTGACCCCTGCTGAAAATCTGGCTGTGTTGATTGATACCCATAATGCGGATCATGCGACCCTCTTGCTCAGTCAGATGACCTATACCCGTGTTCCTGTTGTGACAGATGAAAAACAGTTTGTTGGGACGATTGGGCTCAGAGATATTATGGCTTATCAGATGGAGCATGACTTGAGTCCAGAAATCATGGCGGATACGGATATCGTTCATATGACCAAAAGGGACGTAGCGGTCGTCTTGCCTGATTTTACCATTACGGAGGTCTTGCACAAGCTGGTAGATGAGTCCTTCTTGCCGGTTGTGGATGCAGAGGGGATTTTCCAAGGGATTATCACGCGCAAATCTATCCTCAAGGCTGTCAATGCTCTCTTGCATGACTTTAGTAAGGAATATGAGATTCGATGCAAATGAGAGATAGGATTTCAGCCTTTTTAGAGGAAAAGCAGGGGCTGTCAGCCAATTCCAAGCAGTCCTATAAGTATGATTTGGAGCAATTTTTAGATTTGATAGGCGAGCGGATTTCGGAGACCAGTCTCAAGATTTACCAAGCCCAGCTAGCCAATCTAAAAATTAGTGCCCAGAAGCGAAAGATTTCGGCCTGTAACCAATTTCTCTACTTTCTCTATCAAAAAGGAGAGGTGGACAGCTTTTATCGTTTGGAATTAGCCAAACAGGCTGAAAAGAAGATTGAAAAGCCAGAGATTCTAGACCTAGATTCTTTTTGGCAGGACAGCGACTATCCAGAGGGACGTTTACTAGCGCTTCTTATCTTGGAAATAGGGCTCTTGCCAAGTGAGATTTTAGCTCTAAAGGTTGCAGATATCAATCTGGATTTTCAGGTGTTGCGAATTAACAAGGCTTCCCAACAGAGGATTGTCACCATTCCTACAACCTTGCTTTCAGAGCTGGAACCCTTGATGGGGCAGACCTATCTGTTTGAAAGGGGAGGGAAAGCTTATTCTCGTCAGTGGGCCTTCCGTCAGTTGGAGTCCTTTGTCAAGGAGAAAGGTTTCCCAACCTTATCCGCCCAAGCCTTGCGGGAACAGTTCATTCTACGACAAATTGAAAACAAGGTCGATTTGTACGAAATTGCAAAAAAATTAGGATTAAAAACAGTCCTGACCTTAGAAAAATATAGATAATGGATATTAAATTAAAAGATTTTGAAGGGCCTCTGGACTTGCTTTTGCACCTGGTTTCCAAGTACCAGATGGATATCTACGATGTGCCCATTACGGAAGTCATCGAACAGTACTTAGCCTATGTCTCAACCCTGCAGGCCATGCGTCTGGAGGTGACGGGTGAGTACATGGTCATGGCCAGTCAGCTGATGCTGATCAAGAGCCGTAAGCTTCTTCCAAAGGTAGCAGAAATGACAGACTTGGAGGATGATCTGGAGCAGGATCTTCTCTCCCAAATCGAAGAATACCGCAAGTTCAAACTCTTGGGGGAGCACTTGGAAGCCAAGCACCAAGAACGGGCCCAGTACTATTCCAAAGCGCCGACTGAGTTGATTTACGAAGATGCGGAGCTTGTGCATGACAAGACGACCATTGACCTCTTTTTGGCTTTTTCAAATATCCTAGCCAAGAAAAAAGAGGAGTTTGCTCAGAATCATACAACTATCCTGCGGGATGAGTATAAGATTGAGGACATGATGGTCATCGTGAAAGAGTCCTTGACTGGACGAGATCAGTTGCGCTTGCAGGATTTGTTCAAGGAAGCCCAGAATGTCCAAGAGGTTATTACCCTCTTTTTGGCAACCCTAGAGTTAATCAAAACCCAGGATCTGATTCTCGTGCAAGAGGAGAGTTTCGGAGATATCTATCTCATGGAAAAGAAGGAAGAAAGTCAAGTGGCACAAAGCTAGACTTGATAGAGAGGAAAGATGAGTACTTTAGCAAAAATAGAAGCGCTCTTGTTTGTAGCGGGTGAAGATGGGATTCGGGTCCGCCAGTTAGCTGAACTCCTCTCTCTACCACCGACAGGTATCCAACAGAGTTTAGAAAAATTAGTCCAGAAGTATGAAAAAGACACTGATTCCAGTTTGGCTCTGATTGAGACAGGTGGGGCTTATAGATTGGTGACCAAGCCTCAGTTTTCAGAGGTTTTGAAGGAATATTCCAAGGCGCCTATTAACCAGAGCTTGTCTCGGGCTGCCCTTGAGACCTTGTCCATCGTTGCCTACAAGCAACCCATCACACGGATAGAAATTGATGCTATTCGTGGGGTCAATTCGAGTGGGGCCTTGGCAAAGTTGCAGGCTTTTGACTTGATTAAAGAAGACGGGAAAAAAGAAGTGTTGGGACGCCCCAATCTCTATGTGACTACAGATTATTTCCTAGATTACATGGGAATAAACCATTTGGAAGAATTACCAGTGATTGATGAGCTTGAGATTCAAGCCCAAGAAAGCCAATTATTTGGTGAAAGGATAGAAGAAGATGAGAATCAATAAATATATTGCCCACGCAGGTGTGGCCAGTAGGAGAAAAGCAGAAGAGTTGATCAAGCAAGGCTTGGTGACGGTCAACGGCCAGGTGGTACGTGAACTCGCAACGACCATCAAGTCAGGCGACAAGGTCGAAGTAGAAGGTCAACCAATCTACAACGAAGAAAAGGTCTACTATCTGCTTAATAAACCACGCGGTGTGATTTCCAGTGTGACAGATGACAAGGGTCGTAAGACGGTTGTCGATCTCTTGCCAAATGTAAAAGAACGCATTTACCCAGTTGGACGTTTGGACTGGGATACATCAGGCGTTTTGATTTTGACCAATGATGGGGACTTTACAGACGAGATGATTCACCCTCGTAATGAGATTGACAAGGTTTATGTTGCGCGTGTTAAAGGTGTGGCCAATAAGGACAATCTCCGCCCCTTGACCCGCGGCCTTGAGATTGATGGCAAGAAAACCAAGCCAGCTGTCTATGAGATTCTCAAAGTGGATCCAGTTAAAAATCGCTCAGTAGTGCAGTTGACCATCCATGAAGGGCGTAACCATCAGGTTAAAAAAATGTTTGAAGCTGTTGGTCTTCAAGTAGATAAGTTGTCACGGACCCGTTTTGGACATCTAGACTTGACAGGTCTCCGTCCAGGAGAATCCCGTCGTCTGAATAAAAAAGAAATCAGCCAACTACACACCATGGCTGTAAGCAAGAAATAATGAAACGAATTTTAATAGCGCCTGTGCGCTTTTACCAACGTTTTATCTCACCAGCCTTTCCACCCTCTTGTCGCTTTGAGCCGACTTGTTCAAATTACATGATTCAGGCTATTGAAAAACATGGCTTCAAGGGTGTCTTGATGGGCTTGTCTCGGATTTTACGTTGCCATCCCTGGTCGAAAACAGGTAAGGACCCCGTCCCAGACCACTTTTCTTTAAAGAGAAATTTAAAATAATACTCAATGAAAATCAAAGAACAAACTAGGAAACTAGTCGCAGGCTGCTCAAAACACTGTTTTGAGGTTGTAGATGAAACTGACGAAGTCAGCTCAAAATACTATTTTGAGGTTGCAGATAGAACTGACGAAGTCAGTAACATCTATACGGTAAGGCGATGTTGACGTGGTTTGAAGAGATTTTTGAAGAGTATAAATTGGATTCTAATGTATAAAACACAGATAGATGATACTTGGTATTTATCAAGTGCCATCTATCTGTGTTTTTATTTATTATTGATGTTTCTGCTATTTATTCTAAAATGTTTTTGCCTTCTTTAACACGCCAACGATAATCTGATAAAATAATATCTTCGAGGGAGTAGCTAGCCTTCCAATCAAGATATTTTTTAGCTTTTGATGCATCTGCTAGGACGCTGGCTGGGTCACCAGCACGGCGAGCAACAATTTCGTGGGGTATTTTTTGATTCAGTAATTCTTCAGCAGTTTTAAAGATTTCTTTGACGGTATAGCCTTTTTCAGTTCCTAAGTTAAAGATTTGAGAAGAACTGTTTTCTTGAAATAGGTAGTTCATTCCTTTAACATGAGCCTGTGCAAGGTCCAAGACATGAATGTAATCCCGAATACATGAACCATCACGTGTATCGTAGTCATCTCCAAATATTTTTAGGCTATCATTTTGTCCCAATGCGGTCTTGTTGATATTGGGAATGATGTGAGTTGGATTTTTCACACGTAGACCGTTTGAAGCATCCATTTCAGCCCCAGCTACATTAAAGTAACGGAAAATAACATATTTCCAATCGTAGCGATTGGCCATCCAGTAAATCATTCGTTCACCCATCAGTTTTGTCTCAGCATAAGGGTTGACAGGGTCGAGCAGGGTATCTTCAGTTGCTGGCTTGTCAATACAGTTATTACCATAGAGGGAAGCAGTCGAAGAGAACATGATTTTTTGAATACCAACTTCAGACAAGACTTTGAGAACTTGGTTCATACCAGCAACATTGGCAGTGAAGTATTTGCTTGGATTTTCAATACTTTCGCTCACAACAATCTCACCCGCACAATGGAGAACAGCATCAATCTTATTTTCTTCTAAGTAAGCTTTTAGGGCACTAGAATCATAAACATCTAGTTGCTTAAAGCTAGCACGACTATCCACAGCCGCTCGATTTCCTGTAGAGAGATTATCTAGAACATGTACCTGATAGCCGGCATTTAAAAGAGCTTTAACGGTATGGGAGCCAATGTAGCCAGCCCCACCTGTAACAAGAATTGTTTTGGTCATGATTTTTTCCTTTTCCTAGTTTTGTACTATTTTAAAGAAAGAAGAAGGCAAAGTCAACTATTTTCTGCAAATTTCATGAAAAACTGAACAAATATAGCATTGAATTGTTTTGTGTTTGGGAATTAATAGTTTGGTTGGTCTTGGAATAGTTCTTAGATTTCACCTCACATGCAAGAAAATACAATCTTTTTCTAAGATACAGTAAGATTAAGATACTAATTTAGAAATCCACCTTCCCACTATCCTTCTCCTATAAAAAGTGGTAAAATGGATGAAAGAAAGAAGGAACTGAAATGACAACATTATTTTCAAAAATCAAAGAAGTAACAGAACTTGCTGCGATCTCAGGTCATGAAGCACCTGTCCGTGCTTATCTTCGTGAAAAGTTGACACCGCACGTGGATGAAGTGGTGACAGATGGCTTGGGTGGTATTTTCGGAATTAAACATTCAGAAGCTGCGGATGCGCCACGTGTCTTGGTCGCTTCTCATATGGATGAAGTTGGTTTTATGGTCAGCGAGATTAAGCCAGATGGTACCTTCCGTGTGGTTGAAATTGGTGGCTGGAACCCCATGGTAGTCAGCAGCCAACGTTTCAAACTCCTGACTCGTGACGGTCGTAAAATTCCTGTGATTTCGGGTTCTGTTCCGCCACATTTGACTCGTGGTAAGGGCGGACCAACCATGCCTGCTATTGCAGATATCGTCTTTGATGGCGGTTTTGCGGATAAGGCTGAGGCAGAAAGCTTTGGCATCCGTCCTGGCGACACCATCGTACCAGATAGTTCTGCAATCTTGACAGCCAATGAAAAAAATATCATCTCAAAAGCTTGGGACAACCGCTACGGTGTGCTCATGGTGAGTGAGTTGGCAGAAGCCCTGTCAGGTCAAAAACTTGGCAATGAACTCTATCTTGGCTCTAACGTCCAAGAAGAAGTTGGTCTTCGTGGTGCTCATACATCTACAACCAAGTTTGATCCAGAAGTCTTCCTAGCAGTTGATTGCTCCCCAGCAGGTGATGTTTATGGCGGTCAAGGCAAGATTGGAGATGGAACCTTGATTCGTTTCTACGACCCAGGTCACTTGCTTCTCCCAGGTATGAAGGATTTCCTTTTGACAACGGCTGAAGAAGCTGGAATCAAGTACCAATACTACTGTGGTAAAGGCGGAACAGACGCTGGCGCAGCTCATTTGAAAAATGGTGGTGTCCCATCTACAACAATCGGTGTTTGCGCTCGTTATATCCATTCTCATCAAACCCTCTACGCTATGGATGACTTCCTAGAAGCTCAAGCTTTCTTGCAAGCCTTGGTGAAAAAATTGGATCGTTCAACAGTTGATTTGATTAAAAATTATTAAACTTAAGGAGGTGGTAGGGATGGTAGAACCAAACCTAGAAAGCCTTGTAAAAGATCTTTACAATCATGCTCGACATGATTTGAGTGAAGATTTAGTTGCTGCTCTCCTAGAGACTGCTAAAAAACTGCCTACTACAAATGAGCAATTGCTGGCAGTTCGTCTCTCAGGTCTGGTCAATCGTGAATTGCTCCTAAATCCCAAACATCCGGCACCTGAGTTGCTCAACTTAGCTCGCTTTATCAAAAGAGAAGAAGCAAAGTACAGAGGAACTGCGGCTTCTGCGATTATGTATGGGGAGCTCTTTAAAATGCTTTGATTCCATTGTGAATCAAAGCATTTTTCTATATGTTAGAAAAGCAATTCTAGATTAGGAAAAGAAAAAAGCCATCCTATTTAGGATAGCTTCTTGGTTCTTAGATTTGTTCAGCGATGACTTTTTCAGCTAGATTCATAGCGTGGTCAGATACACGAGTATAGTGGGAAATGATGTCGATAAAGTTGACCCCAGCTTGTGTTGAACACTCGCCCTTGTTGAGGCGTTTGATGTGGGTCTTTCTGAGAACACGTTCCATATTGTTGATTTCTTTATGGCGTTCAATCAGACTTTGAGCTTTTTCAATATCATTGTTTTCCACGCTATCAAGGGCATCCTTGATAAAGTCAGTGGTTTTTTGATAGATATCAGCTAGTTCTTGCAAAGCAGCTTCAGAAAACTCAACATTTTTACGTTGAAGATAGTCGGTCAGATTGATTAGGGCTTCTGCGTGGTCCCCAATCCGTTCCAAATCACGGGATGAGTCCAGGATGTTGGTGAGCACTTCACTTTCTTTCTGGCTAAGAGCCTCGCTTGAAAGAGTAATCAGGTAACGAGTTAATTTTTCATCAATGGTATTGATGGCTTCCTCTGTCTTGTGTCCTTTTTCAGCAACCTTTTCATTAAGGTCAATAATGTAGTTGTATGAAAGGTCAAAGGCTTTAGAAGCATAATTTCCCAAGTGAAGTAGTTCTTTCTTTGCATTTCCGAGAGCGATTGATGGAGCTTGTTTAATCAAATGCTCATCAAGATAGAGTGGCTCGTACTTGACAACTTCATCTTCACCAGGGATGAGTTTAGTTACAAAGTAGGCCAAGGCTCCGATGAATGGAAATTGTACAATGGTGTTACTTACGTTAAAGGCACCGTGAGAGAAGGCGATGGTCATCTCAGGTGAGAGGTGAAGGAGTGCCTGGAAGTACTCAATCATAGACGTAAATGGGCCTAATAAGATTAAGCAAAGGATAGTCCCTAAAACGTTAAAGGTAACGTGGGTTGCAGCAACGCGTTTCGCAGAGATATTGGCTCCAGCTGCCGCGATGATAACTGTTAGGGTTGTCCCGATATTATCCCCGAAGAGAACCGGTAGAGAACCTTTAAGGTCCAGGAATCCGCCTGCATAGAGACCTTGCAAAATCCCGATTGTCGCAGAAGAAGCTTGGATGAGAACGGTAATCACTGCACCGGCAAAAACTCCCAACACAGGATTTTGTCCCAAGGTTACCATGTATTCCTTGAATTGTGGTAAATCTTTAAGAGGACTCATACCGGCACTGATGAGGTTGAGGGCGTAGAAGATTCCCCCTACACCAAACAGGATGCGCCCGATATTGTTTGCGGTTCTGTTTTTTGTAAAAAATAGGAACATGGTTCCAAGGAAAATCAAGGGTAAAGCATACTCACCAAGCTTGAAACCGATGATAAAGGAAGTAACGGTGGTTCCGATGTTGGCTCCCATGATAATTCCGATAGCCTGTCTAAGAGTTAGAAGGCTAGCGCTGACCAGTCCAACCGTGATGACTGTAACTCCTGTACTTGACTGAATCAGGGCAGTCACGACAATTCCGACTAGAACACCTAAAAAGGGATTGCTAGTGTACTTGTCAATGTAAAAACGAAGGCGATCTCCAGCAGCTTGTTGCAAACCGTCTCCCATGGTCTTGATACTATATAAGAATAGTCCCAGACCACCTAAAAAGTGAAATAAAATTTCCTGCCAATTAATGGACATTTCTTTTTCCTCCGAAAAATAATAACGGAATTTCTCCTATTCTATTTTAAAGGATAAAAGTAAATCTAACAAGTGTTAAGCTAAGATTTTAGAAAGAAAATTCGTTAGAATGGACCTTGATTATATTAATTTTACCAATTTCTAACCTAGATATAGGTATTTCCTTTTATATATTGACATTTAAAAGAAATATTTTAAAATGAGGGAGGAATTATCTTGGTCCCTGTGATTGGGATAAAAAATTTATAAAGAAAGTTAAGCGCTTTCTTTTGCACAACAAAATCAATCTTTTAGGAGGAGAAAATGAAGAATCCATTTTTTGAAAGATGTTGTCGTTACAGTATTCGTAAGTTATCAGTAGGAGCCTGCTCGCTGATGATTGGTGCTGTTTTATTTGCTGGTCCAGCCTTGGCTGAAGAAACTGCAGTTCCTGAAAATAGCGGAGCCAATACAGAGCTTGTTTCAGGAGAGAGTGAGCATCCAACTAATGAAGTTGACAAGCAGCATGAAGGAGAACATGCTAGAGAAAATAAGCCAGAAAAGGCAGAAGGAGTAGCGACAGCATCTGAAACTGCTTCGCCAGCAAGCAATGAAGCTGCAACTACTGAAATCGCAGAGGCAGCTAGCGCAGCTAAACCAGAGGAAAAAGCAAGTGAGGTGGCTACAGAAACACCATCTGCAGAAGCAAAACCTAAGTCTGACAAGGAAATAGAATCAAAGTCTGAAGCAACTAGCCAAGGGGATGAGTCTAAGCCAGCAGCAGAAACTAATAAGACTGAAAAAGAAGTCCAGCCAGATGTCCCTAAAAATACAGAAAAAACATTAAAACCAAAGGAAATCAAATTTAACTCTTGGGAGGATTTGTTGAAATGGGAACCGGGTGCGCGTGAGGATGATCCCATCAATCGTTCTTCTGTTGAACTTGCTAAGCGCCATAGAGGCCAGTTGGTGAACGAAAAAGCAAGTAGAAGAGCCAAGGTTCAGGCGCTAGCAAATACCAACTCAAAGGCTAAAGACCACGCTTCTGTTGGTGGAGAAGAATTCAAGGCCTACGCCTTTGACTACTGGCAATACTTGGATTCAATGGTCTTCTGGGAAGGTCTCGTTCCAACTCCAGATGTCATTGATGCAGGACATCGTAACGGAGTTCCTGTATATGGTACACTCTTCTTCAACTGGTCTAATAGTATTGCAGATCAAGAGAAATTTGTTGCTGCTTTGAAACAAGATGAGGATGGAACCTTCCCTATTGCACGAAAACTTGTCGACCTTGCTAAGTACTATGGCTTTGATGGGTATTTTATCAACCAAGAAACAACGGGTGACTTAGTAACGCCACTTGGTGAAAAAATGCGTCAATTCATGCTCTATACAAAAGAATATGCGGCAAAAGTCAACCATCCAATCAAGTATGCTTGGTACGATGCCATGACCTATAAATATGGTCGTTACCACGAAGATGGTCTAGGTGATTACAACTACCAGTTCATGCAAAAAGAAGGTGACAAGGTCCCTGCGGATCAATTCTTTGCCAATTTCAACTGGAATAAGGAAAAGAATGACCACTCTGTAGAAATGGCAAAATGGCTGGAACGTAGTCAATATGATGTCTTTGCAGGATTGGAATTGCAACAAGGTGGTTCTTATAAGACAAAAGTTAAATGGGATGCCCTCTTAGATGAAAAAGGCAAGTTACGTTTGTCACTTGGACTCTTTGCACCAGATACAATTACCAGTCTAGGAAAAACAGGTGAAGATTACCATAAAAACGAAGATATCTTCTTCACAGGTTACCAAGGAGATCCGACAGCTCAAAAACCAGCGGACAAAGAGTGGTATGGGATTGCTAATTTAGTTGCAGACCGCACACCAGCAGTAGGCCGGACCTTCACTACCTCCTTTAATACAGGCCATGGTAGAAAGTGGTTTGTAGACGGAAAAGTTTCTAAGGATTCTGAGTGGAACTACCGTTCGGTTTCAGGTATCTTGCCAACATGGCGCTGGTGGCAGACTTCGACGGGGGAAAAACTTCGTGCAGAATACGATTTTACAGATGCCTACAATGGCGGAAATTCCCTTAAATTCTCTGGTGATGTAGCTGGTAAGACGGATCAGGATGTGAGACTTTATTCTACTAAGTTAGAAGTAACTGAGAAAACCAAACTTCGTGTTGCCCACAAGGGAGGAAAAGGCTCGAAAGTTTATATGGCCTTCTCTACAACTCCAGACTACAAATTCGATGATGCAGATGCATGGAAAGAGCTAACCCTTTCTGACAACTGGACAAATGAAGAATTTGCTCTCAGCTCACTAGCAGGTAAAACCATCTATGCAGTCAAACTCTTCTTCGAGCATGAAGGAGTTGTAAAAGATTATCAGTTTAACCTAGGTCAATTAACAATTTCAGACAATCACCAAGCACCACAAGCGCCTACAGGTCTCTCTGTGGTGAAACAATCTCTTAAGAATGCCCAAGAAGCTGAAGCAGTGGTTCAATTTTCGGGTAATCAAGATGCGGATTTCTATGAAGTCTACGAAAAAGATGGGGATAACTGGCGTTTGTTGACAGGTTCATCTGCTTCAACCATCTACTTGCCAAAAGTTAGCCGCTCTGCTAATGCGACTGGTACGACGCAAGAATTGAAAGTCGTTGCAGTTGGTAAAAATGGCCTTCGTTCAGAAGCTGCGACGACATCCTTTAACTGGGGCATGACTGTTCAGGATACGACTCTCCCAAGACCTTTGGCTGAAAATATTGTTCCAGGGGCAACGGTTATCGGTAGCACTTTCCCGAATACCGAAGGTGGAGAAGGTCTTGAAGGTATGTTGAACGGTACCATTACCAGTCTTTCAGACAAGTGGTCTTCAGGACAATTGAGCGGTAGTGTCGATATTCGTTTGACTCAACCACGTCGTGTTGTCAGATGGGTGATGGATCATGCGGGAGCTGGTGGTGAGTCTGTTAACGATGGTCTGATGAACACCAAGGATTTTGATCTTTACTACAAGGATACAGATGGCGAGTGGAAACTAGCTAAGGAAGTCCGTGGTAATAAAGCGCACGTTACGGATATCACTCTTGACAAACCAATTACTGCCCAAGACTGGCGTTTGCATGTCATTACATCTGATAACGGAACACCTTGGAAGGCCATTCGTATCTACAACTGGAAGATGTACGAAGCCTTGGACACTGAAAGTCAAAATATTCCAATGGCTAAGGTAGCTGCTCGTTCACTTGGAAACCACCAAGTTCAACTAGGCTTCTCTGATGTTCCGGCAGGCGCAACCATCACCGTTTACGACAAGGCTGATTCACAAACACCAATTGCAACCTTAAAGACTGAAACTGGTGGTGACTTGGCAACAGCTCCATTGGCCTTTGACAAACAACCAAAACTCCTCTACTATCGTACCCAACTTCCTGGCAAAGAAATCAGTAACACCTTGGCTGTAGCGATTCCACAGGATGAGAGAAAAATTGCTGCAGTTAGCCTTGAAAAAGGACCTAAAAAGACAGTTTATAAAGAAGGAGAAAAACTGGACCTCAGAGGCGGAACACTCCGTGTTCAATACGAAGGGGGACAAGTCGACGAGCTGATTAACCTTACTCACTCAGGTGTGACGGTATCTGGATACGACGCTCATCAAAAAGGGGAACAAAACCTAACACTGCAATACCTTGGTTTACCAGTGTCAGGTGATCTGAAAGTCCAAGTGACAGGACAGGATGAAGGAAAACCAAAAGAAGTAGCGGGCTTGTATATTACTAAGAAACCAAAAACAGACTATCTAGTAGGAGATCAACTGGATCTCTCTGAAGGTCGCTTTGGTGTTCTCTATGATGATGAGACAGAAGAGACTCACAGCTTTACTGATGAAGGTGTTGAAATCACGGGATACGATGCTCAGAAGACTGGACGCCAGACCTTGACGCTGCATTACAAGGGGCACACAGCTGAGTTTGATGTCTTGGTTTCTCCAAAGGCTGCAGTTAATGATGAATACCTTAAACAAGAAATCACTGCTGCCCAAGGCCGTCAGTCAACCCTTGCCTATACCTTCTCAAGTGAGGACAAACAAGCTGTACTAGTAGAGAAACTCAATGCAGCGAAAGTTGTAGCAGAAAACCACAATGCTAGCCAAGAAGAAGTCAACAAAGCCTTGAATGAATTGAAACAAGCTGGAGCGGACTTGGATGGAAATCAACGTTATCAAACTGCTAGAGAAGAATTGGAAGGCTTGCTCGAATCTATCCGTGAAAAAGATCCTAAAGCTGAGTTGATTGAACAAGCAGAAACTTTGTTGGCTTCAGAGATGCCAACTCCACAAGCTTTTGCGGACATGAAAGAAAAGCTGAATAAGAAACTAGCTCCTGCAGAAGAAAGTCATCATGTTGGTAGCATGGATCCAAGTGAAGTAGCCCCAACAGTTGAGGCCCTCCCTGAACTAGTTGTTGAAACTGAAACAACAGCCTATGAACGTCAAGAGCGACCAAGTGCGAACCTTCGTAAAGGTCAACGTCAACTTGTCCAAAAAGGAGAAGAAGGGCAAATTCGTCGTCTAGTAGAAGTAGATAGTCAAGGCAATCGTACGCTTCGCGCTACAGAAGTTTTGAAAGAAGCAACCCCTGAAATCGTAGAAGTTGGAACCAAAGTCTTTTCAAGCAACCAACCGGCTGAGGGAGTAAAAGAACTGGTTCTAGAAACTCCGAAACTAGAAGTTGAAGAGGATACAGTGGCCTTCAATCGTCAAGAGCGACCAAATGCGAACCTTCTTAAAGGTCAACGTCAACTTGTCCAAGCAGGAGTTGAGGGACAAATTCGTCGCTTGATTGAAGTAGATAGTCAAGGCAATCGCACTCTTCGTTCAACAGAAGTTCTCAAGGAAGCTCTTCCAGAGATTACCGAAGTAGGTACAAAAGTTCTATCAAGCAATCAACCAGCTGAGGGAGTAAAAGACCTAGTTTTAGAAATTCCGAAACTAGAAATTGAAGAGGATACAGTTGCTTTCGAACGTCAAGAACGCCCAAGTGCAAGCCTTCTTAAAGGACAACACCAGCTAGTTCAATCAGGTGTGAAAGGACAAGTTCGTCGCTTTGTAGAAGTCGATGCCCAAGGCAATCGTACTCTTCGTACAACAGAAGTTCTCAAGGAAGCTCTTCCGGAAATTGTTGAAGTTGGAACGAAAGTAGAGCAAGACTCTCAAAAAACAGGTCAAGCTCTTTTAGCAACACCGACAAATGAAAAAGTAGGTAAAGAACTTCCAAATACTGGAGTAACAAGAGATGCTAGTCTAGTAGCACTAGGACTCCTCGGAGTGATAAGTGGCTATGGCCTACTTGCTGGAAAGAAGAGAGAAAACGAATCGATTTAGGATTCTTGCATTTCCTCATAACAACTAAAAACAAGGTTTGACTGCAGATTAGTCAAACCTCGTTTTAACTAGTAAAAATCAGTGGAAGAATGAGATGGATTAACTAGTTTTTCTTGTATTACTTAGTGATTTGGAAAGGTTTTTCTAGTTTTGATTTTCAGAAATGCTAGTTTTCGTTGCAAGAAAGAACTGGAAAAGTTTAGGGTTTTTCTATCTCTTTTGCTGATTTTGTGATATAATTAACACGTATAAAAAAAGAAGGAGTCATATCTAATGGCAAAATTGACTGTTAAAGACGTTGAATTGAAAGGGAAAAAAGTTCTCGTTCGTGTTGACTTCAACGTACCTGTAAAAGATGGCGTGATTACCAACGACAACCGTATCACTGCAGCTCTTCCAACTATCAAGTACATCCTTGAACAAGGTGGACGTGCTATCCTCTTCTCTCACCTTGGCCGTGTAAAAGAAGAAGCAGACAAAGCTGGTAAATCACTTGCTCCTGTAGCTGCTGACTTGGCAGCTAAATTGGGTCAAGACGTTGCTTTCCTTCCAGGTGTCACTCGTGGTGCTGAATTGGAAGCAGCTATCAACGCTCTTGAAGATGGACAAGTTCTCTTGGTTGAAAACACTCGTTACGAAGATGTTGACGGCAAGAAAGAATCTAAAAACGATCCTGAACTTGGTAAATACTGGGCATCACTTGGAGATGGTATCTTCGTAAACGATGCATTCGGTACAGCTCACCGTGCACATGCATCTAACGTTGGTATCTCAGCAAACGTTGAAAAAGCAGTTGCTGGTTTCCTTCTTGAAAACGAAATTGCCTACATCCAAGAAGCAGTTGAAGCTCCAGAACGTCCATTCGTGGCTATCCTTGGTGGTTCAAAAGTTTCAGACAAGATCGGTGTTATCGAAAACTTGCTTGAAAAAGCTGATAAAGTTCTTATCGGTGGTGGTATGACTTACACATTCTACAAAGCACAAGGTATCGAAATCGGTAACTCACTTGTAGAAGAAGACAAATTGGATGTTGCGAAAGCTCTTCTTGAAAAAGCAAACGGTAAATTGATTTTGCCAGTTGATTCTAAAGAAGCTAACGCATTTGCTGGTTACACTGAAGTGCGTGATACTGAAGGTGAAGCAGTTTCTGAAGGCTTCCTTGGTCTTGATATCGGTCCAAAATCTATCGCTAAATTTGACGAAGCTTTGACTGGTGCCAAAACAGTTGTATGGAACGGACCTATGGGTGTATTTGAAAACCCAGACTTCCAAGCTGGTACAATCGGTGTGATGGACGCTATCGTGAAACAACCAGGCGTTAAATCAATCATCGGTGGTGGTGACTCAGCTGCCGCAGCGATCAACCTTGGTCGCGCAGACAAATTCTCATGGATTAGTACGGGCGGAGGTGCTTCAATGGAACTTCTCGAAGGTAAAGTATTGCCAGGTTTGGCTGCACTTACAGAAAAATAATTTCAGCCCGTTAGTCTCTACAAAATCCTGATTTTGTAGAAAAAGGAACAAAACTGAAACGTTAACAAAAAGGTGACATAGCCACCTTTTTGTGTTAGTGTAGGTATTTGTGACGCGGTGGTGGAGCATCAATGGAACTTCTTGAAGGTAAAGTTCTTCCAGGACTTGCAGCTTTGACAGAAAAATAAGATTTTATAAATAAATCAAAGAAGAGAGGGATGACAGTTCCTCTTTTCTTTTACTTGAAATAAAAACGCTTCCTCTTAACTATTCATCATAAAATCAGCTAATTTATGATAAAATGGAAATAGAAAGTTGAGATTATGAGTTATTTTAAAAAATATAAATTCGATAAATCCCAGTTCAAACTTGGTATGCGAACCTTTAAAACAGGTATTGCTGTTTTTCTAGTTCTCTTGATTTTTGGCTTTTTTGGCTGGAAAGGTCTTCAAATCGGTGCTTTGACAGCCGTTTTTAGTCTGAGGGAGAGTTTTGATAAGAGTGTCCATTTTGGGACTTCGCGTATTCTAGGAAATAGTATCGGTGGCCTCTATGCCTTGGTCTTCTTCTTATTAAATACCTTTTTCCACGAAGCCTTTTGGGTGACCTTGGTAGTTGTTCCAATCTGCACCATGTTAACCATTATGACAAATGTAGCCATGAATAACAAAGCAGGTGTTATTGGTGGTGTAGCAGCTATGTTAATCATTACCCTATCGATTCCGAGTGGGGAGACGATTTTGTACGTGTTTGCGCGCGTGTCAGAAACTTTCATGGGAGTTTTTGTCGCAATTCTCGTAAATTACGATATTGATCGCATTCGTCTCTTTTTAGAAAAAAAAGAAAAATAATGTTACATTTTATAACATTATCAATTGACGTTTGTCTTTTTTTAGACTATAATAGATAGAAAGAAGGAAATTGTAAATGAAGGAAAAAGAATTTCGCCGAAATATGGCTGTTTTTCCTATCGGCAGTGTTATGAAGTTGACCGATCTATCGGCGCGTCAGATTCGTTATTATGAAGATCAAGAGTTGATTAAGCCTGATCGAAACGAAGGGAACCGTCGCATGTATTCCTTGAATGACATGGATCGTCTGCTTGAAATCAAAGATTATATCTCTGAAGGTTATAATATCGCTGCCATTAAGAAAAAATATGCTGAACGTGAAGCGAAATCCAAGAAAGCGGTGAGTCAGACTGAGGTGCGTCGTGCACTTCATAATGAACTCCTCCAACAGGGTCGCTTTGCTTCAGTACGGTCACCTTTTGGTCGCGGTTAGGCAACCGCAAGTAGTCATACATTAAGGAGAAAACTCATGCCAATCACAGCTGCAGATATTCGTCGTGAAGTCAAGGAAAAAAATGTTACCTTTATCCGTCTCATGTTCTCGGATATTTTGGGAACCATGAAAAACGTCGAAATTCCTGCTACAGATGAACAGTTAGATAAAGTCTTGTCAAACAAGGCTATGTTTGATGGATCTTCTATCGAAGGTTTTGTACGTATCAATGAGTCGGATATGTACTTGTACCCAGACTTGGATACATGGACAGTCTTCCCTTGGGGAGATGAAAATGGAAGTGTTGCAGGTTTGATCTGTGATGTCTATACAACAGAAGGTGAACCATTTGCAGGAGACCCTCGTGGCAATTTGAAACGTGCTCTTCGTCACATGGAAGAAGTGGGATTCAAGTCCTTCAACCTTGGACCAGAACCAGAATTCTTCCTATTTAAACTTGATGAAAATGGAGACCCAACACTTGAAGTGAATGACAAAGGTGGCTACTTTGATTTGGCGCCTACTGACCTTGCGGACAATACACGTCGTGAGATTGTGAATGTCTTGACCAAAATGGGATTTGAAGTAGAAGCGAGTCACCACGAGGTTGCGGTTGGACAGCATGAGATTGACTTCAAGTACGATGAAGTTCTCCGTGCTTGTGATAAGATTCAAATCTTTAAACTTGTTGTTAAAACAATTGCTCGCAAACATGGTCTTTACGCAACCTTTATGGCCAAACCAAAATTTGGTATTGCTGGATCAGGTATGCACTGTAATATGTCCTTGTTTGATGCAGAAGGAAACAATGCCTTCTTTGATCCAAATGATCCAAAAGGAATGCAGTTGTCAGAAACTGCCTACCATTTCCTCGGTGGTTTGATTAAGCATGCCTACAACTATACTGCTATCATGAATCCAACGGTTAACTCATACAAACGTTTGGTCCCAGGTTATGAAGCCCCTGTTTACATTGCTTGGGCTGGTCGTAACCGTTCGCCACTTGTGCGCGTGCCTGCTTCACGTGGTATGGGAACTCGTCTTGAGTTGCGTTCAGTGGACCCAATGGCAAACCCATATATCGCTATGGCAGTTCTTTTGGAAGTTGGTTTGCATGGTATTGAAAATAAAATCGAAGCACCAGCTCCTATCGAAGAAAATATCTACATCATGACAGCAGAAGAGCGCAAGGAAGCTGGTATTACAGACCTTCCATCAACCCTTCACAACGCTTTGAAAGCTTTGACAGAAGATGAGGTTGTCAGAGCGGCTCTCGGAGAACATATCTATACTAGTTTCCTTGAAGCCAAACGAATCGAATGGGCAAGTTATGCAACCTTCGTTTCACAATGGGAAATTGATAACTATTTAGATCTTTACTAATATAGAAGAAAGATTGCCTGAGGGCGATCTTTTTTCTTGCGTTTTATATCGAGGTGTGATATATTTTTTATAACGAAGTGCGATATATCGAACTGAATAGGAGGTGGTTATAAATGGAATTAACGGATAAGATTCGTCGAGTTTATCTTCCGATGACGGAAACGGGTTTTTATATATTGTTCTGTCTGCAAAAGGAACGTCATGGTTATAGTATTACGCAAAAGGTCAAGGAGATGACAGATTCACAAGTCTTGATTAGTCCTGGAACCATGTATGGAACCTTGTCAAAAATGGAAAAGGATGGTTTGATTTCCTTTGTCCGCGAAGAGGAAAAACGGAAAATCTATCAGATAACAGACTTGGGACGCAAAGTTTTGGAGATTGAATTGAAGCGTATTGAACGCCTCTACAGAAATAGTCGGGAGGAAGGATGATGGAAAAGAAAATTGTTTATCGAATTTTTACAATTGCGGATTATGAGAGGGAGGCTCTATACTTTAGAGAAATGCATGCTGAGGGCTGGAAACTTAGGAAAGTAAGCTATTCTATCTTATTGTTTGCAGTTAAGTATACCTTTGAAAAATGTCAGCCTGAGCAAGTATCTTATCAGTTGGATTTTTACCCAATGGAAAAATCAGAGAGAGCCTCTTATTTACAACTATTTAAAGACTGTGACTGGGAGCATATTACAGACTTTAATAGTTTTTCCTATTTTAGAAAAGCACATTCTGAAATTGAATCGAATGCAGAATTTGAAATCTATAATGACGCTGCTGGGAAGTTAGCTATGGTTAAACGGATTTTAATAATTCGGATGATTCCTATTTTGCTTATCTTTTTGCTTATCTTTTCGGCTCTACTACCGGTTTTCTCAAAGTTTGTCAGTGGAGATAGTTCTTTCAGTTGGGACATGTTTTTGATTGTCTTAATAGATTTTGTTTTATTGATAATTAATGCGATTCAGATTTCTTATGTTTTGTGGAGATTGAGTCAAAAGTGGAAAGAATTATCTAATAAATAACACCAGGCATGTTTTCTAATTTTGGGGTAATACAATGGTTAGCAGAGTAGAATTTCGAATTTTCACTATTCTTAATTTGGACAAGGAAGAAGAATATTTACATGAGATGCATTTGAAAGGTTGGAAATATGGTAGGAATTGTTTTGGTTTTTTCTATTTTGACCAATGTCAACCGGAAGATGTCATCTACCGTATCTATGATTCTAGATTTCTTAAAAAGTATAAGCATGAACTGCAAGATTTTAGAGATAGAGGTTGGGAATTGATAGAAACAGGTTTTTGTTCAATTCTTCGTAAATCGTCTTCTGATTTACTTCCAGAGGATCAAGTCTATATGAGTAAGGGGCTCAGATGGGCAGTTATACAATATAGACTTCGTTTATGTGCAACTACTTTCTTAGGTGGTCTTGTTGTTTGCATGAGTTTGTTTAGAGAAGATCTTTCTATATCTTTCTTCATTATTTTTGTTTTGTATGCTTTACTGATTTCTTATCTAATCTATGGTTATTTCAGATTAAAAAGGAAATATCAAGTAGGTGGATAGTAAAGTTTCTAGGTCTTTAGACTGATTTTTAGCACTCTTGGCAAAAGAGTGCTAATTTTTTGAGTTTTTGTCTTGACATTCTCTTTTAAGGGTGTATAATAGAATCATAAGTTAGCACTTGGGTGTATCGAGTGCTAATTGATCAGACAGAGAGGAGTGATGAGATGGTTACAGAGCGTCAGCAGGATATTCTGAATCTGATTATTGACATCTTTACCAAAACGCACGAACCTGTCGGATCCAAAGCCTTGCAAGAGTCTATTAACTCTAGCAGTGCAACCATTCGTAATGATATGGCGGCTTTAGAAAAGCAAGGTTTGCTTGAGAAGGCCCATACTTCAAGTGGTCGGATGCCAAGTGTTGCTGGTTTTCAGTACTATGTGAAACACTCACTGGATTTTGACCGATTGGCTGAAAATGAGGTTTATGAGATTGTCAAAGCCTTTGATCAGGAATTCTTCAAATTGGAGGATATTCTGCAAGAGGCTGCTAATCTGCTAACAGACCTGAGTGGCTGTACGGTAGTAGCACTGGATGTTGAGCCGAGCAGGCAACGTTTGACAGCCTTTGATATCGTTGTTTTGGGGCAACATACAGCCTTGGCAGTATTCACCCTAGACGAGTCGCGAACGGTTACTAGTCAGTTTCTGATTCCAAGGAACTTCTTGCAGGAGGATTTGCTGAAGCTGAAGGCAATCATTCAGGAACGTTTCCTCGGCCACACCGTTCTAGATATTCACTACAAGATTCGGACGGAGATTCCGCAGATTATCCAGCGTTACTTTACAACAACGGACAATGTCATCGATCTCTTTGAACATATCTTTAAGGAAATGTTCAACGAAAACATTGTGGTGGCGGGCAAGGTTAATCTCTTGAATTTTGCCAATCTGGCAGCTTATCAGTTCTTTGACCAACCGCAAAAGGTGGCTCTGGAGATTCGTGAGGGGCTGCATGAAGACCAGATGCAAAATGTCCGTGTTGCAGACAGTCAAGAGTCCTGTCTAGCTGACCTAGCGGTGATTAGTAGCAAGTTCCTCATTCCTTATCGGGGAGTTGGAATTCTAGCCATTATCGGTCCAGTCAATCTGGATTACCAGCAGCTAATCAACCAAGTCAATGTGGTCAACCGTGTTTTGACCATGAAGTTGACAGATTTTTACCGCTACCTCAGCAGTAATCATTACGAAGTACATTAAGATTGAAATCATTAAAGGAGGCGAAAATGGCCCAAGATATAAAAAATGAAGAAGTAGAAGAAGTTCAAGAAGAGGAAGTTGTGGAAACGGTAGAAGAAACAACTCCTGAGAAGTCTGAGTTGGACTTGGCAAATGAACGTGCGGATGAGTTCGAAAATAAATACCTTCGAGCTCATGCGGAAATGCAAAATATCCAACGCCGTGCCAATGAAGAGCGTCAAAACTTGCAACGTTATCGTAGCCAGGACTTGGCAAAAGCGATTCTCCCTTCTTTGGACAACCTAGAGCGTGCACTCGCAGTTGAAGGTTTGACAGATGATGTGAAGAAGGGCTTGGAAATGGTGCAAGAAAGCTTGATTCACGCTTTGAAAGAAGAAGGAATCGAAGAAATCGCAGCTGACGGTGAATTTGACCATAACTACCATATGGCCATCCAAACTCTCCCAGCAGACGATGAACACCCAGCAGATACCATAGCCCAAGTCTTCCAAAAAGGGTATAAACTCCATGACCGCATCCTACGCCCAGCAATGGTAGTGGTGTACAACTAGGCAATTCTGACGGTAGCTAAAGCAACTCGTCAGAAAACGGCAATCGCTATGGCGTTTGCCTAGCCTCCTTACTAACTCGTCGTCGAAATAATATCGATTTCGACTCCTCGTGTCGTAATATATATACATTGAAAACCTGTCCGAAACGACAATAAACTATGAAAGAAAGATAAAAAGTAGTTCAGCTTTGCAATAGTGAGCGAAGCGAACCAAAGATGATACTCTTCGCCGTGGCGTTATTTGCGTAAACTTTGAGACCTTAGGCTCAAAGTTTAGTCAAAGAGATTGACGAGTCAAGCTCTGACGGCGCCGCCACCTAAGAAGAGTATCAAAAAGAAAGAATATAAAATTTAAGGAGAAAAACACATGTCTAAAATTATCGGTATTGACTTAGGTACAACAAACTCAGCAGTTGCAGTTCTTGAAGGAACTGAATCAAAAATCATCGCAAACCCAGAAGGAAACCGCACAACTCCATCTGTAGTCTCATTCAAAAACGGCGAAATCATCGTTGGTGACGCTGCAAAACGTCAAGCAGTTACAAATCCAGATACAGTCATCTCTATCAAATCTAAAATGGGAACTTCTGAAAAAGTTTCTGCTAACGGAAAAGAATACACTCCACAAGAAATCTCAGCTATGATTCTTCAATACTTGAAAGGTTATGCTGAAGACTACCTTGGTGAAAAAGTAACGAAAGCAGTTATCACAGTTCCAGCTTACTTCAACGATGCTCAACGTCAAGCAACAAAAGACGCTGGTAAAATCGCTGGTCTTGAAGTAGAACGTATCGTTAACGAACCAACAGCAGCAGCCCTTGCTTACGGTTTGGACAAGACTGACAAAGAAGAAAAAATCTTGGTATTTGACCTTGGTGGTGGTACATTCGACGTATCTATCCTTGAATTGGGTGACGGTGTCTTCGACGTATTGTCAACTGCAGGGGACAACAAACTTGGTGGTGACGACTTTGACCAAAAAATCATCGACCACTTGGTAGCAGAATTCAAGAAAGAAAACGGTATTGACTTATCTACTGACAAGATGGCAATGCAACGTTTGAAAGATGCAGCTGAAAAAGCGAAGAAAGACCTTTCTGGTGTAACTTCAACTCAAATCAGCTTGCCATTTATCACTGCAGGTGAGGCTGGACCTCTTCACTTGGAAATGACTTTGACTCGTGCTAAATTTGACGATTTGACTCGTGACCTTGTAGAACGTACAAAAGTTCCAGTTCGTCAAGCCCTTTCAGATGCAGGTTTGAGCTTGTCAGAAATCGATGAAGTTATCCTTGTTGGTGGGTCAACTCGTATCCCAGCCGTTGTAGAAGCTGTTAAGGCTGAAACTGGTAAAGAACCAAACAAATCAGTAAACCCTGACGAAGTAGTTGCTATGGGTGCTGCCATCCAAGGTGGTGTGATTACTGGTGATGTCAAAGACGTTGTCCTTCTTGACGTAACACCATTGTCACTTGGTATCGAAACAATGGGTGGTGTCTTCACAAAACTCATCGACCGTAACACAACAATTCCAACATCTAAATCACAAGTCTTCTCAACTGCAGCAGACAACCAACCAGCCGTTGATATCCACGTTCTTCAAGGTGAACGCCCAATGGCAGCAGATAACAAGACTCTTGGACGTTTCCAATTGACAGATATCCCAGCTGCACCTCGTGGAATTCCTCAAATCGAAGTAACATTTGACATCGACAAGAACGGTATCGTGTCTGTTAAAGCTAAAGACCTTGGAACTCAAAAAGAACAAACAATTGTGATCCAATCAAACTCAGGTTTGACTGATGAAGAAATTGACCGCATGATGAAAGATGCAGAAGCAAACGCTGAAGCAGATAAGAAACGTAAAGAAGAGGTTGACCTTCGTAACGAAGTAGACCAAGCTATCTTCGCAACTGAAAAGACTATCAAGGAAACTGAAGGCAAAGGCTTCGATGCAGAACGTGACGCTGCCCAAGCTGCCCTTGATGACCTTAAGAAAGCTCAAGAAGACAACAACTTGGACGAAATGAAAGCGAAACTTGAAGCGTTGAACGAAAAAGCTCAAGGACTTGCGGTTAAACTCTACGAACAAGCTGCAGCAGCGCAACAAGCTCAAGCAGGAGCAGAAGGTGCACAAGCAACAGGAAACGCAGGCGATGACGTCGTAGACGGAGAGTTTACTGAAAAGTAAGATGCAAAGCCCGTTAAAACCTCACAGTGAAAATAGGAAATCTGACGCAGAAACTTTAGTTTCTAGAAAGATTTATCTTTTTCACCAAGAGGTTAGGGCGTGCTCAATTTAGTATTACTAGTTTGATTTTTAAAACTCGAACGTCGTAATGATAAGAAGAAATCCAGAGGTTGCAACCCAGCCTCTGTTTTTCGATAAAATAGAGGATGTTACGTATGAAAAAAGTACTTTGTGTCATTTATCCTAATTTTTCTCTTTATGAGATAAGCGCTTTAACGAGTACTTTAGCTCTGTCTTTTGATATCACGATTGATTATGTAGCTTCTGAGAATTCGATGGTGGTCTCTGAGGATGGTTTGCCCTGTCAACCGACGAAAACATTGGATCAGATCCGTATAGAAGATTATTCTTGTGTGATTTTGCCAGGAATGGTAAATATAGGTCCTGCTCTACAGGATGAAAAATTAAATTCTTTTTTGAAGGGACTTGGTAAGCAGGATATCTTAATTGCAGCCATTTCTTCAGCGCCCCTTTTATTGGCGAAAGCAGGTTTATTAAACGACACGAAATTTACAGGTGGAATTTGGCAAAACTTCTTTGACTATTTTGAATTTCTTCCTCGGGAAAATTTCAAAGCAAAAGCTGTCCTGAAAGATAAAAATATCATTACTGCTATTGGCTTTGCACATCTAGAGTTTGCAAGAAAAGTGATTTTTAGTCTAGGTTTGGAAGAAAATACGGACAACTATTTTAAAGAACAGAACGAGTATGCTGAAGAGGATTTGATATTTACTCTATCAGATGAAGAGTTTGATCAAGTGAAGCAGAGTATAGAAAACAGCCTCTAAAGATTTGCATGAAAATTATAGAAAGGAACAAAGGTGTTCAGGGAATTGAACACGGGTTCCCAAATTTCTTATTCAATATAAAAGAAAGGAATTGAACCCGACCTAAATCGAGGTTTGATTCACAATATCAATAGAAAGGAATAAGGGTGTTCGTAATTGAACTCGAGCGGAAAGCTCGGAAATTAGATAAACCTCCTAAGAAATCAGGATTTCTTGTCGGTTTCCTAAATTTCAGTCGCTTTCTGTTCGCTCTTAGTATCTTGTATGAACAATACTGAATTTTATGATCGTCTGGGGGTGTCAAAAAACGCTTCGGCAGACGAGATCAAAAAGGCTTATCGTAAGCTTTCGAAAAAATATCACCCAGATATCAACAAGGAGCCTGGTGCTGAGGAAAAGTACAAGGAAGTTCAGGAAGCTTATGAGACTTTGAGTGACGACCAAAAACGTGCTGCCTATGACCAATACGGTGCTGCTGGAGCCAACGGTGGTTTTGGTGGAGCTGGTGGTTTCGGCGGTTTCGATGGGGCAGGAGGCTTCGGTGGTTTTGAAGATATCTTCTCAAGTTTCTTCGGAGGAGGCGGTGCTTCACGCAATCCAAATGCTCCTCGTCAGGGGGATGACCTCCAATACCGTGTGAATTTGACCTTTGAAGAAGCTATTTTTGGAGCTGAAAAAGAGGTTAAATACAATCGTGAAGCAAGCTGTAGTACATGTAATGGTTCTGGTGCTAAGCCAGGAACAAGTCCAGTCACTTGTGGACGCTGTCATGGCGCTGGTGTCATTAACGTCGATACACAAACTCCTCTTGGTATGATGCGTCGTCAAGTAACCTGTGATGTCTGTCACGGTCGCGGAAAAGAAATCAAAGATCCATGTACAACATGTCACGGAACAGGGCATGAAAAACAAGCGCATAGCGTACATGTCAAAATTCCTGCTGGTGTGGAAACTGGTCAACAAATTCGCCTAGCTGGTCAAGGTGAGGCTGGATTTAACGGTGGACCTTATGGTGACTTGTATGTAGTGGTTTCTGTGGAAGCCAGCGACAAGTTTGAACGTGAAGGAACGACTATCTTCTATAATCTCAACCTCAACTTTGTCCAAGCGGCTCTTGGTGACACAGTGGATATCCCAACTGTTCACGGCGATGTTGAATTGGTTATCCCAGAGGGAACTCAGACTGGTAAGAAATTCCGTCTACGTGGCAAGGGAGCTCCGAGTCTTCGTGGTGGTGCAGTTGGTGACCAATACGTTACCGTTAATGTCGTGACTCCGACAGGCTTGAACGACCGCCAAAAAGCAGCCTTGAAAGAATTCGCAGCTGCAGGTGATTTAAAAGTCAATCCAAAGAAAAAAGGTTTCTTTGATCATATTAAAGATGCCTTTGAAGGAGAATAAAGCAAAAAGAGCCGTTGGGCTCTTTTTGTGTTATCTTTGAAAATTTAGCGTCGAAAAATCATTTTCCAGTTAGCCTATTATTTATACTTTTGCTTGAGTAAGCCAGCTGCATCCATATCTTGGATGAGTTGCTTGATTTCCGCTTCCTTACCAGGCTTAATAGTAATGGTATCAATATGATTGATTGCCGAATTATCCTGAATATCCACTAAAGTCAAGGCCTTTTCATAGAATACGATTCCTTTTTTTAGACTTTCCTGATCTTTCCAATATAGAACTGAGTAATCAGGATTTGGTTTCTTTCCGATTTCTTGTAAATAATTCCTACTTTCCTTCTCTAAAAATTGCAATAAACCATGATTGAATAAGTTATCCCCTACTTTATAGTATGAAATCTCTCCAGTCTGTAGGACATAGACTTCGAGTCGGTTTTTGGTGAGTTTTGGACTTTCTTTTAGGACAGGGTGACTATTGATGACCTCATCTGAGAAAGTAACATAAAAATTCAAGCCCCCACCCTCGAATTGATACCTTCCATTTGAATTTACTTTCTTAGGAGGCATGTCAAGGGAGGTAAAGATTTGTTTTAAGTCTTCGTTCCCTTTTCGGATGTCACTCGGTGAGGCTCTGAAGGCAAAAAACAGTACTAGAAATGCTAGGACCGCAAGAAGGCTAAGGCAACCACAAGGGATTAGGATGATCTGTGCCAGAATTTTAAAAAACTGTTTCATTTTGTACTGACCCCAAAAAGTTAGACAATTAATTTAAGCAAAGGATTTAGTTCTATATTGTACAGGGCTAAGTCCTTTTAGTTTTACCTTAATTCGTTTGTTGTTGTAGTAATCAATATAGTCTACAATAGCTTGTTCCAAGTGTTCAAGTGACTGAAACGTATTCTCATAACCATAAAACATTTCAGACTTAAGAATGCCAAAGAAAGATTCCATCATACCGTTATCTGGGCTATTTCCCTTACGTGACATAGATGGTTGGATTCCCTTATTCTTTAAAAAATGATGATAGAAATCGTGTTGGTATTGCCATCCTTGGTCACTATGGAGAATTGTATTCTCGTAATGGTTCTCTGTAAAGGCTTGTTCTAGCATAGCTTTCATTTGTACTAAGTTCGGCGAAGTAGAAAGATTGTAGGAGATAATTTCGCTGTTAAAGCCATCTAAAACTGGTGATAAATAAAGCTTTTGGCTGCTTGCTGGAATGGCAAATTCTGTCACATCCGTATAACACTTTTCCATTGGTTTGGTTGCTTCAAATTGACGTTGAATAAGATTATCTGCTTTCTTGCCAACCTCTCCTTGGTATGAAGAATACTTCCTTTTACGGCGAATTCGAGCCGTTAAACCAAGTACTTTCATCAGACGCTGCACCTTCTTATGGTTCACTACGAAGCCACGATTTCGTAATTCTAGAGTCATGCGACGATAGCCGTAATTTCCTTTATGCTCAGTATAAATTGACTGAATTTCAGCTTTAATATCATAATCTTTATCGCTTTGATCCAGCTGTTTTAAGTGGTAATAATAAGTTGAACGGGCAAGCTTAATAATCTTTAGAAGGATATCTAAAGAAAACTCTGTTACCAGTCCTTGAACAATTTCCGTTTTTCTTCTTGCTCCTTTTCGTCCCTCAATCGGAGTTCTCTCAACTTTTTTAGAATGGCATTCTCCGCTCTCAAGTACTCATTTTCTGCTTGAAGACGTTCTAATTCTGTCATATCTTCAAATCTCTTCTTTGGCTTACGTCCCATTTTAGGTGGTCTCCCTCTTGTTTTCTCAACAATAGTATACCCGTTTTTCTTATATTGTGCCAGCCAATTCGAAAGTAATCCACTACTTAGAAGAGCATAATCCAGAGACGCCCTAATTTGTGAATGCCCCTCAAGAAGAACTTTATCAATGATCTCTTGTTTTAGTTCAGGAGAATAGTAACAATTCTTTCCTTTTTTGACGAACTCTATTCCGTAACGATCAATCAATTTAATCATGTACCTAAGATTAGAATTGTTTATCCCAAATTTATTTGAAAGCTTCTCTAAGCTATATCCTTGTTTTCTAAGTTCATAGATCTGAACTTTATCATCATAACTCAATTTCATAATAAAACACCCCAAAAGTTAGATTTTTACTGTCTAACTTTTGGGGTGCAGTACATTTTCATTCCTCTTTTTTGTTTGACCCTGACAACCTAAAATAGATTTAAGGAAAGTTCATGGCTCTTTTTACTTATCTTCGATTTCCTGTGTTTCTTTTATCACAGCTAGTCTAGTCTGGATATCTTTTTCCAAGACCTTAAACTTGTAAGTCAGGTCTTCTTGGTATTCCTTGATGAGTTCTTTTTGCTGGTCAATGATTTGTAGGCTGTTTTGGATAATATCTACATCATCCTTGATAGCTTGAACGCGGTCAGTGGTATTCAAGACTTCATCTGTGATGGTTTGGCGATTTTTTGTGACCAGATAACTTCCGGCTGCAGCTCCTGCAAATAGCAGTAGGTTGGATAATTTCATGGCAACTCCTTAGGCGTTTTTGATAGTTTCAGCGACTTGAGCGAGTTTGTCAAAGTCTGGTTCGTGGGCGATAAAATCAATCTTGAGGTCATCGTCCGCACTGTAGCGAGGCACGAGGTGAACGTGGGTATGAAAGACGGTTTGCCCTGCGACTTCTTCACAGTTAGCAATGATATTCATACCAGCAGCCTTGGTAGCTTTCATGACTTTTTGAGCTACTTTTGGCACTTGGGCAAAGAGTTGGCTGGCGCTAGTAGCGTTCATTTCCAAAAGATTACGATAGTGTTCTTTGGGTACGATCAAGGTATGTCCTGGTGTCACTTGAGAGATATCAAGAAAGGCAAGAACCTGCTCATCTTCGTATACTTTTGAAGCAGGAATTTCCCCTGCAATGATTTTACAAAAAATGCAATCTGACATAAAATCTACCTCTACTGTATTGAATTTTGATATAATATAGCTACATTATACCAGATTTGGAGAAAATATGTTAGAAATTAAAAACCTGACAGGTGGCTATGTCCATGTCCCTGTCTTGAAAGATGTGTCCTTTACTGTTGAAAGTGGGCAGTTGGTCGGTTTGATTGGTCTCAATGGTGCTGGTAAATCGACGACTATCAATGAGATTATCGGTCTGTTGACACCTTATAGTGGCTCCATCAATATCAATGGCCTGACCCTGCAAGAAGATGCGACAAGTTACCGCAAGCAAATTGGTTACATTCCTGAGACACCTAGCTTGTATGAGGAATTGACCCTCAGAGAGCATATCGAAACGGTTGCCATGGCTTATGGTATTGAGCAGAAAGTGGCTTTTGATCGAGTAGAACCTTTGTTGAAAATGTTCCGTCTGGACCAGAAATTAGACTGGTTCCCTGTTCATTTTTCAAAAGGGATGAAGCAGAAGGTCATGATTATCTGTGCTTTTGTGGTGGATCCGAGTCTTTTTATCGTGGATGAGCCTTTCCTTGGTCTTGATCCGCTGGCTATTGCAGACTTGATTCAGCTTTTGGAAGTGGAAAAGCAAAAGGGCAAGTCCATTCTCATGAGTACCCACGTGCTGGATTCAGCGGAGAAGATGTGTGATGCCTTTGTCATTCTCCATAAGGGTGAGGTGCGTGCCAAGGGTAATCTCCTGCAACTGCGCGAAGCCTTTGATATGCCTGAGGCTAGTTTAAATGATATTTACTTGGCTCTGACCAAAGAGGAGGAGCTATGAAAGACTTGTTTTTAAAGAGAAAGCAGGCTTTTCGTAAGGAGTGTCTTGGTTATCTGCGCTATGTTCTCAATGACCACTTTGTCTTGTTCCTGCTTGTCCTGCTGGGCTTTCTAGCCTACCAGTACAGTCAACTCTTGCAGGATTTTCCTGAAAATCATTGGCCTATCCTTTTATTTGTAGGAATTACATCTGTTTTACTTTTGCTTTGGGGAGGAATTGCCACCTATATGGAGGCTCCAGACAAGCTCTTTCTCTTAGTCGGAGAAGAGGAAATCAAACTCCATCTCAAGCGTCAAACTGGCATTTCCCTAGTCTTTTGGCTCTTTGTTCAGACCCTCTTCTTGCTGTTATTTGCGCCTTTATTTTTGGCAATGGGTTATGGTTTGCCACTTTTTCTGGTCTATGTGCTTTTATTGGGGGTAGGAAAATATTTCCTCTTTCGTCAAAAGGCCAGCAAATTTTTCACGGAAACTGGACTGGACTGGGACTATGTTATTTCTCAAGAAAGCAAGCGCAAGCAAGTCTTGCTTCGTTTCTTTGCCCTCTTTACGCAGGTCAAGGGAATTTCAAACAGCGTCAAGCGTCGTGCCTATCTGGACTTTATCCTAAAGGCTGTTCAGAAGGTGCCTGGGAAGATTTGGCAAAATCTCTATCTGCGTTCTTATCTGCGAAATGGAGATCTCTTTGCGCTCAGTCTCCGTCTTCTCTTGCTGTCCATACTGGCGCAGGTTTTTATCGAGCAAGCTTGGATTGCGACAGCAGTGGTAGTTCTTTTTAACTACCTCTTGCTCTTCCAGTTGCTGGCCCTCTATCATGCCTTTGATTACCAGTACTTGACCCAACTCTTTCCACTGGATAAGGGGCAAAAGGAAAAAGGCTTGCAGGCGGTAGTCCGAGGATTGACCAGTTTGGTCTTAGTAGTGGAATTAGTTGTTGGGTTGATTACCTTCCAAGAAAAACGAGCCCTTCTAGCCTTACTGGGAGCTGGTTTGGTTTTACTAGTCTTGTATTTGCCTTATCAGGTCAAACGTCAGATGCAGGACTAACATTGCCTATATGACACTAAAAAAGAAGTTGAGTTCAGTTTGTCTCAGCTTCTTTTATTTTCTACAAGATAATGGTTGGTCCGTAGAGACTCAACTTGGTCTTGACTTGGTCAAAGTGGAAGCGGTCATAGGCCCGCCAAGCGGCGCGAGTTGGAGCATCTGGATCAAGAGCGCTGAGTCCCATGAGAAGACTGGAAGTCTGGTAAAATCTTTCCAGTTCAATCAAGACTCGATTATCCACTGTTTCAGCCTTGGCTAGAAAGCCAAGAATAGAGTTTAATTGCTCCTGAAAGCGGACGTCGTCAGCGGTTGCCTGTTTGCATGCTTGATAGGCTTTGTTTAAGTCAGTAATCAAAGTCTGAGCTCTTTTGATAGGGTCTGTATCTGTCATGAGAATTCCTCCTTTAATCTGGGTGCCAGTCTTGTTTCTAGCAACTGTGTTTTGATACTGTTAGTCTACCATTTTTAGAGTTTTTTTCAGCCTCAAATCTTTAATTGTACTTGAAATTTCCTGAATGGTACTGTTAAGATTTTATGATAAAATAGTTGTAAGCTCATCATGATGTTATAGAAAAATAGTCCTTTTAGGAGTTTTCAAAGACTGTTTAGGATTGTATGTGCTTGTGTTAGACCTTTTCTGTTATTCTTTTCTTAGGAGGAGAATCCAATGAAACATATGATTATTCAGACACAGAAAACAGTCTATAAAGTAAACGTTGACGATATCTACTATATCCAAACACATCCAACTAAAGCCCATACCGTACAGATTGTTACAGAAGAGGCTAGTTTTAATATGGTTCAAAATTTAAGTAATCTTGAGAACCAATATGGGGAAAACTTGATGAGGTGTCATCGAAATTGTTTGGTCAATCTTGATAAATTAAAATCGATTGATTTTCAAGAAAGAATCCTTTTTCTCGGAGAAGAAGGTCAATACGCTGTCAAGTATGCCAGACGTCGCTATAGAGAAATTCGTCAAAAATGGTTGAAAGAAGGAGAGTAAGAAGATGAGAATATTTGTTTTAGAAGATGATTTTTCCCAACAAGCTAGAATTGAAACGACCATTGAGAAACTTTTGAAAGAACATCATATCACTCCCAGCTCTTTTGAGGTCTTTGGCAAGCCAGATCAACTGCTGGCAGAGGTGCATGAGAAGGGGGCGCATCAGCTTTTCTTTTTGGATATTGAGATTCGAAACGAAGAGATGAAGGGGCTAGAGGTGGCTAGAAAGATTCGGGAACGGGACCCCTATGCTCTGATTGTCTTTGTGACGACTCACTCGGAGTTTATGCCCTTGTCCTTTCGCTACCAAGTGTCTGCTTTGGACTACATTGATAAGGCCCTTTCGGCAGAGGAGTTTGAATCTCGGATCGAGACAGCCCTTCTCTATGCCAATAGTCAAGACAGTAAAAGTCTGGCGGAAGATTGCTTTTACTTTAAATCAAAATTTGCTCAATTCCAGTATCCCTTTAAAGAGGTTTACTATATCGAAACGTCCCCAAGACCCCATCGTGTTATTCTCTATACCAAGACGGACAGGCTGGAATTTACGGCGAGTTTAGAGGAGGTTCTCAAGCAGGAGCCTCGTTTCTTGCAGTGTCATCGCTCTTTTCTAGTCAATCCAACTAATGTAGTTCGTTTGGATAAGAAAGAAAAACTCCTTTTCTTTCCTAATGGTGGAAGCTGTCTCATCGCGCGTTATAAGGTCAGGGAAGTGTCTGAGGCTATCACTAACTTACACTGAGCTAGGAGAATTTATGAACATTGCTTGGATATTGTTGTATACACTTGTTACTAATGGACTAGAAATTGTCATCTTCTTTAAGGTAGATGGAATTGATCTTACTTTCGAGAGGATTTTTAAGGCCTTTCTTTTTAAGATACTGTTGGCCTTTGTTTTTGTAATGATTAGCTATATAGTAGGAAATATTTACCTATCTTATTTTATGGAACCCTTGTATGGCATCGGTTTGTCTTTCTTATTGTTAAGAGGACTTCCTAAAAAACTGCTTTTCTTTTATGGTCTCTTTCCAATGATATTGATGAATCTCTTTGATAGAGGTGTTTCTTATTTTGTACTTCCATTTTTGGAACAAGGGCAAGTATATGATGACTACTCATTTACTGGGTTATGTATAATAATTTTCAATTTCTTCATTTCTCTAGCCTTTTTGAAATGGTTGGACTATGATTTTACTAGTTTGAGAAGGGAGATTCTCGATAAAGGTTTTCAAAAGTCCCTGACTAAGATTAACTGGATAATGGGGGCTTACTATTTGGTGATACAAAGTCTGTCTTACTTTGAATATGAGCAAGGTATTCAATCAACGACTGTTCGCCATCTCATCCTAGTGTTCTACCTCCTATTTTTTATGGGGATTATCAAGAAATTGGATACCTATTTGAAGGACAAACTCCATGAGAGATTGGACCAAGAGCAGGCCTTGCGCTACAGAGATATGGAACGCTATAGTCGGCATATAGAGGAACTTTACAAGGAAGTCCGGAGCTTTCGCCATGACTACATTAACCTCTTAACCAGCTTACGTCTGGGCATTGAAGAGGAGGACATGGAGCAGATAAAAGAGGTCTACGACTCCGTCTTAAAGGATTCTAGTGAAAAATTGCAGGACAACAAATATGACCTAGGCCGATTGGTGAATATTCGGGACCGTGCCCTCAAAAGTCTCCTCGCGGGAAAATTTCTAAAAGCCAGAGATAAGAAGATTGTCTTTAATGTCGAAGTTCCTGAGGAGATTCAGGTTGAGGGGATGAGCCTGCTTGATTTTCTAACCATTGTGTCTATTCTTTGTGACAATGCTATTGAAGCTAGTGTAGAAGCCTGTCAACCTCATGTTTCAATCGCCTTTTTAAAAAATGGAGCACAGGAGACATTTATCATTGAAAATTCCATCAAAGAAGAGGGTATAGACATTTCTGAAATCTTCTCCTTTGGAGCAAGTTCCAAAGGGGAGGAAAGAGGAGTTGGTCTCTATACCGTCATGAAAATTGTGGAAAGCCATCCTAATACCAGTCTAAATACCACCTGTCAAAATCAAGTCTTTCGTCAGGTTTTAACGGTTCACTCGATGTCGGTTGATGATTAGAAGATCTGTTGAAAGAAGTACTACCTGTAGTCATCAATTAAAATGCCATAGTATATGAGGTATCCTATATGAATAAGAAATCCTTTTTTATCATCTGTTCTACGTTGATTATAGCATCGAATCTTCTCATGATTTCCGTGGTGAACAAGGGAGAAGAAACAGGGAGCAACCTGTTTGTGATTGCTATAGCCTGTGTTATGCTACCAGCCTTTTTATATGCAGTTGAAAACAGACTTACTTCAATGGTAAGAGTAGAATCAATACTCCTGATTCAGTTGACAGTTATATCCCTACTCCGTCTTATCAATAGAATAGGGAGTACGCCTGAAATCCTCAACATTATCATTACCCTTATCGCTTTGGCAAGTGGGACAGCTGCTATCCTTGTTGCGATTATGAGAATATATGAGAACATACGGAAGTGAGGGTGAGTAGTTTTCTATTTTGTATTTTCACATTGTCAAGTTCCCCCAGGGCAAGTATGTTTTTCATGCTTGCTTTTTTAAATTTTTTACAATTCAAGATGTTTTGATGACCATTTATGATTTGGATGGAAAATTTTAAAAAATAGTAGTATACTAACCTTATTAAGGTTGCAATAGGACGAAAATAAAAAGAGGTATTCCTCGTGAATGCAAAAACAATGTTACAATTGGATATTACGGTTGCTTAAAAGCTTGAGCCTGTAAATAGAGGAACTGTACTTGGAGGTAATTATGGATTTCAAAAGTTTTCTTATTGTTTTTGTTGTTGGCATGTTTGTTTCTTTTATTACTTCTTTAATTAGGGAAAAAATTTTAAAATCTCCAAAGAAGAATAAAGATAGATCTAATTAGATAAAGAGATTTTTATCGCTAGTTTAATCTACAGCGGAGTTTCTTTAATATTGTTTCGCCTGTTAAAATGATATGTGATAGCAGGATAAAAAATCTACAAATTAAGTTGGTATCAATACGGTGTAAAGGGCAAGTATGTTTTTCATGCTTGCTTTTTAAATTTTTTACAATTCAAGATGTTTTGATGACCATTTATGATTTGAGTGATCCAAGGATAAAATGAGTGCTATACTAGCAGTGTAAAGGTTCTAGCTCAACTAAGATAAAGCACACGTTTAGGAGGAAATCTTATGAAGAAAAAAATACTTGTCATTTTTATCTTGTATCTGATCATGTCCATCTTTCTATATCCGCTTAGGGAGAGTGCTTGGTATCAGCTATTTTATACCATAGCCTATGTGATTGCAGTTATGATTTATTTTGCTTTAATGAAAAAGAAAGGAGCAAAGAAATGAAAACTTTTCTTGCTAAAAAACAGACCATCTTCCTTGCGAGATTGTTCCTAGGGCAGTTGCCCTTACTTATCTCTACTTATCTATTTCTATCTCGTCAGTTTTTAAATTTTTCTTTAATTTTCCAATTTCTTTTAGTGGTTATTAACTTGGCTTCTATTTTGGTCACTGTTTACCTCACTAGGGAAATGAGGATAAGAAAGTTTGAAGATGATGATTTGGTTAGTCCTAGAACCAATCAACTCATGTTCATCGGCTTGACAGGTTTTATGTCTATTATTTGTTTGTATAGAGGTGTCACAGCAGGAGAATCTTACCAACAACTAATTGCCTATATTGGCGCTATTCTCTGCTTGATTATTATGCTTCTACTCATTTGGGGCTTGAAGTATTATAAAAAGTAGGGAAGAACTTGCGGCTAGTCTATAGTCTGATAAGAGGAGGTCATCATGTATAAACACTTATTTTTCCTAGATTCAAAAACCTTAGACTGGTTGACACCTTATATTCTGGTCTTGGCTTCTGACACCATTGCTTTTAATGTTTTTGTGCTAACCTTTGTATCTGTGGTGGTCTTTTATTTCCTAAATCCCATGTTATCTTTAATGGCTATCTTCTTAGGGGCTGGCTATGTGGTCGGATTTTGGTTGCTAAAATGGTTTGTTTTGGAAAGACTAGAGTTAAAGGATGACTTGTAGGGAAGTTTGTTTGTTGAGGAGGATAATTTTATGAAGTTTTTTGATAAATTTCATGCCTTTTGTTTTGGATTTTTAGTACTACTAATCGTCATTACAGTTCCTTATACGATTAACCATGGGGATTTTTTTCAAAATGAATCTGAATTGATTATTGTAAGTCTTCTAGTAACCTCGCTGAGTGTTGCTTATGCTAGAAAGTTTGAAATGATTTCTTTTGGGATGTTAAGCAAGAAAGAACTTTTGCTTTTCATTGCAATCTTTTTTCTAAGCGTTCTTGAGACGCTAGTTTATATTCATTTCTTCGCTGTTTCTTCTGGCGCAGGAGTTCAACACTTGGCGGAAGTCAGTAGAGGAATTTCTCTGTCTTTGATTTTGACTTCCTCAGTTTTTGGTCCCATCCAGGAGGAACTCATTTTCAGAGGACTTCTTCAAGGTGCCGTTTTTGACAATTCTTGGTTAGGGCTTGTGCTAACTTCCTCTCTCTTTTCTTTCATGCATGGACCTTCTAATGTCCCTTCGTTTATTTTTTATCTACTTGGGGGCTTGTTGCTGGGCTTTGCTTATAAAAAGAGCCAAAACTTATGGGTTTCTACTCTAGTCCACATGTTTTACAACAGTTGGCCACTCTTATATTATTTATAAAAATCATGAAAAGGTAAGCAGAAGACGGTGCTTGCCTTTTTCTTTCTATAATGATACCCAAGCCAATCCAGATGCTTTTCTTTGAGAATCGGGCGTGGAGCGGTTGACGAATAGGCCAAAAACTAGTAGAATAGTAAGGAAACTTTATACGGAGGAAAGAAATGGATTTGGGTGATAATGAGCTAACACTGACTCCCATACCTGGGAAAAGTGGCAAGGCTTATATGGGTAGCTATCCCGATGGGAAGCGTATCTTTGTAAAAATGAACACCTCTCCAATCCTACCTGGTCTAGCTAGAGAACAAATTGCTCCACAATTATTATGGAGTCGCCGTTTGGCAGATGGGCGTGATATGTGTGCTCAAGAATGGTTGACAGGCAAAATATTGACCCCCTATGATATGAATCGTAAGCAAATCGTCAATATTTTAACCCGCCTTCATCGCTCACGTCCGTTGATGACGCAGTTGAGTCGTTTGGGCTATGCCATGGAAACACCTGTAGATTTACTACAGTCTTGGCAGGAAACGGCTCCAGATGCTTTGCGTAAAAATCATTTTATCAGTGAAGTGATGGCTGATTTACGTCAGACTATTCCAGGATTTAGAGAGGACCATGCGACCATTGTCCATGGAGATGTACGACATAGTAATTGGATTGAGACAGACAGTGGCTTGATTTATTTGGTAGATTGGGATTCGGTTCGCTTGACCGATCGCATGTTTGATGTGGCCCATATGCTCTGCCATTATATTCCAGAACATCAGTGGAAGGAATGGTTGACCTACTACGGTTACAAGTACAATCAAACAGTATTAAATAAATTGTATTGGTACGGTCAATTGTCTTATTTGAGCCAGATTTCCAAGTATTATATGAACCAAGATTTAGAAAATGTCAATCGGGAGATTCATGGCTTGCGTCACTTCCGAGACAAGTATGGAAAGAGAAGATGAGAGTTAGAAATCGTAAAGGGGCGACAGAATTACTAGAGGCAAATCCTCAGTATGTGGTCCTCAATCCCTTGGAAGCCAAGGGGAAATGGCGGGACTTGTTTGGTAACGACAATCCCATTCATGTGGAAGTTGGAAGTGGAAAGGGTGCCTTTGTTTCGGGTATGGCCAAGCAAAACCCTGACATCAACTATATCGGGATTGATATTCAAAAGTCTGTTTTGAGCTACGCTTTGGACAAGGTGCTTGAAGTTGGAGTACCTAATATCAAGCTTTTGTGGGTAGATGGTTCTGACTTGACTGACTATTTTGAAGACGGTGAGATTGATCGCTTGTATCTGAACTTTTCAGATCCATGGCCTAAAAAACGCCATGAAAAGCGTCGTTTGACCTACAAAACCTTCTTGGATACCTTTAAGCGTATCTTGCCTGAAAATGGAGAAATTCATTTCAAGACGGATAACCGTGGCTTATTTGAGTACAGCCTAGTGAGCTTTTCTCAGTATGGCATGAAGCTCAATGGTGTCTGGCTTGATTTACATGCCAGTGATTTTGAAGGCAATGTCATGACTGAATATGAGCAAAAATTCTCCAACAAGGGGCAAGTTATCTACCGAGTTGAGGCAGAATTTTAAGAAATAGCCTAAAATCAGGCTATATAAGTGCTTTTGCTTTACATAAGTTGGCAAACGTGCTATACTAAGAGTAAGAATATGAGAAAGAGAGGCGGGGAAATATCTTCGCCTCTTGCTTATGAGGAGGTGGACGCAATCGCAACAATCGTAGAATTAGTCAGAGAAGTTGTAGAACCTGTCATAGAAGCTCCTTTCGAACTCGTGGATATCGAGTATGGAAAGATTGGCAGTGACATGATTCTCAGTATTTTTGTAGATAAACCTGAAGGAATTACCTTGAACGACACGGCAGACTTGACAGAAATTATTAGTCCTGTCCTAGACACTATCAAGCCAGATCCCTTCCCAGAACAATATTTCCTAGAAATTACCAGTCCAGGCTTGGAACGTCCTTTAAAAACCAAGGATGCCGTTGCTGGAGCGGTTGGGAAATACATCCATGTCGGGCTCTACCAAGCCATCGATAAGCAAAAGGTCTTTGAAGGAACCTTGTTGGCCTTTGAAGAGGACGAGTTGACTATGGAATATATGGACAAGACACGTAAGAAAACTGTCCAAATTCCATACAGTTTAGTATCAAAAGCACGTTTAGCAGTTAAATTATAGAAAAAGAAAGGATAGCTTTTGAGGATTCAAAAGTGAAGAAAACATGAGTAAAGAAATGCTAGAGGCCTTCCGCATTTTGGAAGAAGACAAGGGAATCAAAAAAGAAGACATCATCGACGCAGTCGTAGAGTCGCTTCGTTCCGCTTATCGCAGACGCTATGGTCAATCAGACAGCGTAGCTATTGACTTCAACGAAAAAACAGGTGATTTTACAGTTTATACTGTCCGTGAAGTTGTTGATGAAGTATTTGATAGCCGTTTGGAAATCAGCTTGAAAGACGCTCTTGCCATTAATTCAGCCTATGAACTTGGTGACAAAATCAAGTTTGAAGAAGCACCTGCTGAGTTTGGTCGTGTAGCAGCTCAATCTGCCAAACAAACCATCATGGAAAAAATGCGCAAGCAAACACGTGCCATTACTTACAATACTTACAAAGAACATGAGCAAGAAATCATGTCTGGTACAGTAGAACGCTTTGACAACCGCTTTATCTATGTCAACCTTGGCAGCATTGAAGCCCAATTGTCAAAACAAGACCAAATCCCTGGGGAAGTTTTTGCTTCTCATGATCGTATCGAAGTTTATGTTTACAAGGTTGAAGATAACCCTCGTGGTGTCAACGTCTTTGTTAGCCGTAGCCATCCAGAAATGATCAAACGTTTGATGGAGCAAGAAATTCCTGAAGTTTATGATGGAACTGTTGAAATCATGAGCGTGGCTCGTGAAGCAGGTGACCGTACGAAGGTTGCTGTTCGTAGCCATAATCCAAACGTGGACGCTATCGGTACAATCGTTGGACGTGGTGGAGCTAACATCAAGAAAATCACTAGCAAATTCCACCCAGCTCGCTATGATGCTAAGAGCGACCGTATGGTACCAATCGAAGAAAATATCGACGTTATCGAGTGGGTAGCAGATCCAGCTGAATTTATCTACAATGCCATTGCTCCTGCTGAGGTTGACCAAGTTATCTTTGATGAAAACGACAGCAAACGTGCCTTGGTGGTTGTTCCTGATAACAAGCTTTCTCTTGCAATCGGTCGTCGTGGACAAAACGTTCGCTTGGCAGCTCACTTGACTGGTTACCGTATCGATATCAAGTCTGCTAGCGAATTTGAAGCTATGGAAGAAGCTGGTTCGGTAGATTTGGAAGCAGAAAACGATACTGTAGAAGAATAAAAGCTGCTAGAGGAGGGAAAGATGAAAACGAGAAAAATCCCTTTGCGCAAGTCTGTTGTGTCCAATGAAGTGATTGATAAGCGTGATTTGCTCCGCATTGTCAAGAACAAGGAAGGACAAGTCTTTATCGATCCGACAGGCAAGGCCAACGGCCGCGGCGCTTATATCAAGCTAGACAATGCTGAAGCCCTAGAGGCAAAAAAGAAGAAGGTCTTTAACCGTAGCTTTGACATGGAAGTGGAAGAAAGCTTTTATGATGAGTTGATCGCTTATGTGGATCACAAAGTGAAAAGAAGAGAGTTAGGACTTGAATAAGCAAAAGATAAGCAATCTCTTGGGACTTGCTCAGAGAGCAGGACGGATTATATCGGGTGAGGAATTGGTGGTTAAGGCCATTCAAGCTGGCAAGGCCAAGATGGTTTTTCTAGCCCATGATGCTGGACCCAATCTGACAAAGAAGATTCAAGATAAAAGTCATTATTATCAAGTAGAAATTGTAACCGTGTTTTCAACACTGGAATTAAGCATAGCAGTCGGAAAATCAAGAAAGGTTTTGGCTGTAACAGATGCTGGATTTACAAAGAAAATGAGGTCTCTTATGGAATAGAAGAGGAGGACATGATTTGTCTAAGAAAAGATTGTACGAAATCGCAAAAGAACTTGGAAAAGAAAGTAAAGAAGTTGTAGCGCGTGCAAAAGAGTTGGGCTTGGATGTGAAAAGCCACTCATCAAGTGTGGAAGAAGCTGTCGCTGCAAAAATCGCTGCCAGCTTTAAGCCTGCAGCTGCTCCGAAAGCCGAAGCAAAACCTGCAGCACCAAAAGCAAGTGCAGAAAAGAAAGCCGAAAAATCTGAGTCAGCTAAACCAGCTGTAGCTAAGGAAGAGGCAAAAGCGCCAGAGCAAGTTGCTCCGAAGGCAGAAAAAGTAGCAGCTAAACCGCAAAGCCGTAATTTTAAGGCTGAGCGTGAAGCTCGTGCCAAAGAACAGGCAGAACGACGCAAGCAAAATAAGGGCAATAACCGTGACCAACAAAACGGAAACCGTCAGAAAAACGATGGCCGTAATGGTGGAAAACAAGGTCAAGGCAATCGCGACAATCGTCGCTTTAATGACCAAGCTAAGAAACAGCAAGGTCAGCAAAATCGTGGAAATGAGCGCCGTCAACAAGAGGACAAACGTCCACATCAAGCGGCTCCACGTATTGACTTTAAAGCCCGTGCAGCAGCCCTAAAAGCAGAGCAAAATGCAGAGTACGCACGTTCAAGTGAGGAACGTTTCAAGCAGACTCAGGCTGCCAAAGAAGCCTTGGCCCAAGCAAACAAACGCAAGGAGCCAGAGGAAATCTTTGAAGAAGTGGCTAAGTTAGCTGAACAAGCGCAACAAGAACAGCAAGTTCAAGCAGTGGTTGAACTTACTCCTGTAGCTAAAGAAGCGCCAGTGGATACACGTCGTAAAAAACAAGCTCGACCAGACAAAGAACGTGACGATTATGATCACGAAGAAGATGGTCCTAGAAAACAACAAAAGAATCGAAGTAGTCAAAATCAAGTGAGAAATCAAAAGAATAGTAACTGGAATAACAACAAAAAGAACAAAAAAGGCAATAACAAGAACAACCGTAATCAGACTCCAAAACCTGTTACGGAGCGTAAATTCCATGAATTGCCAACAGAATTTGAATATACAGATGGTATGACCGTTGCGGAAATCGCAAAACGTATCAAACGTGAACCAGCTGAAATCGTTAAGAAACTCTTTATGATGGGTGTCATGGCCACACAAAACCAATCCTTGGATGGGGAAACAATTGAACTCCTCATGGTGGATTATGGTATCGAAGCCAAACAAAAGGTTGAAGTGGATAATGCCGATATCGAACGTTTCTTTGTCGAAGATGGTTATCTTAATGAAGATGAGTTGGTTGAGCGTCCACCAGTTGTAACTATCATGGGACACGTTGACCACGGTAAAACAACTCTCCTAGATACCCTTCGTAACTCTCGTGTTGCGACAGGTGAAGCAGGTGGTATCACTCAGCATATCGGTGCCTACCAAATTGTGGAAAATGGCAAGAAGATCACCTTCCTTGATACACCAGGACACGCGGCCTTTACATCGATGCGTGCGCGTGGTGCTTCTGTTACCGATATTACTATCTTGGTTGTAGCGGCAGATGACGGGGTTATGCCTCAGACTATCGAAGCCATCAACCACTCAAAAGCGGCCAACGTTCCAATCATCGTAGCCATCAACAAAATTGATAAACCAGGTGCCAACCCAGAACGTGTTATCGGTGAATTGGCAGAGCATGGAGTTATGTCAACAGCTTGGGGCGGAGATTCTGAATTTGTTGAAATCTCAGCTAAATTCAACCAAAACATCGAAGAATTGTTGGAAACAGTCCTTCTTGTGGCTGAAATCCAAGAACTCAAGGCAGACCCAACAGTTCGTGCGATTGGTACAGTTATCGAAGCGCGCTTGGATAAAGGAAAAGGTGCGGTTGCAACCCTTCTTGTGCAACAAGGTACCTTGAATGTTCAAGACCCAATCGTTGTCGGAAATACTTTCGGTCGTGTCCGTGCTATGACCAATGACCTTGGTCGTCGTGTTAAAGTTGCTGGACCATCAACACCAGTTTCTATCACAGGTTTGAACGAAGCGCCAATGGCGGGTGACCACTTTGCCGTTTACGAAGATGAAAAATCTGCGCGTGCAGCCGGTGAAGAGCGTGCCAAACGTGCCCTCATGAAACAACGTCAAGCTACCCAACGTGTCAGCCTTGAAAACCTCTTTGATACCCTTAAAGCTGGTGAACTCAAATCTGTTAACGTTATCATCAAGGCTGATGTACAAGGTTCAGTTGAAGCCCTTTCTGCATCACTTCAAAAGATCGATGTGGAAGGTGTCAAAGTGACCATTGTTCACTCGGCTGTCGGTGCCATCAACGAATCTGACGTGACTCTTGCTGAAGCTTCAAATGCTTTCATCGTTGGTTTCAACGTACGCCCTACACCACAAGCTCGTCAACAGGCAGAAGCTGACGATGTGGAAATCCGTCTCCACAGCATTATCTATAAGGTTATCGAAGAGATGGAAGAAGCCATGAAAGGGATGCTTGACCCAGAATTTGAAGAAAAAGTTATCGGTGAAGCAGTTATCCGTGAAACCTTCAAGGTGTCTAAAGTCGGAACTATCGGTGGATTCATGGTTATCAACGGTAAGGTTACCCGTGACTCTAAAGTTCGTGTTATCCGTGATGGTGTCGTTATCTATGACGGCGAACTCGCAAGCTTGAAACACTACAAAGATGACGTCAAAGAAGTTACAAACGGTCGTGAAGGTGGATTGATGATTGATGGCTACAATGATATCAAAACTGATGATGTGATTGAGGCCTACGTCATGGAAGAAATCAAGAGATAAGATTTTTTGCTCCTTTCTTAGGTGGTGAGGGACGCAAGCAAACCGATGGTTTCATTGCTTATTTTTGAGCCTAGGGTCTCAAAAATCCCCTGTGATGGGACTGATAAATCAGTTCCATCACTTTCACCACAGCGAAAGAAGCGGATGATTTCAAATTGAACTTCGTTTCAATTTGAAATGAAAATCAATAAGTTTAAAAATAGCTAGGTCTGCTGGCCTAGCTTTTGGTTCAAAGTAGAGAAAGGAATATCATGGCAAATCATTTCCGTACAGATCGTGTGGGCATGGAAATCAAGCGTGAAGTCAATGAGATTTTGCAAAAGAAAGTCCGTGATCCGCGTGTCCAAGGCGTGACCATCACAGATGTTCAGATGCTGGGGGACTTGTCTGTTGCCAAGGTTTACTACACCATTTTGAGTAACCTTGCTTCAGATAATCAAAAAGCCCAAATCGGGCTTGAAAAAGCAACTGGTACCATCAAACGTGAACTTGGTCGTAATTTGAAATTGTACAAAATCCCAGATTTGACCTTCGTCAAAGACGAATCCATCGAATATGGAAACAAGATTGACGAAATGCTACGCAATCTGGATAAGTACTAAGAAGGAGGGGTAACCCTCTTTTTTGGTGGAGGAAAAGGCAATAAAACATGCTGGAGGAATCTTTCCAGAGTTAAACATTATTAAAAAGCTTTATAAAATTTAGCTTGTATGATATTATAGGAAATGAGAAGAGTGAGATGAAACGATTTTTCAGCAATAGCCAGCAAGACTGGTATCGTTAATATTTTGAAAGTGTAGTTAAACGAGGGAAGATAATATGGGACTCATAAAAACTCTTGCTAAAACTTACGGGAATTACTTTTTGACCATGCAAGGTGTAAAAGTAATGAAAACGATAAAGAAAGATGACCATGCCGTTGTCGGTTTTGGGAAACTCTTTATTGCAGACAAGTTAATGGATACGGCTCGGTGGCTCATCAAGCCAGAGGATAAAAAATGAAATTTTTCTGGGGATTTCTTGCCATTCTTTTTATTAAACCGATTATTGGAATTATGAAATTCCTGTGGATGATCATCTCTTTTGCAGTCCAATTGCTGTTTTACAAGCTATTATTTAAGCTATTGGATTGGCTCTTTAAACTTTTTTAGTCCGTAATTCAAATCTCAGAGAACTAGCAAGTCTTGTACTGCTAGTTTTTTAATCTCTTTCCATATGGTATAATATAAGCAGTAAAATCATTTTATACTCAATGAAAATCAAAGAGCAAACTAGGAAGCTAGCCGCAAGTTGCTCAAAATAGTGTTTTGAGGTTGTGGATAGAACTGACGAAGTCAGTAAACATACCTACGGTAAGGCGACGCTGACGTGGTTTGAAGAGATTTTTGAAGAGTATTAGAACATACATGGAGGTCGTCATGGACAATATCATCGATGTGTCAATTCCTGTTGCAGAAGTGGTGGATAAGCATCCAGAAGTCTTGGAAATCCTAGTGGAGCTTGGTTTTAAACCCCTTGCTAATCCCTTAATGCGCAATACAGTCGGTCGCAAGGTATCGCTCAAACAGGGTTCTAAGCTTGAAGGAACTCCTATGGACAAGATTGTCCGCACACTAGAAGCGAACGGCTACGAAGTGATTGGATTAGACTAATGGCAGATGAACGGATTCATATCCTACGGGATATTTTGTTAGAATTGCACAATGGCGCCTCTCCTGAGTCGGTTCAGGAGCGCTTTGATGCGACCTTTACAGGTGTTTCGGCCATCGAGATTTCCCTTATGGAGCACGAGCTGATGAACTCAGACTCAGGTGTCACCTTTGAAGATGTTATGGAACTCTGCGATGTCCATGCCAATCTTTTTAAAAATGCTGTTAAGGGTGTCGAAGTTGCAGATACCGAGCATCCTGGTCACCCAGTTCGCGTCTTCAAAGAAGAAAATCTGGCCCTCCGTGCGGCCTTGATTCGCATTCGTAGATTGTTAGATACCTATGAGTATATGGAAGATGAGGAAATGCTGGTGGAGATGCGCAAGGGTTTGGTCCGTCAGATGGGACTTGTGGGGCAATTTGACATCCACTACCAGCGTAAGGAAGAGCTCTTTTTTCCCATCATGGAGCGCTATGGTCACGATTCGCCCCCAAAAGTTATGTGGGGAGTGGATGATCAGATCAGGGAACTCTTTCAAACAGCTCTAATGACAGCCAAGTCACTACCAGAAGTGTTAATTAGCAGCGTAAAAGAAGCTTTTGAAGCCTTTGCGACAGAGTTTGAAAGTATGATTTTCAAGGAAGAGTCCATCCTTCTCATGATTCTCCTTGAGTCCTTTACTCAGGATGACTGGCTTCAGATTGCGGAGGAGAGCGATGCCTATGGCTATGCTATCATCCGTCCGTCAGAAAAATGGGTGCCAGAACGTCAAAGTTTTGTTGAGGAAAAGAGTGCAGAGGAGTCTGTACAGCTAGATACGGCAGAAGGACAAGTTCAGCAAGTTATCGATACGCCAGAAGGACAGTTCACCATTACCTTTACCCCTAAGGAAAAGGAAACAGTGCTGGACCGTCATAGTCAGCAGGCTTTTGGCAATGGCTATCTTTCAGTCGAGCAGGCCAATCTCATCCTCAATCACCTCCCCATGGAGATTACCTTTGTCAATAAAGACGATATTTTCCAGTATTACAATGACAATGCGCCAGCTGATGAGATGATTTTCAAACGGACACCGTCCCAAGTCGGGCGTAATGTCGAACTCTGCCATCCACCTAAGTACTTGGACAAGGTCAAGACCATCATGAAGGGGCTTCGTGAAGGAAGCAAAGATAAGTATGAAATGTGGTTCAAGTCTGAGTCGCGAGGTAAGTTTGTCCACATCACCTACGCTGCAGTGCACGATGAAGAGGGAGAATTCCAAGGTGTGTTGGAATACGTTCAGGATATTCAACCCTACCGTGAGATTGATACGGACTATTTCCGTGTATTAGAATAAGGAGAAAAAATGAGTTACGAACAAGAATTTATGAAGGAATTTGAAGCCTGGGTCAATACCCAAATCATGATCAACGACATGGCGCACAAGGAAAGCCAAAAAGTCTACGAAGAAGACCAGGACGAGCGTGCCAAAGATGCCATGATTCGCTACGAAAGCCGCTTGGATGCTTATCAGTTCTTGCTTGGTAAGTTTGAAAACTTCAAAGCAGGCAAGGGATTCCATGATTTGCCAGATGGCTTATTCGGTGAGCGAAATTATTAAACGAGATAGATTCTTGATTTTTTACTAAAATCTTGATAGAATATTTATATTAAATCCTTGTCAGAGCAGGGGTTTTTTATTGAAAGGATTTTATCATGTCAAAGAAACTCAATCGTAAAAAACAATTACGAAATAGCCTCCGTCGTGCAGGTGCTTTTTCAAGTACTGTGACTAAGGTTGTAGAAGAGACAAAAAAAGTCGTAAAACGTGCTGAGAAGTCAGCAAGCCAAGCTGGTAAGGCTGTTTCTAAAAAAGTTGAACAAGCAGTCGAAGCTACCAAAGAGCAAGCTCAAAAAGTAGCCAATTCTGTAGAAGATTTTGCAGCAAACTTGGGTGGACTCCCACTTGACCGTGCTAAGACCTTCTATGATGAAGGAATCAAGTCTGCTTCAGATTTCAAAAACTGGACTGAAAAAGAACTCCTTGCCTTGAAAGGAATCGGTCCAGCTACCATCAAGAAATTGAAAGAAAATGGCATCAAGTTCAAGTAATTTTTCTTGTGCCTTGCATTTCCAAAAAAATCTTGCTACAATAGAGCCATTAGAGGTGTTTTGAATCCCACATTTTACAGAAAGTGGCGGTGCTGAGAAGTCCACAAATGTGTCAAAACTAGTTGCTAATGGATGAAAAATTGAAATAAAAGTGTCTTTTTGTTTTAAAGACGAGAGTTGCGGGCTCTGCCCGAAATTGGGTGGTACCGCGGATAACACATTCGTCCCTGTCATGTAGATGGCAGGGCTTTTCTTTTGCGTCTTAGTCAAAGGGGGTTGTTATGAAGCAATCTTTTAAAACAAGTAAACTCTACTATGGTTTTCCTATTTTCATTTTGGGGTATCAGGACCAGAACTTTGAGCAGAATATCACGACCTGCAGTTCCTCTTATAGCTTGGGAGATTGGCTAGTCATCGGTATCGGAGCTGAGGAAAATGCGGCTGAGCAAATCAAGCATTACCAGAAGTTTACTGTGAATATTCCTGATGAAAATCTCATGCTCGAGATGGAGCAGGCTGGTTTTATCAGTCATCGAGAGAAATTGAAACACCTAGGGCTAGACTACGAGATTTCTGAACAGACTCAGTCTCCGATTTTAGAGGCTTGTCCAGTCGTATTGGACTGTCAGGTAGATCGGATTATCGAGGAAGATGGAATCTGTCATATCTTTGCCAAGATTATCGAGCGACTTGCTGATTCTGAACTCTTGGATGAGAAAGGGCATTTTAAAAATGACCTTTTTTCACCGACTTACTTTATGGGGGATGGTCACCAGCGCGTTTATCGTTATCTAGATGACCGAGTCAATCCCATGGGAAGCTTTATCAAGGAAGCGAGGAAAAAGGATGGCAAGAGCTGAATTACCAGAACGATTAGAAACAGAACGTCTCGTTTTACGAGTCCGTACTGTGGCGGATGCTGAGGATATCTTTGACTATGCTAGTCGTTCGGAAGTCTCTTACCCAGCAGGCTTTCCACCCGTCAAGACCTTGGAAGATGAGATTTACTATCTAGAGAATATCCTTCCTGAGCGCAATCAAAAGGAAAATCTCCCAGCTGGTTATGGAATTGTTGTCAAGGGAACTGATAAAGTCATTGGTTCTGTTGACTTCAATCACCGTCACGAAGATGATGTTCTTGAGCTCGGCTATACCTTACACCCAGACTATTGGGGCAGAGGCTATGTACCAGAAGCAGCACGTGCCTTGATTGACCTAGGCTTTCAAGAATTGGGTATTCACAAGATTGAACTGACTTGTTTTGGTTATAATGTCCAAAGTCAACGAGTCGCAGAAAAGCTTGGATTTACCCTCGAAGCTCGTATCCGAGACCGTAAAGATGTTCAAGGGAACCGCTGTGACAGTCTGATATATGGTTTGCTGAGAAGTGAGTGGGAGGTGATTTGATGCATCTTTTCATCATTGGGGCTCCGGCTTCTGGGAAAATGACGATTGGTCAAGAGTTATCTCGACTGACAGATGCTACCCTCTTTTATAACCATCAAGCCATCGATTTTGCACTAGAAATCTATCAGGACTTTACAGAGGAAATGTGGGAATTTGTTCGTGGAATTACCTTTTCTTTCCTTGGAGCAAGTGCTAGGAATCAGCGATCTGTGATTTTAACAGACGTAATTGATTTTTCAAATCAGTACCAGTTGCTGTATTTGAAGCAAATTCAGGATTTGTTGGATGACTATCATCAAGAGATTCTTTTTGTGGAGTTGGAAACAAGTCTTGAGGAGCGCTTACATCGAAATCGAACGGAGAATCGATTAAAGCACAAACCCTTAAAACGACATATTGAGGTATCTGAAAGAGAAATTTTAGAGACCGCTGAAACACTTCAATTAAATTCCCAACATCAACCGAATGAGTTGCACCACTACCTTAAAATAAATAATACGAATCTGTCGGCAGAAGAGGTTGCTAAGCAGATTCAAGATAAAATGAATACAATAGAGAAAGGACAAACATATGTCTAAAGAACTTTCACCTAAATACAATCCAGCCGAGGTTGAGGCTGGTCGTTACCAAAAATGGCTTGATGCGGATGTTTTCAAGCCTTCAGGCGATCAAAAGGCTAAGCCTTATTCAATCGTGATTCCACCACCAAATGTAACTGGTAAGCTTCACCTTGGTCACGCTTGGGATACGACTTTGCAGGATATTATCATCCGTCAAAAACGCATGCAAGGTTTTGATACGCTTTGGCTTCCGGGTATGGACCACGCTGGTATTGCCACTCAAGCTAAGGTTGAGGAGCGCTTACGTGGTGAGGGTATTACGCGTTATGACCTAGGTCGTGAAAAATTCCTCGACAAGGTCTGGGAATGGAAAGACGAGTATGCCACTACTATCAAGGAACAATGGGGCAAGATGGGGCTCTCTGTAGACTACTCTCGTGAGCGTTTCACGCTTGATGAAGGTTTGTCAAAAGCGGTTCGTAAGGTCTTTGTGGACCTTTACAAGAAAGGTTGGATCTACCGTGGTGAATTCATCATCAACTGGGACCCAGCAGCTCGCACAGCCCTTTCTGATATCGAGGTGATTCATAAGGACGTGGAAGGTGCCTTCTACCACATGAACTACATGCTAGAAGACGGCTCACGCGCCCTTGAAGTTGCGACAACTCGTCCTGAGACCATGTTTGGGGACGTTGCCGTTGCGGTCAATCCAGAAGATCCACGCTACAAGGACTTGATTGGAAAAAACGTCATCCTTCCAATCGCTAATAAACTAATCCCAATCGTTGCAGACGAACATGCCGATCCCGAGTTTGGTACTGGTGTTGTTAAAATCACGCCTGCCCATGATCCAAACGACTTCTTGGTTGGTCAACGTCACAACTTGCCACAAGTCAATGTTATGAACGACGACGGTACTATGAATGACTTAGCATTCGAATTTGCAGGTATGGACCGTTTTGAAGCTCGTAAGGCAGTCGTTGCCAAGTTGGAAGAAATCGGTGCCCTCGTCAAAATCGAAAAACGTGTCCACAGTGTTGGCCACTCAGAGCGTACAGGTGTTGTGGTTGAGCCACGCTTGTCTACGCAATGGTTCGTCAAGATGGACCAATTGGCTAAGAACGCTATTGCCAACCAAGACACAGAAGACAAAGTTGAATTCTACCCACCTCGTTTCAACGATACCTTCCTTCAATGGATGGAAAATGTTCACGACTGGGTAATCTCTCGTCAGCTCTGGTGGGGTCACCAAATCCCTGCTTGGTACAATGCTGAGGGTGAAATGTATGTCGGTGAAGAAGCACCAGAAGGTGACGGATGGACTCAGGACGAAGATGTCTTGGATACGTGGTTCAGTTCTGCCCTTTGGCCATTCTCAACTATGGGCTGGCCTGATGTCGACTCAGAAGACTTCAAACGTTACTTCCCAACTTCAACCTTGGTAACAGGTTACGATATCATCTTCTTCTGGGTGTCTCGTATGATCTTCCAATCCTTAGAATTCACTGGTCGTCAGCCGTTCCAAAACGTCCTTATCCACGGTCTTATCCGTGACGAGCAAGGACGCAAGATGTCTAAATCTCTTGGTAACGGGATTGACCCGATGGATGTTATCGAGAAATACGGTGCCGATGCCCTTCGTTGGTTCCTTTCAAACGGTTCAGCACCAGGGCAAGACGTGCGCTTCTCTTACGAGAAAATGGATGCTTCATGGAACTTCATTAACAAGATTTGGAACATCTCTCGCTACATTCTCATGAACAATGAAGGCTTGACTCTTGAGCAAGCAACGGCTAATGTGGAAAAAGTTGCTAACAAGGAAGCTGGAAACGTTACTGACCGCTGGATCCTCCACAATCTCAACGAAACGATAGGCAAAGTTACTGAAAACTTTGACAAGTTTGAGTTTGGTGTGGCTGGCCACATCCTCTATAACTTTATCTGGGATGAGTTTGCGGACTGGTACGTTGAGTTGACCAAGGAAGTCCTTTATAGCGATAACGAAGGAGAGAAAGTCATCACACGTTCTGTTCTCCTATACACTTTGGACAAGATCCTTCGTCTCCTTCACCCAATCATGCCATTTGTGACAGAGGAAATCTTTGGACAAATCTCAGAAGGCTCTATCGTTACAGCAGAATACCCAACTGTCAACCCAGCCTTTGAAGACCTTGTTGCCCACACTGGTGTGGAAAGTCTCAAAGACTTGATTCGTGCTGTTCGTAATGCGCGTGCGGAAGTAAATGTAGCTCCAAGCAAGCCTATCACAATCCTTGTTAAGACCAGTGATAGCGACTTGGAAGCCTTCTTTAACAGCAATGTCAACTACATCAAACGTTTCACAAATCCAGAACACTTGGAAATCGCATCAACCATCCCTGCACCTGAACTCGCTATGTCAAGCGTCATCACAGGAGCAGAAATCTACTTGCCACTGGCAGACCTCCTCAATGTAGAAGAAGAACTGGCTCGTCTCGACAAGGAACGGGCTAAATGGCAAAAAGAACTGGATATGGTCGGTAAGAAACTCTCTAACGAACGCTTCGTAGCCAATGCCAAACCAGAAGTCGTCCAAAAAGAACGCGACAAACAAGCTGACTATCAAGCTAAATACGACGCGACTGTAGCACGTATTGATGAGATGAAGAAACTCGTTAAATAAATAAACATTAAGCAGATTCTGATAATTAAGCTAATATCAGAACTGCTTTTTTAGTTGATTTATGGTAGAATTAAGGGTAAAAACAAAAAGGGAGGCCGATATGAAAATAAATGCAGTCGATTTATTTTGCGGTGTAGGCGGTCTAACGTATGGCATTCAGCAGGCAGGTATCAATGTTGTGGCTGGGTATGATATTGATGAAAAAAGTAAGTTTGCTTACGAGTACAACAATGATGCAAAATTTATTTTAAAGGATATTAAGGCAATTGAAGACGATGAAATTTTAGGGTTATATCCATCAGATACTGACATAAAAGTACTGATTGGCTGTGCTCCTTGTCAACCATTTTCAACGTACAGTCATAAATATCAGAATAATAAGAATACAATAAAGAAGATGGACCTTTTGGATTGTTTTGGTAAACAAGTTGAACTTGTAAAACCAGATATTGTGTCAATGGAAAATGTTCCGCAAATTCAAAAAAGAGAAGTATTCCATCGTTTTCAAAGCCTATTGAAAAAGAATGGCTATAAGGTTAGTTATAGAGTAGCATATGCTCCAGACTATGGAGTACCACAAATGAGAAAACGGTTACTTTTGCTTGCATCAAAATTTGGAGATATTTCATTTATTGAACCAGAGTTCGATTCCGACACTTATATTACTCTGAGGGATACTATAGGAAAACTACCTGAAATAAAAGCAGGGGAGACTCATGAACATGATCCACTACATAGAAGTAGAAATTTGTCAGATTTAAACTTAAGAAGAATTAGACAATCTAAACCAGGAGGAACATGGAGAGATTGGGATGATGAGCTTCTTTTAGAAGCATATAAGAAAGAGAGTGGAAAGTCATTTAGTTCAGTTTATGGTCGTTTAGAATGGGATAAACCAGCTAATACTATTACTACTCAGTTTCCTGGAATAGGGAACGGAAGATTTGGTCATCCGGAACAAGATAGGGCTTTAAGTCTACGTGAAGGAGCACTTTTACAGACTTTCCCATTAAATTATAAGTTTGTAAATCCTGAAAAAGGAAGTAATTATCCAATATCTCAAGTGGCATTACAAATAGGTAATGCAGTACCTCCAAAATTAGGAGAAGTGATTGGTAAGAGTATACTTAGACATTTGGAGGAAATAAATGACTTTTGAAAAAGAGTACCCTATTCGGATAAGCCCAGAAATATTGGAATTATTGGGACCAAGTTTATATACAAATATTTATTATATTTTAGCTGAGTTAATTGCTAATAGCTATGATGCTGATGCGGAAAATGTTTGGGTAGATTTATCTGGAGATTCTATTATTATTGAAGACGATGGTCAAGGAATGACTTATGATGAAACTTTAAATAGATATCTTGAGGTTGCAAAAACTACGAGAGTGAGTGACATAGATGCTAAAAGTAAGAAATTTCACAGGCCAAAAATGGGAAGAAAAGGAATAGGTAAACTTGCGGCTTTGGCTGTTTCAACTGAGGTTAATGTAAAAACTAAATCAAATGGTGAATTATCTGGTTTTGTCTTAACAAGAAATGTCCCCAAAGATGGTAAACTTCGTCCAATCTTAGAATCAGAAATCACATTTTCAAATATTTCTGAGTCAGGAACTAGGATTGAGATGTTGAATTCTGAATTTAATCTACCTGCTACGACAATAACAGTAAAAAATAATCTAGCTAAGTTTTTCCCTCAGTTAAGTTCAAATCCTAAAAATCCATTTGTACTCCATATCAAGGGAAAAGATGGTATTAATAAAAAATTAGATAATTTCGTGGATTCATTGGCGACATCGTTAGATTCTCTATTGTTGTTAGGAGAGGATAAGTATACTATTTTAGATAAATTTGAAAAGGCTGCACCAAAGTATGCAAAAAATAATCTGAAAAAAGAACCACCTCGAACTCTTTCTTATAAAATAAATAACAATCAGGGAGAGCAAGAAAATAGAGAATTGAAGATAGAAGGTTGGATTGGGACATACCATACAACCAGAGGATTAAAAGCAAAAGAATCTTCGGATTTTCCTGATAATTTTCTAGCGATTTATTCAAATGGAAAACTGGGTCAATTTAATATATTAAACGAAATTGGACAAAATCGACTGAATGAAGTTTATGTTGTAGGTCAATTGTATGTTGATGAATTTGAGGAAACTAATTTACCTGACATGGCATTAAGCAACAGGCAAGGGTATAAAACTGATGATATCAGATTTCAAATTTTCCTTGCAGAGGCTAAAAAGCTCCTTACCCAAGTTTTACAATTGAAAGAAAAGGCAATTAAAGCTAAAAATAAAAATTCTGAAAAAAGTAAAAAGGAGAAAAAAATAAAAGAAGAGGAACTGTTATCTAAAAAGGTAGAGACGTCAATTGAGTATATGGAAAAGGTTATCCAAACTCAGAGTTTTAACAAAAGAGATGCAGAAAAGATTTTTACAGATTTGGGAATTAAAAAAATCGCGACAGATCAAGATAGTAGAAAAATTTTAATTAGTCATACTAGAAGTGATCAGCTATTAAACAATATTTTATATGGCTTATTATTGTTGAATGGATTCTCTTCAGATGAAATTATTTATACAAGTGATCCTAGTTACAATTCAGTTGTGCCATATGGACTAGATGTTTTCGAATATCTTAGAGAATTTTTTATTAAGAGTTATTCAAAGAAAGAAATTTATGTGCTATATGTATACTCTGACAGTTCTTCTAAAAGACCTGGGGTTTTACAGGAGATAGGAGCCGGTTGGGTTGTTAAGACTAAGCATGGAATTATTAAAGCTGGAAAAACCAATCCTGAACCGCCTTTGAATATCTCCAGCACGTATCCTAGTATTTATTTAGATAAAGAAGACAACAGAGCGTTTACAACAGAAAATCACTTTAGAGTTTTGTATGCGTTGGTAGATTCTATTTGCTCAATGTTTAATAAAGAGATTAGGTCTTTTGAAGAAAATAGGAATTATTTTGAAAATAATAATGGAGTTATTATTGATGAAAGTTCATTTGATTGCAAAATAAATAATAGGGAGATAATACTATGAAAGAATCAAAATTAAAACACATAGATATAGTTCAGTCAACGATTAGTCGGATGGCGCAAAATTCATTTGCAATTAAGGGTTGGACTATTACAGTATTAGTTGGATTATTTGTTTTTTTACAAAAAGATAATTTTAGAAATAATATGATTATTTATCTTATTCCAATAATATTTTTTTGGGTCTTAGATTCATACTATTTATGGCAAGAACGTCTTTTTAGAAAATTATATAACGATATAATAGTTAACGTGACTGAAGAATCAGATTTGTCAATGAATATTATACAATACAAAGCCAAGGTTAAATTTTATAGTTCCTTGTTTTCGGTATCAGAAATAATGATATATCTGCCTCTTCTGTTGATTACGTTATTACTTCTATGCAATGGGAATTAGCGATGAGAATTAGAAAACAACTTACTATGTATCGAATCTAGTTTGTTTATCTATTTTTAATTTATCCCACTAATTGACTCCATCGGCTGGGTAGCAAAAAATCAAAAGTCCTGTTACTTTCTCCCCCTTAACCTTTGACTATTCAGCAAAATTATCGTAAAATAAAGAGTAAATGATAAAATGAGGTCAGAGTCTGTTCGCTCTGGCGATAGTAGTATAAATGAGGAGAAACGCTTTGGAATTAGAAGTATTTGCTGGGCAAGAAAAAAGTGAACTATCTATGATTGAGGTAGCGCGTGCTATCTTGGAACTTCGTGGTCGCGATCATGAGATGCATTTTAGCGATCTTGTAAACGAAATTCAAAACTACCTTGGAACATCAAACAGCGATATCCGCGAAGCTTTGCCTTTGTTCTACACAGAGTTGAACTTTGACGGTAGCTTCATCTCACTTGGAGACAACAAATGGGGTCTTCGTTCATGGTATGGTGTGGACGAAATCGACGAAGAAATCATCGCTCTTGAGGAAAATGACGACGATGAAGTAGCACCAAAAGCTAAGAAAAAACGTGTCAATGCCTTCATGGATGGCGATTCAGATGCTATTGACTACAATGCGGATGATCCAGAAGACGAAGATGCATACGAAGCCGATCCAGCTCTTTCATACGATGATGAAAATCCAGATGATGAGAAAAATGAAGTGGAAGCTTACGATGCAGAAATCAACGAAATTGCCCCAGATGACTTGGGTGAAGACGTAGATCTTAACGAAGAAGACGACGAGTTTTCAGACGATGATTCTGAAAACATCGAGGAATAAAAGTTAGCTATTGACAATTGTTCTATTTTTAGGTATCATATTGTTCGGGCACCTCTTTTAGAGGTCGGGGCTCCCTAGTTCTTAGGGAGCTATTTTTGTTTTTTCAAGAAGTTATCTTCTTGTATTTTAGTTGTGAATCTGGTGCAGTCGTCCCAGATTATTCTTATTAGTAGGGTCTTGTTTTCTATGTCCCCTCGTAGTTAACAAGGCCTTGAGCATTTTAGAAAGAGGAATCTATGTCAACGAAATATATTTTTGTAACTGGTGGTGTGGTATCGTCTATTGGGAAAGGGATTGTCGCAGCGAGTCTGGGACGTCTCTTGAAAAATCGTGGTCTCAAAGTAACCATTCAAAAGTTTGACCCTTATATCAATATCGATCCGGGGACTATGAGCCCTTATCAGCACGGGGAAGTTTTTGTGACAGATGATGGAGCTGAGACAGATTTGGACTTAGGCCACTATGAACGTTTCATCGATATCAATCTCAACAAATATTCCAACGTGACAACTGGTAAAATATACAGTGAAGTTCTTCGTAAGGAACGCCGTGGAGAATACCTTGGGGCAACTGTTCAGGTTATTCCTCATATCACAGATGCTTTGAAAGAGAAAATCAAGCGTGCCGCTGTAACGACAGACTCTGATGTCATTATCACAGAGGTTGGTGGAACAGTAGGAGATATCGAGTCCTTGCCATTCCTAGAGGCTCTTCGTCAGATGAAGGCAGATGTTGGTGCGGATAATGTTATGTACATCCATACAACCTTGCTTCCTTACCTTAAGGCTGCTGGTGAAATGAAAACCAAACCAACCCAGCACTCTGTAAAAGAATTGCGTGGTTTAGGAATCCAACCAAATATGTTGGTGATTCGTACAGAACAACCAGCTGGTCAAGGAATTAAAAATAAACTAGCTCAGTTCTGTGATGTGGCCCCAGAAGCCGTTATCGAATCGTTGGATGTTGAACACCTTTACCAAATTCCATTGAACTTGCAGGCGCAAGGTATGGACCAAATTGTCTGTGACCACTTGAAATTAGACGCACCAGTAGCGGATATGACAGAGTGGTCAGCTATGGTGGACAAGGTCATGAACCTGAAAAAACAAGTTAAAATTTCCCTTGTCGGTAAGTATGTGGAGTTGCAAGATGCCTACATCTCTGTGGTTGAAGCTTTGAAACACTCTGGTTATGCAAATGACGCAGAAGTTAAAATCAATTGGATCAATGCCAATGATGTGACAGCAGAGAATGTGGCAGAGCTTTTGTCTGATGCGGACGGAATCATCGTACCAGGTGGTTTTGGCCAACGTGGTACGGAAGGAAAAATCCAAGCCATCCGCTATGCGCGTGAAAATGATGTTCCAATGTTAGGTGTTTGCTTGGGAATGCAGCTGACTTGTATTGAGTTTGCTCGTCACGTTTTAGGACTCGAAGGTGCCAATTCTGCAGAGCTTGCACCAGAAACAAAATACCCTATCATTGATATCATGCGTGATCAGATTGACGTTGAGGATATGGGAGGAACCCTTCGCTTGGGACTTTATCCATCTAAGTTGAAACGTGGCTCTAAGGCAGCGGCTGCTTATCACAATCAAGAAGTGGTGCAACGCCGTCACCGTCACCGTTATGAGTTTAACAATGCCTTCCGTGAGCAGTTTGAGGCAGCAGGCTTTGTCTTTTCAGGAGTTTCTCCAGACAATCGCTTGGTAGAAATCGTAGAAATTCCTGAAAATAAATTCTTTGTAGCGTGTCAGTATCACCCTGAACTGTCAAGTCGTCCAAACCGCCCAGAAGAACTCTACACTGCTTTTGTCACTGCAGCTGTTGAGAACAGTAATTAGTTAAATCAAAACCTTTGAGAAGAATCTCAGAGGTTTTTTGATTGCATATTTAGGATAATATTTGCAAATTAAAAACATAGTGATATAATTAACATAACAAAAGTTAAGGAGGATTTACAATGAAAAAAATCACACTATTTGGTTTGTCTCTAGCAGGCCTAGCTTTACTGGCTTTTCCTCATTCAGGTCAGGCATTCGAGCTAAAAGAAGAATGGGTTGTTAAATGTGGAGTTCAGTATCAAGATGGCAAGATTCTCCGATTTAATAATGGCCATGAAGTGGATATTAAAGTATTGGATTTGCAAAAAACCGAGAAAATCGAGTGGACGGTTAGTCTCAATGGTCAAGATCAGACTGTCAATTTCCTAGGTCAAGAAAAGGACAAGTCTATGATTGGCGTAGAAGGGCGTTATCTTAATTTCTATGTTCCATATGGCTATAGAGGAGATATCAAGGTAGAAGCCAAGAGCGGAAATGAAGTCAAGATCTGGTCAACGAAAGTTGTGGATGATATTCATAATGATAGTGGAAAGAGAGGTTACTACCGTATTGAAGAATCAAATGATCAATACACTTACCTCGATGCTAAATGGGATTATCAAACCAAGACTTACACTGCTACCTTACCAGAGACTGTCAATGGTCAAAAAGTATTTGCTTGGGCAGACTATGACAATGGTGAGTTGAAACTTGAAAAACAAAAGTCTATTAGTCATAAATATGATGGAGGATCTTTCAAAGAACTTTATCCGATTGTGAAAGCAGAAAGCTGGCTAAGATCAGACCAAAACTGGTACTATCAAAAACAAGGCCAGTTAGTGCAGAACGATTGGGTTAAGGACAAGGGAACTTGGTACTTTATGAACGATAAAGGAGTCATGTTCAATCAAACTTGGCTTTATCAAGGTAGCAACTGGTATGCCTTTAAATCATCAGGAGCTATGATTGCTGGTGACTGGCTTTATGACCAAGGCAAGTGGTACTATTTATCAACTTCAGGAGCTATGAAAGCAAGCGCTTGGGTTTATGATAAGGGAGAATGGTATTATGTAAGTTCTTCTGGTGCCATGCTAGCGAATGATTGGGTCAAAGATAAAGGCAAGTGGTATTATCTAGCTTCATCAGGTAAGATGCTTCGCAATACCTACACACCAGATGGTTACTATGTTGGCAACTCAGGCGCTTGGCAATAAGAATAAGAAGTCCTTTTCCTTTAAGGAAGAGGCTTTTTACTTGCTTTTCTGTTGCTTCCTCATTTGTCCTAAAGCCTTTTTTGTGTTAAAATGAATGGTATGAAAGCTAAAAAAATGTGGATGGCAGGTCTGGCTCTGCTTGGTATTGGGAGCCTTGCCCTTGCTACGAAAAAAGTTGCAGATGACCGCAAGCTCAGGAAGACTCAGGAAGAGTTGACAACGATTGTACGAGACCATTTTGCCGACATGGGGGAAATTGCGACCCTCTATGTTCAAGTTTATGAAAGCAGTCTGGAGAGCTTGGTTGGCGGCGTCATTTTTGAGGATGGCCGTCATTATACCTTTGTCTATGAAAATGAAGACCTGGTCTATGAGGAGGAAGTCTTATGATACAACCAGCAAGTTTAGAAGAATTGGCATCTTTAGTAGAAAAAGATGGCAAGAAGGTCTTTCTTTTTGTGGCGGACTGGTGTGGCGATTGTCGTTATATCTATCCTGCCTTGCCAGAAATTGAGGAGGCCAATCCTGAGTTCACTTTTATTCGAGTGGACCGAGACCAATATATGGATTTGGCCAAACTTTGGGATGTTTATGGAATCCCTAGCCTTGTTGTTCTAGAAAAGGACAAGGAAATCGGCCGTTTTGTTAATCGTGACCGTAAAAGCAAGCAACAAATTAATGACTTTTTAGCAGGATTGAAATAGGAGAAAAAGGAAACAATGATTTTTACATATAACAAAGAACATGTCGGTGATGTCCTTATGGTCATCGTGAAAAACAGTGGAGATGCCAAACTGGATGTGGAACGCAAAGGAAATGTAGCCCATGTTTTTCTAAAAGAGAATGGGGAAACAGTAGCTTGGAATATTTTCGAAGTTTCAAGTTTATTTGAAATTGCAGAGCGCGGTCAAGTCTTTTTATCAGATGAGCAAGCCGCTCGTTTGAACCAAGAATTACAGGCGGAAGGTTTTGCAGAAGAAATTGTCAATGATAAGGAACCTAAGTTTGTTGTTGGTGAGATTGTCGAGATGGTAGCTCATCCAGATAGTGACCACCTCAACATCTGCCAAGTTGCAGTCGCAAGTGACAAGACAGTACAAATCGTTGCAGGGGCTCCTAATGCGCGTGTCGGTCTGAAAACCATTGTGGCTCTTCCTGGAGCTATGATGCCCAAAGGCAATCTCATTTTCCCAGGCGAACTTCGTGGCGAAAAGAGTTTTGGCATGATGTGCAGCCCTCGTGAACTTGCCTTGCCAAATGCTCCGCAAAAACGTGGAGTTATTGAATTATCAGAAGACCAGGTTGTCGGAACACTATTCGCCCCAGCTAAACACTGGACTGCCTAAGAAATTGTCAGTATCTGATAGACCAGAGAGAAGGAAATAAGATGGCAAAAAATGTAGTGATTACAGGGGCGACATCTGGAATTGGTGAAGCGATTGCGCGTGCTTATCTGGAGCAGGGGGAGAATGTCGTTCTAACAGGGCGACGGACAGACAGATTAGAGGCTCTCAAGTCAGAGTTTGCAGCAACCTATCCAAATCAAACAGTTTGGACCTTTCCACTGGATGTGACGGATATGACCATGGTCAAGACTGTCTGCTCTGATATTCTAGAAACGATAGGGCAGATTGATATTCTGGTCAATAATGCTGGACTAGCTCTTGGCTTGGCTCCCTATCAAGACTATGAGGAGTTGGATATGCTGACCATGTTGGATACCAATGTCAAAGGTTTGATGGCAGTTACTCGCTGTTTCTTGCCAGCAATGGTAAAAGCCAATCAGGGTCATATTATCAATATGGGGTCAACCGCAGGAATCTATGCTTATGCGGGAGCCGCTGTTTACTCAGCAACCAAGGCGGCAGTTAAAACCTTTTCAGATGGACTGCGAATTGATACCATCGCAACGGATATCAAGGTGACAACCATTCAGCCTGGAATTGTCGAAACAGATTTCTCTACAGTTCGTTTTCATGGTGACAAAGAGCGTGCTGAGGCGGTCTATCAGGGAATCGAAGCTTTGCAAGCTAAGGATATTGCAGACACAGTAGTCTATGTGACCAGTCAACCTCGTCGTGTGCAAATTACAGATATGACCATTATGGCCAATCAACAGGCGACAGGTTTCATGGTTCATAAAAACTAAAAAATTTCCTCAAAAAGTTACAAATTTCTGTAACTTTTTTTAATTTCCTACGAATAGATAAGTAGGAGGAAGAAAATATGTATAATAAAGTTATCCTAATTGGACGTTTAACGTCTACACCAGAATTGCACAAAACCAGCAATGACAAGTCAGTAGCACGAGCAACTATTGCTGTTAACCGTCGATATAAAGACCAAAATGGTGAACGTGAAGCTGATTTTGTTAATATGGTTTTATGGGGTAGACTAGCAGAAACTTTGGCAAGCTACGCAACCAGAGGAAGTCTCATTTCAGTGGATGGAGAATTACGTACCCGTCGTTTTGAGAAAAATGGCCAGATGAATTATGTGACCGAAGTACTTGTTACAGGATTCCAACTCTTGGAAAGTCGTGCCCAACGTGCCATGCGTGAAAATAACGCAGGTCAAGACCTAGCGGACTTGGTTTTGGAAGAGGAAGAACTACCATTTTAAGCATTAAAAAGTCTGAGTTAGTCTCAGGCTTTTTATCTTGAGAAAGTCAGACTTTTTTCTTGACTATTTCTGACCAAGTGATACAATAGAACTATAAATTAGCACTCATCTATAAAGAGTGCTAATAATATCTATCTCATCATGGAGGAAAACAGATGTTGAAACCATTAGGAGACCGTGTGGTCTTAAAAGTAGAAGAAAAAGAACAAACTGTTGGAGGATTTGTCCTTGCAGGTTCAGCTCAAGAAAAAACAAAAACAGCCCAAGTTGTGGCTACTGGACAAGGTGTTCGTACCTTGAATGGTGACTTGGTGGCTCCAAGCGTTAAAGCTGGAGATCGTGTCTTAGTTGAAGCTCACGCAGGTCTCGATGTCAAAGACGGCGATGAAAAGTACATCATCGTTGGCGAAGCGAACATTTTGGCTATCATTGAAGAATAGAAGGAGAAAGTAAGTATGTCAAAAGAAATTAAATTTTCATCTGATGCTCGTTCAGCTATGGTCCGTGGTGTCGATATCCTTGCAGACACTGTTAAAGTAACCTTAGGACCAAAAGGTCGTAATGTCGTTCTTGAAAAATCATTCGGTTCACCCCTCATCACCAATGACGGTGTGACCATTGCCAAAGAAATCGAGTTGGAAGATCATTTTGAAAATATGGGTGCCAAATTGGTATCAGAAGTGGCTTCGAAAACCAATGATATCGCAGGTGACGGGACTACAACTGCAACTGTTTTGACTCAAGCGATCGTCCGTGAAGGAATCAAAAATGTCACAGCAGGCGCAAATCCAATCGGCATTCGTCGTGGGATTGAAGCAGCAGTTGCCACAGCAGTAGAAGCCTTGAAAAATAATGCTATCCCAGTTGCCAATAAAGAAGCTATTGCTCAGGTTGCTGCCGTGTCTTCTCGTTCTGAAAAAGTTGGTGAATATATTTCGGAAGCCATGGAAAAAGTTGGTAAAGACGGAGTTATCACCATTGAAGAGTCACGTGGTATGGAAACAGAACTTGAAGTTGTGGAAGGAATGCAGTTTGACCGCGGTTATCTTTCACAGTACATGGTAACAGATAGCGAAAAAATGGTGGCTGACCTTGAAAATCCATATATCTTGATTACAGACAAGAAGATTTCAAATATCCAAGAAATCTTGCCACTCCTCGAAAGCATTCTCCAAAGCAATCGTCCACTCTTGATTATTGCGGATGATGTGGATGGTGAAGCTCTTCCAACCCTTGTATTGAACAAGATTCGTGGAACCTTCAACGTGGTAGCAGTCAAGGCACCTGGTTTTGGTGACCGTCGTAAAGCAATGCTTGAAGATATCGCCATCTTAACAGGTGGAACAGTTATCACAGAAGACCTTGGTCTTGAGTTGAAAGATGCGACAATTGAAGCTCTTGGTCAAGCAGCGAGAGTAACTGTGGACAAAGATAGCACTGTTATTGTAGAAGGTGCTGGAAATCCTGAAGCGATTTCTCACCGTGTTGCGGTTATCAAGTCTCAAATCGAAACCACAACTTCTGAGTTTGACCGTGAAAAATTGCAAGAACGCTTGGCAAAATTGTCAGGTGGTGTGGCGGTTATTAAGGTCGGAGCCGCAACTGAAACTGAGTTGAAAGAAATGAAACTCCGCATTGAAGATGCCCTCAACGCTACTCGTGCAGCTGTTGAAGAAGGAATCGTTGCAGGTGGTGGAACAGCCCTTGTAAATGTTATCCCAGCCGTGGCTGATTTGGAATTGACAGGAGACGAAGCAACAGGCCGCAATATTGTTCTCCGCGCTTTGGAAGAACCTGTTCGTCAGATCGCCCACAATGCAGGATTCGAAGGTTCAATCGTTATCGATCGTTTGAAAAATGCTGAAGTTGGTACAGGCTTCAACGCAGCAACTGGTGAGTGGGTTAATATGATTGATCAAGGAATCATTGATCCAGTTAAAGTGAGCCGTTCAGCCTTACAAAATGCAGCATCTGTAGCCAGCTTGATTTTGACTACAGAAGCAGTCGTGGCCAATAAACCAGAACCCGCAGCCCCAGCTCCAGCAATGGATCCAAGTATGATGGGCGGTATGATGTAAGATTTCTATAGAAAACAACTTATAAAAAACACAAAAGGAGGGAATGCCTATCCCTCCTTTTTATGCTATTCACTTCTAAATTGATTTGAGCTCTCTTAACTTATATGATAAAATAAGACTAGAAAAAGGAGAAGAACATGATCGATGTAGAAGAAATTCTGAGCAAGATGAACCCCAATCAGAAGATTAATTATGACCGTGTCATGCAGAAGATGGTACAAGTATGGGAGAAAAATGAGCAACGGCCAACCATTCTCATGCATGTTTGCTGTGCCCCTTGTAGTACCTATACACTAGAATATTTGACCAAATACGCTGATGTGACCATCTATTTTGCCAATTCCAATATCCATCCCAAGGCAGAATACCATAAGCGTGCCTATGTTACCAAGAAATTTGTCAGTGATTTCAATGAGCGAACAGGAAATACGGTTCAGTATCTAGAAGCTCCCTACGAACCAAATGAATACCGTAAGTTAGTCAGAGGACTGGAAGAAGAACCAGAAGGTGGTGACCGTTGCAAGGTTTGCTTTGACTACCGACTGGATAAGACAGCGCAAGTGGCTATGGATTTGGGCTTTGACTACTTTGGTTCAGCTTTGACCATCAGTCCTCATAAGAATTCTCAAACCATTAACAGCATTGGAATCGATGTGCAAAAAATTTATACAACCCACTATCTTCCAAGTGATTTCAAGAAAAATCAAGGATACAAACGTTCAGTAGAGATGTGTGAAGAGTATGACATCTACCGTCAATGTTATTGTGGATGCGTCTATGCAGCTCAGGCGCAGAATATTGACCTGGTTCAAGTTAAGAAGGACGCCACAGCGTTCATGCTTGATAAGGATGTTGAAAAAGACTATTCCCACATCAAATTTACTGTTACGAAATTAGATATATAGAGACCAACCCAGCTGAAAAGCTGGGTTTTTCAAATAAAAAACCAGGGCTTTCACCCTAGTTTGACAACTTTACCGATTCTTTAGTTCTACATAGCGCTTGTACCAAATGTTTACATAGGCTTCTGAGAAAGGACCTCGTCCATTGTTAATCCAATCAACAAGAATTTTGACATGTTCTTTTAAAATGTAGTCCAAGTCATCAGAATAATTCATTTTGCGTTTGTGACGCTCATACTCCTCAACGTCCAAGAGACGTTTTTCCCCATCTGTAAAAATTTTAACATCCAAATCGTAATCAATATACTTCAGTGCTTCTTCATCCAGATAGTAGGGGCTAGCCATATTGCAATAGTAGGAAATTCCATTATCGCGAATCATGGCAATGATATTAAACCAATATTTCTTGTGAAAGTAAACAATAGCCGGTTCTCGAGTGACCCAACGACGACCATCACTTTCGGTAACAAGTGTATGATCGTTGACACCAATAATGGCGTTTTCTGTTGTTTTTAGTACCATGGTGTCCCGCCAAGTTCGGTGGAGACTCCCATCATGCTTATAACTTTGAATTGTAATAAAGTCGCCTTCTTTTGGAAGCTTCATAACTAACCAACTTTCTACAATTTATAAGTTTATCGTTTACTATTGTACCATAAAATTGCCTAAAATCTGTGAATTTTACATGAAAATATTAAAGATATTCTCTGAGAGCGCTTGCTATATCCGAAAAATCGTAGCCCTTTCGTGCTAAAACTTGAGTTAAACGCTGTTTAAGTTCGTATCCTTCATATTTTCGGGCATACTTGGCATATTGCTTATCAAGTTCCTTGAAGATGAGTTCTTGAGTAGTTTCTTGGTCAACTTGACTATCCAACTCGTCAAAGGCACTTTTAGCATCAGAGTAAGAGAATCCCTTGTTGGTCAAGTTCTGGATAATCTTATCTTGCAAGGCACGAGCTGGAAGCGTTCCCTCATATTTTTTCAATAGTTTATTGGCTACACGTTGCGCAACTTTCGAAAAATCAAAATCATTCAAGATTTCTTCTATAGTAGATTTTGAAATTCCTTTTTGTACTAATTTCTGAGTCAGTACATAAGGCCCCTTGTCTCCTGAAAGTTGATTGGCATTGATGATAGCATAAGCGTACTGGCTATCATTAATCCACTTATCTTCTTTAAGATTAGCAATGACTTGAGAAATTATGTTCTCATCAATATCGTATTTTTTCAGATATTCTCTAACCTCTTTTTCAGTGCGTGCTTTAAAGGATAGGTGGTAGAGTGCTAGATTCTTACCATAAGAAAATTGAGCAAAGTCCTGAATCTCCTTTAATTCCTCTTCGCTTATCACCTTATCTCTCGATAACATAAAACGAACAATTGTATCTTCAGTAATGTAGCATTTGTCGTTATTATCAAGCTCCATTAGATAGAGTCTTTTTTTCTTTTCAAGTTTTGTGATTTTCATAGTTCTATTATAACTCAAAATGTGATAAGATAGGGGTATGAATCTGAAAGTGAAACAAAAAATACCATTAAAAATCAAGCGCATGGGAATTAATGGTGAGGGAATCGGCTTTTATCAAAAAACATTAGTCTTTGTACCTGGAGCACTCAAAGGTGAAGATATCTATTGTCAGATTACTTCTATTAAACGCAACTTTGTTGAAGCAAAATTACTAAAGGTTAATAAGAAGTCTAAATTTCGAGTTGTGCCAGCTTGTACTATTTACAATGAGTGCGGAGGTTGCCAAATCATGCACCTGCATTATGATAAGCAGCTAGAGTTCAAGACGGACCTACTTCACCAAGCACTGAAAAAATTCGCCCCTGCTGGATATGAAAACTATGAAATTCGTACAACTATTGGAATGCAGGAACCAAAATATTACCGAGCTAAGTTGCAATTTCAGACTCGAAAATTTAAAAATCAGGTCAAGGCGGGCTTATATGCACAAAACTCTCACTATTTAGTAGAGTTGAAAGACTGCCTGGTACAAGACAAGGAAACCCAAGTGATTGCTAATCGCCTAGCAGAATTACTTACTTATCACCTGATTCCAATTACGGATGAGAGAAAAGTTTTAGGTGTTAGGACGATTATGGTCCGACGAGCAAGAAAGACTGGACAGGTTCAGATTATTATTGTTACAAACCGTCAGCTTAATTTAACCCAACTAGTAAAAGACTTAGTTAAAGATTTCCCAGAAATTGTGACAATCGCTGTGAATACAAATACAGCTAAAACAAGTGAGATATATGGTGAAAAGACAGAGATTATCTGGGGAGAAGAGAGTATTCAGGAAGGTGTTCTCGATTATGAATTTTCACTATCCCCTCGAGCTTTCTATCAATTAAATCCTGAACAGACAGAAGTCCTCTATAGTGAGGCAGTAAAAGCGCTGGATGTTGATAAAGAAGACCATTTGATTGACGCTTATTGTGGAGTTGGAACGATTGGTTTTGCCTTTGCAAAGAAAGTAAAAACACTCAGAGGTATGGATATTATTCCAGAAGCTATTGAAGATGCCAAGCGAAATGCTAAAAGAATGGGATTTGACAATACTCATTATGAAGCTGGAACGGCAGAAGAGATTATTCCTCGCTGGTATAAGGAAGGCTACCGAGCAGATGCTCTGATTGTGGACCCACCACGTACAGGTCTAGATGACAAGTTACTAGATACAATTCTTACCTATGTACCAGAAAAAATGGTCTATATTTCTTGTAATGTTTCGACCTTGGCTCGTGATTTGGTACGCTTAGTAGAAGTCTATGATCTTCATTATATCCAGTCGGTCGATATGTTCCCCCATACAGCTCGAACGGAAGCAGTTGTAAAATTAATTAAAAAAAGATAAAAAAGGTGTTGACAAAGTTAGAAAAGTCTGTATAATAGTAAGAGTTGAAAATAACTCAGGTCCGTTGGTCAAGGGGTTAAGACACCGCCTTTTCACGGCGGTAACACGGGTTCGAATCCCGTACGGACTATGGTATGTTGTGGTTGAGGCACTTGATGAAAAATTTTTAAAAAAGTTTCAAAAAAGTGTTGACAAGCGAAAGCGGCTGTGATATACTAATATAGTTGTCACTTGAGAGAAGCGAGTGACAAAGACCTTTGAAAACTGAACAAGACGAACCAATGTGCAGGGCACTACAACTAAGGTTGTAGTACTGAACAATGAAAAAAACAATAAATCTGTCAGTGACAGAAATGAGTGAGAACTCAAACTTTTAATGAGAGTTTGATCCTGGCTCAGGACGAACGCTGGCGGCGTGCCTAATACATGCAAGTAGAACGCTGAAGGAGGAGCTTGCTTCTCTGGATGAGTTGCGAACGGGTGAGTAACGCGTAGGTAACCTGCCTGGTAGCGGGGGATAACTATTGGAAACGATAGCTAATACCGCATAAGAGTAGATGTTGCATGACATTTGCTTAAAAGGTGCAATTGCATCACTACCAGATGGACCTGCGTTGTATTAGCTAGTTGGTGGGGTAACGGCTCACCAAGGCGACGATACATAGCCGACCTGAGAGGGTGATCGGCCACACTGGGACTGAGACACGGCCCAGACTCCTACGGGAGGCAGCAGTAGGGAATCTTCGGCAATGGACGGAAGTCTGACCGAGCAACGCCGCGTGAGTGAAGAAGGTTTTCGGATCGTAAAGCTCTGTTGTAAGAGAAGAACGAGTGTGAGAGTGGAAAGTTCACACTGTGACGGTATCTTACCAGAAAGGGACGGCTAACTACGTGCCAGCAGCCGCGGTAATACGTAGGTCCCGAGCGTTGTCCGGATTTATTGGGCGTAAAGCGAGCGCAGGCGGTTAGATAAGTCTGAAGTTAAAGGCTGTGGCTTAACCATAGTACGCTTTGGAAACTGTTTAACTTGAGTGCAAGAGGGGAGAGTGGAATTCCATGTGTAGCGGTGAAATGCGTAGATATATGGAGGAACACCGGTGGCGAAAGCGGCTCTCTGGCTTGTAACTGACGCTGAGGCTCGAAAGCGTGGGGAGCAAACAGGATTAGATACCCTGGTAGTCCACGCCGTAAACGATGAGTGCTAGGTGTTAGACCCTTTCCGGGGTTTAGTGCCGTAGCTAACGCATTAAGCACTCCGCCTGGGGAGTACGACCGCAAGGTTGAAACTCAAAGGAATTGACGGGGGCCCGCACAAGCGGTGGAGCATGTGGTTTAATTCGAAGCAACGCGAAGAACCTTACCAGGTCTTGACATCCCTCTGACCGCTCTAGAGATAGAGTTTTCCTTCGGGACAGAGGTGACAGGTGGTGCATGGTTGTCGTCAGCTCGTGTCGTGAGATGTTGGGTTAAGTCCCGCAACGAGCGCAACCCCTATTGTTAGTTGCCATCATTCAGTTGGGCACTCTAGCGAGACTGCCGGTAATAAACCGGAGGAAGGTGGGGATGACGTCAAATCATCATGCCCCTTATGACCTGGGCTACACACGTGCTACAATGGCTGGTACAACGAGTCGCAAGCCGGTGACGGCAAGCTAATCTCTTAAAGCCAGTCTCAGTTCGGATTGTAGGCTGCAACTCGCCTACATGAAGTCGGAATCGCTAGTAATCGCGGATCAGCACGCCGCGGTGAATACGTTCCCGGGCCTTGTACACACCGCCCGTCACACCACGAGAGTTTGTAACACCCGAAGTCGGTGAGGTAACCTTTTAGGAGCCAGCCGCCTAAGGTGGGATAGATGATTGGGGTGAAGTCGTAACAAGGTAGCCGTATCGGAAGGTGCGGCTGGATCACCTCCTTTCTAAGGATAAGGAACTGCGCATTGGTCTTGTTTAGTCTTGAGAGGTCTTGTGGGGCCTTAGCTCAGCTGGGAGAGCGCCTGCTTTGCACGCAGGAGGTCAGCGGTTCGATCCCGCTAGGCTCCATTGGTGAGAGATCACCAAGTAATGCACATTGAAAATTGAATATCTATATCAAATAGTAACAAGAAAATAAACCGAAACGCTGTAGTATTAAAAGAGTTTATGACTGAAAGGTCAAAAATAAGGTTAAGTTAATAAGGGCGCACGGTGGATGCCTTGGCACTAGGAGCCGAAGAAGGACGTGACAAACGACGATATGCCTTGGGTAGCTGTAAGTAAGCGATGATCCAGGGATTTCCGAATGGGGGAACCCAACAGGTACTACCTGTTACCCGCATCTGTTAAGGATGTGAGGAGGAAGACGCAGTGAACTGAAACATCTAAGTAGCTGCAGGAAGAGAAAGCAAAAGCGATTGCCTTAGTAGCGGCGAGCGAAACGGCAGGAGGGCAAACCGGAGAGTTTACTCTTCGGGGTTGTAGGACTGCAATGTGGACTCAAAGATTATAGAAGAATGATTTGGGAAGATCAGCCAAAGAGAGTAATAGCCTCGTATTTAAAATAGTCTTTGTACCTAGCAGTATCCTGAGTACGGCGGGACACGTGAAATCCCGTCGGAATCTGGGAGGACCATCTCCCAACCCTAAATACTCCCTAGTGACCGATAGTGAACCAGTACCGTGAGGGAAAGGTGAAAAGCACCCCGGGAGGGGAGTGAAATAGAACCTGAAACCGTGTGCCTACAACAAGTTCGAGCCCGTTAATGGGTGAGAGCGTGCCTTTTGTAGAATGAACCGGCGAGTTACGTTATGATGCGAGGTTAAGTTGAAGAGACGGAGCCGTAGGGAAACCGAGTCTGAATAGGGCGCCTTAGTATCATGACGTAGACCCGAAACCATGTGACCTACCCATGAGCAGGTTGAAGGTGCGGTAAGACGCACTGGAGGACCGAACCAGGGCACGTTGAAAAGTGCTTGGATGACTTGTGGGTAGCGGAGAAATTCCAAACGAACTTGGAGATAGCTGGTTCTCTCCGAAATAGCTTTAGGGCTAGCGTCGACATTAAGATTCTTGGAGGTAGAGCACTGTTTGGGTGAGGGGTCCATCCCGGATTACCAATCTCAGATAAACTCCGAATGCCAATGAATTATGGTCGGCAGTCAGACTGCGAGTGCTAAGATCCGTAGTCGAAAGGGAAACAGCCCAGACCACCAGCTAAGGTCCCAAAATAATTGTTAAGTGGAAAAGGATGTGGGGTTGCACAGACAACTAGGATGTTAGCTTAGAAGCAGCTATTCATTCAAAGAGTGCGTAATAGCTCACTAGTCGAGTGACCCTGCGCCGAAAATGTACCGGGGCTAAAACAATTTACCGAAGCTGTGGATACCTTTATAGGTATGGTAGGAGAGCGTTCTATGTGTGATGAAGGTATACCGTGAGGAGTGCTGGAACGCATAGAAGTGAGAATGCCGGTATGAGTAGCGAAAGACAGGTGAGAATCCTGTCCACCGTAAGACTAAGGTTTCCAGGGGAAGGCTCGTCCGCCCTGGGTTAGTCGGGACCTAAGGAGAGACCGAAAGGTGTATCCGATGGACAACAGGTTGATATTCCTGTACTAGAGTATGTAGTGATGGAGGGACGCAGTAGGCTAACTAAAGCAGACGATTGGAAGTGTCTGTCTAAGCAGTGAGGTGTGAACTGAGTCAAATGCTTAGTTCTATAACATTGAGCTGTGATGGGGAGCGAAGTTTAGTAGCGAAGTTAGTGACGTCACACTGCCAAGAAAAGCTTCTAGCGTTTAAACATACTCTACCCGTACCGCAAACCGACACAGGTAGTCGAGGCGAGTAGCCTCAGGTGAGCGAGAGAACTCTCGTTAAGGAACTCGGCAAAATGACCCCGTAACTTCGGGAGAAGGGGTGCTGACTTTACGTCAGCCGCAGTGAATAGGCCCAAGCAACTGTTTATCAAAAACACAGCTCTCTGCTAAATCGTAAGATGATGTATAGGGGGTGACGCCTGCCCGGTGCTGGAAGGTTAAGAGGAGTGCTTAGCGTAAGCGAAGGTATGAATTGAAGCCCCAGTAAACGGCGGCCGTAACTATAACGGTCCTAAGGTAGCGAAATTCCTTGTCGGGTAAGTTCCGACCCGCACGAAAGGCGTAATGATTTGGGCACTGTCTCAACGAGAGACTCGGTGAAATTTTAGTACCTGTGAAGATGCAGGTTACCCGCGACAGGACGGAAAGACCCCATGGAGCTTTACTGCAGTTTGATATTGAGTGTCTGTACCACATGTACAGGATAGGTAGGAGTCTATGAGATCGGGACGCCAGTTTCGAAGGAGACGTTGTTGGGATACTACCCTTGTGTTATGGCCACTCTAACCCGGATAGGTGATCCCTATCGGAGACAGTGTCTGACGGGCAGTTTGACTGGGGCGGTCGCCTCCTAAAAGGTAACGGAGGCGCCCAAAGGTTCCCTCAGAATGGTTGGAAATCATTCGCAGAGTGTAAAGGTATAAGGGAGCTTGACTGCGAGAGCTACAACTCGAGCAGGGACGAAAGTCGGGCTTAGTGATCCGGTGGTTCCGTATGGAAGGGCCATCGCTCAACGGATAAAAGCTACCCTGGGGATAACAGGCTTATCTCCCCCAAGAGTTCACATCGACGGGGAGGTTTGGCACCTCGATGTCGGCTCGTCGCATCCTGGGGCTGTAGTCGGTCCCAAGGGTTGGGCTGTTCGCCCATTAAAGCGGCACGCGAGCTGGGTTCAGAACGTCGTGAGACAGTTCGGTCCCTATCCGTCGCGGGCGTAGGAAATTTGAGAGGATCTGCTCCTAGTACGAGAGGACCAGAGTGGACTTACCGCTGGTGTACCAGTTGTCTTGCCAAAGGCATCGCTGGGTAGCTATGTAGGGAAGGGATAAACGCTGAAAGCATCTAAGTGTGAAACCCACCTCAAGATGAGATTTCCCATGATTTTATATCAGTAAGAGCCCTGAGAGATGATCAGGTAGATAGGTTAGAAGTGGAAGTGTGGCGACACATGTAGCGGACTAATACTAATAGCTCGAGGACTTATCCAAAGTAACTGAGAATATGAAAGCGAACGGTTTTCTTGGTTTGAATAGATATTCAATTTTGAGTAGGTATTACTCAGAGTTAAGTGACGATAGCCTAGGAGATACACCTGTACCCATGCCGAACACAGAAGTTAAGCCCTAGAACGCCGGAAGTAGTTGGGGGTTGCCCCCTGTGAGATATGGAAGTCGCTTAGCTCTAGGGAGTTTAGCTCAGCTGGGAGAGCATCTGCCTTACAAGCAGAGGGTCAGCGGTTCGATCCCGTTAACTCCCATAGGTCCCGTAGTGTAGCGGTTATCACGTCGCCCTGTCACGGCGAAGATCGCGGGTTCGATTCCCGTCGGGACCGTTAGAATAACGTAAGTTATTTTAGACTCGTTAGCTCAGTTGGTAGAGCAATTGACTTTTAATCAATGGGTCACTGGTTCGAGCCCAGTACGGGTCATATATGCGGGTTTGGCGGAATTGGCAGACGCACCAGATTTAGGATCTGGCGCTTAACGGCGTGGGGGTTCAAGTCCCTTAACCCGCATTAAGATATAATAAATGAGCCGGCTTAGCTCAGTTGGTAGAGCATCTGATTTGTAATCAGAGGGTCGCGTGTTCAAGTCATGTAGCCGGCATTTTTAGATAGAAGAAAACAGTGCGAACGTAGTTCAGTGGTAGAACACCACCTTGCCAAGGTGGGGGTCGCGGGTTCGAATCCCGTCGTTCGCTTAGAGAGGCCGGGGTGGCGGAACTGGCAGACGCACAGGACTTAAAATCCTGCGATTGGTAACGATCGTACCGGTTCGATTCCGGTCCTCGGCATAAACTAATGAGCACCCTTAGCTCAACTGGATAGAGTACCTGACTACGAATCAGGCGGTTAGAGGTTCGACTCCTCTAGGGTGCATTTTTCTATTTAACTCGGGAAGTAGCTCAGCTTGGTAGAGTACTTGGTTTGGGACCAAGGTGTCGCAGGTTCGAATCCTGTCTTCCCGATTCATGGCGGTGTAGCTCAGCTGGCTAGAGCGTCCGGTTCATACCCGGGAGGTCGGGGGTTCGATCCCCTTCGCCGCTATAAAGATCTTGTTGGACCTTTAGCTCAGCTGGTTAGAGCTCTCGGCTCATAACCGAGTGGTCGTAGGTTCAAGTCCTACAAGGTCCATTTAAATAGTATGGAGGATTACCCAAGTCCGGCTGAAGGGAACGGTCTTGAAAACCGTCAGGCGTGTAAAAGCGTGCGTGGGTTCGAATCCCACATCCTCCTTTTGTATTAACGCGGGATGGAGCAGCTCGGTAGCTCGTCGGGCTCATAACCCGAAGGTCGTAGGTTCAAATCCTGCTCCCGCAATAAGGCTCGGTAGCTCAGTTGGTAGAGCAATGGATTGAAGCTCCATGTGTCGGCGGTTCGATTCCGTCTCGCGCCATTTTTATTTATAGTATTTATGCGGGTGTAGTTTAGTGGTAAAACTACAGCCTTCCAAGCTGTTGTCGCGAGTTCGATTCTCGTCACCCGCTTTGAACTTTGTTCAAATTACATTACCAAGTTTTTAACTTGGGCGCGTAGCTCAGGTGGTTAGAGCGCACGCCTGATAAGCGTGAGGTCGGTGGTTCGAGTCCACTCGTGCCCATTAATAGGAGAATTACTCAAGAGGCTGAAGAGGACGGTTTGCTAAATCGTTAGGTCGGGTAACTGGCGCAAGGGTTCGAATCCCTTATTCTCCGTTTTATTGAGAGTTTATAACTCTTTTTTTGTATTTTTAAGAATAGTAGAATAAAAACTTCAGATTTGTAAAACTTAATTGGATTACTTATCTGAAGTTTTTTGGGGCTCTTTGTCAACTGTAGTGGGCTGCAGAAAAGCTAAAATCTTTATATATTGTTGATTTTATGGTTGTGCTAGTTTATTATTACTTCCAACTCTTGAGTGAGATTTCTCCGCTATTGAGCCAGATTTCTTTTCCGTTATCACATTGAACTAAAAGTTTTCCATTTTCTGAGATATCTTTAGCAAATCCTTTGTAGTCTTTTTGATCTAGTGTAAAAGTCACTTCTTTTCCTAGAACAAATGACTGTTTTTTGTATAAGTATAATAGCTCTTCTGCTGGTGTTTCGAAAAAAGCACGCCAGGTCTCTATGATTAATTCATTTCTGGTTATAGGTGCTGGAGCTTTGAATAAACTAGCAGCTTTTTCTTTTAATTCTTGAGGGAAGTCTTTGATAGCAAAGTTGATTCCTACTCCAATAATGATATCTGTGACTAAGCTAGTTTCTACAGATGTCATTGCCTCAGTGAGGATTCCTCCAATTTTATGATTTTTGAGGTAGATATCATTGACCCATTTTATGTCGACATCTATTAATGTTAGGTTCTTAATGGCTTTGTAGATAGCTCCTGCTACAAGTAGTGTGTAGGATGGTAATTGGTCATAGGGGAGATTGGGTTTAAGATGGAGTGTCATATAAATGCCACCTTGTGGGGAGTAGAAAGAACGTTGAAAACGTCCTCGGCCAGCTGTTTGATAGGAAGCTAGATAGAGGGTGTTTGCTTCATTTCCTAAATCAATTGCTTCTTTTGCATCGAGTTGTGTTGACCTTGTTTCGGGTTTAAAACTGATTTTAATTGGAAGATTTTGTTCTAGAAGTTCTGGAAGAATAAGGTCTCCATTCACCAGTTTGTAGCCTTTGTTTTTGATACTATCAATTTCAATGCCTTCTTGTTCTAGACGCTTGATGGCTTTCCAAATTGATGTTCGGCTTAGGGATAGTTCTTCTGCGATTTTTTCTCCGCTGATATAGTCGGTTTCTTTAGCTAGAATTTGGTAGACGGCTTGGTAGGATTTCATAGTGTTTCCTTTCTTTAGGAATTGTAAATGATTTAAATATAGTTCGGATAGTTGGTCAAAACCTTATTATATTACTACTATTTTAACATATACCTACTATTTTCGGCACGATTTTTTAGAGTGAATCTAGTCATTAAGCTTGAGTTGTGAAATCTCAGTATTTTTGCTCGCTTTTTTACCTATGGAAGCGTTTCCTTTGTTTTCAAATTGCTAAAAAAGTGGTACAATATAGGATAGCTTACTATTATCTGAATCAACTGATTTGGAGAGAAAGGATTCATTTTGAAATCAATAGGCTTTATTGAAAAGCTGAAAGGGTTGTCTAGTAAAGAGCTGATTTTATTGGGAATTATCCTGAGTATCTTTTTACCCTTTTATCTTTTTGTAGTTGTATTCTGTTTATATATTATCAGTTTAATTTTTACAGGGGACATGAAAAGTATTCTTCAGAAAATGGGGGAGCATCCAATGCTGCTTCTTTTTCTTGGCTATAGTACTGTTATATCCGTTTTTGCACAAAATTGGATGGGAGTTGTAGCTTCAGTAGGAATTTTTCTATTTACTGTTTTCTTTTTGCACTATCAGTCGATTTTATCACATAAATTCTTTCGATTGATTTTGCAGCTCGTCTTGTTTGGTAGCGTCTTGTCAGCTGCTTTTGCGAGTTTAGAACATTTCCAAATTGTGAAGAAATTTAACTATGCTTTTCTTTCACCCAATATGCAGGTGTGGCATCAGAATCGTGCAGAAGTGACCTTCTTTAATCCTAATTATTATGGAATTATTTGTTGTTTCTGTATCATGATTGCTTTCTATCTGTTTACAACGACCAAATTGAATTGGTTGAAAGTATTCTGTGCGTTTGCAGGCTTTGTGAATCTCTTTGGTTTGAACTTTACTCAAAATCGAACTGCCTTTCCTGCTATTATCGCTGGAGCCATTATTTATCTCTTTACGACCATTAAAAACTTGAAGGCCTTTTGGCTTAGTATTGGGGTCTTTGCGATTGGCTTGAGTTTTCTCTTTTCCAGTGATTTAGGAGTTCGGATGGGGACTTTAGACTCTTCTATGGAAGAACGGATCTCTATTTGGGATGCTGGGATGGCCTTGTTTAAGCAAAATCCTTTTTGGGGTGAGGGGCCATTGACCTACATGCACTCGTATCCTCGGATACATGCTCCTTATCATGAACATGCTCACAGCCTTTATATTGATACGATTCTGAGTTACGGAGTTGTGGGGACTATTTTACTAGTTTTGTCTTCTGTGGCTCCTGTTCGCTTGATGATGGATATGAGTCAGGAGTCGGGGAAACGTCCGATTATTGGTCTTTATCTATCTTTCCTTACAGTGGTTGCTGTGCACGGAATCTTTGACTTGGCCCTCTTCTGGATTCAGTCTGGTTTCATTTTCTTGCTAGTTATGTGCAGTATTCCCTTAGAGCATCGAACTTTGGTATCGGACATGACGGATTAAGTATATAAGAGTAAAATCTTCTACCTTGGGTAGGAGATTTTTTTACTGGGAAAAATTATTTCTAAGTTGAAATAGTTGACAGTTAGAATAATGAGTGTTACAATTGCCTTATTCGTTTCGATATCGAAATAAATTGGAGGTGTCATGAAAGATAGTCATTTGGTAGCCCATCATATTCGTTTGTTGAATGGGCGTATTTTTCAAAAGTTACTGAGCCAAGATCCTGAAGCTCTTTATCGGAGTGAACAGGGCAAGATTTTAGCGGTTTTATGGAATAGTAAAACTGGCTGCGCAACTGCGACAGATATTGCTCTGGAAACTGGGCTTGCTAATAATACACTGACGACTATGATTAAAAAGCTAGAGGAACAAAATCTTGTAACTATTAGTCCATGTGGAGAAGATAAGCGTAAGAAGTATTTGGTTTTAACAGAGTTGGGGCAGTCTCAGAAAGAAGTGGGTCATCGTGTCAGTCAGAAATTGGATACGATCTTTTACAAAGGATTTTCAGAGGAAGAAATTCGTCAGTTTGAAGCCTTTCAAGAAAGAATTTTGGCTAATCTGAAAGAGGAGGAAAATGAGGTTTTAGATGGCAAATTAGCTGTTTATAAGTAAAGGCCACTTTTGACTTTGTTTTCCAACTCTTAGGACAAGGAAACTATGTGGTTAGCTATGGTCAGAATCAGATTGGTGGAGTTGCCTATTCCCAGTACGATATCTTCCGTCTAGAAAACGGGAAAATTGTGGAACATTGGGACAATAAGGAAGTCATGCCTAAGGTAGAAGATTTGACCAACCGAGGAAAGTTTTAAATTGAGGATACAGAATGATTGAATACAAAAATGTAGCTTTACGCTACACAGAAAAAGATGTCTTGAGAGATGTCAATTTACAGATTGAGAATGGCGAGTTTATGGTTTTAGTTGGTCCATCTGGCTCAGGTAAGACAACCATGATTAAGATGATTAACCGTCTTTTGGAACCGACTGATGGAAATATTTATATGGATGGCAAGCGCATCAAAGACTATGATGAGCGTGAACTTCGTCTTTCTACTGGTTATGTTTTACAGGCCATTGCTCTCTTTCCAAATCTAACGGTCGCGGAAAATATTGCCCTGATTCCTGAGATGAAGGGATGGACTAAGGAAGAAATTGCTCAGAAAACTGAAGAGCTTTTGGCTAAGGTTGGTTTACCAGGAGCCGAGTATGGGCATCGTTTGCCTAGTGAATTATCTGGTGGAGAACAGCAACGGGTCGGTATTGTTCGTGCTATGATTGGTCAGCCTAAGATTCTCCTCATGGATGAGCCTTTTTCAGCCTTGGATGCAATTTCGAGAAAACAGTTGCAAGTTCTGACAAAAGAATTGCATAAAGAGTTTGGGATGACAACGATTTTTGTAACCCATGATACGGATGAAGCCTTGAAATTGGCGGACCGTATTGCTGTTTTGCAGGATGGAGAGATTCGTCAGGTGGCGAATCCCGAGACCATTTTAAAAGCCCCTGCAACAGAATTTGTAGCAGACTTGTTTGGAGGTAGTGTTCATGACTAATTTAATTGCAACTTTTCAGGATCGTTTTAGTGATTGGTTGACAGCTCTATCTCAACATTTGCAGTTGTCACTTTTGACCCTGTTACTAGCTATTTTTATCGCGATTCCTTTGGCTGTTTATCTTCGCTATCATGAGAAGTTGGCGGATTGGGTCTTACAGATTGCAGGGATTTTCCAGACCATCCCGTCTCTGGCCTTGTTGGGACTCTTTATCCCCTTGATGGGAATTGGAACCTTGCCGGCTTTGACAGCGTTAGTGATTTATGCGATCTTTCCGATTTTACAAAATACCATCACTGGACTCAAGGGAATTGATCCAAGTCTACAAGAGGCTGGGATTGCCTTTGGGATGACCAGGTGGGAGCGTCTCAAGAAGTTTGAAATTCCACTTGCTATGCCTGTTATGATGTCTGGGATTCGGACGGCAGCGGTCTTGATTATCGGTACGGCAACCTTGGCTGCCTTGATTGGTGCAGGGGGACTGGGTTCCTTTATCCTTTTGGGAATTGACCGTAATAATGCCAGTCTGATTTTGATTGGGGCCCTTTCTTCTGCAGTGCTTGCCATTGCCTTTAACTTCCTACTAAAAGTGATGGAAAAGGCAAAATTACGGACGATTTTTTCTGGTTTTGCCTTGGTGACAATATTGCTTGGTTTGTCTTATAGTCCAGCCCTCTTGGCTCAAAAAGAGAAGGAAAATTTGGTTATTGCTGGAAAATTGGGACCGGAACCAGAAATTTTAGCTAATATGTATAAGTTGCTAATTGAAGAAAATACCAGTATGACTGCGACTGTTAAACCGAATTTTGGGAAAACAAGCTTTCTCTATGAAGCTCTGAAAAAAGGTGATATTGATATTTATCCTGAATTTACAGGTACGGTGACTGAAAGCTTACTTCAACCATCACCTAAAGTGAGTCATGAGCCAGAGCAGGTTTATCAGGTAGCGCGTGATGGTATTGCCAAACAGGATCATCTAGCCTATCTCAAACCTATGTCTTATCAAAATACCTACGCTGTAGCTGTTCCGAAAAAGATTGCTCAAGAATATGGCTTGAAGACCATTTCGGACTTGAAAAAAGTGGAAGGGCAGTTGAAGGCTGGCTTTACTCTCGAGTTTAATGACCGTGAGGATGGCAATAAGGGCTTGCAGTCAATGTATGGTCTCAATCTCAATGTGGCGACCATGGAACCAGCTCTTCGCTATCAGGCAATTCAGTCAGGTGATATTCAAATCACGGACGCCTATTCGACTGATGCGGAATTGGCGCGTTATGATTTGCAGGTCTTGGAAGATGACAAGCAACTCTTTCCACCTTATCAAGGGGCTCCACTGATGAAAGAAGCTCTTCTCAAGAAACATCCAGAGTTGGAAACAGTTCTCAATAAATTGGCTGGTAAAATTACTGAAAGCCAGATGAGCCAGCTTAACTATCAAGTGGGTGTTGAAGGCAAGTCAGCAGAACAAGTAGCCAAGGAATTTCTACAAGAACAAGGTTTGTTGAAGAAATAGCTTGAAAAGCTAAACTCAACTTGGTTAAACGACTATATAGAAGAACGCTCAGACAATGTCGTCTGGGCTTTTTTGGTGTCAGAATTAATGATTTTCATTTTTAAATGGAAAATAAGAGGAAATTTTTAGGATTTTCTAAAATTTTACTGTAAATACACTTGACTATTCACAAAATAGGTGTATAATGTGTTGTGAACTACTTAACAAATAAAGATTTCCAGCTCATGTCGACTAAGGATGGAAATCTTGTGTATAGACAGTTCAGTAGATATATAATAGAGCGTTGCGTCCGAAAGTCTATCCAGACACGGCTCTTTAAAAACAAAAGGAGAAGATTATGAAAACAGAACCGATTCATCGTACCAGTATGTGGAAATTTAAGTTAAGTGCTGCCACCATGACTTTGATTCCCGCTGCCGTGGGGATTAACTATGTTGCCAAAGCCTTGGCGGAGGGGTTAAAGTTGCCCGTTTGGCTGGGGTCTTTGGGAACCTTTCTTACCAGCATGTTGGCTGGGCCGGTTGCCGGTGCCATTAGTGGTTTCATCAACAACGTGATCTATGGGCTGACCTTATCGCCAATTTCAACCGTGTATGCGATTACCAGCATCGGAATTGGGCTTGCTGTCGGAGTTTTGCACGCCAATGGGTGGTTCTCGTCAGCGCGACGAGTATTTGTTTCTGCTATTATTATTGCCATCGTTTCAGCTGTCATTTCAACGCCACTCAACGTCATCTTTTGGGGTGGTCAGACCGGTATCGCTTGGGGTGACTCATTGTTTGCGGTAATGGTCGCCAATCATGCACCAGTGTGGCTGGCCTCATTTATCGATGAGTTTGTCTTGGATATTTTGGATAAAGTCTGCGTGGCCTACCTGGCATTCTTCATCTATCGTCAGCTGCCGAAGCGGATGGTGCACTTCTTTAGCGATGATAAATGATGACTGATAAAATATTGATTTCTGGAGCGCCACGGGTCAAGCTCAAGTGGTACCAGGTGATCGATCCGATTACTAAGCTCTTGTTCATCTTGGACATGACGTTGTTGAGCTTTGCCAGTATGAATTTATTGCTTCAGGCCGGATTAATTCTTGTCGCAACACTGCTATTGTTATTTTCCAAATTGAGTTCTACCACCTTTAAGGCGCTGGGATTCAGCCTGTTTCTGATTTGCACCATGCTGATCATCCAAGGGTTATTTTACAGTCGGAATCAAACTATGCTGTTTTCTGTGCTTGGGGTGTCGTTCTACAAAGAAGGCCTGCTTTACGCCACCACTCTGGGTTGTCGAGTATTGGTGATTATTTTGACCAGTGGCTTTTTTATGGTGACCACGAGTATTTCAGAAAACGCATCCTATTTGGAACTGTCCGGATTGTCTTATAAAACCGTCTACGTTCTGATGTCGGTGTGTTATATTTTGCCGGAAATGATGCGCAATATGCGGAAAATCCAGCAGGCACAAAAAGTTCGCGGAACCAATCCGCAAAAAACGTTGATTCAGAAATTAAAGTCAGTCCTGCCGGTTCTAATTCCATTGGTGATTAAGACCTTGGATCAATCGATGACTCGGTCGATTTCTCTCCAACTGAGAGGTTTTGATAATCTCAACCGGACTGTCAGAACCTCCCAGCGCGTGTATCGCCTGTCGCGGACGCTGCACATTGGTCTGACTGGATTGGCAATTTTATTGATTGGGTGGAAGATATGGACGAAGATAAACGGATTGTAATTGAAAATTTGACCACCCGTTATCCGGGTACTGAGCAACCACAACTGCGTCAGATTAACGCGGAGGTTCATACCGGCCAGGTGGTTGGGATTATCGGGAATAGCCACTCCGGCAAATCGACTTTGTGCCGTGTGCTGGCAGGGGTCATTCCCAAAATTGTGTCTGCTGAGATTGAGGGCGATTGGCACATGTTTGGCCAGCGAGTGTCCGACAATTGGCCCGTTTATAATGCCATGAATGGAGTTGTACTGCAAAATCCAGCTGGCCAACTAAGCGGGTTGGCAGACACGGTTGGCGATGAAATCGCCTTTGACTTGATTAATCAGGGAATGGCTGAAGGACTGATTCAAAAACGGGTTGAAGAAGTTGCCACGCAAATGGGGCTGATTGAACAGCTGAATTTGCGTCCCGAGAGCCTTTCCGGTGGTCAGATCCAGCGGTTGGCAATTGCCACGGCGATTGTAGCTAATCCGGCTGTTTTGATTATGGATGATCCGACCAGTGAGATGGATCCCCTTGGCCGCCGGCAATTTTTCCAATGGCTGGCCAAAGTCAAAGAGACGACTGTCTTCATTGTCACCAGTGAAATTGACGATTTGTGCGAAGTCGCCGACGTTGTGTGGGTGCTGCACGAGGGTCAAATGGTAGCCCAGGGCAGGCCGGGTGAGGTGTTTAATCATTTGGCAGCTGACTGGCAGATTCCAGCCCCGACAATCCAGCAACTTGCTCAAAAAATGGATTGGCACTTGGCTGATGGCCGGTATCCGGTGAATTACGCTGATCTGAAGGAGGTCCGTTATGTCCACAATTGAACTGAGCCACCTGACGTTCACTTATCCGGAACGGTCCTTTAGCTTGGATGTTGAAGACAAACACTTCGCCGATCCGATGGTGGCGATTGTCGGCCAAAATGGTGCCGGCAAATCAACGCTCTTCAAATTGTTGACGGGCTTGCTGACACCACAAACCGGTGTGATTAAGATCGATGGAGAAAATTTTAATGATCTTAAACCAGTCGAAAAGTTACTGAAGGTTGGGATTACTTTTCAGAATCCTGACGATCAGCTTTTCAACCCGACCGTTCAACGAGAGGTGGAGTGGAATGTCGCGCAGATCATGGATGACCACGACACGATTACGAGACGGGCTTTAGCGGCTCTAAAAAGAGTTGGCTTGGATGATAAAACAGCTGAAAGTCCATATGACCTGTCATTGTCGGAACGCAAGCTGTTGAGCGTTGCCACAGTTTTGGCAGTGGATCCGGCGATTTATTTATTTGATGAGCCGATGATGTCGCTTGATTGGGAAAGCCGGCGCAAGTTGACCGCAATTTTCCATCAGTTGGCTGATTCGGGCCACCAAGTTGTGACCATCACCCATGACATGGATTGGGTCGCCGCCGAGTTTGAGTCGGTGTATGTTATGGAACACGGGAAGTTTGGCTTCGCCGGCAGTCCACGGGAATTGTTCAGCAATCACGAACTTGTCCAGCGAGTGGGATTACTACCACCGCGGATTATGGACATAGCGGAGTCGCTGGGTGATTCACAGACATATTTATCGGTTAATGATTATTGCCAGAAAAATCGAGATGTATAGAAAAAGTCACCTCTGCGGGTTTTCCAGGTTGAAGGATTAACTTCAGCTTCTGGCAAGAACTCACATGGGTGACTTTTGTGTTTAATAACGTTTCATGATCATCGGGTGCTTCCTCAGATCACTCGGTTTGATTTTACTTTGTTTCATGGTCATAATCATATACCATTTCTTTTGGATTTTTTGTTTGACTAATACAAAATAGGTCTTCATGGGTCTTCGCATTTTTAGCGCCTATTAGGATCATCAGTATAATTTTCTGAATTAGGAGACTGTCCCATCACTATTCGAACTTCGTCTCCCAACTTACGCTGTTCCCATTCAATGGTGTAGGGCAAATCCTCATGACAGCTGTTTACCGTGAACAGTGGATATTCTGGGCTGCTACTAATGTCTTTTCAATCTATCTCTGGTGGGGAGAAAGCCTGCAAATCCAAGGGAAATACTTGATTTATCTCATTAACAGTCTAGTTGGTTGGTATCAGTGGAGCAAGGCAGCTAAGCAGAACACTGACTTACCTAACTAAGAAAAAATGTTTAAAAGTGCTATTTTGAGTTTTCGGTTAAAACAGATAGAGTTGAAAATCAAGGATTTATATTATGAAAAAGAGGATCGGCGGATCCTCTTTTCTTGTTGAAAAGATAAAAAACTTACTAGCCTAGAAATAAGGTAACTGAGTTCTACTCTGTATTCAATTTTTAGGAATGAGAAAGTCTAGATAAAACTGGACAACTTCCTGTTCTGTGAAGTCTTGCCCTTTTTTGAGCCACCAGATCAATGTCTCGGTAAAGTTTGTTATGACCAAGTGTTGGAGATAAGAGGCAGGCAGACTGGGGTGAGCTTCTTTCAAATCATCAGCCAACAAGGGATAGACGTGGTTCTCCAATTCTCTCTGGAGTTGACGGAGGAAGTAGTCATTTTTGGAAAATAGCAGACTGGTGATATGGTCTTGATTCTTCTGAAAATGGAGAAAGAGGTGGGCGAGGTAATCCTCGGTTGAAATGGACTTCTCTCTTTCAAAGAGGTGATGGAAGAGGTAGCGACAAAGCTCGTCCAGAAGTAGTTCCTTACTCTCATAGTGACAGTAAAAAGTGGAACGTCCCACGTCTGCGAGATCAATGATATCCTGAACCGTAGTGGATTCGTAGCCCTTATCGTTCAAAAGTTGTAGAAAAGCTTGATAGATGGCTTTTTTTGTTTTACTGATACGACGGTCGATTTTAGTCATATGGACACTTGAGGCAAAATGTTCAGAACTGAATAAAGTTGACGCTTTGCTTCTATCCTTTCTTTGAATTTTAGTGGATAATGATAATGAACAAGATGTTCATAAATATATTATAACAAAGGAATGAGAAAGATGAAGGCAAAATATACTGTTTGGGTAGCTTTTTTCTTAAACTTGACTTATGCTATTGTCGAGTTTATTGCAGGTGGAGTATTTGGTTCGAGTGCTGTTCTTGCTGACTCTGTGCATGATTTGGGAGATGCCATTTCTATTGGGATATCGGCCTTTTTAGAAACAATCTCAAATAGAGAAGAAGATAGGCAGTACACCTTGGGTTACAAGCGATTTAGTCTTTTAGGAGCACTAGTGACTGCTGTGATTCTTATCACAGGATCCATCCTAGTGATTTTGGAAAATACAACTAAACTTTTTAATCCACAGCCCGTTAATGATGAAGGTATCCTCTGGCTAGGAATGATTGCGGTTACTATCAATGTATTAGCTAGTCTTGTGGTCCGAAAGGGACAAACAAAGAACGAGTCAATTCTGAGTCTGCATTTTCTAGAAGATACTCTTGGTTGGTTGGCTGTCATTCTGATGGCAATTGTTCTTCGATTTACAGATTGGTATATTCTTGATCCGCTCTTATCGCTTGTCATTTCCATCTTCATTTTAATCAAAGCCATTCCTCGATTTTGGAGCACACTCAAGATTTTCTTGGATGCTGTGCCAGAAGGTGTCGATATCAAGCAAGTCATGAGTGACTTAGAGGGATTAGACAATGTGGCTAGCCTTAACCAGCTTAATCTCTGGACTATGGATGGTTTGGAAAAAAATGCCATTGTTCATGTTTGCCTAAAAGAAATTGAACAGATGGAAACTTGTAAAGAATTCATACGAAACTTGCTAAAAGATTGTGGATTTCAAAACATCACTATTGAAGTTGATGCCGACCTAGAAACTCACCAAGCACATAAGCGCAATATAACAGAGTTAGAAGCAAGTCATGATCAAAATCATCATCATTGATGAGGTGTAGTATAAGTGAGCGAAAGCATAATAAAAAGTGTATACTTAAACTAGTAAAAATGGAGAGGATATGTTAATGAAATCAGCAGTATATACAAAGGCGGGTCAGGTTGGACTTGCTACAATTGAACGTCCGCAAATTATAGACGCAGATGATGTGATTATTCGTGTGGTTCGTGCTTGTGTTTGTGGTTCGGACCTTTGGAGTTACCGCAATCCAGATATTAAAGCGGGACATAAAAATAGTGGACACGAAGCGATTGGAATCGTTGAAGAAACTGGGGAAGCCATTACGACGGTGAAGCCAGGTGATTTTGTCATTGTCCCTTTTACCCATGGATGTGGTGAGTGTGATGCCTGTCTTGCTGGCTTTGACGGTTCTTGCGAAAATCATATTGGTAATAACTTGGGAGGCGATTTTCAGGCGGAATATATTCGTTTTCACTATGCAAACTGGGCGCTGGTTAAAATCCCTGGACAACCTTCTGACTACACAGAAGGTATGCTAAAGTCCCTCTTGACTCTTGCAGATGTTATGCCGACAGGCTATCATGCGGCGCACGTTGCAAATGTTCAAAAAGGTGATAAGGTTGTGGTCATTGGCGATGGGGCTGTTGGTCAATGTGCTGTTATCGCAGCTAAGATGCGTGGTGCTTCACAAATTATTCTTATGAGCCGTCATGAAGACCGTCAAAAGATGGCTCTGGAGTCAGGTGCGACAGCTGTTGTAGCTGAACGTGGTCAAGAAGGAATTGCCAAGGTGCGTGAAATTCTAGGTGGTGGTGCAGATGCAACTCTGGAATGTGTTGGAACAGAAGCAGCGGTTGATCAAGCACTTGGTGTTCTCCATAATGGAGGGCGCATGGGCTTTGTTGGTGTACCGCACTATGAAAATCGAGCCATTGGCTCAACCTTTGGACAAAATACAATAATCGGCGGTGGTCCAGCTTCTGTCACAACTTATGACAAACAAGTATTACTAAAAGCCGTTCTTGATGGCGATATCAATCCAGGCCGTGTCTTTACTTCAAGCTATAAATTAGAAGATATTGATCAAGCTTATAAAGATATGGATGAACGTAAGACCATTAAGTCTATGATTGTGATGGACTAAAAAAGAAAATCCTAATGGAGATTTGAGACTCTCTATTAGGATTTTTTGTCATGTTTAATTTGTGGAGTTATGGCAGAGTACTCTCTCTCAGAGTCAGTCTGGTTCCCAACATGGTCAGGCTAGGGATTTTGCGACCGTGGAGTACTTCCTTGTTAAGAATATCCATACCTGCTCGGCCCATTTCCTCAGTATAGACGGTGATGCTGGAGAGGGGAGGATAGACTTGCTTGGTCAGGCTGGTGTCGTTAAAGGAAATGAGGCTGACACGGTCTGGCAGGCTGATTCCAGCTTCTTGGAGGGCACGGAGGGCACCGATAGCTAAACTATCGCTGGCTGCGAAAAAGGCTGGCGGGAGTTGGTCTCCTAAGTTCTGAATGGCCTCCTTCATTAAGTCATAGCCAGACTGGGCGGTAAAGCTTCCTTGAAAGACCAGTTCATCATGATAGATTCCCTTTGTTTGACTGTAGTTTCTAAAATTTTCCAGTCGCTTATCCTCAATGATTTCTTCTTGGTCGGTTGTTTCTTCAAGACCTGTTAGAATCCCGATACGGTTCATTCCTTGGCTGAGGAAATAATCGACAACCTGTTTCATGGCAGTGTAAAAGTCCGTGATAATGCAGGTATGTCCTAGCGAAAGAGTATCACTGTCTAGAAAGACTAGAGGCTTTTGGTATTCTTCAAAGGCAGAAATCTGTGTACGGCTAAACTTTCCGATGCAGAGAATACCAATCACTTCCTCGCTGAGTGTAAAAGGATGGTCATTAAAATAGCGCAAGATATCATAGTCCAGTTCTTGGGCTCTTTTTTCTATGCCTAGGCGAATCTGGTAGTAGTAGAGGTCGTCCAGCTCTCCTTGTTCACTGACCCATTGGATAATGGCAATCTTTTGCTTGGGCTTGTGGGACTCGCCTGTCTTGAGGTGCTTGGTGTAACCCAACTCTTCAGCAACGGTCAAAATACGGTGTCTAGTTTCTTCAGTAACTGATAGGCTCTGGTCACGATTGAGAACACGGGATACGGTCGCAATAGAGACAGAGGCCAGTTGAGCAATGTCTTTTAATGTAGCCATAAAACCTCCTTGATTTAGGTTAGTATATCATATTTTTCTTCTTTTTACTCATATTTTAGTAAAAATTTAGTAAAAAGGATTGACCTTGGAAAATCCCTTGGATACAATAGAAGAAAACGATTACACGTTAAGGTGACTTAACGGACAGTCAAAGGAGAATTCATATGTCACAACATCTTACTGCAGAAGCACTTCGTAAAGACTTTCTTACTGTTTTTGGTCAAGCAGCAGACCAAACTTTCTTCTCACCAGGTCGTATCAATCTGATTGGTGAACACACAGACTACAACGGTGGGCACGTATTTCCAGCAGCCATTTCCTTAGGAACTTATGGGGCTGCTCGCAAACGTGATGACCAAGTCTTGCGTTTCTACTCAGCTAACTTTGAGGACAAGGGCATTATCGAAGTACCTTTAGCTGACCTCAAGTTTGAAAAAGAGCATAACTGGACCAACTATCCAAAAGGAGTTCTTCATTTCTTGCAAGAAGCTGGGCATGTGATTGACAAAGGTTTTGATTTTTATGTCTATGGGAATATCCCAAATGGTGCTGGTTTGTCTTCTTCAGCATCCTTGGAACTTTTGACAGGGGTCGTGACAGAGCATCTCTTTGATTTAAAATTAGAGCGTCTCGATTTGGTTAAAATCGGCAAACAAACAGAAAACAACTTTATCGGAGTCAACTCTGGTATCATGGACCAATTTGCTATCGGTATGGGTGCAGACCAACGTGCTATTTACTTAGATACTAACACTTTAGAGTATGACTTGGTGCCACTTGATTTGAAGGACAATGTCGTTGTTATCATGAACACTAACAAACGCCGTGAATTGGCGGACTCTAAGTACAATGAACGTCGTGCTGAGTGTGAAAAAGCAGTGGAAGAGTTGCAAGTTGCCTTAGATATTCAGACCTTGGGTGAATTGGATGAGTGGGCCTTTGACCAATACAGCTATCTGATTAAAGATGAAAATCGTTTGAAACGTGCTCGCCATGCTGTGCTTGAAAACCAACGTACCCTTAAAGCTCAAGTAGCCCTCCAAGCAGGAGATTTGGAAACATTTGGTCGTTTGATGAATGCTTCTCACGTTTCTCTTGAGCATGATTATGAAGTAACTGGTTTGGAATTGGATACTCTTGTTCACACAGCTTGGGCACAAGAAGGTGTTCTCGGTGCTCGTATGACAGGGGCAGGTTTTGGCGGATGTGCCATTGCCTTGGTGCAAAAAGATGCTGTTGATGCCTTTAAGGAAGCTGTGGGCAAACACTACGAGGAAGTAGTTGGATACGCTCCAAGTTTCTATATCGCTGAAGTTGCAGGTGGCACTCGCGTCCTTGACTAGTCAAAAGGAGGCTTTATGGTGACCTTAGTAGATAAATTTGTAACACATGTCATTTCTGAAAGTTCATTTGAGGAAATGGATCGAATCTACCTGACCAATCGTGTCTTGGCACGAGTGGGAGATGGTGTTTTGGAAGTTGAGACCAATCTGGATAAAGTGATTGACCTCAAGGACCAGTTGGTTGAGGAAGCCGTTCGATTAGAGACGATTGAAGATAGTCGGACTGCACGTGAAATCCTTGGTGCTGAACTGATGGACTTGGTAACTCCTTGCCCGAGTCAGGTCAATCGTGACTTCTGGGAAACCTATGTCCACTCTCCTGAGCAATCGATAGAGGATTTTTACCAACTCAGTCAGAAAAATGACTACATCAAACTCAAGGCCATTGCTAAAAATATTGCTTATCGTGTTCCATCTGATTACGGTGAACTTGAAATTACCATCAACCTCTCTAAGCCTGAGAAGGATCCGAAAGAGATTGCGGCAGCCAAGTTGGTGCAAGCTAGCAATTATCCCCAGTGTCAGCTTTGTCTAGAGAATGAAGGCTACCATGGTCGAGTTAACCACCCAGCTCGCAGCAATCACCGGATTATCCGTTTTGAAATGGCTGGTCAGGAGTGGGGCTTCCAGTATTCGCCCTATGCTTACTTTAATGAGCACTGTATTTTCTTAGATGGCCAGCATCGTCCCATGGCCATTAGTCGTCAGAGTTTTGAACGTCTGTTGGCTATCGTAGAGCAGTTTCCAGGATATTTTGCAGGCTCTAATGCCGACTTGCCGATTGTGGGGGGCTCTATTCTAACTCATGACCACTATCAGGGAGGCCGTCACATATTTCCTATGGAATTGGCTCCTCTGCAAAAGACCTTCCGATTTATTGGTTTTGAACAGGTCAAGGCTGGGATTGTCAAGTGGCCCATGTCAGTGCTGCGTTTGACTTCGGATTCCAAAGAAGATTTGATCAACTTAGCTGACAAGATTTTGCAGGAATGGCGCCAGTATTCAGATCTTGCAGTGCAGATTTTAGCAGAGACTGATGGGACACCACATCATACCATCACCCCAATTGCCCGTAAGCGTGATGGCCAGTTTGAGTTGGACTTGGTATTTCGAGACAATCAGACTTCTGCAGAACATCCTGATGGCATCTATCATCCTCACAAGGATGTCCAACATATCAAGAAGGAAAATATTGGCTTGATTGAGGTCATGGGCTTGGCAATCTTGCCACCACGTCTGAAAGAAGAAGTGGAGCAAGTCGCTAGCTATCTTGTAGGAGAAGCTGTTGCAGTTGCCGATTATCATCAGGAATGGGCAGACCAACTCAAAGTCCAACATCCAGACCTAACAGATAAAGAAAAAGCTCTTGAAATCGTCAAGGACTCTGTTGGTGCTATCTTTGCGCGTGTGCTTGAGGATGCAGGAGTCTACAAGCAAACGGAACAGGGACAGGCGGCCTTTATGCGCTTTGTGGAGCAGGTCGGAATTTTGCCAGACTAGGAGCTTTCTCCTTGCACAGTCCTATAAAAAGTAGTATCATAGTGTCGTTTGAAATATCAGGAGGAAACGATGAAAGATTTTCATTTTGACGCTATATCTGCCTTTGAAAATTACGAAATTGAACAAATGAGAGATGGTCACGTTGTGGTGACGACGAAAGTAGTGGACTCATCGCTCAACTACTATGGCAATGCCCATGGTGGCTATCTCTTTACCCTTTGCGACCAGATCAGTGGTTTGGTGGTTATCTCGCTGGGGCTTGATGGAGTGACGCTCCAGTCCTCTATCAACTACCTTAAGGCAGGAAAACTCGACGATGTATTGACCATTAAAGGAGAATGTGTCCATCAAGGTCGCACAACCTGTGTAGTGGATGTCGATATTACCAATCAAGAAGGCAGAAACGTCTGCAAGGCAACCTTCACCATGTTTGTCACAGGCCAGCGGTCAGAAGACAGACAGGTAAGGATATAGATAAACAAAAAAAGAGGTTCACACCTCTTTTTCTTATTTCTTTTTATGATTTAATACGGCATTGAGGGCAATAGCAAGTAGGCTGGCTACGACGATTCCGTTTGAGAAGAACATTTGGAAGGCTGTCGGCATGCTGACAAAGAGATTACTGTTGTTGAGTCCGACCCCTGCAGCGATGGAAACTGCTGCGATAAGAAAGTTGTGTTCATTGTTAGCAAAGTCAACACGAGCTAGAATTTGCATCCCTTGAATAGACACAAAACCAAACATTACCAGCATGGCACCACCGAGGACAGGGCTTGGAATGATTTGGGCAAGGGCGCCAAACTTAGGAAGGAGTCCAAGGAGACCCAGGAAACCAGCTGCGTAGTAGATTGGCAGGCGAGTCTTGATACCTGATAATTTAACCAAACCAACGTTTTGTGAAAATCCTGTGTAAGGGAAGGTGTTAAAGATTCCTCCGAGAAGTACGGCCAAACCTTCTGCGCGGTAACCGTTGCGAAGGCGCGTGCTGTCGATTGGGTCTTTCGTGATATCAGACAAGGCTAGGTAAACACCAGTCGACTCAACCATAGAAACCGTTGCGATGATACACATCATGACAATAGATGAGATTTCAAAGGTTGGCATCCCAAAGTAGAGTGGAGTTGGGACATGGACAAGTGGTGCTGCTGCAACAGGAGAGAAGTCAACCAAGCCCATGCTGGCAGCAATGGCAGTTCCAACAACCAGACCAATCAAAATAGAGATAGACTTGATAAATCCTTTGGTAAAGATGTTAATCAAGAGGATAATCAGAACAGTGATAGCTGCAAGCAAGAGACTTTGACCAGTTGGTTCTGGAACGTTATTTCCCATATTTCCAATAGCGACAGGAATCAAGGTTAAACCAATCGTGGTAATAACAGATCCTGTTACGATAGAAGGGAAGAGATTGGCCACTTTTGAGAAGATGCCTGAAACAAGAACCACGTAAATCCCTGATGCGATAAGGGCACCAAACATAGCGCCACTACCATGGCTTTGCCCAATCATAATCAAGGGAGCGACTGATTGGAAGGCAACTCCGAGAACGACTGGAAGTCCAATCCCAAAGTATTTGTTGAGTTGGAGTTGGAGGAAGGTTGCCACCCCACACATGAAGATATCTGTGGAAATCAGGTAGGTTAACTGCTCAGTTGAATAGCCAAGGGCTGTCGCTATCATGATGGGAACCAGGATAGATCCTGAGTACATAGCTAGTAAGTGCTGCAAGCCAAGAACGGCTGCTTGCGAGTGTTTTTCTTGAGTTTGCATTAGAGATCTGCCTCCTTAAATACGACTTGACCATTTTCAAAACGATCCAAACGAGCGAGTGATAGAACAGGATAGCCTGCTTTTTCAAGCAAATCACGGCCATCTTGGAAAGATTTTTCAATCACAATACCGATAGCTTCGACTGTTGCTCCAGCCTGTTCGATGATTTGAATCAAGCCTTTAGCAGCTTGGCCGTTAGCAAGGAAGTCGTCGATAATCAAGACCTTGTCCTCTGGTGAGAGGAATTTTCCAGCGATAGAAACGGTGCTGGTCACTTGCTTGGTAAAGGAGTAAACTTCGGCAGTTAAGATTCCTTCGTTCATAGTGATATTCTTAGCTTTTTTGGCGAAAATCATGGGAACGTTTAAGGCTTCAGCTGTAAAAACGGCTGGGGCAATACCCGACGCTTCAATGGTCACGACCTTGGTAATACCAGCAGAAGCAAATTTTTCCGCAAAAACCTTACCAATTTCTCGCATCAAGCTAAAGTCAACTTGGTGGGTTAAAAAGGAATCTACCTTGAGGATGTTATCACCCAAGATATGCCCATCCTTGAGGATGCGCTCTTCTAATAATTTCATAAGACCTCCTAAAGTCTAAAAGCCAGTTTACTTGTTGGTTAAATGTTTCTATAGTGATCCAGTTTTCTAGTACTATATATTTGATAAAACTAGTACGAGCGAAGCGAGTCTTATCAAATATTTCCCGTTGTAGTGGTATCATAGACAATAATCTTGTTATTGTCTATGACGGGATTTTTGAGACTTTAGGCTCAAAAATTAGGGATGAAATTCCGGAGGAAGTTGCTCCCGTCCGCACTAATTAAGGGAAATATTAAAAATATTCAAAAAGGACTTACTTAATCTCTAAGCAAGTCCCCAAAATAGGCATGGCAAAAACGACCATACCTCACTTCTGACTTACTTATTGTTAGGTGTTCCGGCACCTTGTAGAAACGTCGTGCCAATTCACGACATAAACAAGTAAAAAGATATTCAATTTTAAATAGGCTTGCGCCAATGTTTTTATTTTACACTAAATAACTTTAGAAATCAAATGTTTGTCAGTGTTTTGAAATAAAAAAACGAACGAATTGAAGAAAAATGGACAAATTATCAATTATGGGCTAACATTTAGAAGTATTTTCCATCATAAAAGACATATTATCAAGATTTTTCAAGACTTGACAATATGCCTTTTTCTAACTTTAAAGACTTTTTCCCAATCTTTATTATTCTATTCACTAAATCTTAAAAAATAACCATCTGGATCCAAGACTGCAAACTCGTGAGGATAGATATAGTGATCCCCAACACGAAATTCTCTTTTTGTCAGTTGACGATGGATGGGATAGTTAGCTGACAGCAGATTTTGGTAGAGCTGGGGGACATCCTTGATGCCAAAGGAAATATTGACACCGCGCCCGAAAGGATAGGTCAGCTGAGCTAATTCTTCTGCGCTGCCTTCTTCTAGCATAAGTTGGCAGTCTTCAAGCGAGAGAAAGAGAAATTTCTCCTCTGGACGCTCGTATTCGACAGAGAATCCTAGCAGGTCGCAGTAGAAGTGGCGTGATTTTTCGATGTCAGATACTACAAATTCAGGAATGACAGCTTGATAGTCCATTCGTTTTCTCCTTAGAGTTCAATCTCCATGACAATGGGTGTATGGTCTTGGCGAGCTCCTGAGTCAATCATATCAGATTTAGTGACCTTGTCTGCGAGACGGTTACTTGTGAGCCAGTAGTCGATTCTCCAGCCTGTATTGTTGATTTTAGAAGTCTTGCTGCGCTGTGCCCACCAAGTGTAGCGTTCTGGAACATCGCCGTGAATGTGGCGGAAGGTATCAGTAAATCCAGTTGCTAAAAGGTTAGTAAATCCAGCACGCTCCTCGTCGGTAAATCCTGGTGAACGGCGGTTGCTAGCAGGATTTGCAAGGTCAATCTCATTGTGGGCCACATTGTAGTCACCGGTTGCAAGGACTGGTTTTTCTTTGTCTAGTTGAGCCAAATACTCAGCATATTTGACATCCCAGACTTGACGTTCTTCCAAGCGTTTGAGGCCATCGCCAGCGTTTGGGGTGTAAACTTGGGTTACGAAAAATTCATCAAATTCTAGAGTGATGATACGGCCTTCCAAGTCCATGGTAGACGGAGCACCGATTTCTGGGAAAGTGACAGTGGGTGTGAGTTCTTTCTTATAGAGGAACATGGTTCCAGCATAGCCTTTACGGGCAGGCTCTTGGGAAGAGCGCCACGTGTTTTCGTAGCCTGGGAAGAGTTTTTCTAAAATTTCCAAGTGTTTCTTTGTAGGCCCTTTGGCAGAAAGTTTGGTTTCTTGGATAGCGATGATATCAGCATTTTCTTCCACAAGGGTTTGTAGGACTTCTTGGGACAATTTGGCACGAGCTGAGTCACTAGTTAGGGCAGCATTGAGGGAATCAATATTCCATGAGATGAGTTTCATAAAGTTACCTTTTTCATTCAGATTATAGATTTTATTATACCAAAAAAAGGTCCATTTCCCCAACGTATGGCTTGAAAAATCACTCTCTTTCGTTTATAATTAAGAATGATTTTATGAAAGGGAGTGAAAATAAATGAAATTTTACTCATATGACTATGTACTTAGCCAAATCAGTCAGCAAAATGGAATGATGATTGGCTTTGGGATTGTGCTCCTAGCTATCACAGGATTTTTTGCTTTTAAAGCCTATCGAGATAAAAAGGGGACTAAGTTTCGGGAATTGGTCATGATTTTGGCCTTGACCTTGGTGGCCATGCTTTTGGTGACAATCTCAAAATACCAGACCAATCAAGCCTCTAACAACCAATTTCAAACTTCCCTTCATTTCATAGAGGTTGTTTCCAAAGACTTGGGAGTGGATAAATCAGAAGTTTATGTCAATACTTCTGCAGCCACTGATGGAGCACTTATCAAGGTAGGTTCAAATTTCTATCGTGCCATGAACGGGAGCCAACCAGACAAGTATCTTTTAGAGAAATTAGAATTGCATCAAACAGACGCTATTGAATTGGTGGAGGTAAACAAATGACACTCAATTATATGGAAATTTTAATCAAACTGGCCCTGGGTCTTTTCTCTCTTGTTTTTGTTATTAATGTGACAGGAAAGGGGAATCTAGCACCTAACTCTGCTACAGACCAAATTCAGAACTATGTTCTTGGTGGTATCATCGGTGGGGTGATTTACAATAGTTCAATCAGCATTCTGCAGTACGCAGTGATTTTGATGATGTGGACGATTTTGGTCTTGACCCTCAAGTGGCTCAATAACAATGTTCGTTTTGTCAAACGCTTGATTGATGGAAAACCAACTCTCCTTATCAAAAATGGGCAGATTGACCCAGAAGCCTGTCGTTCAGTTGGTTTGTCTGCAGCAGAAGTTGCTCTCAAACTTCGTAGCCAAGGGATTTTCCAGATGAAACAGGTCAAACGCGCTGTGCAGGAGCAAAATGGCCAACTCATCGTGGTCCAAATAGGAGATGAAAATCCTAAGTATCCAGTTGTGACTGACGGTGTGATCCAAGTCGATGTCTTGGAAACGATTGGCCGTAGCGAAGAGTGGCTGCTTGATAATCTCAGCAAACAAGGACATGACAATGTAGCCAATATCTTTATCGCTGAGTATGACAAGGGTGCGGTCACAGTCGTAACCTATGAATAAGAAAAACCTGGGGTCTTGGCCTCAGGTTTCTATTTGCAATCAGAAAGGGATGTTATGTCCATTATTCAAAAACTTTGGTGGTTTTTCAAGTTAGAAAAACGCCGTTATTTAGTCGGGATTGTGGCTCTGGTCTTGGTTTCCGTCCTCAACCTCATTCCCCCAATGGTTATGGGGAGGGTCATTGATGCCATCACATTGGGGCAATTAACCCAGCAGGACCTCCTTCTTGCCCTATTTTACTTGCTTCTTGCGGCCTTTGGGATGTACTATCTGCGCTATGTTTGGCGGATGTATATCCTTGGGACTTCCTACCGTCTGGGACAGATTATGCGCTCTCGCTTGTTTGAGCATTTCACAAAAATGTCTCCAGCCTTTTATCAAACCTATAGGACGGGGGACCTGATGGCACACGCAACCAACGATATCAATGCCTTAACGCGTCTGGCAGGGGGAGGGGTTATGTCAGCGGTTGATGCCTCAATCACAGCTTTAGTGACCTTGTTGACCATGCTCTTTAGCATTTCATGGCAGATGACCTTGGTTGCCATTCTTCCCCTGCCTTTCATGGCTTATGCGACCAGTCGTCTAGGGAGAAAGACCCACAAGGCCTTTGGCGAATCCCAAGCTGCCTTTTCCGAACTTAATAACAAGGTACAGGAGTCTGTATCAGGTATTAAAGTGACCAAGTCTTTCGGTTACCAGGCGGACGAGTTGAAGTCCTTTCAGGCAGTCAATGAATTGACCTTCCAAAAGAACCTGCAAACCATGAAATACGATAGTCTCTTTGACCCCATGGTTCTCTTATTTGTTGGTTCCTCCTATGTTTTAACGCTTTTGGTTGGCTCCTTGATGGTTCAGAAAGGGCAAATTACGGTTGGTAATCTGGTCACCTTTATCAGCTATTTGGATATGTTGGTTTGGCCTCTCATGGCCATTGGTTTCCTCTTTAATATCACTCAAAGAGGAAAGGTTTCCTACCAGCGGATTGAGGAACTTTTGTTTCAGGAATCACCTGTACAAGACCCTGAGTTTCCTTTAGAGGGTATTGAAAACGGGCGCCTGCAGTATGATATTGATAGCTTTGCCTTTGAAAATGAGGAAACACTGACGGATATTCACTTCAGTTTAGAAAAAGGTCAAACATTGGGCTTGGTCGGTCAGACAGGCTCTGGGAAAACGTCCTTGATCAAGCTCCTCTTGCGTGAATACGATGTGGACAAGGGAGCCATTTATCTAAATGGTCACGATATTCGGGACTATCGTCTGACAGATCTTCGTAGTCTTATGGGCTATGTTCCTCAGGACCAGTTTCTCTTTGCGACCTCTATCTTAGACAATATCCGCTTTGGAAATCCGAACTTGCCACTTTCAGCGGTCGAGGAAGCGACTAAGCTAGCTCAAGTTTACCAAGATATTGTGGATATGCCCCAAGGATTTGATACGTTGATTGGTGAAAAGGGAGTCAGTCTTTCTGGTGGTCAAAAGCAACGTCTGGCCATGAGTCGGGCTATGATTTTAGACCCTGATATCTTGATTTTGGATGATTCTTTGTCCGCCGTGGATGCCAAGACAGAGTATGCGATTATCGACAACCTCAAGGAGACGCGAAAGGACAAGACAACCATTATTACGGCTCATCGCCTCAGTGCGGTTGTCCATGCAGATTTGATTTTAGTCCTGCAAAATGGTCAAATTATCGAACGGGGAACGCACGAAGAACTGCTAACTCTAGATGGCTGGTATGCCCAAACCTACCAGTCTCAGCAGCTGGAAATGAAAGGAGAAGAAGATGCAGAATAAGAAAGAACAATGGGCTGTATTGAAGCGCCTGATGTCCTATCTCAAGCCTTACGGCCTCCTGACCTTTTTGGCTCTCAGCTTTCTCCTAGCGACTACGGTCATTAAAAGTGTGATTCCTCTGGTTGCTTCCCACTTTATCGACCAGTATCTCAGCAATCTTAATCAAATTGCTGTGACCGTTTTGCTGGCCTACTATGGCCTTTATATCCTACAAACTCTGGTCCAGTATGTCGGTAATCTCCTCTTTGCACGGGTGTCCTACAGTATTGTTAGGGATATTCGTCGCGATGCCTTTGCCAATATGGAAAAACTGGGTATGTCTTACTTTGACAAGACGCCAGCAGGCTCCATCGTCTCTCGTTTGACAAATGACACCGAGACCATCAGTGATATGTTTTCGGGAATTTTGTCCAGCTTTATCTCAGCAGTTTTCATCTTTCTGACAACTCTTTATACCATGTTGGTGTTGGATTTTCGTTTGACAGCATTAGTCTTGCTCTTTCTCCCTTTGATTTTCCTTTTGGTCAATCTCTATCGGAAAAAATCAGTGAAAATCATTGAGAAAACCAGAAGTCTCTTGTCGGATATCAATAGCAAGCTGGCTGAAAACATCGAGGGAATCAGGATTATCCAGGCCTTTAATCAAGAGAAGCGCCTGCAGGTAGAATTTGATGAAATTAACCAAGAACACTTGGTCTTTGCCAACCGTTCTGTAGCTTTGGATGCCCTCTTTTTGCGCCCCGCCATGAGTTTGCTGAAACTTTTAGGCTATGCAGTTTTAATGGCCTATTTTGGGTGCCGTGGACTTTATCTGGGAATAACAGCTGGAACCATGTATGCCTTTATCCAGTACATCAATCGCCTCTTTGATCCCTTGATCGAGGTGACGCAAAACTTTTCAACCCTTCAAACGTCCATGGTGTCTGCAGGGCGTGTATTTGCCTTGATTGACGAGAAGACCTATGAGCCTCTTCAAAAAGAAGGGCAAGCCAAAGTCCAAGAAGGCAATATCCGTTTTGAACATGTGTGCTTCTCATATGACGGTAAACACCAGATTCTGGATGATATTTCCTTTTCAGTTAACAAGGGTGAAACTATTGCCTTTGTAGGGCATACAGGTTCTGGGAAATCTTCGATTATAAATGTCCTCATGCGCTTTTATGAATTCCAGTCAGGGCGAGTTCTCTTGGATGGGGTGGATATCAGGGATTTCAGGCAGGAAGAGTTGAGAAGAAATATCGGTCTAGTCTTGCAGGCCCCCTTCCTCTATCATGGAACCATCAAGTCCAATATCGCCATGTACCAAGATATCAGTGATGAGCAAGTTCAGGCTGCGGCAGCCTTCGTGGATGCAGATTCCTTTATTCAAGAACTTCCTCAGGGATATGATGCACCTGTGTCTGAGCGTGGTTCGAGCTTCTCTACTGGTCAGCGTCAGCTTCTTGCCTTTGCTAGAACAGTCGCCAGTCAGCCTAAAATCCTGATTTTGGATGAAGCGACAGCCAATATTGACTCTGAAACAGAAAGTTTGGTTCAAGCTTCTCTGGCTAAGATGAGACAGGGACGGACAACCATTGCTATCGCTCACCGCCTTTCTACCATCCAAGACGCCAACTGTATCTATGTTTTGGACAAGGGGCGAATTATTGAGAGTGGAACCCATGAGGAACTCTTGGCTTTGGGAGGAACCTATCACAAGATGTATAGTTTGCAGGCGGGTGCTATGTCTTAATACTCTTTGATTCTCATTCAGTAACAGAAGGAAATCCTTCAAATTACAGATTTCTTTCACCGCCTTTTCCATTTTGTGGTATAATGAAAAATGTTGACAAATAGTATAATAAAAACAAAGGAGAAACAGCATGCTGAAATGGGAAGACTTGCCCGTGGAAATGAAATCAAGCGAGGTTGAGTCTTACTACCAGCTTGTCTCTAAAAGGAAGGGTTCGCTGATTTTCAAGCGTTGCTTGGACTGGGTTCTAGCCTTGATCGTACTGGTTCTGACCTCTCCCATCTTTCTCATTTTGAGCATTTGGATCAAGTTGGATAGCAAGGGGCCAGTGATTTACAAGCAAGAGCGCGTGACCCAGTACAACCGTCGGTTCAAGATTTGGAAGTTCCGTACCATGGTGACGGATGCAGATAAAAAAGGTAGTCTGGTGACTTCTGCTAACGATAGCCGCATTACCAAGGTTGGCAATTTTATCCGCCGTGTGCGTTTGGACGAACTGCCTCAGCTGGTCAATGTCCTTAAAGGCGAAATGTCCTTTGTCGGTACACGACCTGAAGTGCCACGCTACACAGAGCAGTATAGCCCTGAAATGATGGCAACCTTGCTTTTGCCAGCAGGGATCACCTCTCCAGCCAGCATCAACTACAAGGATGAGGACACTATTATCAGTCAAATGACCGAAAAAGGCCTGTCAGTTGACCAAGCCTATGTAGACCACGTCCTTCCTGAAAAGATGCGCTATAATCTCACTTATCTCCGAGAATTTAGTTTCCTTGGAGACATCAAAATCATGTTTCAAACCGTGTTTGAAGTGCTAAAATAAAGTAGTCATGAGAAAATGAGTACAGATAAAAGGAGCAAATCAATGCCAAATTACAATATTCCATTTTCACCACCCGATATTACGGAAGCTGAAATTGCTGAAGTAGCGGATACCCTGCGTTCTGGTTGGATTACAACAGGTCCTAAGACAAAAGAACTGGAGCGTCGCTTGTCTCAATATACACAGACGCCTAAGACTGTCTGCCTCAATTCTGCAACTGCCGCTCTTGAGTTGATTTTGCGCGTCTTGGAAGTGGGACCTGGTGATGAAGTCATCGTTCCAGCCATGACTTATACAGCTTCATGTAGTGTCATCACTCACGTAGGAGCGACCCCTGTCATGGTGGATATCCAAGCAGATACTTTTGAGATGGATTATGACCTGCTGGAGCAAGCCATTACTGAAAAAACTAAGGTGATTATTCCGGTTGAGCTTGCGGGGATTGTTTGCAACTATGACCGTTTGTTCCAAGTTGTGGAGAAGAAACGTGACTTCTTTACTGCATCAAGCAAGTGGCAAAAAGCCTTTAACCGTATTGTGATTGTTTCTGATAGTGCCCATGCTTTGGGATCTACATATAAAGGACAACCAGCTGGTTCTATCGCTGACTTTACTTCCTTCTCATTCCATGCTGTTAAGAACTTTACAACAGCTGAGGGAGGAAGTGCTACTTGGAAAGCCAATCCAGCGATTGACGACGAAGAGATGTACAAGGAATTCCAAATCCTTTCCCTTCACGGACAAACTAAGGATGCCCTTGCTAAGATGCAACTGGGGTCATGGGAATACGATATCGTTACACCAGCCTACAAGTGCAACATGACCGATATCATGGCTTCACTTGGTTTGGTACAATTGGACCGCTATCCAAGTTTGTTGCAATGTCGTAAGGACATCGTGGACCGCTATGATCGTGGTTTTGCAGGTTCTCGCATCCATCCTTTGGCACACAAGACTGAAACTGTCGAATCTTCACGCCACCTCTACATCACCCATGTAGAAGGAGCAAGCCTAGAAGAACGCAATCTTATCATCCAAGAATTAGCAAAAGCAGGAATTGCAAGCAATGTCCACTACAAACCGCTTCCGCTCTTGACAGCCTATAAGAATCTTGGATTTGATATGGCGAATTATCCTAAGGCCTATGCCTTCTTTGAAAATGAAATTACGCTTCCTCTTCACACTAAACTAAGCGATGAAGAAGTGGATTATATCATTGAGACTTTCAAAACAGTTTCTGAAAAAGTACTAGCTTCATCAAAAAAATTGTAAAAAAGTCTTGACAAAGAAAAAACAAAGTATTAAAATAAATTCAACAAATCAGAAAAGTAACTATTTTTGATCTTCAGGGAGCCTGTGGTGATTGTGAACAGGTGGTTGGAAGTAGTGAAAGTGGGCTGATTTTAAAAATGAATTTGAAACAATGAAAATTCGGTGCGCACACCTTACAGTGCAACTTGTTGTTAGACAAGGAAGAGATGTAAAGGGGATAGTTCCTTTATAATTGAGGTGGCACCGCGTTACCAACGCCCTCACGCAGAGTAATTTTCTGTGTGTGGGCTTTTTCATATCTTGAAATCAATACAGAAAGAGGAAAAATTTTATGACAACCAAAGGTTATTTTGGACAATTTGGTGGTAGTTTCGTACCGGAGCCGATTCAGGCTTTGTTGGATGAGTTGGAAGTGACATTTGACAAGTACAAGGATGATCCAGAATTTTTGGCAGAATTTCGCCATTACTTAAAGGACTATTCAGGTCGCGAAACACCGCTCTATTTTGCAGAGAGTTTGACAGATCACTTAGGTGGAGCTAAGATTTATCTCAAACGTGAAGACCTTAACCACCTTGGTTCTCACAAGCTCAACAACGTTTTAGGACAAATTCTTTTGGCTAAACGCATGGGCAAAAAACGAGTAATCGCAGAAACAGGAGCTGGTCAGCACGGTGTTGCGACAGCAGCGGCTGCAGCCAAGTTTGGTATGGCCTGTGATGTCTACATGGGGGCAGAGGATGTGGAACGTCAACGTCTCAATGTTTTCCGTATGGAGATGATGGGAGCAACTGTTCACGCAGTTGAAACAGGGACTCGTACCCTCAAAGATGCTGTTGATGCAGCCTTTGGAGCATGGATGAATGATCTTGAAGCCTTCTATGTTCTGGGATCTGCTGTAGGTCCTCACCCTTATCCTACCATTGTCCACGAGTTCCAAAAGGTCATCAGTGAAGAATCTCGCCGTCAAATCTTAGAAAAAGAAGGTCGTTTACCAGACTACGTTATTGCCTGTGTAGGTGGTGGCTCTAATGCCATCGGTGCTTTTTCACAGTATGTGGCTGATGAAGAAGTCAAATTGGTTGGGGTTGAAGCTGCTGGTCACGGACTTGATACAGACAAGCACGCAGCTACTATGACAAAAGGTAGTATCGGAATTGTCGACGGCATGAAAACTTATGCAGTTTTTAAGGAAGACGGAGAGCTGGCTCCAGTTTACTCTATCTCAGCTGGATTGGACTATCCAGGGGTTGGCCCAGAACACGCCTACTTCAAAGATTCAGGTCGCGTGGAATATGTGGCTGCGACAGATGAAGAAGCTGTTCAGGCTCTCCTCCTTCTCAGCAAGACTGAAGGAATTATCCCAGCGATTGAAAGTTCGCACGCTATCGCAGAAGCAGTTAAACGTGCACCGAAACTAAGTAAAGACGACATTATCATCATCAATGTCTCTGGTCGTGGAGACAAGGACGTAGCTGCAATTGCGGACTACCTAGAAGTTAAAAAATAATAGATGGAAAAATTACAGTCTTTTCTCTCACAGAGAGCTTGTGGTTGCTGGAAACAAGCAGAGAAAGCTGTAAGGTTGGGTCCATCTGAAATGAGAGAAGAAAACATAATTCTCAAGGGAGTGCCCTTTATCGCACAGCCTGTTACAGGAGGTATCTGAGACAGGAATGAGAGATAGGAGAAATCCTATAATTGAGGTGGCACCGCGAATTTCGTCCTCACGCAAGTTGTTTTGCGTGGGGATTTTTCATACAGTCGCCACGGACTAGAAGTAGAACTGAAAGGGAAATTACAATGGAACGAATCATTCATGGAGATGTCTTATCACCAATCTTGGCTTATATGCGCCTAAAGGGGCAACACAAGGTTATCTTAGAGAGTATTCCGAGAGACAAGGAAACCGCTCGTTTTTCTATCTTAGCTTATAATCCAGTTTTTGAGATTAAGTTTGAAAATGGGATTCTTTATCAAAATGGTCAAGTGATTGATCGTGATTCCTTGGATTTTCTTTATGAAGTGACTCATAAGAGCCAGCACCATTCAGACCTCCCTTTTGGTGGTGGGGCAATTGGTTTTGTTGGTTACGATATGATTTCGCTTTATGAAGAAATTGGTCAAATTCCTGAAGATACTATTGGAACGCCAGACATGCATTTCTTCGTCTATGAGAGTTACATGGTCTTTGACCACAAGAAAGAAAAAATCCATGTCATCGAGGATGCTCTTTATAGCGAACGCAATCAAGAAGACTTGGAAAAAGCCTTGAACCAGGTGCTTGAGGAATTACGCATTCCTGCTCCAAATGAATTTGAAGACTTGGATCTATCTCCGCTGGACTTCAAACCCCATATTGCTCCTCAGAAGTTTGAGGCAATGGTGGAAACGGCTCGTGACTTGATTCGTAATGGAGATATGTTCCAATGCGTGCTCAGTCAGCGTTTCTCAGCAGAAGTTACTGGAAATCCATTTGACTTCTACAGAAATCTTCGAGTGACTAATCCTTCTAATTACCTTTATTTCTATGACTTTGGGGATTATCAAATCATCGGTGCCAGTCCAGAAAGTTTGGTTTCTGTCAAAAATGGCATCGTAACAACCAATCCGATTGCAGGTACGCGACCAAGAGGAGCTACGGATGAAGAAGACAAGGCTTTGGCGACAGACCTGCTTTCGGATGAGAAGGAAACGGCAGAGCATCGAATGTTAGTAGACTTGGGTCGTAATGATATTGGTCGCATCTCTGAAACGGCCAGTGTCCAAGTCACTAAGTATATGGAAGTGGAGCTTTTCCGTTATGTCATGCATTTGACCAGTGTGGTCAAGGGGCGTTTGCTTCCAGAACTCACTGCTATGGATGCTTTGAAAGCAACACTTCCTGCTGGAACTGTTTCTGGAGCACCAAAGATTCGAGCGATGAGACGCATCTATGAACTGGAAACGGAAAAACGGTGCGTATATGCAGGAGCGATTGGCTACTTGTCTGCGACGGGTGATATGGATTTCGCCATCGCCATCCGAACCATGATTCTCAAAAATCAAACAGCCTATGTGCAGGCTGGGGCAGGGATTGTCTACGACTCCATCGCCCAAAACGAATACCAAGAGACCATTAACAAGGCTAAATCTATGACTAGAATTGGAGAACTAAGACCATGATTTTATTGATTGATAACTATGATTCTTTTACCTATAACTTGGCGCAATACATCGGGAATTTTGCAGAAGTACAGGTCTTGAGAAATGATGATCCCAAGCTGTATGAAGAAGCTGAAAAAGCAGATGGTCTGGTCTTTTCTCCTGGTCCTGGTTGGCCAGTTGATGCTGGAAAGATGGAAGACATGATTCGTGATTTTGCTGGCAAGAAGCCGATTCTTGGGATTTGTTTGGGCCACCAAGCCATTGCCGAAGTCTTTGGTGGTAAATTAGGATTGGCTCCCAAAGTCATGCATGGGAAACAGAGCAATATCAGCTTTGAAGCACCATCTGTTTTGTATCAAGGTATCGAGGATGGCCGTGCGGTCATGCGTTATCACAGTATTTTGATTGAGGAAATGCCAGAAGAATTTGAAGTGACAGCTCGTTCGACTGATGACCAAGCCATCATGGGGATTCAACACAAAAACTTACCGATTTATGGCTTCCAGTACCATCCAGAGAGCATTGGAACGCCAGATGGCTTGTCTTCTATTCGGAATTTTATCGAGAAGGTTGTAAAGTGAGGAAACTAGGATGAAAGAGATTATTGAAAAACTAGCAAAATTTGAAAATTTATCAGGTGTGGAAATGACGGATGTCATTGAGCGTATCGTAACTGGGCGTGTAACAGAGGCACAGATTGCTTCTCTTCTCTTGGCTCTTAAGATGAAGGGAGAAACACCTGAAGAACGCACAGCCATTGCCCAAGTCATGAGAGGACATGCCCAACACATTCCAACTGAAATTCATGATGCCATGGACAACTGTGGTACAGGTGGAGACAAGTCTTTCAGTTTTAATATTTCCACAACTGCAGCCTTTGTCTTGGCTGGTGGCGGTGTTCACATGGCAAAACACGGTAACCGCTCGATTTCTTCTAAATCTGGTTCTGCAGATGTCCTTGAAGCCTTGGGCATCAATCTTGACCTCAAACCAGCTGAACTAGGTAAGGTCTTTGATAAAACTGGCATCGTCTTTCTCTTCGCTAAAAATATGCACCCAGCAATGAAATACATCATGCCAGCTCGTTTGGAATTGGGAATTCCAACGATTATGAACTTGACTGGTCCCCTGATTCATCCAATGGCATTGGAAACACAGCTTCTTGGAATTAGTCGTCCAGAACTTCTAGAAAGTACAGCTCAGGTTTTGAAAAATATGGGTCGCAAACGTGCCATCGTGGTTGCTGGACCAGAAGGACTGGATGAAGCTGGTTTGAATGGAACAACCAAGATTGCTCTTCTTGAAAATGGTGAAATTACCTTGTCAAGCTTTACCCCAGAGGATTTGGGAATGGAGCGCTACGCTATCGACGATATTCGTGGAGGCAATGCTCAGGAAAATGCAGAAATTTTGCTCAGCGTTCTTAAAAATGAACCAAGTCCATTCTTGGAAACGACAGTTTTAAATGCTGGTCTTGGTTTCTATGCTAATGGTAAGGTAGCTAGTATCAAGGAAGGAGTTGCCTTGGCCCGTCAAGTGATTGCTGGTGGCAAGGCACTTGAAAAACTCAGACTGTTACAGGAGTACCAAAAATGAGTCAGGAATTTTTAGCACGAATTTTGGAGCAGAAGGCGCGTGAGGTTGAGCAGATGGAACTGGATGAAGTCCAACTCTTGCGCCAGACCTATCGCTTGGCTGACTATCTAAAACAACACCAAGACAGTTTACAGGTAATCGCTGAAGTCAAGAAGGCTAGCCCTAGTTTGGGAGATATCAATCTCGATGTGGATATTGTGCAACAGGCCCAGACTTATGAAGAAAACGGCGCAGTGATGATTTCTGTTCTGACAGATGAAGTTTTCTTTAAAGGTCATTTGGATTATCTACGGGAGATTTCCAGTCAGGTACAGATTCCAACGCTCAACAAGGACTTTATCATCGATGAAAAGCAAATTATCCGTGCTCGCAATGCCGGTGCGACAGTCATCTTGCTCATTGTGGCTGCCTTGTCAGAAGAACGCCTCAAGGAACTGTACGACTATGCGACAGAGCTTGGTCTGGAAGTTTTAGTGGAGACTCACAATCTAGCTGAACTAGAAGTGGCTCACAGACTTGGTGCCCAGATTATCGGTGTCAATAACCGCAACTTGACCACCTTTGAAGTTGACTTGCAGACCAGTGTAGATTTGGCTAAACATTTCAAAGATGATTGCTTGTACATTTCTGAATCTGCTATTTTCACAGGGCAGGATGCGGAGCGAGTAGCACCATATTTTAATGGAATTTTAGTTGGGACAGCTCTTATGCAGGCAGAAGATGTGGCCCAGAGAATCAAGGAGTTGCAGATTGACAAAGGTTAAGATTTGTGGACTATCGACCAAAGAAGCGTTGGAAACAGCCGTATCAGCAGGATCAGACTATATCGGTTTTGTCTTCGCACCTAGTAAAAGACAAGTGACCTTGGATCAGGCTGCTGAGCTGGCAAAGTTTATTCCTGTAGATGTCAAAAAGGTTGGTGTATTTGTTTCACCAAGTCGGGCAGAACTGCTAGAAGCGATTGACAAAGTTGGCTTGGACTTGGTTCAAGTTCACGGTCAGGTGGCAGATGATTTGTTTGAGAATTTGCCTTGTGCCAGTATTCAGGCTGTGCAGGTGGATGGAGAGGGTCATGTGCCCAATTCTCAGGCAGACTATCTACTCTTTGATGCCCCTGTGGCAGGGAGTGGCCAGACCTTTGACTGGGCTCAACTGGATACGACAAAACTAGCTCAGCCCTTCTTTATCGCAGGTGGGCTTAAGGAAGACAATATAGTAAAAGCAATTCAGCACTTCTCTCCCTTTGCAGTAGATGTATCAAGCGGAGTGGAGACAGATGGACAAAAAGATCATGAAAAGATTAGAAGATTTATAGAGAGGGTAAAGAATGGCATATCAAGAACCAAATAAAGATGGATTTTACGGAAAATTCGGCGGACGTTTCGTCCCAGAAACATTGATGACAGCAGTTTTGGAGTTGGAGAAGGCCTACCGTGAAAGTCAGGCAGACCCAAGTTTCCAAGAGGAATTAAACCAGCTCTTACGCCAGTATGTAGGACGTGAAACTCCTCTTTACTACGCAAAAAACTTGACCCAGCATATTGGAGGAGCCAAGATTTATCTTAAACGTGAAGACCTTAACCATACAGGGGCTCACAAGATTAACAATGCCTTAGGACAAGTTTTGCTTGCCAAACGCATGGGTAAAAAGAAAATTATCGCTGAAACAGGTGCTGGTCAGCACGGTGTGGCAACTGCAACTGCTGCAGCCCTCTTTAACATGGAATGTACTATCTACATGGGTGAGGAAGATGTCAAACGCCAAGCCCTCAATGTGTTCCGTATGGAGCTTTTGGGAGCCAAGGTTGAGGCAGTGACAGACGGTTCGCGCGTGCTCAAGGATGCGGTCAATGCAGCCCTTCGTTCATGGGTGGCTAATATCGATGATACCCACTATATCCTTGGCTCTGCCTTGGGACCTCATCCATTCCCAGAAATCGTTCGTGACTTCCAAAGTGTCATCGGTCGAGAGGCTAAACAACAGTACCGCGATTTGACAGGTCAAGATTTGCCAGATGCCCTAGTAGCCTGTGTTGGTGGTGGTTCTAATGCTATCGGGCTTTTCCATCCATTTGTAGAAGATGAGTCAGTAGCTATGTATGGAGCTGAAGCAGCAGGACTTGGTGTGGATACGGAGCACCACGCAGCGACTTTGACCAAGGGTCGTCCAGGTGTCCTCCACGGTTCTCTTATGGATGTGCTCCAAGATGCTCATGGTCAAATTCTTGAAGCCTTCTCTATCTCAGCAGGTTTGGACTATCCTGGTATCGGTCCAGAACACTCTCACTATCATGATATCAAACGTGCCAGCTATGTTCCTGTGACGGACGAGGAAGCCTTGGAAGGATTCCAACTCTTGTCTCGTGTGGAAGGGATTATCCCTGCCTTGGAATCTAGCCATGCTATCGCCTTTGCGGTGAAATTGGCCAAAGAACTCGGTCCAGACAAGTCCATGATTGTCTGCCTATCAGGTCGTGGGGACAAGGATGTGGTCCAAGTCAAAGACCGCTTGGAAGCAGATGCAGCAAAGAAGGGAGAAGCTCATGCCTAAGACACTAACAGAAAAATTGAACGCTATAAAAGCAGCTGGAAAAGGAATTTTTGTTCCCTATATCATGGCTGGAGACCACGAGAAAGGTTTGGATGGTCTAGCTGAAACAATCCACTTTTTAGAAGATTTGGGTGTCTCAGCTATTGAAGTGGGTATTCCCTTTTCAGACCCCGTAGCAGACGGACCTGTTATCGAAGAAGCGGGCTTGCGCAGTCTAGCTAACGGGACGTCTACTCAGGCTTTGGTTGAAACCTTAAAAACCATTCAAACAGAAGTTCCACTTGTCATTATGACCTACTTCAACCCCCTCTTTCAGTACGGTGTTGAAAAATTTGTCAAAGATTTGGCAGATACAGCCGTTAAGGGCTTGATTATCCCAGACCTGCCTCATGAGCATACCAACTTTGTAGAGCCCTTTTTGGCAGATACAGATATTGCCTTGATTCCCTTAGTTAGTTTGACAACAGGACTTGAGCGCCAAAAAGAGTTGATTGAAGGGGCAGAAGGATTTGTCTATGCCGTTGCCATCAATGGGGTGACAGGAAAATCAGGAAATTACCGTGCAGATTTGGACAAGCATTTGGCACAATTGCATCAAGTAGCCGACATCCCAGTCTTGACAGGTTTTGGTGTGTCTAGTCAAGCCGATGTAGAACGCTTTAATGCGGTGTCAGATGGCGTTATCGTTGGTTCGAAAATTGTAAAAGCTCTCCACCAAGGAGAGCCGATTGAGGACTTTATCAAACAAGCAGTAGCTTACCAAAAATAATCACACAAGCAGCAAGTAAGAGGAAAGGCACGAAAGGAAGTCTTTCCTTTTTCTTTTGCAGGAGAAAGGCTAGGATGCCCGTCGCAGAAGCGAACTGAATCAAGATCAGTAATTCGGTCGCGCTAAAGGCGAGAGCACAAGAAGCCAGAAAGAGAAAATCCCCTGCGCCCATGCGAATATCAATAAAATGAGCTAAAATTCCAAGGGCAAGGAAGAAGACCATGACCAGATTCCAGCCAGAGGAAGCCATGAGGATTAGGTGGAAAGTCATCCAGACCAGTAAGGGATATTCCTGATGGCGAAAGTCGTAGATACCCAAGGTCAAACCCGCAGTGATTAGGATGACTTGACTCAAGGAAAGTAATTCCCAAGAGTAAAGCAGAAATATGAGTCCTAAGCCTAGTTCCAAAAGGGCATACCAGACGGGATAAGGAGCCTTGCAGTAGCGACAGCGAAAGTGATTAAAAACCTGTGAGAGAATCGGAATCAAATCTAAGGGACGCAAGGGAGTCTGACAGGAATCGCAGTGACTGGCTGGGCTGATAATGGATTGCTCTGGAAAACGGTCAATGACCAAACCAAGAAAGGAAGCGAGAATGCTCCCGACAAGAAAAAAATAAATATTAATCATACTTATCTATTCGTAAAAAATAGGAGAAGTAGTATAATGGAGAAACATAGATAAGATGGTGAGGCAAAGATGACAATTCGTTTTGAAGAAAAGGTGAGCACAGAAAATGCTCAGCTCGTATGCCAATGGTCCAACTCCCTCGGCAAATCCTTTCAAGAACAATGGATGGGAACAATGATTCCTTTTCCCTTGACAATTCAAGTTTTGCAAGATTTGGATGGAATCTTTTCTATCTTTGATGGACAAGAGTTTGTCGGGCTAATCCAGAAAATCAGGCTAGAAGACAGGAATCTTCATATCGGGAGATTTTTTATCAACCCCCAGAAACAGGGACAAGGCTTAGGTGGGCAGGCTTTAAGGAAATTTGTTAGTTTGGCCTTTGAAAATGAAGACATAGATACTATTTCACTAAATGTCTACGAGGCAAATCAAGCAGCCAAGCACCTTTATCAAAAAGAAGGATTTGAAATCGTTCAAATGGTTGAAGCACCTGTACGAAAATACATCATGAAAAAGGGTAGATAGGAAGTAAAAATCCTTGAATCAACGTTGACTGCGATGATGAACCTGAATCAGCCCCTCAAAAGGACTGTATATGAATGAACGTTACCAGTGTTTAAAAACTAAAGAATATCAGGCACTTTTATCTTCCAAGGGTAGATAAATTTTCGCTAAACGTAAGATTGATATGAAATCTGTCTTTGGGCAGATAAAGGTTTGTTTGGGTTATAAGAGATGTTATCTGAGAGGTAAACGTAAAGTGAGAATTGACATGGGATTCGTACTCATGGTCAACAACCTGCTGAAATATAATAAGAGAAAGAGGCGAAATTAAAAAGCTAGAGTTCTGCAATTGGAAATCTCTAGCTTTTTGTTTTCTGAGAATCATCTTGATTCAGACTCTTTTGACTAATGTCACTAAAAAGATAAAGTAACTTTTAGCCTTATTTATCGTCGCCACTCAACATGTTTTTAACACCTTCGATAGCACCTTCTACAGCGTCTTTGGCATCTTCAGCAACTTCTTTTACTTTAGAAACAACTTTTTCAGCTGCACCTTCTTTTTCCATTTTTTCATCACCGATGGCTTTCCCAACACCTTCTTTAATAGAACCTTTAGCTTGATTTAATTTTTCTTCTACTGACATGATAATTTCTCCTGTTATATTTATTTTATCTTAGTTTACACGAGTGTTTTCGTGAGATACTACACCAGTTGCTGCACCTTTAACAGCTTCTACGCCTTCGCTAACTTTTTCTTGAACAGTTGAGAAACCAGATCCAAGACCAGATTTAGCTTTTTCGAATTGTTCTGAAGCGAATTCTCCTGTTGATTCAGCAACGTCAGATACGCGATCTTGAAGGCTTACTGAGTCTGCTTCATGTTGTTCTTTAGTTTTGATGTCGACAACGTTTACGTTGATTTCAACAACTTCCAAGTCAGTCATTTTAGCAACTTCTGAAGATATGATTTCTCTGATTTCTGAATATAAAGCTGGAACATTTTTTTGGTACTCAGCAATAATGTTTAAGTCAACTGCAACTTGTGTTTTACCAACTTCTACGTTAACACCACTTGTTACGTCATCGCTGTTAACGATTTTTTCTTTAAGATTTGAGAAGAAACCACCGTCGATTCCCAAAAGACCTGAAACGTTTTCTAGTGACAGACCAATGATTTTTTGGATAACTTTATCTTCGTAAGTAAGTTCTCCTTTGATTTCGTGAGCTACAGCAGTAGCATCTTTCTTTTCTACGTTAGTGTTAATGTTTTTTTCGTTTGACATATGAAACTCCTTTAATTAAATTAGTAATTTTTATTTATCTATATAGTTTTTTTCGATATATAATCCAGCTGCAACTCCCAGTGCTCCTAAAATCAATACAAATATTGTTTTGAAGAAGCCAAAGGAGATAATCAAACAAGCGAGAAATACGCCTATGAGACCTGCGATTATTGGATATCGATATTGTTTAAGCCATTCCATTTTTTACTTCCTTACTTCACACGACTAACAGTCTTTTTGTTTTGAGGTTTTGGTTTAGGCTGGTAGTCTTTTACTAGAACTTCTAGTTTAACCTGACGCTCAATACCAAAAAACTGCTTCAATCCATTAGTTATTTCATTTTGAATTAGTTGGCATCTGTCAGCGATGTTGTCCGAAGGAAGAATTTTACCTTCTACATGAACGAAACATTTATTTTTTCGTAAATTTACATGAACAGTTGGGTTCTTGATCAATCCATGATCACTCACCAAACTTCTAACAAAACCTTCGATTGCAGAATTCTTTAATTTTAGTGTATCGTTTTTAGTTTTAAGTTGAATTTCCAAATAACGTTTAGGATAAAACAACACAACTAACATCGATAACAAAACTAAAGTTGATAGAGCCACTATCCCCCAGAATATATATCTAGAGAGATAGAATTCAACGAAATGATTCTGTCTCCAGCTAAATAGCTGAATGCCTAGATCACTAACTTGATGATAATCTATCAAAACAGGAAGGAAAATTGTCAAGATTAAAATACAGAAAATAATGAAACATATTTTCTTTGCTTTTGACATATACAATCCTTTCGATTTAACATTAAACTATTTTTACCCGTCTAATCTATTTAAAAATAGTTTATTACTACAAGTAATTATTTTTTACCTGTAAAGAATGATACTACAGTAACAACAATTGCTGCTCCTGCAATAGATGGGATCAAAGCCATTCCAGCGATGGATGGGCCCAACTACCTAAAAGGGATTGTTCTACAGATGACCCGACTAAACCAGCGAATACATTTGCGACGATTCCCATAGAACTACCTTTTTTAGTGATTCTACCTGCTACAAGTCCAATAAGACCTCCAGCAATGATTGACCACAATATTGCTTACCCTCCTTTTCTATTTTAATATCAAAAAATAAATCAATTCCTTTGATTATCGCTATTATATAATTTTAATATAAAATAATCAATTATTTTGATTATTATATAATTTTAATATAAAAAAATCAAATTCTTTGATTGTTGCTATTATATAATTTTTAAAATTAAAAATATAATCTTTCGACTTGAATTTGATTCTGTATTCACGCACTTAATAGACGGTAAAATAAGAAAATTGTTTATATATTGCCTCCGTAGTGTTATTATACGAGATAAAGGATCTTAGTAAAAGTCGTTATAGCATGTTCTACCTATTCATTGTGGTATAATTGCAAGAGGTGAAATCCGATAATTTATAAAAAGAGAAAGACATTCATGAGAGATTTATTATCTAAAAAAAGTCATAGGCAATTAGAATTATTAGAATTATTATTTGAACATAAACGTTGGTTTCATCGTTCTGAACTAGCAGAGTTATTAAATTGTACAGAACGTGCAGTCAAAGATGATCTATCCCATGTTAAATCTGCTTTTCCTGACTTGATTTTTCATTCTTCTACTAATGGTATACGCATTATTAATACCGATGATAGTGATATTGAAATGGTTTACCATCATTTCTTTAAGCATTCAACTCATTTTTCGATTTTAGAATTTATCTTTTTTAATGAAGGCTGTCAAGCTGAGAGTATTTGTAAAGAATTTTATATCAGTTCATCTTCGCTCTATCGTATTATTAGCCAAATCAATAAAGTGATTAAAAGGCAATTTCAATTTGAAATCAGTCTGACCCCTGTTCAAATCATTGGAAATGAGAGAGATATTCGTTACTTTTTTGCACAATATTTTTCAGAAAAATATTATTTCCTAGAATGGCCATTTGAAAATTTTTCATCAGAGCCCCTATCTCAATTGTTAGAATTGGTTTATAAGGAAACAAGCTTTCCAATGAATTTGTCAACTCATAGAATGCTAAAGTTGCTCCTAGTTACGAACCTATATAGAATAAAGTTTGGTCATTTCATGGAAGTAGAGAAAGACTCTTTTAACGATCAAAGTTTGGATTTTTTAATGCAGGCAGAAGGAATAGAAGGTGTTGCTAAGAATTTTGAATTAGAATACAATATCTCTTTAGATGAAGAAGTTGTTTGCCAATTATTTGTGTCTTACTTTCAAAAAATGTTTTTCATAGATGAAAGTCTCTTTATGAAATGCGTAAAAAAGGATAGCTATGTTGAAAAATCTTACCATCTATTGAGTGATTTTATTGATCAGATTTCAGTCAAGTATCAGATTGAGATTGAGAATAAGGATAATCTGATTTGGCATTTGCATAATACCGCACATCTGTATCGTCAAGAGTTGTCCACTGAGTTTATTTTATTTGATCAAAAAGGGAATACAATCAGGAATTTTCAAAATATTTTCCCTAAATTTGTTTCAGATATAAAAAAAGAGCTTTCTCATTATTTAGAGACTCTTGAGGTTTGTTCTAGTTCAATGATGGTAAATCATCTATCTTATACCTTCATCACTCATACCAAACATTTGGTGCTTAATTTACTACAAAATCAGCCAAAGCTGAAGGTTCTGGTTATGAGTAATTTTGATCAGTATCATGCAAAATCCGTTGCAGAGACACTTTCTTATTATTGCAGCAACAATTTTGAACTTGAAGTTTGGACTGAATTAGAATTATCAAAGGAATCTTTAGAAGAATCGCCTTATGATATCATCATTTCTAATTTTATTATTCCTCCGATTGAAAATAAGAGACTGATCTATTCAAATAATATAAACACGGTCTCACTCATATCTTTGTTAAATGCCATGATGTTTATTCGATTAGATTAGTGAGTGAAAGAAGACTCCATCCATCTCTAGGGTAGATTTCCTATAGATAGGTGGAGTCTTTTTGAATATTAAAAAATTTCATATCTATCATTAGCAGAGCTCCTAGTTACATTCATTTTGGGACCTGTTTTAAATAGTATATGCCCAGAGCTAAGTATCTGAAGTAGAAAAAGAAAGATCTTTTAATCCTTTATCAAAATACTTGAAACAGGATGTATCACAGATTGAATCGAAACCCAATCCTATCACTTGTTGGATATTCGAACACGGGTTACGATACCATATGGATCACTAAATTCTAACTCTCTTGAGTTTAGCTATGTGATTGGTGCCTCAACTTCAAGTGTACTATGGTCAATGATGAGGAGCTCCTCTTTACTTGTAACCTCAATGAGATAGTAGGCTAGGCCTGGCAAGCCTTGCTGACGTTTGGTTAGACCTCTTCCGGACCACTCATTTATTGCAAAGTGACGAATTGATTTTTTGTTGTAATATATGACATGATTTTTTCCTTTTTATTTTTGAAAGCTGAGGACTGTTTTACCACGAGAGCGACCATTAGCGACTTTGTCTAAGGCGCTATTTACCTCTTCAAAAGGATAAACTGTATCGATAGAGGGTTTGATTTCTAATTTACTAAAGAGGTCAGCTACCTCTTGTAATTGAGCGCCATTGCTTTCTACAAAGATAAAATGGTAGTGGACACCATATTTTTCCGCCATCTTATCAACTTTGCGACCTGCTATGCCAAGAATAATCTGTTTCCATTTTGGCAGATTCATGCGTTTGGCAAAGGCGCCGTTTGGCATGGCACGAAGTGAAACAAGATGACCACCTTTTTTCATGATAGACATTTGTTTTTCAGTTTCAGCTCCACCGAGAGTATCGAGAACATAGTCAACCTGGCTAACAGTTTTTATATAATCCTCTGTTTTGTAATCGATAAATCTATCTGCTCCTAGTTTCAACACACGCTCAGCGCTATCTCCAGAACCGTTGGTAATGACTTTCAATCCTTTGGCCTTGGCAATAGGAATGGCCATTCCACCGACACCTCCAGTACCACCAGAAATAAAGATCGTTTTCCCAGCTTGAGCGCTCATGAGGTCAAGAGCCTGCATGATAGTCAAGGCAGTAAGCGGAACAGCAGCAGCTTCCTCGTCTGATAGATAGTCTGGAACCTTGGCTAAGGCTTGGCTATCGACAGCTACGTATTCTGCAAAGGCGCCGATATGATCAAGTGGCAGACGGCCAAAGACACGGTCTCCGACTTTGAGATTTTTAACTTGTCTACCTGTCGCCTCAACGATTCCAACCACTTCGTTACCTGCAGTTTGAGGAAGTTTGTAGGGAACAATTATCTTAACCTCACCACGAGAGATCATGTTATCAAGAGGATTGACCCCGGCAGCGGAAACTTTCACCAAGACTTGTTTGTCTGTAATACCTGGTTTAGCGATTTCTGTGATGTTCAGTGTGATATTCTTTTTGTTATAAGTAGTGTGTTGTGCGGCTTTCATTGTCTTCTCTTTTCTTTTTTAATATAATGCAATATACTTGTATTTGATACAAGTTTATGTTGTTTCCAGTAAAAACTGACTTGTTATCAAATCAGTTTCGGACTTGTTTGGCTTGTTTATATAGATTGTCAATGACATCTTCTAAAGTTTGATTTGCTAATTCCTTTTCTAATTGAGATTCGGCACTAGCGAAAAGCGGTGAAACTGCTCCTTGGATATGTTTTCCAACGGGACAATCGGGATTACTATTTTGATGAACAGGGAATAAAGTAATGTGATTGATTTCTTGAGTAGCATAGTAGATCTCTAGTAAAGTCATTTTCTTTGGAGATTTACTGAGTTGATAGCCTGTTTTTCCTTGCTGGGAAAGAATCAAATCTGCATTTTTCAACAAGGCAATCACCTTTCGAATGTAACTAGCGTTAGTCCCAACACTGATAGCTAGTGCTTGAGAACTTAGGGTTTTCTTGCTTTCACTAATCATTGTTAAGATATGTAAAGCAACTGAGAATTTTGTATCCATCTGAACTCCTTTTTAATAAACATGTATCAGATACAAGAATAAGTGTAGCATGAATTAAAAGAAAAGCAAGACTTTTGTATTAAATTTTTTAAAATTTCAAGTGTAATCAGATTAAAGATGTCTGGAAAGGGTGTTTACAAAATTATATCTTTAATATCCATTGGTTGACCAAAAGTAGAACAGATACGAAAAAAAGCCTTTACTCAAGGCTTTTCCTGTTGTATGTAGATGCCCCCTACATGGATTTGTAAGAACTTTTCATATTGAAAATAAACAAAAATGTTGAAATATAGCTGATTTTAGGGAAATACTTTTAGGTGTTTTCAATGTCAGGATTTAAAAATGGGGCAAAAGTGGGGCAAAAACGAATGACTCGTATTTGGTTTGAAAACCTATAATACCTAATGATTATGCTATTCTAGATATATAGTTTTGTTATAAATAAATGTCAGTGCGAGTTCAAATCGGAGGATAAAATGGAAAAACAAATTAATGAAAAAAAGCCTTGGTTCCCAAAGCTTTTTAATGTTATAAACTCATTAAAATAACTCCCAGTTAGATTTGGAATATTTTTTATTCTGTGTCAAATAAAAATAAATAAAATGAATGGCTATAGCTAGAGCTAAAATGGTTGTTATACTCACTACTATTATAGGATTAGAAGCAAAGATTAAAGAGAGAATAAAGGCAGCCAGATAGAGTGTCGCTTGGACACAGTAGTAACTTTTCGAATAGCGAAGATAGTGTTTGTTATAGGGCCCATTTACTAGGACAGCAGCTTGAAAGAGGCCAAATCCGATATAAGAGAAGCTGGTTGCAAAGAGACGATTAGCTTCAGGATTCTGAAGAAAACTCATCGATACAGTCATCATCATAAGTCCAATGAAAATAGGATAGTGACTGTAAATTAGAAATAGTCCCTTTTGATTAGATTTTTCATCAATAGCATGGTCGAATTGACCAAAATAAAACAAGAACAGAGAAATCATAATAATGAGATAAAGAACCGAATAAATCGAGAAATTCTCGATTGTAAAGAAGTTAGCTAGATTCGTAATCATCTCTCCAAACGTAATAATGACAAGAAGGGAGATGCGCTCGATTAAATGGGGGAGATTTACCTGGTAATGCTTATCTTTATTAAGCAAGATACTTGGCATAATAAAGATAAACAGAATACTAGCAAAGAAGATATAGACTCTAACGTAAATAGGAAGAAGAGCTGCTAGATAGACTCCTAAACTTCCTAGACCTGTTATCCATAGAAAACCTTTGATACTTTCCCGTTCAACATCATCGGTTGATTTTCTAAAAAATTCAACCAAATATTGAAAAAATAAGGTAAGGGTTAATGTACCAATAGCCCAACAGAGATAATGAAAATATTGTTGCCAATCAGGTCCAATCATATTGGCTATAAAGAGTAAAAGTCCCATTTTGATAAACATGATTACCATGTTAAATAAAGAGTTCTTTCCATAGCGATTGGTATAATCGGTTTGAATCATCCAGGAATCGATGAGAACCAAAATAGCAATGAAAAAATCAAGGAAAGAATTCCAAGTCAAAATACCGTTATGAAGATGGTCGATTAAAGTAGTTACTTTTGAAATTGCAAAAACAAAAACTAAGTCATAAAAAAGTTCTGAAAATTCTACACGTTTATGTTTAATAAGAGTTGTCATCTTAAGACCTTTCTATTTTAGAAGTACAATTTATTATAACAGAAAATGGTAATGAGAGAAAAGGAGATGCTTAAATAACTTTATGTGGCGCGAATTGTCAAAACCTTGACTTCTTTTGTCATTTACTTGAAAAAGCAACCCTGACGAGTTGATTAAAATCCTATTAAAAATTAACTTTGTCAGGATCATCCTGAGTTTTGATGCCTTGAATCTTATCCAAGACCGCCATATCTTCCTCTGATAAGTCGAAGCCGAAGATATCCAAGTTAGCTTTTATATTTTTAGGTGTCACAGACTTAGGTAGTGGCAAGAAACCTTTTTGAAGGCTCCAACGCAGAGCAACTTGTGCCACAGATTTACCGTTACGTTCAGCCACTGCTTCAACATCTTCATTTCCAAAAATACCACCTGTACCTAGTGGACTATAGGCTTCAATAAGGATATCGCGCTCTTGGCAATAGGCAACTAAGTCTTCTTGGTCACAACCTGGAGCCAAGAGGATTTGATTGACATGTGGAACAATTTCAGCTGTTTCAATAAGAGCTTCTAGGTGATGTTGCATAAAGTTAGACACACCGATAGCGCGCACCTTACCTTCTTTGTAAGCTTCTTCCATAGCCTTCCATGCACCCGCATTGCCAGCCTTCCAAGCATCATTCTCACGAAGCGCCTTTGGATTAGGCCAATGGATAAGCAAAAGATCCAAATAATCCACACCAAGTCTTTCGAGAGACTCATCGATAGAAGTCTTAGCCAACTCGTAATCGTGCTTATCATTCCAAAGTTTGGTAGTTAGGAAAATATCCTCACGTGCCAAATCACTATCAGCAATCGCCTTACCTACAGAAACCTCGTTACCGTAAATTTGTGCGGTATCAATATGTGTGTAACCCGCCTTAAGTGCGAAGCTAACACTGTTATAGGCTTCTTCGCCTTCAGCAATTTGCCAAGTTCCAAAACCAATTTTAGGAATAGCAACCCCATTTGCAAGTGTATATGTTTCCATGATTTTCACCTTTTCTTTTTTAATAGTACCATCTTAAAAAAGATAAGGCAAAAATGCAAAGATTTGCTACGGCTATTACTATGAATAGTTCCTTACTTCTTTTTCCGCTGTTGGTAACATCCTTTGGAGATATTGCTACTTTGGAAAGAATGAATTTGTTGGTATTGTAAAATACAATCTTCAAGACCGCGACATTATTATCAAGAGCCTGAAATATTTTATTCAGTATTATAGGAGGTTTAATACCCTTTCTCATAAATTTGTCCCTCCAAAAAACAAAACGTCTATTCGGATGGTACCGATAGACGAAGAATGTATTAAGATATTACAAGTCCTAAAAATTGAACAGGAGAAAGCTAATAAAGAGCTAGGAATCAAGAATAGGTATAAAATGATTTTTCAGCATTATGGATATATTCACTTGGTACCAGATATTGCAAGTGTCAATAAAGCTTTAAGTGTTCTTTTAAATGAATTAGATATTTATCCAATTATCACGACAAAAGGAGCACGTCATACCTATGGAAGCTACCTCTGGCACAAAGGATTTGACCTTGGAGTTATTGCAAAAATTTTAGGGCATAGAGATATTTCAATGTTAGTAGAAGTATATGGACACACTTTAGAAGAGAAAATTTTTGAAGAATTTAATCAAATCAGAGATGTCTGGAAAGATTGCTCATAAAAAAATGTGGGGCAAATGATGGGGCAAATCAGTTATAGACAAGCAAAAAAGCCTTGTAACTCAAGGCTTTTCCTGTTGTATGTAGATGCCCCCTACAGGGATCGAACCTGTGACCCACGGATTAAGAGTCCGCTGCTCTGCCAGCTGAGCTAAGGAGGCAAAGAAAAAAGCTGTATTGGTGCCGAAACTTCACGGTTTGTATTGAACCCGCGCAATTAAGCAGGTGGGCAACTCGCTCTAACTGAAGCTGTTTCCGTGTGAGACGGCCTACATGCTGTTAGAAGACTTTTGTTTCCCTAATAATACAAAAAATAGTCGGTCAACACTTAAGTGTGAAGTCGTACACCACAGCGTTTCTATGTTTATATGATACCACTTTTTCAAAAAAAATCAAGAGGAAAGTGCAATTTTTTGAAAAGGATTTCAGATTTTTCGCAAACGGTCGATAGCTTCCTTTCTTTGAGCCAAAGCCCGTTCATATTTACCAGTATCTTCTGCTTGGAAATAGTGATGATTACGAATTTTTTCTGGCAGATAGTCTTGCTTGACCCAATTTCCAGGATAGTTGTGTGGATAGAGATAGTCTTGGGCATTCCCCAGTTCCTTGCTTCCACTGTAGTGTCCATCACGCAGGTGTCGCGGAATAGGCAAGTACCCTGATGTTTTGAGGTCAGCAAGTGCCTTATCCATAGCTATATAGGCTGAGTTTGATTTTGGAGAAAGGGCCAAATCAATCACGACATTGGCAATGAGAATGCGGGCTTCTGGGAAACCAATCTTTTGGGCGGCATTCAGAGCAGTCACGGTATGAATCTGGGCTTCAGGGTTGGCCAAACCGATATCTTCATAGGCGATAACGGTCAAGCGACGAGCGAGACTTGGCAAATCACCAGCCTCAATCAAGCGAGCAGCATAGTGAAGACTGGCATCAACATCTGAGCCACGGATGGATTTTTGCAGGGCTGAGAGGACGTCGTAGTGGCCATCTCCATCCTTATCCATAGTGATGTAGCTCTGCTGCAGGCTATTTTCCATGATATCAAGGGTGATATGACGGATGCCCTCGTCATTCTCAGGGGTAGAAAGAACCGCCAAGTCCAGTGAGTTGAAGGCAGAGCGAAGGTCTCCGTTTGTAGAGGTAGCAATGAAATCCAGCGCATCCTCATCTAGTTCTACTGGAAAATCAAAACCACGTTCAGGGTTATTTAGAGCTATCTGAAGTGCCTCTTTGACGTCTTGGTTAGACAGAGGTTCCAACTCAAAAATTTGAACACGACTGCGAATGGCAGGAGTGACAGAGAAGAAAGGATTTTCAGTTGTAGCCCCAATCATGATGACTAGTCCACTTTCCAAGAGAGGCAAAAGGAAGTCTTGCTTGGTTTTATCTAGTCTATGAATCTCGTCTAGTAATAGGACGAGACCACCAGAGAATTTAGCCTCTTCCGCGATTTCTTGCAGTCGCTTTTTACTATCTACTGTCGCATTGAAAGTTCGAAAGGCATACTTGGTCGTTCCAGCGATGGCAGAGGCAATACTGGTCTTGCCGATTCCCGGAGGGCCATAGAGAATCATGGAGGACAGGCGGTTGGCTTCCACCATGCGGCGGATAATTTTTCCAGGTCCAACCAGATGCTCCTGACCAATGACCTGGTCGATGGTTTTAGGGCGCATGCGAAGCGCGAGATTGTCTGGCATAACAGTCCTTTCTAACGTGGATTTTCTGATGTATATGTGGTAAGATGGTAGTATCTATTTTAGCATATTTCCGAGCAATCGGGGCGATTAAAGAGTCGCATAGAAAGAGGACAAAATGGCAACATATGGATTTTTAGATGTTTTAGAGGAAGAGTTGGAGAAGAACTTTCCCTTTGACTTTGAGATTAGTTGGGACAAGCGCAATCACGCGGTTGAAGTGAGTTTTCTATTGGAAGCGCAAAACACTGCAGGTGTGGAGATGGTGGATGAAGATGGGGAGGTTTCGTCAGATGACATTCTCTTTGAAGAAGCAGTTCTTTTCTACAATCCTGCTAAATCAACAGTCAATGAGGAAGACTATTTGACGGTTATCCCTTACCTACCTAAAAAAGGTTTTTCTCGTGAGTTTTTAGCTTATTTTGCGCTATTCCTCAAAGATACTGCCGAGGTTGGACTAGATGCCCTTATGGACTTTTTGGAAGACCCAGAAGCAGAAGAATTCGTCATGGAATGGAACCAAGAAGTCTTTGAAGAAGGAAAAGTCGGCTTGGAAGAGGGAGAATTTTACCCTTATCCGAGATACTAGGAGTCTAGCATGGAAATAGAACTTACTGATTTTACAGGTTCTAAAATTGCCTTGATTTGTGGAGAAAGCGTCCTAACTATTTTGCGTGATGACAAGGAAAATATCCCTTGGCCCAATATGTGGGAGTTGCCGGGTGGTGGTCGTGAAGGGGACGAAAGCCCATTTGAATGCGCGGCGCGTGAAGTTTATGAGGAACTGGGAATTTATTTAAATGAAAACTGCCTGCTCTGGAGCAAGGTTTATCCCAGTATGCTCTTTGAAGGTCGGCAGTCTGTCTTTATGGTTGGTCAGTTAAGTCAGGATCAGTTTGACAGTATTGTCTTTGGAGATGAAGGACAGGCCTATAAACTGATGAACATTGAGGAATTTCTTAGTTCCAGTCAAGTTGTCCCTCAGTTGCAAGAGAGAGTAAAAGATTATTTAAAAGTAAGTGATTAGAAAGGATGGTTCGGTTAGATTTCTAAACTGAACCCGCCCTAAACACTGTGCCAAAAAGATAAACTTCTCTTAGACACAAGCGTCTTCAGAGAATTTCCTATTTTGGCTTTGTGTTTTACGGGCTTGGTATCTTAATAATGGAAACATGGCAAGAGTTAAAAGTTACAGTGAAGCGTGAGGGAGAGGAGCTAGTCTCTAATCTCTTGATTGAGCTGGGAGCGCAAGGTGTTGCGATTGAAGACAGTATGGATTATGTGGGGAATGTGGATCGCTTTGGCGAAATTTTCCCAGAGGTCGAGCAGCAAGAAGAAATCGTTGTAACAGCCTACTATCCTGATACGGTTGATGTGGCAGTGGTTGAGGCAGACTTGCAGGTTCGTTTAGCAGAATTAACGGATTTTATGGACTTGGGAGAGGTCAAAATGGGGACGACTGCCTTGGCTGAGGAAGACTGGGCAGACAACTGGAAGAAATACTATGAACCAGCTCGCATCACCCATGACTTGACCATCGTGCCGTCTTGGACAGACTATGAGGCGACTGCTGGAGAAAAGATTATCAAGCTGGATCCTGGTATGGCTTTTGGGACTGGTACCCATCCAACCACTAAGATGAGCCTTTTTGCCTTGGAACAGGTTCTTCGTGGTGGCGAAACGGTGCTAGATGTGGGGACTGGATCAGGCGTTCTCTCTATTGCTAGCTCGCTACTTGGTGCTAAGGAAATTTTCGCCTATGACCTGGATGATGTGGCGGTTCGTGTGGCTCAGGAAAATATTGAGCTCAACCCTGGCATGGAAAATATCCATGTAGCTGCAGGTGATTTGCTTAAGGGAGTTGAGATTGAGGCAGATGTGATTGTAGCTAATATCTTGGCGGATATCCTCGTTCATCTGACGGATGATGCTTATAGCTTGGTCAAGGATGAAGGCTACCTGATCATGAGTGGGATTATCAAGGACAAGTGGGACATGGTGCGCGAGTCGGCTGAGTCAGCTGGATTTTTCCTTGAAACCCACATGATTCAAGGGGAGTGGAATGCCTGTGTCTTTAAGAAAACCAAGGATATTTCAGGTGTGATTGGAGGCTAGCATGCAACAGTATTTTGTCAAGGGCAATGCAGTCTCTCCTGTCACCATTGAGGACAAGGAAACCAGCAAGCATATGTTTCAGGTCATGCGCTTGAAAGAAGAGGATGAGGTTACTTTGGTCTTTGATGATGGCATTAAGCGCTTGGCGCGCGTGCTGGATGTGGAAGCACGTCAGTTTGAGTTGGTCCAAGAATTGACTGACAATGTAGAACTACCAGTTCATGTGACTATCGCATCAGGCTTTCCTAAGGGAGACAAGCTGGAGTTTATTACTCAGAAAGTAACTGAACTGGGTGCCAGCCAAATCTGGGCCTTTCCTGCAGACTGGTCGGTCGCCAAATGGGATTGCAAGAAATTGGGCAAAAAAGTTGAAAAACTAGAAAAAATTGCCCTTGGAGCAGCCGAGCAAAGCAAGCGTAACTTCGTTCCAAGCATCAAGCTGTTTGAGAAAAAGGCAGACTTTCTAGCACAACTGGACCAGTTTGACTCTATCGTAGTGGCCTATGAAGAATCAGCAAAAGAAGGAGAAGCAGCTGCTCTCTTGCAAGCAGTTGCTGGTCTTAAAAAAGGAGCCAAACTGCTCTTTATCTTTGGTCCAGAAGGCGGTCTCTCACCTGCAGAAATCGAGAGTTTTGAAGCTAAAGGAGCCGTTTTGGCAGGACTTGGCCCTCGCATTTTGCGAGCAGAAACAGCCCCACTTTACGCCTTAACAGCCCTTAGTGTTTTATTAGAATTAGAGAAATAAGAGGAAGAAAATGGAACAAAAACACCGTTCAGAATTTCCAGAAAAGGAACTTTGGGATTTAACAGCCCTATACCAAGACCGTGAGGATTTCTTGCGTGCAATCGAGAAAGCTCGCGAAGACATCAACCAATTTAGCCGTGACTACAAGGGTAATCTTCATGCTTTTGAGGATTTCGAGAAGGCCTTTGCAGAATTGGAGCAAATCTACATCCAGATGAGCCATATTGGCAACTATGGCTTTATGCCTCAGACGACAGACTATAGCAATGAAGAATTTGCCAATATTGCCCAAGCTGGGATGGAATTTGAAACAGATGCTAGTGTAGCCTTGACCTTCTTTGACGATGCCTTGGTGGAAGCTGATGAGGAAGTCTTGGACCGATTGGGTGAGTTGCCACATTTGACAGCAGCTATTCGTCAGGCCAAAATCAAAAAAGCCCACTATCTAGGGGCTGATGTGGAGAAGGCCTTGACCAATCTCGGTGAAGTTTTCTACAGTCCGCAGGACATTTACACTAAGATGCGAGCTGGGGATTTCGAAATGGCTGACTTTGAAGCTCATGGTAAGACCTACAAAAACAGCTTTGTTACTTATGAGAATTTCTACCAAAATCATGAGGATGCTGAGGTTCGTGATAAATCCTTCCGTTTCTTCTCAGAAGGACTTCGTAAGCACCAAAATACGGCTGCTGCAGCCTATCTAGCTCAGGTTAAGTCTGAAAAACTCTTGGCAGATATGAAGGGTTACGACTCTGTCTTTGATTATCTTTTGGCTGAGCAAGAAGTGGACCGTGCCATGTTTGATCGCCAGATTGATCTCATTATGCAGGAATTTTCGCCAGTCGCTCAGAGATACCTCAAGCATGTTGCTAAGGTAAATGGTCTTGAAAAGATGACTTTTGCAGACTGGAAATTGGACTTGGATAGCGCTCTTAATCCTGAAGTGACTATTGACGACGCCTATGATTTGGTCATGAAGTCGGTAGAACCTTTGGGGCAGGAATATTGTCAGGAAGTTGCTCGCTATCAAGAAGAGCGCTGGGTGGACTTTGCTGTTAATGGTGGCAAGGATTCTGGCGGTTATGCGGCGGATCCATATCGTGTCCACCCTTATGTCCTTATGAGCTGGACAGGTCGTTTGAGTGATGTCTATACCTTGATTCATGAGATTGGGCATTCTGGTCAGTTTATCTTTTCTGACAACCACCAAAGCTACTTCAATGCCCACATGTCGACCTACTATGTCGAAGCACCGTCAACTTTCAATGAATTGCTTCTCAGTGATTACTTGGAACAGCAGTCTGACGACCCACGTCAAAAACGTTTCGCTCTTGCTCATCGCTTGACAGATACCTACTTCCATAATTTCATCACCCACCTCTTGGAAGCAGCCTTCCAGCGTAAGGTTTATACACTGATTGAAGAAGGGGAGACCTTTGGAGCAAGCAAACTTAACAGCATTATGAAGGAAGTCTTGACAGACTTCTGGGGAGATGCCATTGAAATTGACGACGATGCGGCCTTGACTTGGATGCGCCAAGCTCACTACTATATGGGCTTGTATAGCTATACTTACTCAGCAGGACTTGTCATCTCGACTGCTGGTTACCTTCATCTGAAACATTCCGAAACTGGAGCTGAAGACTGGCTCAACCTCCTCAAATCAGGTGGCAGCAAGACACCGATTGAGTCAGCCATGATTATCGGTGCTGATATCTCAACAGATAAACCACTCCGTGATACCATCCAGTTCTTGTCAGACACAGTTGACCAGATTATCGCCTACAGTGCCCAGTTGGGAGAGTAGGGGAATAGAAAGGTTGTTCTAGAATGATGTTTATGGATTTGTTAAGCGTCATTCTATTTAGCTTAACTATAGCTATTTTCAAAAATGCCGTTGAAGGTCGTGATGTTAAATTTGAACTTGCTGTAGAGTTGATATTGATCCTTATTTACTTCATTTTTTATCAGATTGTATTTAATTGAGAGAGCAAGCTATAAAGAAAATTGAATCTATTTATGGCTAGAGAAGATTCTTTGAAAAATATAAATAGTATGATTCGTATAGATAAGGTAAATATTTTAAAGAAAGGGTAATTTTATGAAAAAGGAACAAGTGTTGATCGGTTTGGGTGTTGCGACTGCAATGGTAACTGCTTTTAACGGTCAGGTACAAGCTGATGAGGTTGTAAATAAACAGTCGACTAAGTCAACGGTTAACCAATCAGAAACTAAAAAGGATGCTGACGTTTCAGAATCTGATGTAAAAAATGCGGAAATAAAACTGAATCAAACAATTGAGGAAGAAAAAAATGCTCAGAAGCTTGTTGATAAAATGCAACAAGAGCATGCATCTACTGTGACAAATAAGAACAAGGCAGATGATGCTTTGAAACAAGCACAAGAATTTGCTAAACAAGCTAGTCCTGAAAAAATAAAAAATGCAGAAAAGGATCTTGTAGCCAAACAAGTAACTGCCAAGATAACTGAAGATCGGTTGGCAGGGGCAAAACAAGATGAGAAACAATCCCAAGCAAGTGTTGAGAAACAAGAAACAGTTGTTAATGAGGCAAAAACTCAAGTTAATCAAAGAGCAGTTGATGTAAAACAAGCACAAAATAAAGTAACAGAAGCAGAGAAAGCTTTTGATTGGAATACACTACGTGAGATTCAACAAGAAACTGAGAAATTGGATGCGAAAGTGAAAGCCAACCAAAATAAAGTAAGTTCTTTAACTAATTCAGTATCAAAAGCAGAGCAAGAACGAAAAGCGCTTGTAGAAAGAGGAAATAAGACACGTTCTACTCTTGAAAAGAATTTAAAATCTGCTGGGGATGAGTTCCACACAGTAACGGTTTCTCATGAGATTAAATCAAATTCTGTTAGTGAAAGTGAGTCTAAAACTCCTCCACTTGATGAAAAAACTTTCGTAGGAAATGATGGTAAGACCAATTATGTTGCTGCGAACGAAGATGTGAATTTTAGTGGTGAAAGAACAGAAACAATTGTTGTAAAATCTAAGGATTATATCCATACCCCTCATGTAGTTGATTATAAGAAAGTTTCTGAATACGTTCGTAACTACTTAATCGAGTTGCGGAGAATAAATGGCATTGATATTCCAGTTCCACCTGTGACTGATAAGGCTTTGAGATATGGAAAAGCTAGGGCCGACGAAATGGTGGCAAATGACAAACTGTCACATGATACAAAACTTAAAAATCAAGATTTTGGTTTTAAGGATGCAACAGAAAATGCTACAGCTGGTTCAGTTCCAGAAAAAAGTGTATTGAGTGAAAAAGAACTTGCTTATAAAGAGCTTCTATCTTACTTTAATGATTATAGTAATGCATCATTATATGGCGCATCAACTCCGAAAGAAGCAAATACATTTAACTATGGTCATAGAATTCCCTTGCTTGCTGCATCAGGGACTGGATTTGCTCTTGGAGCATCGTCAAGTAAAAAAACAACTTTTGGAAATTATGGGGTAATGACTTTTATTAGTGAAGCAAAAGGTGTTTATGATACATTACCAACAGTGATTAGCCCATCTGAAAAAAGAAGCTATGTTTATAATGGTAAGACCTATTATTATAATCCAAGCAGTTCATATTTTTTAGCAAGAGCAGAAAATAAAGATGGTGATCCAGACCATAGTGAATTTTATTTTAACGGTAAACGTGTAAAATTCTTACCGAAGACAACTTTCCGTTATGTTTGGAATGAAATCACACATCCTAAAAATCCAGCTTATACAAAAGCTAAAGAGGCTCTGGATAGTTTCAATCGAAAACAAAAAAACGAAGAAACTTTAATGAGGGATAAAATTTCATCACTAAACAAAAATCTTACAATTGCTAAAACAACATTGAATACAGATCAAAAAAATCTGGATAAAACTAAAAAACGTCTTGCAGACTTAACAAAACAAAATCAGTCCAAGTTCAACGTTTTAAAATCTGCTAAATCTGAGTTGAGTAAACAACAAACAAAGTTAAATCTTGCTAAATCTGAACTTTCGAAGCAAGAATCTGAACTAAATCGATTGAAAGCAATCAACAATAATAAATCTCATGCTAGTAAGAATGAGGCACAGTCATTAGTCAGTGCTAAAAATGATTTGTTGAAGGCGAAACAACATGTCCTTGCTCTCAAAAATGCTCCAAGAAAACTCGAGGAAGCTAAAAAAAGTTTGATGATCGCTAAACAGAAGCTTGAGGAATCTAAAAAAGCACTTGAAAATGCAAATGCTAAACTAAAAAATGCAAAAGTTAAAAAGGAAAATGCTAAGAAAGAATACATCAAAGTATCTGAAGCATTAAAAGTAAGACTTGCTTCCAAAGGAAGTTGGATTCAATCATCTGGTCGTTGGTGGTATAGACATAACAATGGTTCCTATACATCTAATGGATGGGAACTAATCAATGGAAAATGGTATCATTTTGATCGCTCGGGTTGGATGCAGACTGGATGGGTTCAATCAGGTAGTTCGTGGTATTATCTCAGTGGTTCAGGGGATATGCAAACAGGATGGGTCAAATCAAGTGGCTCATGGTACTATTTGAATAGCTCAGGCTCTATGCAAACTGGATGGTTCACTGTTTCAGGGAAATGGTATTATGCTTACAGTTCTGGCGCGTTAGCAGTCAATACAACTACCCCTGATGGATATCATGTCAATTACAATGGGGAATGGATTAAATAGAGAGTTTTGTGCTTTTTAAAAAGATTAATACAAACTCCTATTTTATTCAGTATAGTATAACCATCAAATATAGAGAATTATAACTAATTGCAATACATTAAAAATATACAAATTTTGAAAACAATATTGCAACTGATACGAAATTTCCAATCAATTTTCTTGAAACCCTTTCCTTCTTTTGATAGACTAGTATCTAGTTTTCGAAAAAAGGAGAAATAAAATGAAAAAATTTGTCGCTGAATTAATCGGTACTTTCATGCTTGTGTTCATTGGGACAGGAGCTGTTGTTTTTGGAAATGGTCTTGATGGCCTAGGTCACCTTGGAATCGCCTTTGCCTTTGGTCTGGCAATCGTGGTTGCAGCTTACTCAATCGGAACTGTTTCAGGTGCTCACTTGAATCCAGCTGTTTCGATCGCTATGTTTGTGAACAAACGTTTGTCATCAAAAGACCTTGTCAACTACATCCTTGGACAAGTAGTTGGCGCTTTCCTTGCGTCAGCTGCAGTATTCTTCCTCTTGTCTAACTCAGGCATGTCAACTGCTAGCCTTGGTGAAAATGCCTTGGCAAACGGGGTCACTGTCTTTGGTGGTTTCTTGTTTGAAGTCATCGCAACTTTCTTGTTTGTCTTGGTTATCATGACCGTGACTTCAGAAAGCAAGGGAAATGGAGCGATTGCTGGTTTGGTAATCGGTTTGTCCTTGATGGCCATGATCCTTGTGGGCTTGAACATCACTGGCCTTTCAGTTAACCCAGCTCGTAGCTTGGCACCAGCTGTCTTGGTAGGTGGTGAAGCCCTTCAACAAGTATGGATTTTCATCCTTGCCCCAATCGTTGGTGGAGTTCTAGCAGCCCTTGTTGCTAAAAACTTCCTTGGAACAGAAGAATAATTGAAACTCAAAAAGCCTTGCTCCTCAACTTGAGGAACAGGGCTTTTTCATTGAGTATGAGTTTAACGGTTGTCAATTTTCTCTGGATAAAGGTCGTGTTGGAAGAGGCGTTGTTCTGCCAAGCCTTCATACTTAGTTCCAGGCTTACCGTAGTTGTAGTAGGGGTCGATTGAGATTCCACCGCGCGGAGTGAATTTCCCCCAGACCTCTAAATAGCGAGGTTTTAGCAAGTTGACCAAGTCTTTACCAATGGTGTTGATACAGTTTTCGTGAAAATCCCCATGATTTCGGTAACTAAAGAGGTAGAGTTTGAGGGATTTTGACTCGACACAGAGCTTGTCAGGAATGTAGGAAATATAAATGGTCGCAAAGTCTGGCTGAGCAGTGATTGGGCACAGGGAGGTAAATTCAGGGCAGTTGAATTTGATGAAATAGTCATTTTCCACATGACGGTTGTCAAAGGATTCGAGGATTTCTGGTTGATAGTCAAAAATATAGTTGGTTTCTTTGTTGCCAAGGAGGCTAAGGTTTTTCATTTCTTCTTGTTGTGACATGATTTTTTCTTTCTAATCTTAAACACCACGTTGGTTGTCGTAGAGGAGGGTATGCAGTTGAGGAAGGACGCGGACATTGCCCCAGCTATCGTCAGTAGCGACGCGTTCCCAGAGTTCTTTGAGGCGGTCCAGTTGGTCTTGGACAATATTGACTGTGGCCTTGGGCTCAGGATTTCCAGCCGATAAGAAGAGGACATCTGGTTGGTAGCGTTCTTGTATGCCTCTGGCAAAGGCCAAATCTGCATCGTCAAAGACAGGGATTTTAAAGGTGACCTTGTCTGGATCCAATTGGGAAACGATAAAGTCTAAGGTCTCGAAGTTGACCTCCATCTTGGATGAAGGAGGTTTGGGACTGAGAGTAACCTGGTCGATATCTTTTAACCAATTTTGCCAGCGGGAGCCTTGAGTCTCAACTGCCAGAGTGACACCACGTTTCTTGAGCTTGGTGACTAGCTCAGCCATGTTGGCTGCTAGGATAGCGGGATTTCCGCCAGAAAGGGTTACATAGTCGTAGCTACCTAGTTTATCCAAGGCAGCAATGACCTCGTCAGCCGTCATACGAGTTGGTTTTTCAGAACCATCCCAAGTAAAGGCAGAGTCGCACCAGTCGCAGTGGTAGTCACAACCGGCAGTGCGGACAAACATGGTTTTCTGCCCGATAGCACGGCCTTCACCTTGAAAGGTTGGGCCAAAGATTTCCAGAACTGGTAGTTTGAGGACACGTTCCCTAGTCATCTAACCACTCCCGTCTAAACTCTGCAAAGGAAGTCGGAGTTTCATAGAGGCGAACGTATTCCAAACGGAGACCGCGTTCGTCTGGCAACTCTTGACTCATGGTTTGGAAAATCCAGTAAACCATATTTTCAGCAGTCGTGTTCATATAGGGAAGGGTTTCATTGAGATAGCGATGATCCAAGTGGGGTTCTAAGTAGTTCTTGTAGATCGCTTTGATGTCTCCGAAATCGTAGGTCATGCCACGTTCATCTAAAAATCCACTGACAGCAATCTGCAGATGATAGGTGTGACCGTGCAGGGATTTGCATTTTCCCTCATAGTGAAAGAGGTGGTGGGCAGCATCGAAGGTAAACTCTTTTGATACTAAGGTTCTGTGAGGATTGTAGACAAGAGACTCCCCAGTTTCCTGTTTGATTTCTTTGGGTGCAAAAAACATTAGGCCTCTCCTTTCTGTGAGAGATAAACATCTAGACCATGTTGTCGTAGGTGGCAGGCTGGGCAATCTCCACAGCCACTTCCGATAATCCCGTTGTAGCAGGTTAAGGTCTTTTCACGAACATAGTCAAAGGCACCGAGTTGGTCAGCTAACTCCCAAGTTTCAGCCTTGTCCAGCCACATGAGAGGCGTTTGGATAACAAAGTCGTAATCCATGGCAAGGTTGAGGGTGACATTAAGAGATTTGACAAAGACATCCCGACAATCGGGGTAGCCAGAGAAGTCGGTCTCACAGACACCTGTCACGATGTCTTTAATGCCACGTTGCTTAGCAAGAACAGCCGCAAAGGACAGAAAGAGGTGGTTGCGACCATCAACAAAGGTATTGGGAACCTCTCCCTCTTTTTGCTCAATTTCTAAATCTGATGTCAAGGCATTTTCAGTGATTTGTCCCAGCAGAGACATATCGAGGATGTGATGACGAATGCCTTGTTCCTTAGCGATTTCTTGGGCAACTTGAATTTCGAGATGATGACGTTGGCCGTAGGCAAAGGTGACAGCTTCGACTGTTTCATAGTGTTCTTTGGCCCAGAAGAGGCAGGTTGTGGAATCTTGACCGCCACTAAAGACGACCAAGGCTGATTGACGTTTCATAGTACTCCTTCCAAAATGGGAAATGTTCAGAGCACGCAAAAAGCTCCCATGAGGGAGCTAAAAAATACCAAGTAGAGGTTTTTTTTAGCGATGGCATGTCCCAAACATCGTAATATTCTACCTACAGTCTAGCATATTTTTTGAAAAATGGCAAAGGGCAAGAAAAAAGAGACCAAATAAAGTACTTGGTCTCTCGTTTGATTAGCTCAATTCAGCAACGATGGCCTTGATTTGTTCTGCTGTGTGAACACCAGCAACTTGTTTCACCACTTGGCCGTCTTTTTTGAAGAGAAGAGTTGGGATAGACATGATTCCAAAGGCACGAGCTGTGTTTGGATTTTCATCAACGTCCATTTTAACGATTTTCAAGACATCTTCTGAAAGTTCTTCAGACAATTTATCCAAGATTGGACCTTGCATGCGACATGGACCACACCAAGTTGCCCAGAAGTCTACCAAGACCAAACCGTCTTTTGTTTCTTGTTCGAATGTTGCATCTGTAATTGCTTTTGCCATTGTATTTCTCCTTTTTTAGTTATATTGGCTTAAATCTTGTTTCATGAGATAGAAGAAGACATCTCCGTAAGTCCCATGGTAGTCCAAATCATGACCGTTGTAGGTTAATTTTTGGACAGGGTAGTAGTCTGCGACGCCGATAAGGCAAGCTTGTTGTGAACGATCAAAATCTTCATAAGACTCGAAAGTCACAGTTCTTTCGTTCTTGCTGGCATCTAGATAGGTAATTTCAATCATTTAAAAAACTCCTTTGTTTAATGATGACTTTATTTTACTCCTTGTAAAAGAGAATGTCAAGAAAAATGATTGCGCACGCAACTTTTTTCTAAAATCATCTTAAAGCAAGAAATCCAAACCAGTTTCCAAGCTTTCTTCGACAGCCTTTTGTAGCGAGGCCAGTGTCTTTTGCCCATCATTTGTCAGGCAGATAAAGCTAGAGCGCCTATCTTGATCACAACACCTGCGACTGAGTAGACCGCAATTTTTGGCTTCCAAGCGAGCCACCATCCGAGAAACAGCGCTCGGACTCAGATGAAGTTTATCTGGCAGGTCAATCTGGCGTAGAGATTTTTCTTGAGCCAAGTCCAGATAGTAGAGCAGGTAAAACTCTTTCAAGGTCAGACTTTGCTCGCTCTGCTGGGCAATAGTCTCTTCCAAGAGACTTTCAATTTCTTTCTGACGACGATTGAAGTCAAACCATTTTTCCAAATAGGTCATAGTATCTCCTTTCTTTTTAGAGTTATAAAATAGAAGAATGTCCATTCACGGACAGTTTCTGCATCACAAGATGATTGCGCATGCAATAATTATACTACTTTTCAAGAATGCTGGCAAGAAGGACGCTGGCATCTCTTATCCTAAATCATACCTGTTTTCACAAGTCAAGAATTGTCTGTATCCACTTTCATCTCTAATTTTCATCATCTCTTGTGCATTTCCTTGAAATTTTCTGAAAAAAGAGTAAACTGGTATGCAAGAAGTCTATTTCGTGGAGTTTAGGATGAAATTATATGTTCAATTAATGATTCTCTTTGTGATTTCTCTAATCGGAGAGGGGATCTCTAGTTTCTTTCATTTGCCCATCCCAGGCAGTATTATCGGTTTGATTATTCTTTTTCTAGCCCTACAATTCAAGTGGTTGAGAACCAGGCATGTCAACATGGTGGGGAATTTCTTGCTGGCCAATATGACCATTCTCTTTTTGCCGCCAGCAGTGGGAATCATGGAGAAGTTTGATGTGATTGCTCCCTATCTTTTGCCCATTGTTTTGATTGTCTTTTTTGCAGCAGTCATCAATATTATCCTCATAGCCTTGGTAGTTCAGTTCATCAAGAGACGGTTTGAGGGAGATTATGAGAAAGGAGATGCCAAATGAGTGAATTTGTTTCCAATCCCCTGTTTGGGCTTGCCCTGTCTATCCTAGCTTATCTAGTGGGAATGCTGATTTACAGACGTTTTCCCCATCCATTGACAACGCCCTTGCTTTTGTCAGCTGTTTTCATTATTATCTTTCTAAAGGTGACGGGTATTTCTTACCAAGATTACTACCAAGGTGGGGTTTATTTGAACAACTTGATTGTTCCATCGACCGTGGCTCTAGGGATTCCGCTTTATAAGAGTTTTCACTTGATGAAGCACCATGCACGGAGTATTCTCTTTGGTAGTCTGTTAGCAGTAGTTGTCAATACCTCTTTCACAGCCCTTGTAGCTAAGATTTTTGGAATGGACTTTTTCCTAGCCATTTCTCTCTTTCCTAAGTCAGTAACAACCGCCATGGCAGTGGGAATCACAGAAAAATTGCAAGGTTTGACGACTGTGACCTTGGTCGTTGTAGTCGCAACTGGTATTTTAACCAGTGTGATCGGACCAACCCTTTTGAAGTGGTTGAAAATAGATGATCCAGTAGCTGTTGGTCTTTCCCTTGGAGGGACAGGCCACGCAGTTGGAACGGGAACAGCCTTCCGATACGGCTCTGTAGCAGGAGCCATGGGTGGTTTGGCTATCGGTGTCACCGGTATTCTCTATGTCTTTGTCAGCCCTATTGTAGCCAGTTTGATATTGAGTTAAATCAAAACCCAGCTGTTTAGCTGGGCCTTTTTTATTGCAAATTAACCTTGTTTTTCAAGATGTGATAAGTTCCTAGATAGTAGATGGCTATAAGAATAACTTCTTCCAGAATAGTCATGATAATACCCATCTGGAACTGATCAGCTCCTCCTGTGGTTGATGGGAAGTAGAAACCAGGGTTAGAACGATAGAAGAGTTCAATAAAGCCAACGACGATTTGGATACCAATGTAGGCTACAATTGACAGTGCGGTACGGTATTCATTGAAAAGTTGTCCAATGGAAATAGCCAAGTAGATGCAGAGGATTCCAGAAATGGTATTTAGTAGGAAGGATACTCCCATAAGAGAGAGTTGAGGAAGGTGTGTTTCTATAAATGGAATCAAGTCAGAAGTTGCAAACCAATCTGGAGCCGTAAGGGTCAGAACAATGAAAGCACTGATTGCTAGTACAGTAGTGCTGACAATAGACCAGATAAAGGCACCGACTAGTTTGGCTGTGATGATATGGTGTTCAGAAACTGGCAAGGTTAAAGTCAGATAGCCTTGTCGGTCATAGACACTTCCTTTGAATCGTTTAATAATCAAGAAGATAGTTGAAATCACAAGTGTAACCATCAAACCCCCAAAGACAGTAGATAGAAAAACAAGTAGAACAGATAGATTTTTTTCAGGTAATTTTATTAAGGATTGTGTCTGAATTCCAATAAGAACAGAGAGGAAGAGAACAGCAGCGTAGAGGGCTAAATACCACTTGTTAACATTTTTAAATTCGTAGCGAACTAAATTCCAAAACATAATAATCTCCTTTGCTTAGGCCTTAAATTCCTGACGGAAGAGTTGGTCAATGGATTCACCTGACTCATAGCGAATATCATCTACATTTCCTTGACGGACGACTTTTCCGTCTTTGAGGAAGACAATTTCATCCAAGATTGGCTCGATATCAGAAATCAAGTGGGTAGAAATCAAAACAGTAGAAGTTGGGGAGTAGTTGTTGATAATAGTATTGAGGATATACTCACGGGCTGCTGGATCCACTCCACCAATGGGTTCGTCCAGAACATAGAGACGAGCATCACGGCTCATAACCAAAATCAGTTGTACCTTTTCCTTGTTTCCTTTTGATAGTTTCTTGAGACGACTATTTTCATCAATTCCTAGGTCTGCAAGTAAATGATGGGCGCGTTCAAGATTGAAATCCTTATAGAAGGTCTTGAAGTAGGTTAGGGCTTCTTTGACCTTCATTTGTTCATTGAGATAGGTCGTATCAGGTAAATAAGCCACAATGGCCTTGGTTGCTGGGCTTGGGTCCATATCGTTGATGAGGACACGTCCTTGATCTGGTTGTAAGAGGCCATTGATTAGTTTAATCAGGGTTGTTTTCCCTGAGCCGTTTGGTCCAAGGAGACCAACAATTTTCCCAGCTGGGATGTCAAGGGAAACATTTTCAAGGGCTGGGGTTGCTCCATAAGATTTGGATACATTTTCAAATGCTAGTAATGACATAGGCTTAAACTCCTTTAATATAATCACTGACTACGCCTGGTAGTTCTTCTTTTTCATAGCCAAAATGGGTCATGGAGGAAACGAAGTGTTCCAATTCTTCTTCTGATAATTGTTTGCGCGATTGGGCGATTAGCTCCTTATCCTCAGTCACAAATCGTCCAGTTGTTCGCTTACTGTAGACAAACCCTTCTCGTTCGAGGTCTGACAAGGCTCTTTGGATGGTGTTGGGATTGACACCTGCCTCGCTAGCTAACTCTCTCACGGTTGGAAGTTGTTGATTGGGTTCCAGTGTATGGGAAACAATCTGAAGCTTGATTTTCTCCATAATCTGTAAATAGATGGGTTTTTTGTTGTCAAATGTCCAGGACATCTTGGTCTCCTTTCTTTTATCCTTTTGTCTTAATCAAATAATACAACAAAACAAAAAACTTGTCAAGCAAAAAGAAGAATTGTTTTGGGAATCGTTTAAAAAATGGTATAATGAAAAGAAAACGATAAGGAGGGAAAGGATGCGTTGTCCAAAATGTGGGGCTACCAAGTCAAGTGTTATCGATAGTCGCCAAGCTGAAGAAGGGAACACCATTCGTAGAAGACGTGAGTGCGATGAATGCCAGCACCGTTTTACAACCTACGAACGGGTAGAAGAAAGAACCTTAGTGGTTGTTAAAAAAGATGGCACGCGGGAACAATTCTCCAGAGATAAAATCTTTAATGGGATTATCCGCTCAGCCCAGAAACGTCCTGTGTCAAGTGATGAAATCAACATGGTAGTCAATCGTATCGAACAGAAACTCCGTGGTCGAAATGAAAATGAAATTCAAAGTGAGGACATTGGTTCACTCGTCATGGAGGAGTTGGCTGAATTGGATGAGATTACCTATGTGCGTTTTGCCAGTGTCTATCGTAGTTTTAAGGATGTCAGTGAGCTAGAGAGCCTGCTCCAACAAATCACCCAGTCCTCTAAAAAGAAAAAGGAAAGATAAATGAAGCCAATTGACCGTTTTTCTTATCTAAAGAATAATCGGGTGTCACAAGATACCTCATCTCTGGTACAGTGCTACCTCCCGATTATCGGTCAGGAGGCACTGAGCCTTTATCTTTATACAATCAGTTTTTGGGATAATGGTAGAAAGGAATACCTCTTTTCAAGTATTCTCAACCATCTCAACTTTGGGATGGATAGACTGCTAAAATCCTTGAAAATCCTATCTGCTTTCAATCTCTTGACCCTCTATCAAAATGGGGATACCTATCAGATAGTTATCCATGCTCCTCTTTCAAGTCAAGATTTCTTGGAGCATCCTGTTTATCGCAGACTTTTGGAGAAAAAGATTGGCGACTCGGCTGTGGAGGATTTGAAAGTTGAGAGTGCTGAGGGAGAAGAAATACCTGTCTCACTCAATCAAGTCTTTCCAGACTTGGCAGAATTGGGAAGTCAAGAAGACCTTGGCCTCAAGAAGAAAGTGGCCAACGATTTTGACTTAGACCATTTTCGTCAGCTTATGGCTCGAGATGGGCTTCGCTTTGCGGATGAGCAGTCCGACGTCTTGAACCTCTTTGCCATTGCCGAGGAGAAGAAATGGACTTGGTTTGAGACCTATCAATTGGCTAAGTCAACAGTTGTTTCCCAGGTTATTTCAACCAAACGCATGCGGGAAAAAATCGCTCAAAAACCTGTTTCCTCTGACTTTAGTCCTAAGGAAGCAACCATTATCAAGGAAGCCAAAAGTAAAACTGCCCTGCAGTTCTTGGCAGAAATCAAGCAAACACGCAAGGGAACCATTACCCAAACAGAAAGAGAACTCTTGCAACAAATGGCTGGCTTGGGCTTGCTGGACGAAGTCATTAATATCATTCTCTTGTTGACTTTTAATAAGGTAGATTCTGCAAACATCAATGAGAAATATGCCATGAAGGTAGCCAATGACTATGCCTATCAAAAGATTCATTCGGCAGAAGAGGCAGTCTTGCGGATCCGTGAGCGTGGGCAAAAGAATCAGGCTCAAAAAAGCAGTAAACCCAGTCCTACCAAGTCCAATGTACCCAAGTGGAGCAATCCAGATTATAAGAATGAAACCAGCGAGGAAACTCGTTTGGAACTAGAACGTAAGAAACAAGAACTATTAGCTCGATTAGAAAAAGGAGGAGATTAGATGGAAAGTGTCGGAGACGTACTCAAACGTCAACCTAGCCGTTTTCATTATCAAGATTTGGTCCAGAAAATCATGAAGGACCCTGATGTTGCGGCCTTTATCCAGCAAAAATCCCTTACTCCAGAGGAATTAAATCGCAGTATCTCCAAGTTTAATCAGTACATCACCGAGCGTGACAAGTTTCTCCGTGGTGATACGGATTATATTGCCAAAGGCTACAAGCCGATTTTGGTTATGAATCATGGTTATGCGGACGTTTCTTATGAAGAAACTCCTGAACTAATTGCAGCGGAAAAAGAAGCGGCTATTAAGAACCGTCTCAAGTTAATAAATCTGCCAGCTAGTCTCAGGAAAGCTAGTTTAGCTCAAGTTGACTTGGATGATTTGGGTCGCTTGCCAGTTTTTGAAAAGCTATTAGCCTTCGTGGAGCAATATCCAACTATTCGAAAAGGTCTTTACTTATATGGAGACTTTGGTGTGGGTAAAAGTTTCATGGTGGCTGCCTTAGCCCATGATTTGTCAGAAAAACGTGGAGTTTCATCAACCCTTCTTCACTATCCTAGCTTTGTCATTGATGTCAAAAATGCAATCGGTGATGGCAATGTGAAGACCTTGGTGGATGAGCTTAAGCTTTCTGAAGTCCTGATTTTAGATGACATTGGTGCCGAGCAGTCAACAGCTTGGGTGCGTGACGAAATCCTGCAGGTCATTCTCCAATATCGGATGCAGGAAAATTTACCGACCTTTTTCACCTCCAACTTCAACTTTGAAGAATTGGAGCTGCATTTCGCTAAAGGGAAACATGGAAATGACGAAACCTGGGAAGCTAGACGGGTCATGGAACGCATCCGTTATTTGGCTGAGGAGACTCGTTTAGAAGGAGTAAACCGTCGATGACAGAAACGATTAAACTGATGAAAGCTCATAAGTCTGTTCGAAGATTTAAGGAGCAAGCCCTTCCTCAGGAAGACTTGACCGAAATCCTGACAGCAGCCCAGATGGCCTCGTCTTGGAAGAATTTCCAATCCTACTCTGTGATTGTAGTACGAAGTCAAGAAAAGAAAGATGCCTTGTATGAATTGGTACCTCAAGAAGCCATTCGCCAGTCTGCTGTTTTCCTTCTCTTTGTCGGAGATTTGAACCGAGCGGAAAAGGGAGCCCAGCTTCATACTGACAACTTCCAACCTCAAGGTGTAGAAGGTCTCTTGATTAGTTCAGTCGATGCGGCTCTTGCTGGTCAAAATGCCCTGCTGGCAGCTGAAAGCTTGGGCTATGGTGGTGTTATTATTGGCTTGGTGCGTTACAAGTCAGAAGAGGTGGCAGAGCTTTTTAACCTGCCTGACTATACCTATCCTGTCTTTGGGATGGCACTGGGTCTTCCAAATGAAGAACATGAAGTCAAACCTCGCTTGCCATTGAATCAAGTGGTATTTGAGGAAGAATATCAGGAACAAACAGTTGATGTGATTGAGGCTTATGACCGGGTACAGGCGGACTATGCTGGAGTGCGTGCGACCACAAGCTGGAGTCAGCGCCTAGCAGAACAGTTTGGTCAAGCAGAACCAAGCTCAACTAGAAAAAATCTTGAACAGAAGAAGCTATTGTAGAAAGTGAGAAATTATGGCCCTACCAACTATTGCCATTGTAGGACGTCCCAATGTTGGGAAATCAACCCTATTTAATCGGATCGCTGGTGAGCGAATCTCCATTGTAGAAGATGTCGAAGGAGTGACACGTGACCGTATCTATGCGACGGGTGAGTGGCTCAATCGTTCCTTTAGCATGATTGATACAGGAGGAATCGATGATGTCGATGCTCCTTTCATGGAACAAATCAAGCACCAGGCAGAAATTGCCATGGAAGAAGCCGATGTTATCGTCTTTGTCGTGTCTGGTAAGGAAGGAATTACCGATGCAGACGAATACGTAGCCCGTAAGCTTTATAAGACCCATAAACCAGTTATCCTTGCGGTTAACAAGGTGGACAACCCTGAAATGAGAAATGATATCTATGATTTCTATGCTCTCGGTTTGGGTGAACCGCTGCCTATCTCATCTGTCCATGGTATCGGTACAGGGGATGTGTTAGATGCTATTGTAGAAAATCTTCCAAATGAATATGAAGAAGAAAACCCAGATGTCATTAAGTTTAGCTTGATTGGTCGTCCCAATGTTGGAAAATCAAGCTTAATCAATGCTATTTTGGGAGAAGACCGTGTCATTGCTAGTCCTGTTGCTGGAACAACGCGTGACGCCATTGATACCCACTTTACAGATACAGATGGTCAAGAGTTTACCATGATTGATACGGCTGGTATGCGTAAGTCTGGTAAGGTTTATGAAAATACTGAGAAATATTCTGTCATGCGTGCCATGCGTGCTATTGACCGTTCAGATGTGGTCTTAATGGTCATCAATGCGGAAGAAGGCATTCGTGAATACGATAAGCGTATCGCAGGATTTGCCCATGAAGCTGGTAAAGGGATGATTATCGTGGTCAACAAGTGGGATACACTTGAAAAAGACAACCACACCATGAAAAACTGGGAAGAAGATATTCGTGAGCAGTTCCAATACCTGCCTTACGCACCGATTATCTTTGTATCAGCCTTGACTAAGCAACGTCTCCACAAACTTCCTGAGATGATCAAGCAAATCAGTGAAAGTCAAAATACACGTATTCCATCAGCTGTCTTGAACGATGTGATTATGGATGCCATTGCCATCAACCCAACACCGACAGACAAAGGGAAACGTCTTAAGATTTTCTATGCGACCCAAGTGGCAACCAAACCACCAACCTTTGTCATCTTTGTCAACGAAGAAGAACTCATGCACTTTTCTTACCTGCGTTTCTTGGAAAATCAAATCCGCAAGGCCTTTGTCTTTGAAGGAACACCAATCCATCTCATCGCAAGAAAACGTAAATAAAAAAGTAGAATCTGGAATGACATTTCCAGATTTTTTGATAGAATGAAGTTGGAGAAAGCGCTATCAAAAAGAGGTGTCGATGATGGAACATTTGTTTAAATTCTTACTTTTAGCACCTTACTTTTATTTTGATAACTGGATTGAAAAGGCCAACAGAAATAGTAAATTTTTCCCGATTTTTTACTATTTTTACTGGGTTTACATCCCCCTCTATTCTCTTTTTAGCCTTGCTTGGACAGTTGTTTCAGTTCTGTTTTTCAATATCGTCTTGAGAAATGTGACAGATATCAAGTTTTGGGGCATTTGGTTTCTTTTTATTCTGCTAGCTATTGGTCTGAATTGGTTAACTTATTCCTGTTTCAAAAAAATGTTTCGCCTGAGACGGGAATTAGGGAAGTCTAAAGGTGGAAGGCATTGATTTATATGGTTTTTTAATAGGAGGTAGCTTATGGTACGTCTAAAATCATTTATTACACGCTATTTCAAGGTCTATATTGGTTTGGTTCTGCTGATCTGGCTTGCTTTCTTTCTTCTTTATTCCTTAGGGTAGTCCGGTTCTGGGGATAACGATTGACATCTTCATTATGCAGAAAGTCTTGCTAGTTTTTGGAATTCTGTCCATTTTGATGGCCTTGCTGTCCAAGAAAGTCAGTCTCTTTGTTTTTGGACTTATCTGTTGTCTTTCTCTTTGGATTAATCTATTTATCCTATTTGCTCTTTTGCCGATTTTTGGAAATTAAACACTTAAAAAATAGAGAGAGGTTAGCTTGGAAACTAGCCTCTTTTTCCATTTTGAAATGGGGATTCTTCCTTGAAAATAATCAGTAATTGTGCTAAAATTAAAAGAACATTCTAAAATATTCGGAATTTAAAGTAAGGAAAAACATGGCTAATATTTTAAAAACAATTATCGAAAATGATAAAGGAGAAATCCGTCGTCTGGAAAAGATGGCCGACAAGGTTTTCAAATACGAAGACCAAATGGCTGCTTTGACAGATGACCAACTAAAAGCAAAAACAGTTGAATTTAAAGAACGTTATCAAAATGGAGAATCACTGGATTCATTGCTTTATGAAGCATTTGCGGTTGTCCGTGAGGGGGCCAAACGTGTCCTAGGTCTCTTCCCATATAAGGTTCAGGTCATGGGTGGAATCGTTCTTCACCATGGTGACGTGCCAGAGATGCGTACAGGGGAAGGAAAAACCTTGACTGCGACCATGCCGGTATACCTCAATGCCCTTTCAGGCAAAGGGGTTCACGTAGTTACGGTCAATGAATACCTGTCAGAACGTGACGCGACTGAGATGGGTGAATTGTACTCATGGCTTGGTTTGTCAGTAGGGATTAACTTGGCCGCCAAATCTCCAATGGAGAAAAAAGAAGCCTATGAGTGTGATATTACTTATTCAACTAACTCAGAAATCGGATTTGATTACCTACGTGATAACATGGTCGTTCGTGCTGAAAACATGGTACAACGTCCGCTTAACTATGCCTTGGTCGATGAGGTTGACTCTATCTTGATTGACGAGGCCCGTACACCTTTGATCGTATCAGGTGCTAACGCTGTTGAAACCAGTCAGTTGTATCACATGGCAGACCACTATGTAAAATCTTTGGACAAAGACGACTACATCATCGATGTGCAGTCTAAGACTATTGGTTTGTCTGATTCAGGGATTGACAAGGCTGAAAGCTACTTCAAACTTGAAAATCTCTATGACATCGAAAACGTAGCTCTGACTCACTTTATCGATAACGCCCTTCGTGCCAACTACATCATGCTTCTAGATATTGACTATGTGGTGAGCGAAGAGCAAGAAATTCTGATCGTTGACCAATTTACGGGTCGTACTATGGAAGGTCGTCGTTATTCTGATGGCTTGCACCAAGCTATTGAAGCTAAAGAAGGTGTGCCAATTCAGGATGAAACCAAGACATCTGCCTCAATCACTTATCAAAACCTCTTCCGTATGTACAAAAAATTGTCTGGAATGACGGGTACAGGTAAGACTGAGGAAGAAGAATTCCGTGAAATTTACAACATTCGTGTTATTCCAATCCCAACAAACCGTCCTGTTCAGCGTATTGACCATCCAGACTTACTTTTTGCTAGTATTGAAGCTAAGTTTAAGGCGGTTGTCGAAGACGTTAAGGCTCGTTACCAAAAAGGTCAACCTGTCTTGGTTGGTACAGTAGCAGTTGAAACCAGTGACTACATTTCTAAGAAATTGGTTGCAGCTGGCGTACCTCACGAAGTCTTGAATGCCAAAAACCACTATAACGAAGCCCAAATCATTATGAATGCTGGTCAACGTGGTGCTGTTACCATCGCAACCAACATGGCCGGTCGTGGTACCGATATCAAGCTTGGTGAAGGGGTTCGCGAATTAGGTGGACTTTGTGTGATTGGTACAGAACGTCATGAAAGCCGTCGTATCGATAACCAGCTTCGTGGACGTTCAGGTCGTCAAGGAGACCCAGGTGAGTCACAATTCTACCTCTCTCTTGAAGATGATTTGATGAAACGTTTTGGTTCTGAACGTCTGAAAGGTGTCTTCGAACGTCTCAATATGTCTGATGAAGCCATTGAGTCTCGTATGTTGACACGTCAGGTTGAAGCGGCTCAAAAACGTGTCGAAGGAAATAACTACGATACCCGTAAACAAGTCCTTCAATACGATGATGTCATGCGTGAACAACGTGAGATTATCTACGCTCAACGTTACGATGTTATCACTGCAGACCGTGACTTGGCACCTGAAATTCAGGCAATGATCAAACGCACGATTGGTCGTGTCGTTGATGGTCATGCGCGTGCAAAACAAGATGAAAAACTAGAAGCAATTTTGAACTTTGCTAAGTACAACTTGCTTCCAGAAGATTCTATTACGATGGAAGACTTGTCAGGCTTGTCTGATAAGGCAATTAAGGAAGAGCTCTTCCAACGTGCCTTGCAAGTTTACGATAGTCAGGTTTCAAAACTACGCGATGAAGAAGCAGTTAAAGAATTCCAAAAAGTCTTGATTCTACGAGTGGTGGATAACAAGTGGACAGATCATATCGATGCCCTTGATCAATTGCGTAACGCGGTTGGACTTCGTGGCTATGCTCAGAACAACCCTGTTGTTGAGTATCAGGCAGAAGGTTTCCGTATGTTTAATGACATGATTGGTTCGATTGAGTTTGATGTGACACGTTTGATGATGAAAGCACAAATTCATGAACAAGAAAGACCACAAGCAGAACACCATATCAGTACAACGGCGACTCGCAATATCGCTGCCCACCAAGCAAATATGCCTGAAAATCTGGATTTAAGCCAGATTGGACGGAATGAACTTTGCCCATGTGGTTCTGGTAAGAAGTTTAAAAACTGTCACGGTAAAAGACAATAAAATGAGATAGTTTAGAGGCGGATACCTTGTGAAAAGTAAATTTTTACTTGGTATCCGTTTACTTTATAAGGAGATGAGTTATGGTATTTACAGCAAAAAGTCCTAAAATTAATATTGAAGAAGTTCGTGCCTTATCAAAATTGGAAGGCCAAGCTTTGGAGAGAAAATCTCAGCGTGATCAAGAGCTAGAAGCCATTATACGTGGAGAAGACCAGAGGATTCTCTTGGTAATTGGGCCATGCTCATCTGATAATGAAGAAGCTGTCCTTGAGTACGCTAGGCGTTTGGCAGTCCTGCAAGCAGAAGTGGTAGACCGTATCTTTATGGTTATGCGTGTTTATACTGCCAAACCTCGTACCAACGGAGATGGCTATAAGGGCTTGATTCACCAGCCTAATGCGACAGAAGCGCCTAGCCTTATCAACGGAATTAAAGCCGTGCGCCATCTTCACTATCGTGTCATCACGGAAACAGGTATGACGACAGCTGATGAAATGCTTTATCCTGAAAATCTTCCTCTTGTGGATGATTTGATTTCTTACATGGCTGTTGGTGCCCGTTCAGTTGAAGACCAGCAACACCGCTTTGTGGCAAGTGGGGCAGATTTTGCGACTGGGTTTAAAAATCCAACCTCTGGAAATCTCAATGTTATGTTTAATGGAATTTATGCTGCTCAAAACAAACAAAGTTTCCTCTTCCTAGGAAAAGAAGTGGAAACAACTGGGAACCCGCTTTCGCATGCCATTCTTCGTGGAGCGATCAATGAGTATGGTAAGAATATTCCTAACTACTACTATGATAATTTGATGGATACCATTGCCCAATATGAGAAAATGGGCTTGGAAAATCCATTTATCATTGTGGACACCAATCATGACAACTCTGGTAAGCAATACATGGATCAGATTCGAATTGTCCGCCAGACCTTGATTAATCGTGATTGGAATGAAAAAATCAAGCAGTACGTTCGTGGCTTTATGATTGAGTCTTATCTGGAAGACGGCCGTCAAAACGAACCGGAAGTATTTGGCAAGTCAATCACAGACCCTTGCCTTGGCTGGGAAAATACGGAAGCCCTTGTCAGAGAAATCTACCAAACGCTAGGAGAATAAGATGGCATTTATTGAAAAAGGTCAAGAAATCGATATTGAAGCAATCAAGGCAGAAACCCAATTGTCTGCGGAAGCCTTGCGACTAAAGGAGCGTCGTGATAGAGAATTGGCAGACATTATTTCAGGAGAAGATGACAGAATTCTTTTGGTGATTGGTCCCTGCTCTTCTGATAATGAAGAGGCTGTCTTGGAATATGCCCACCGTTTATCCGCCTTGCAGAAGAAGGTGGCGGACAAGATTTTCATGGTTATGCGTGTTTATACTGCGAAACCTCGTACCAACGGAGACGGCTATAAAGGTTTGGTTCACCAACCAGATACTTCTAAGGCTCCAAGCCTGATTAACGGTTTGCAGGCTGTGCGCCAGTTGCACTACCGCGTGATTACAGAGACAGGTTTGACAACGGCAGATGAGATGCTTTATCCATCAAATCTGGTTTTGGTAGATGATTTGGTCAGCTACCATGCTGTGGGGGCTCGTTCTGTGGAAGACCAAGAGCACCGTTTTGTGGCCTCAGGGATTGATGCACCAGTGGGGATGAAAAATCCAACCTCTGGAAATCTTGGTGTCATGTTTAATGGCATTTATGCTGCTCAAAATAAACAGACCTTCCTTTTCCATGGTCAAGAAGTTGAAACTTCAGGAAATCCCTTGGCCCACGTCATCCTTCGTGGCGCAGTTAATGAATATGGGAAAAATGAGCCTAACTTTTACTATGAAACTTTGCTAAATGCCATTGAGCGCTATGAAGCCATGGGACTTGAAAATCCCTTTATCCTCATTGACACCAACCATGATAATTCTGGCAAGCAATATATGGAACAGATTCGAATTGTTCGCCAGACTTTGCAAAATCGTGATTGGAATGAGAAGATTAAAAAGATAGTTCGAGGCTTTATGATTGAATCTTACCTAGCAGATGGTCGTCAAAACCAACCAGAGGTCTTTGGTTGCTCTATTACCGATCCTTGCCTAGGTTGGGAGAATACAGAGGCCTTGGTAGAAGAGATTTACGCTACCTTGACAAAATAAGTGAAAAGGATGGAGTTGGGGGATCTCAACTCCTTTTGATGAGAATGATAGTTGGACACGGAATTGACATCGAAGAATTAGCTTCGATAGAAAGCGCAGTTACACGACATGAAGGATTTGCTAAGCGCGTGCTGACCGCTAAGGAAATGGAACGGTTTAACAGTCTTAAAAGGCGCAGACAAATCGAATATTTGGCAGGTCGCTGGTCGGCTAAGGAGGCCTTTTCCAAGGCTATGGGAACTGGTATTGGGAAACTCGCTTTTCATGATTTGGAAGTCTTGAACAATGAACGCGGGGCGCCTTATTTTAGTCGGTCACCATTTTCAGGAAAGATTTGGCTGTCTATCAGCCACACAGATCAGTTTGTGACAGCCAGTGTCATTTTGGAGGAAAATCATGAAAGCTAGTCCACATAGACCAACCAAGGCTCTGATTCATCTGGGAGCTATTCGACAAAATATTCAGCAAATGGGGGCTCATATCCCTGAAGGAACGCTCAAGTGGGCTGTGGTCAAGGCCAATGCCTATGGTCATGGAGCTGTTGCCGTTGCGACGGCTATTCAAGATGATGTAGATGGTTTTTGCGTTTCCAATATTGATGAGGCTATTGAACTCAGACAGGCTGGACTCAGCAAGAAAATCCTCATTTTAGGAGTTTCTGAAATCGAAGCTGTTTCTCTTGCTAAAGAATACGACATCACCTTGACAGTGGCTGGGCTGGAGTGGATTCAAGCGCTCTTAGATAAGGAAGCGAACCTAACTGGATTGACAGTCCACCTCAAGATTGATTCAGGAATGGGACGTATTGGTTTTATAGAGGCTAGCGAAGCTGAGCAGGCTCAAGCTTTGCTTCAACAACATGGTGCTCGTGTTGAAGGGATTTTTACCCACTTTGCTACTGCAGACGAGGAATCAGATGCCTACTTTAATGTCCAGTTAGAACGGTTTAAAACTATTTTGGCCAGTATGAAAGGTCTTCCAGAGCTGGTTCATGCCAGCAATTCTGCAACGACTCTTTGGCATGCAGAGACTATTTTCAATGCGGTTCGTATGGGAGATGCCATGTATGGTCTTAATCCTAGCGGAGAGGTCTTGGACTTACCCTATGACTTGAAACCAGTCTTGACCTTGGAATCTGCTCTGGTTCATGTCAAGACAGTTTCAGCTGGAGCTTGCATGGGCTATGGAGCGACCTATCAGGCGGATAGCGAGCAAGTCATCGCGACTGTGCCAATAGGCTATGCGGATGGTTGGACACGTGACATGCAGAATTTCTCCGTCTTGGTAGATGGGCAAGCTTGCCAAATTGTTGGACGGGTTTCTATGGACCAAATTACCATTCGTCTGCCTAAACTTTATCCGCTAGGAACAAAAGTAACCTTGATCGGTAGCAACGGGGACAAGGAAATCACGGCTACTCAGGTAGCGACCTACCGCGGGACCATTAATTATGAGGTGGTTTGTCTCCTCAGTGATCGCATTCCGAGAGAATATTATTAAAAAAGAAAGGAGTGGAGCATGAATCTACACCAACCCTTACATGTCTTACCTGGTGTGGGACCAAAGTCAGCAGAGAAGTACGCCAAACTAGGAATTGAAAACTTGCAAGACCTCTTGCTCTACTTTCCTTTTCGTTATGAAGACTTCAAAACCAAGCAAGTATTGGAACTAGAGGACGGGGAGAAGGCAGTCCTATCTGGTCAAGTCGTGACTCCAGCCAGTGTCCAGTATTATGGTTTCAAGCGCAATCGTCTGCGCTTTAGCCTCAAGCAGGGAGAAGTCGTTTTTGCGGTTAATTTCTTTAACCAGCCCTATCTGGCTGATAAGATAGAGTTGGGAGCAACCCTTGCTGTTTTTGGAAAATGGGACCGCGCCAAGGCAAGTTTGACAGGGATGAAGGTCTTGGCTCAGGTGGAAGATGACCTCCAGCCTGTTTATCGTCTGGCTCAAGGAATCAGTCAGGCCAGTCTGGTCAAGGTCATTAAGACGGCCTTTGATCAGGGATTGGACCTCTTGATTGAGGAGAATCTGCCCCAGTCTTTGTTGGACAAATACAAACTCATGTCCCGTTGTCAGGCAGTCCGAGCTATGCATTTTCCTAAGGATTTGGCAGAATACAAGCAGGCCCTTCGCCGTATCAAGTTTGAGGAACTCTTTTATTTCCAAATGCAATTGCAGACGCTCAAGTCTGAAAATAGAGTTCAGGGAAGTGGCCTGGTTCTGGATTGGTCTCAGGAAAAAGTGTCGGCGGTTAAAGAAGGTCTACCTTTTGCCCTGACACAAGCTCAGGAAAAGAGTTTGCAGGAAATTTTAACCGATATGAAGTCGGATCACCACATGAATCGTCTCCTACAAGGGGATGTGGGGAGCGGAAAAACGGTGGTTGCTGGCTTGGCCATGTTTGCGGCGGTGACAGCTGGCTACCAATCAGCCCTCATGGTACCAACAGAAATCCTTGCAGAGCAACATTTTGAGAGTCTACAGAGTCTCTTCCCAGACTTGAAACTGGCTCTTTTGACAGGTTCCTTGAAAGCTGCAGAAAAGAGAGAAGTCTTGGAGACTATTGCCAAGGGTGAGGCTGATTTGATTATCGGAACTCACGCTCTAATACAGGATGGGGTGGATTATGCTCGTCTGGGCTTGATTATCATCGATGAGCAGCACCGCTTTGGTGTAGGGCAAAGGCGTGTTCTGAGAGAAAAAGGCGACAACCCAGATGTCCTCATGATGACGGCGACTCCCATACCACGAACCTTGGCTATCACAGCCTTTGGAGATATGGATGTTTCCATTATTGACCAGATGCCAGCAGGACGAAAGCCTATTGTGACACGCTGGATCAAACATGAGCAACTGCCTCAGGTCTTGACTTGGTTAGAGGGGGAAATTCAAAAAGGTTCTCAAACCTATGTCATCTCTCCCTTGATTGAAGAATCAGAAGCTCTGGATTTGAAAAATGCCATTGCCTTATCAGAAGAATTGACGGCTCATTTTGCAGGTAAGGCAGAAGTGGCTCTTCTACATGGTAAGATGAAGAGTGACGAAAAAGACCAGATTATGCAGGAGTTCAAAGAGAGAAAAACGGATATTCTGGTGTCGACGACGGTTATCGAGGTTGGAGTTAATGTTCCCAATGCGACAGTTATGATCATCATGGATGCCGATCGCTTCGGTCTCAGCCAGCTTCACCAGCTTAGAGGTCGTGTGGGTCGGGGAGATAAGCAGTCTTATGCAGTTCTCGTTGCCAATCCTAAGACGGATTCTGGGAAAGACCGCATGCGCATCATGACAGAAACGACCAATGGATTTGTCCTTGCGGAGGAAGATTTGAAAATGCGGGGTTCGGGTGAGATTTTTGGAACCAGACAGTCAGGACTTCCAGAATTCCAAGTGGCTGATATTATCGAAGATTTTCCGATTTTAGAAGAAGCCAGAAAGGTTGCTAGCTATATTAGTTCTATTGAAGGCTGGCAAGAGGATCCAGAATGGCGCATGATTGCTCTTCATCTGGAGAAGAAAGAACATCTAGATTAAGCTTTCTCTAAGGAAAACTTAAGCTAGCTTTCAGGTTTGGCCCTTATACTAGAGTCATCAAAAAGAAACGAGGACTCTCACATGACCGTAACGATTAAAGTAAATTACCAAACCACTTTCCAAAAGAAAGAAGATAAAAACTAAATTGTGAATAGAATAAAAAGAGCTAAATAGCTCTTTTTTCTTGCTTAAAATCACTTTGAAGCGTTAGGAATTAAGGAGAAAAATTAAAAATCACGATCTATTTACTTTTATTTCTTGCATTGCTTTCTTAGTTATGCTACAGTTGTGGTAGCGATTACAAATAAAAGGAGCTACTATGAAAAATCCAGCATTGTTAGAGGAAATTAAGACCTACCTAGGACGAGATGAGGTTCCAGAAGACTTTGATGCTTTCTGGGATGGGGAAGTGAAAAAAGTTTCAACTCTTCCAGCTTATCAGTTGGAGGAAAGAAATTTCCACATTCCTCAAGTCAAGTGCTATGAGTTAACGTTTGAAGGAACCAATGAAGGCAAGGTCTATGCACGAGTCGTTCTTCCAAAGAGTGATGAGAAGGTTCCGATAATCTTCCATTTCCATGGTTATATGGGACGTGGCTGGGACTGGTCCGACATGCTGGCCTTCACCGTGGCTGGTTATGGTGTTGTTTCCATGGATGTGCGGGGACAGTCAGGTTATTCACAGGACGGCTTGCGTTCTCCACTAGGAAATACGGTTAAGGGACATATTATCCGTGGTGCTGTGGAAGGTCGGGAGCATCTCTTTTATAAGGATGTTTATTTGGACATTTACCAGTTGGTTGACATTATTGCTAGTCTGCCTGAGGTGGATGAGAAGCGTCTTTCTAGCTATGGTGCCTCACAAGGAGGGGCTCTAGCCTTGGTTGCGGCAGCGCTCAATCCTCGGATTCAGAAAACAGTAGCCATCTATCCTTTCTTGTCAGACTTCAGACGAGTGCTTGAGATTGGTAATACAAGTGAAGCCTATGACGAACTTTTCCGTTATTTCAAGTTTCACGACCCCTTCCACGAAACTGAGGAGGAAATCATGGCGACCCTTGCCTATATCGATGTGAAAAATCTTGCCCATCGTATCAAGGGTGAGGTCAAGATGATTACGGGCTTGGACGACGATGTTTGCTACCCTATTACCCAGTTTGCGATTTACAACCGTCTGATCTGCGATAAGGCCTATCGTATCATGCCTGAGTATGCTCACGAAGCCATGAATGTATTTGTCAATGACCAAGTCTACAACTGGCTATGTGGTAGTGAGATTCCTTTTAAGTATGTAAAATGATGGATGAGAGGGCCCAGTAGCTCTCTTTTTTATTATAAATGTTGAAAGTACTTTTAAAAATATTAAAATATTAAAATATTGCTGAAAGTAAAATCTATTCTATGACAAGCTCGAGATAAACCTATGACTTTATTGTATAATAAAGAAAAAGTCTCTAGGAAAGGAGTGAAATAGCTACTGTTTGGATTGCAGCTAGCTAAATTTTGAAAGAGAGAAGGATAGGGACTCTCGTTTATTAATTACTTTCTTATGTTTTCCTTTGATGGGGAGTAAAAATTTTAAAACAAAAAGAAAGCGCTTTATTTTTGGTGATATTGAAAGGTAGAAAGATGAATCAGAAGAATTATGACAGAAAACAAAGATATGGTATTCGTAAATTTGCAGTTGGTGTAGCATCTGTAACAATTGGTGCAGTAGTGTTTGGAGTAAATCCTGTATTGGCAAATGAACAAGGAAACTCAACTGTAACTGCTACTGAAAATAATAATCAAGGCTTATCAGAATTACCAAAAGAAGCTTCTTCAGGAAGTCTTGCTCATTTAGATAGTGAATTAGCTGGAAAATTGGCAACAGCAAAAGACAATGGTGTGGAAGTTGATCAGGATAAGTTGAAGAAAAATGAGACTGCTGAAGCAGAGACAACAACTCCAACCAATACACCTGCAGCTGAAAATACACCAGCTCCTGCGGATAAACCAGAAGCAGATTCTGCATCGGCAGGAACTAATAACAAGGAGCAAGATAAAGAAGATGAGGGTGTGATTCCTCGAGATTATTATGCTAGAGACATTGAAAATGCAACTCCAGTAGTAGAAAAAGAAGATGTTGAAACGAATTCTAAAAATGGTCAGCGTGTAGACTTAGCCAGTGAATTAAATACATTGAAGAAACTTCAAAATGCGACCATTCATATGGAATTCAAGCCAGATGCAAAAGCTCCATCATTCTATAATCTATTCTCAGTGTCTAGTGATAAGAAAAAAGATGAGTACTTCACAATGGCTGTTCTCAATAATACAGCCTTAATCGAGGGGCGTGATGCTAATGGAGCACAATTTTATGATAAATATACGGATGCTCCATTGAAAATTAAGCCTGGGCAGTGGAATTCGGTTACCTTTACTGTAGAAAGACCAAATGCAGACAATCCAGAAGGAAAAGTTAGACTTTATGTGAACGGTGTTTTATCGCGTACTAGCTTGAAGTCTGGTAAATTTATCAAGGATATGCCAGATATTACACATGCTCAAATTGGTGCAACAAATCGGGCAGGAAATTCAGTTTGGGGAGCAAATCTACAGGTTCGTAATTTAAGTGTCTATGACCGAGTACTGACTCCTGATGAAGTTCAAAAACGTAGCCAATTATTTGAAAGATCTGATTTGGAGCAAAAGCTACCTGAGGGAGCTAAACTTACTGAAAAACAAGATGTCTTTGAAAGTGGTATGCATAACCAACCAAATAAAGATGGCATCAAGAGTTATCGTATTCCTGCTCTTCTTAAGACAGATAAAGGCACTCTGATTGCTGGTGCAGATGAACGCCGTCTTCATTCAAGTGACTGGGGTGATATCGGCATGGTCGTTAGACGAAGTGAGGATAAGGGGAAGACATGGAGTGATCGAGTAACGATTACAAATTTACGAGACAATCCAAAAGCCTCTGACCCATCAATCGGTTCACCAGTGAACATCGATATGGCTTTGGTTCAAGATCCTGCAACAAAACGAATTTTTTCTATCTATGATATGTTCCCAGAAGGGAAAGGAATCTTTGGAATGGCTGCTCAAAGAGAAGAAGCCTATAAACAAATCGATGGCAAAACTTATCAAATTCTCTATAAAGAAGGCGAAGAAGGTTCCTATACAATACGCAAAAATGGTACAGTTTATACTCCAGATGGGAAAGCAACCGATTATCGTGTTGTTGTAAACCCAGTTAAACCAGCTTATAGCGATAAGGGTGATTTGTATCAAGGGAATCAACTATTAGGAAATATTTATTTCACAAGCAATAAAACATCTCCATTTAGAGTTGCTAAGGATTCTTATCTATGGATGTCTTACAGTGATGATGATGGTAAGACTTGGTCAGCACCTCAGGATATTACCCCAATGGTAAAAGCTGATTGGATGAAATTCTTAGGGGTTGGGCCTGGAACAGGAATTACTCTTCATACCGGACCTCATAAAGGTCGAATCATTGTACCTACTTATACAACTAATCAGACCAACCACTTAAACGGTTCTCAATCATCTCGGATTATCTACTCAGATGACCATGGTAAGACTTGGCATATGGGAGGTGGTGTGAATGACCATCGTACGCTGACTGATGGCACTGTGATTGACTCAAGTACCATGAGTAATTATTATGCTCAAAATACTGAGTCCTCTGTTGTACAATTAAATAATGGAGATCTTAAGCTCTTCATGCGTGGATTAACAGGGGACCTTCAAGTTGCTACTAGTAAAGATGGTGGAGAAACTTGGGAAAATGATATAAAACGTTATGCGGATGTCAAGGATGTTTATGTTCAATTGGCTGCTATTCATACGATGCATGATGGAAAAGAGTATATTGTTCTTAGTAATGCAGGTGGACCAGGACGTTTCAACGGTTTGGTACACTTAGCCCGTGTCGAAGAAAATGGAGAGCTGACTTGGCTTAAGCATAATCCTATTCAAAGTGGTAAGTTTGCCTACAATTCTATTCAAGATCTCGGGAATGGCGAATATGGATTGCTTTATGAGCATGCAGATAACAACCAAAACGAATATACCTTGTCTTATAAGAAATTTAATTGGGATTTCTTAAGCAAGGATATGGTTTCTCCAACCGAAGCAAAAGTTACACATGCAGTTCATATGGGGCAAGGCATTATTGCCATGGAATTTGATTCAGAAGTATTGGTCAATCAAGCACCAACTTTACAACTTGCCAATGGTAAAACAGCTACTTTTATGACGCAGTATGATACGAAGACTCTATTGTTTACAGTAGATCCAGAGGATATTGGTCAAAAAGTTACAGGCTTAGCAGAAGGAGCTATCGAAAGTATGCATAATTTGCCTGTTTCAGTAGTTGGTTCTAAAATTACTCATGGTGTAAATGGAAGCGAAGCTGCGATAAATGAAGTTCCAGAATTTACAGGTGGAGTTAATGGCGTTGAGGCTGCAGTAACTGAAGAAGCTCCTGAATATACAGGTCCATTGGCAACAGTGGGAGAAGAAGAAGCACCAACAGTAGAAAAACCAGAATTTACAGGTGGAGTTAATGGCGTTGAGGCTGCAGTAACTGAAGAAGCTCCTGAATATACAGGTCCATTGGCAACAGTGGGAGAAGAACCAGCACCAACAGTAGAAAACCCGGAGTTTACAGGTGGAGTGAATGGAGTAGAAGCTCTTGTAACAGAAATTCCTGAATACACAGGTCCCTTAGCAACAGTGGGAGAAGAGCCAGCACCAACAGTAGAAAAACCGGAATTCAAAGGGGGCGTAAATTCAGTTCTAGCAGCTTCAAATGAGGTTCCGGAATATAGAGGCGGTGCTAACTTTGTCTTGGCAGCTTCAAATGCTCTTCCTGAGTATAAAGGAGGTGTCAATGGAGCTGAGGCAGCAATCCATGAAGTGCCAGAGTACAAGGGAGAAACCAAACCAGTCTTAGCAGCTGCAAACGAACGTCCAGCTAAGAAGTTATCTCTTGGACAAGGTGCTACTTATCAAGCACCAGCGGCTAAACAAAATGAGCTTCCAAATACTGGAAGCAAAGAAAATACAACTTTTATTTCTCTAGGATTAGTGGCAGGTCTCTTATCTGTTTTGACATTTGGGAAGAAACGAAAAGAAGACTAGGTCTTGAATAAAATGAATTTTGCTCATCGTTAATGATAAAAGAGATGGCCCATTTGAAAGATGGCTATCTCTTTTTATCATTTTATATACTGAGCGAATTGAAAATAAGACAGTGCTGAAACTACTTTCAGAAACTGCTGTTCTATAAAATACTTTTGAAACTGAAATCTATTCTACCACAAACTATTGAAAGCGCTTTAAAAATAATATATAATGAACCCATAAGAACAAAGAAAAGGAGGAAAGAGGATGCCACAGATTACTAAAGAAGCCTTGATTGCACAAATCAAAGATGGAATCATCGTTTCTTGTCAGGCCCTTCCTCACGAACCGCTCTATACAGAAGCGGGAGGAGTCATTCCCTTGCTGGTCAAAGCGGCTGAGCAAGGTGGAGCAGTCGGTATCCGAGCAAACAGTGTTCGCGATATCAAGGAAATCAAGGAGGTCACAAACCTTCCAATCATTGGGATAATTAAACGAGATTATCCACCACAAGAACCCTTCATCACTGCTACTATGAAAGAAGTTGATGAATTGGCAGAACTTGATATAGAGGTGATTGCTCTGGATTGTACCAAGCGTGAACGCTATGATGGTTTAGAGATTCAAGACTTCATTCGTCAGGTTAAGGAGAAATATCCTAACCAGCTCTTGATGGCTGATACAAGTACTTTCGAAGAAGGATTGGCAGCTGTTGAAGCAGGAATTGACTTTGTCGGAACAACTTTATCAGGATACACATCTTACAGTCCAAAAGTGGATGGTCCCGATTTTGAATTAATTAAAAAACTCTGTGATGCCGGTGTAGATGTCATTGCAGAAGGGAAAATTCATACACCAGAACAAGCCAAACAAATCCTTGGATATGGAGTGCGAGGCATCGTTGTTGGTGGCGCTATTACTAGACCAAAAGAGATTACAGAACGCTTCGTTGCTGGTCTTAAATAACACAATCTCAAAAAAGAGGAGAGTGGTGGATGCGTCGGATAAAATGAAAACGTATACAAGTTCAATCTTACTCATTATCCAATATGGATACGCTTATCAATTAGGAGAATACAAATGAAATTTAGAAAACTAGCTTGTACAGTACTTGCGGGTGCTGCGATTCTTGGCCTTGCTGCTTGTGGTAATTCTGGTGGAAGTAAAGATGCTGGAAAATCTGGTAGCGATAGCGGAAAAACAGAAATCACTTGGTGGGCATTTCCAGTCTTCACTCAAGAAAAAACTGGTGACGGTGTTGGAACATATGAAAAATCAATCATCGAAGCATTTGAAAAAGCAAATCCAGATGTAAAAGTGAAATTGGAAACCATCGACTTCAAGTCAGGTCCTGAAAAAATCACAACAGCTATCGAAGCAGGAACAGCTCCAGATGTACTGTTTGACGCACCAGGACGTATCATCCAATACGGTAAAAACGGTAAATTGGCTGAGTTGAACGACCTCTTCACAGACGAATTCGTCAAAGATGTTAACAACGAAAATATCGTACAAGCAAGTAAAGCTGGAGACAAAGCTTACATGTATCCAATCAGTTCAGCACCATTCTACATGGCTATGAACAAGAAAATGTTGGAAGAAGCTGGAGTTGCAAACCTTGTTAAAGAAGGTTGGACAACTGATGACTTTGAAAAGGTTTTGAAAGCACTTAAAGATAAAGGCTACACACCAGGTTCATTGTTCAGTTCTGGTCAAGGGGGAGACCAAGGAACACGTGCCTTCATTGCAAACCTTTATGGAGCTTCTGTAACAGATAAAGATGTAACAAAATATACAACTGATGATCCGAAATTTGTCAAAGGTCTTGAAAAAGCAGCTAGCTGGATTAAAGACGGTTTGTTGAACAACGGTTCACAATTTGACGGTGGAGCAGATATCCAAAACTTTGCCAACGGTCAAACATCTTACACAATCCTTTGGGCACCAGCTCAAAATGGTATCCAAGCTAAACTCTTGGAGGCAAGTAAAGTGGAGGTGGTAGAAGTACCATTCCCATCAGATTCAGGTAAACCAGCTCTTGAATACCTTGTAAACGGATTTGCGGTATTCAACAACAAAGACGACAAGAAAGTTGCAGCATCTAAGAAATTCGTTCAATTCATCGCGGATGACAAAGAATGGGGTCCAAAAGACGTTGTTCGTACAGGTGCCTTCCCAGTTCGTACTTCATTTGGCAAACTTTATGAAGACAAACGTATGGAAACAATCAGTGGTTGGACTAAATACTACTCACCATACTACAACACTATCAATGGTTTTGCTGAAATGAGAACACTTTGGTTCCCAATGTTGCAATCTGTATCAAATGGTGACGAAAAACCAGCGGACGCTTTGAAAGCCTTCACTGAAAAAGCTAACGAAACAATTAAAAAAGCTACAAAACAATAAGCACTAAATCAGATTGATCCCTCCCTTTTCCCTGTGCATAGTCTATGTAAGAAAAGGGAGGATTTTGTTTGAAATGGTAGGAACTGTCACGAAATTAAAATGAAGTTCTTACATAAGCGAATCTTAAAAAATTTCATTTTGATTTTAAAACAGTTCAATAAAATCCAAAATATTCTATTAGTGAAAGAGAGGTGCCGACTGTGAAAGTCAATAAAATTCGTATGCGGGAAACAGTGATTTCCTACGCTTTCCTAGCACCAGTATTATTCTTCTTTGTCATCTTTGTATTGGCTCCTATGATTATGGGATTCATTACAAGTTTCTTTAACTACTCAATGACTAAATTTGAGTTTGTGGGCTTGGACAACTACATTCGTATGTTTAAAGACCCTGTCTTTATGAAGTCTTTGATCAATACCGTGATTCTGGTCATTGGATCTGTACCAGTTGTTGTTCTATTCTCACTCTTTGTAGCATCTCAGACATATCATCAAAATGCCATTGCCAGATCCTTCTACCGTTTCGTCTTCTTCCTTCCTGTTGTAACAGGTAGTGTTGCCGTAACAGTTGTATGGAAATGGATCTATGACCCACTATCAGGAATTTTAAACTTTGTCCTTAAGTCAAGCCACATCATCAGCCAAAACATTTCTTGGTTGGGAGATAAAAACTGGGCTTTGATGGCGATTATGATTATCCTTTTGACAACTTCAGTTGGTCAGCCGATTATCCTTTATATCGCTGCCATGGGGAATATTGACAATTCATTGGTGGAAGCAGCGCGTGTTGATGGTGCGACTGAATTGCAAGTGTTCTGGAAGATTAAATGGCCTAGCCTCCTTCCAACAACACTTTATATCGCAATCATTACAACAATTAACTCATTCCAATGTTTCGCCTTGATTCAGTTGTTAACATCTGGTGGTCCAAACTACTCAACAAGTACACTGATGTACTACCTTTACGAAAAAGCCTTCCAATTGACAGAATACGGTTATGCAAACACTATCGGCGTCTTCTTGGCAGTTATGATTGCTATCGTAAGCTTTGTTCAATTTAAAGTACTTGGAAATGACGTAGAATACTAAAGAAAGGAGACAGCTATGCAATCTACACAAAAGAAACCTTTAACAGCCTTCACTGTTATTTCAACTATTATCTTGCTCTTGTTGACCGTGCTGTTCATCTTTCCATTCTACTGGATTTTGACAGGTGCCTTCAAATCACAGCCTGACACCATTATGATTCCGCCACAATGGTTCCCTAAAATGCCAACCATGGAAAACTTCCAACAACTCATGGTGCAAAACCCTGCTATGCAGTGGATGTGGAACTCTGTGTTTATCTCATTGGTAACCATGTTCTTAGTCTGTGCGACCTCATCTCTAGCAGGTTATGTATTGGCTAAAAAACGTTTCTATGGTCAACGTATTCTATTTGCAATCTTCATTGCAGCCATGGCACTTCCAAAACAAGTTGTCCTTGTACCATTGGTACGTATCGTCAACTTCATGGGAATCCATGATACTCTTTGGGCAGTTATCCTGCCTTTGATTGGATGGCCATTCGGGGTCTTCCTCATGAAACAATTTAGTGAAAATATCCCAACAGAGTTGCTTGAATCAGCTAAAATCGATGGTTGTGGTGAGATTCGTACTTTCTGGAGCGTAGCCTTCCCAATTGTGAAACCAGGATTTGCAGCCCTTGCAATCTTTACCTTCATCAACACTTGGAACGACTACTTCATGCAGTTGGTTATGTTGACTTCACGTAACAACTTGACTATCTCACTCGGTGTTGCGACTATGCAGGCTGAAATGGCAACCAACTATGGTTTGATTATGGCGGGTGCTGCTCTTGCAGCAGTTCCAATCGTAACAGTCTTCTTAGTCTTCCAAAAATCCTTCACTCAAGGTATTACTATGGGAGCTGTCAAAGGTTAAGAAAAGTAAACTGGTGTGTCAAGATGGCGGAAGTAGTCTTGTCATACCATGGAAATATAGAGTTATAAGTGTCTACAAAATGGAGGGTATGCAGTTACTTTATGAAGTTTTGTTAGACACTTATCAACTTAAGAATGATTTTAGTTAACTATCAGAAACGAAGGAAACAGTATGATTTTTGACGATTTGAAAAATATTACCTTTTACAAAGGGATTCATCCCAATCTAGACAAGGCTATCGACTATCTCTATCAACATCGTAAAGATTCTTTCGAGTTAGGAAAGTATGAGATTGACGGGGACAAGGTCTTTCTAGTTGTTCAGGAAAATGTCCTCAATCAAGCTAAAAATGATCAATTTGAGCATCATAAAAACTATGCAGATTTGCATTTGCTGGTTGAAGGACATGAATATTCGAGCTACGGATCACGTATCAAAGATGAAGCAGTAGCATTCGACGAAGCGAGTGACATTGGTTTTGTCCATTGTCATGAAAAATACCCACTCTTGTTGGGGTTTCACAATTTTGCAATTTTCTTCCCAGGAGAACCACACCAGCCGAATGGCTATGCAGGTATGGAAGAGAAGGTTCGTAAATATCTCTTTAAAATTTTGATTGATTAAAAAATCAGGAGGAGCAAATATGGCACAAAAAGGAGTAAGCCTTATTAAGGCAGCATTTGATACAGATAACTTTCTCATGCGTTTTAGTGAAAAGGTTTTGGATATCGTCACAGCCAATCTTCTTTTTGTCGTTTCTTGTTTGCCCATCGTGACGATTGGAGTGGCTAAAATCAGCCTCTACGAGACCATGTTTGAGATTAAGAAGAGTAGACGTGTGCCTGTCTTTAAAATCTATCTAAGAGCTTTCAAGCAAAATCTGAAACTAGGTCTTCAGTTAGGTCTGCTTGAGTTGGGTATTGTTTTGTTGAGTCTTTTAGACCTTTATATCTTTTGGGGGCAGACAGCTATGCCTTTCCAAATGGTGAAAGCTATTTGTCTAGGCATTCTTATCTTCCTCACTATCGTGATGCTTGCTAGCTATCCGATCGCTGCGCGCTATGATTTAACTTGGAAAGAAGTGCTACAAAAAGGGCTGATCTTGGCAAGTTTTAACTTTCCTTGGTTCTTTCTTATGTTAGCCATTCTTATCCTCATTGTGATGGTTCTTTATCTGTCAGCCTTCAGTCTACTTTTAGGTGGTTCAGCCTTCCTGCTTTTTGGATTTGGGCTATTGGTCTTTATCCAGACTGGATTGATGGAGAAAATTTTTGCAAAATATCAATAGGATGGCTTGTTTCTGAAACTACTTTCAAACCATAAACATTTCAAAATTCATATCGAAACTAAAATCTAAGTGTACACCAGATGTTGAAAGCGTTTTTCACAAGGTGTATACTAAACACATAAAGAATAAATCCTGCTTTTAGCAGAAAAAGAAAACTTAGGAGAAAATCTATGTCAGATTTAAAAAAATACGAAGGTGTCATTCCAGCCTTCTACGCATGCTATGATGATCAAGGAGAAGTAAGTCCAGAGCGTACGCGTGCCTTGGTTCAATACTTCATTGATAAAGGTGTTCAAGGTCTTTATGTCAATGGTTCTTCTGGTGAATGTATCTACCAAAGTGTTGAAGACCGTAAGTTGATTTTGGAAGAAGTCATGGCAGTTGCCAAAGGTAAATTGACCATCATTGCTCATGTTGCTTGCAACAATACCAAGGATAGTATGGAACTTGCTCGCCACGCAGAAAGCTTGGGTGTAGATGCCATTGCAACGATTCCACCAATTTACTTCCGCCTGCCAGAATACTCAGTTGCTAAATACTGGAACGATATCAGTTCTGCAGCTCCAAATACAGACTACGTGATTTATAACATTCCTCAATTGGCAGGAGTTGCTTTGACTCCAAGTCTCTACACAGAAATGTTGAAAAACCCACGTGTCATCGGTGTTAAGAACTCTTCAATGCCAGTTCAAGATATCCAAACCTTTGTCAGTCTTGGTGGAGAAGACCACATCGTCTTTAACGGTCCAGATGAACAGTTCCTAGGTGGCCGTCTCATGGGTGCTAAGGCTGGTATCGGTGGTACTTATGGTGCGATGCCAGAACTCTTCTTGAAGCTCAATCAGTTGATTGCGGATAAAGACTTGGAAACAGCGCGTGAATTACAGTATGCTATCAACGCAATCATTGGTAAACTCACAGCAGCTCATGGAAATATGTACGGTGTGATTAAAGAAGTCTTGAAGATCAATGAAGGCTTGAATATTGGTTCTGTTCGTTCACCATTGACACCAGTGACTGAAGAAGATCGCCCAGTTGTAGAAGCAGCTGCTCAATTGATTCGTGAAACCAAGGAGCGCTTCCTCTAACCCATAAGGAGGTATTTATGACACACTACGTTGCAATTGATATCGGTGGAACCAACATCAAATATGGTTTGATCGACCAAGAAGGACAACTTGTTGAATCGCATGAAATGCCAACTGAGGCGTATAAAGGTGGACCCCATATCTTACAAAAGACTAAAGATATCGTAGCCAGCTATCTAGAAAAAGGCCCAGTAGTAGGTGTTGCTATTTCTTCTGCAGGAATGGTGGATCCAGATAAGGGTGAGATTTTCTACGCTGGTCCTCAAATCCCTAACTATGCAGGTACCCAGTTCAAGAAGGAAATCGAGTCTAGCTTTAATATTCCTTGTGAAATTGAAAATGATGTCAACTGTGCAGGTCTTGCTGAAGCGGTATCTGGTTCAGGCAAGGGAGCGAGTGTGACCCTTTGCTTGACCATTGGAACAGGTATCGGTGGTTGCTTGATTATGGATGGGAAAGTCTTCCATGGTTTTAGCAATTCAGCCTGCGAAGTTGGTTATATGCATATGCAGGATGGAACTTTCCAAGATTTGGCTTCTACGACAGCCTTGGTGGAGTATGTAGCAGCAGCTCATGGAGATTCAGTTGATCAGTGGAATGGCCGACGCATCTTTAAGGAAGCTACCGAAGGAAACAAAATCTGTATGGCTGGCATTGACCGCATGGTAGATTACCTTGGAAAAGGTCTGGCAAATATTTGCTACGTTGCTAATCCTGAAGTGGTTATTCTCGGTGGCGGTATCATGGGACAAGAGGCTATCCTCAAACCAAAAATTCGCACAGCCTTAAAAGATGCCTTGGTACCAAGCCTAGCAGAAAAAACACGATTAGAATTTGCCCATCACCAAAACACAGCAGGAATGTTGGGAGCTTATTATCACTTTAAAACAAAACAATCCTAGTTTGGTTTAACCAAACTAGGATTTTCTAATCAAGTTCCCTTGACTTTCTTTATAATTGTGAGATAATAAAGAAAATATATAAAGGAATTATATAAAATGGCTATAGCGAATTCAAGTAAAGTTGTGACCTTCCAAGCTAATAGAGAATTAGTAAATGATGCCATGGAAGTGTTAAAAGAAAAAAATCTCTCTCTTTCTTCAGCACTAAGATTATTTTTAAAGAATGTTGCCGTAACAAATGAAGTAGATTTACTGAGTGAAGAGGAATTGGAGAAGGAGTATTTATTTAGGCAATTACAAGCAGAAGTTCAAGAAAGTTATGCTAAGATTGAGGCTGGAAATTACTTGACAGATGAGGATATCGTGACACGCTATGGATTATAAAAAATATAGGATTTTGTATTCTCCTAGAGTGATTGATAGTCTGGATAAAATATATCAGTATATAGCGGAGGAAATTGGTTCTGTAGAGGCTGCGAGACGAAAAGTAGCCAATATTAGAAAAGATATTAATCGTCTAGAAATTTTCCCCCAAGCTGGATTTGATGCCGATGAAAAATTTGGTAAGAAATTAGATCCTCACTATCAAACGCGAGGATTGACCTTGAGTAAGGATTACATCGTATTATATACAATTGTGGAGGATACTGTCAGACTTGCTTATTTACTCCCTTCAAAAAGTGATTATATGAAATTATTTAAGACTAAGTCAAGATACGACTAATTCATAGTTTAGAAGAGGTATGTTGGGTGCCTACTATCATTTTATACTCAATGAAAATCAAAGAGCAAACTAGGAAGTTAGCCGTAGGCAGTACTTGAGTACGACAAGGCGAAGCTGACGTGGTTTGAATTTGATTTTCGAAGAGTATTAAGACAAAACAATCCTAGTTTGGCTAGACCAAACTAGGATTTTCTTACACGTTTTTGTCTACGATAGCCGTTGAGTTTTTTATTTTCCCAATAGCTATTAAAGATTTTTTCCTTGCTTTCTCGATTGATTTCCAAAAAGTAGGCATAAATCAAATCGATAAAGAAGAGCATAGGAAGTTGAGCGGATATACGTTGGATATAAGAAGACTGGCTGTGACTAGCTACAAGAACAGTCTCTGTATAGGCCTGACTATCTTTATTGGGAACACTTGTAAAAAGTACAGTCTGTGCCCCCATCTCTTTCGCGTCTAATAGACTATCTAAAATAGAAGGAGTTGAGCCAGAAAGTGAAAAACCGAGTACGAGACAATTCTCATCCATAATACTGGTTGTCCAAGCAAAACCGTCTTGATCGGTCAAAGCCTCGCAGACCACACCTAGACGCATAAAGCGTAATTTCATTTCACGAGCTACGAGGCCAGAACTCCCTGTTCCGAAGAAGTAGACACGATCAGCATCTTCGATTAACTGGGCGATTCGTTCCAGTTGTTCTTCGTCAATCAAGTCCTGTGTTTGTTCCCGCATATTACTATAGCTTCTAAGAACTCGGTTGGTTAAAGGACTATGTTTGTGAGAATGAGTGCCCTGTTTCTTTGCTTGGTGCAGGTATTGGAAAATAAATTCTCGATAGCCTGTAAAACCACATTTTTTAGAAAAGCGGGTCAGAGCAGCTTGAGAGATATGTAATTTTTGAGTGACCTGCTGAGAAGATAAATCATCTGCAATGGTTTCAGCTTGCAAAAAATAGCGAGCGATTTCTTGCTCTAGGTCTGTCATTTCTTCGAAGTGAGAATCAATGAGGGTTGCTATATCTGGTTTGTCCATAGGGAAGGCTCCTTTAAATGAGTCATATTGGAAAAAGACTGAGTCATCGAACTTTTACATTTATTATATCATATAATGTAGGGATGGATAAATAAAATCGTATTTTCCTGTAAAATGGGAAAAGCTCCCTTCTTTTCCAAAATTTCTTCTTAAATTATGGTACAATGAAGAGTAAGATTTTAAATAGAAATGAGACTGATTTGTATGAGGAAATTTAACAGCCATTCGATTCCGATTCGGCTTAATTTATTGTTTTCAATCATCATTTTACTCTTTATGACCATTATTGGTCGCCTGCTTTATATGCAGGTTTTGAACAAGGGTTTTTATGAGACAAAACTAGCATCGGCTAGTAAAACAAAGGTGACTACTAGTTCAGCTCGGGGTGAAATTTATGATGCCAGTGGCAAGCCCTTGGTTGAAAATACTGTGAAACAAGTTGTTTCATTTACTCGTAACAACAAAATGACGGCTGCAGATTTAAAAGAAACAGCCAAGAAGCTGTTAGCCTATGTAGGAGTTACTTCTCCAACATTGACTGACCGACAGTTGGCGGACTATTATCTAGCAGATCAAGATGTCTATAAGAAAGTAGTGGAAAGCTTACCACGTGAGAAACGTCTTGATTCAGATGGCAATCGTCTATCCGAATCAGAACTCTATAACAATGCGGTCGATAGTGTCCAAACGAGTCAATTAAACTATACAGAGGATGATAAGAAAGAAATTTATCTTTTTAGCCAACTCAATGCAGTTGGAAATTTTGCGACAGGGACCATTGCGACAGACTCCTTAACAGATACTCAGATTGCCTTGATTGCTTCGGCCTCTAAGAATTTACCTGGTATCAGTATTTCTACTTCTTGGGATCGAAAGATTTTGGAAACTTCCCTTTCTTCTATAGTAGGGAGTGTATCCAGTGAAAAAGCCGGTCTCCCAGCGGAAGAAGCAGAAGCCTATCTTAAAAAGGGCTATTCTCTAAATGACCGTGTTGGAACCTCCTATTTGGAAAAGCAATATGAAGAGACCTTACAAGGAAAACGCTCGGTAAAAGAAATCCATCTGGATAAATATGGCAATATGGAAAGCGTGGACACAATTGAGGAAGGTAGTAAGGGAAACAATATCAAACTGACCATTGATTTGGCCTTCCAAGATAGCGTGGATGCTTTGCTGAAAAGTTATTTCAATTCCGAGCTAGGAAATGGTGGAGCCAAGTATTCTGAGGGTGTGTATGCAGTCGCCCTTAACCCCAAAACAGGTGCTGTTTTGTCTATGTCAGGACTCAAACATGACCTGAAAACGGGAGAGTTGACTCCTGATTCCTTGGGAACGGTAACCAATGTCTTTATCCCAGGTTCGGTTGTTAAGGCCGCTACCATCAGCTCAGGTTGGGAAAATGGTGTTTTATCAGGAAACCAAACCTTAACAGATCAGCCTATTGTTTTCCAAGGTTCAGCTCCAATTTATTCTTGGTATAAATTGGCATATGGATCTTTTCCTATTACAGCTGTGGAAGCCTTGGAGTATTCATCCAATGCTTACATGGTTCAAACCGCTCTTGGAATCATGGGCCAGACCTATCAACCAAATATGTTTGTTGGAACCAGCAATTTGGAAACAGCTATGGGAAAACTTCGTGCGACCTTTGGCGAATATGGCTTGGGGGCTGCGACCGGAATTGACCTACCAGATGAATCTACTGGATTTGTTCCCAAAGAGTATAGCTTTGCTAATTACATCACCAATGCCTTTGGGCAGTTTGATAACTATACGCCCATGCAGTTGGCTCAGTATGTAGCAACTATTGCAAATGATGGTGTTCGTGTGGCTCCTCGTATTGTTGAAGGCATTTATGGTAATAATGATAAGGGAGGACTGGGTGACTTGATTCAGCAACTGCAACCGACAGAGATGAATAAGGTCAATATATCCGACTCCGATATGAGTATTTTGCAACAAGGTTTTTATCAGGTTGCCCATGGGACTAGTGGATTGACAACTGGCCGTGCCTTTTCAAATGGTGCAGCTGTATCTATTAGCGGAAAAACGGGTACAGCCGAAAGTTATGTAGCAGATGGTCAGCAAGCAACCAATACCAATGCCGTGGCCTATGCCCCATCAGATAATCCTCAAATCGCTGTTGCAGTAGTCTTCCCGCATAACACAAATTTGTCAAATGGTGTCGGACCTTCCATTGCGCGCGACATTATCAACCTCTATAACCAACATCATCCAATGAATTAGAAAGGAACTTATGCTTTATCCAACACCTATAGCTAAACTAATTGACAGTTATTCCAAGTTGCCGGGTATCGGGATTAAGACGGCTACACGTCTGGCCTTTTATACGATTGGAATGTCTGATGATGATGTCAATGAATTTGCTAAAAACCTCCTTTCTGCTAAGAGAGAGCTGACCTATTGCTCCATCTGTGGTCGTTTGACTGATGACGATCCTTGCTCTATCTGTACCGATCCAAGTCGTGACCAGACAACCATTTTAGTTCTCGAGGATAGTCGCGATGTGGCGGCTATGGAGAACATTCAAGAATATCATGGACTTTATCATGTCTTACATGGACTCATTTCTCCCATGAATGGTATCAGTCCAGATGATATCAATCTCAAGAGCCTTATGACTCGTCTTATGGAGAGTGAAGTTTCAGAGGTAATCGTAGCAACCAATGCCACAGCAGATGGAGAAGCAACTTCCATGTATCTTTCACGTTTGCTCAAACCAGCTGGTATCAAAGTCACACGTCTGGCACGAGGCCTCGCTGTGGGAGCAGATATCGAGTATGCGGACGAAGTCACACTCTTACGAGCTATTGAAAATCGGACAGAGTTGTAAAAGTCAGCAAAAATTTAGCTCATTTTGACGTATAAGACAAGCCCTAGGAATTTTTCTAGGGTTTGTCTTTTTCGTTTTATAATGAGAGAAGGACAAATCTTGATAATAAGAATACTTCCCAGTAAACACAAATTATAAGGTATCAGAAAACGGATTTTCAAAATTCCTAGTAGCATCTCTATCAATATATTTTACTTAAGGATCAAGTTTTTTTAAGGATAAGATTGCCCTTTAGTTCGTTATAATTTATTTTGAAATCGTACTATTTTTATGTTATGATATGGTCAATATATACTTAATAAGGGGAGTTTGAAGTATGGGTGGAAAGATAAAATCTAGCACGATAGCAGCAGAGGCGGCTATTAATGAGTTGGTCGGGTATGAAACGAGCGACAAGCAAAATCAGCAGGTAGAATTTTCATATACATCTGGAATCACTGGAATGGAAGCGGGACGTCAGGCCTGCAATCAAATGCTTCAAGCGGTCAGTGATTTTAGTTCAGCTGTTTTGACACAAGCAAATAAGTTTCCAGAAATTGCTCAGAGGATTGAAAAACGTGATATAGAGCAAGCTAAGAGATGGAGTCACTAAGGAATGGCAGATAGAAATGAAGAAAAGCGCACAGAGATTTGGCGTAAGATTGTTAAGATAGAAGATAAGGAAGACAGACTCCGAGCAACTAAAAAGCAATATGAACAGCAGTTGACAAACTTTTACTCGGATATTCAGAGCATTCACCATCGCATGATAAATCTATTATCTCTCTCACCCAGTTCTCGTCAGCTAATAGAGCAAATCGAAAGTGATAATAGAACCATTCAGCGACAGGTCAACTCTTATGTAGAGGAGGAACTGGATACGTTGGAAAAACAAACTAAAAAGGCTTGTCGCTCTTTCGATGAGGCCAGAGAAGAACTGATAGTGGAAAGGAATCGGCTACCATGGGAGTAAAATACAGCGCACAAGAATCACAAGAATTGATTCAGGCCATGACGAACAACCTCCGAGTCGCAAATGAAGTCACAGACCGCTTATCTAGTGGATGTGATCACCTGATTTCCTCTTTAGACTCAGGTGAGTTGACAGGAGCAGCCTACACAGCTGGTAAAGGTCTCTTTACAGAGATTATCATCCCCAGCATCAAGAAGTTACAAGCAGCGATAGATGATATCCAACTAGAGTTGACCTCCTACAAAGATGCGGATGCTCAGATCTCTGGATATGGAGATTTGGACCTAGACCAGCTTAAGGAATTGAAAAAGCTGAGAGAAGAGCAGTTAGCTATCGTAGAAGCTCAGATTCAAGTGAGGGAGAACTGGCTAAATCAAATCACAGACCTCTTTAGTCTCAATTGGGGGAAAGCCTTCTCTGAGAAGACCATCCTCTACAATACCAAGTTTCAAATCGAGTCGGGTATTCAGGATTTGAATGATAAGATTGAAAAACTAGAATTTTTTGTCTCACAGGTTTCCCAGTATTTCAACGATAGTCTAGAAATCCTTAGCTTAGCCATCAAAGGAGCCACGCAACTAAGTAAACTCATTGTCGACAGTGATGGTAACTACTATGCGGACGGTCTGGACATGAGCTGGGTGCAGAAGATGAAGGATGTGAAGATTGTTTCGCATGCCAAAAGAGATTTTCAAGACTCAGAAACTCGTGCCATCAATAAAGCTTCTAGGGATATGATGCTATCGGACGATGGAGATGCCTACTATCGTGCCGAATTAGAGAAGCGCTTAAAAGGTCACGACAAGTCCGAATGGGATAAAATAATCGACGACTACAATCACACTCTTAAGATTGATGAAACAGGGAATATCATTGACATTTATCCATTTGAACAAGGTTATTTCGTTTCAAAAAATGGGAAATACGATGCTGACTATACTCATTTGGTTAACAAAAAGTTTGATGAACTAAAAGCACAAAACTTTGAAGCAAATTCAGTCGAATTTTGGAGTGGAGTAGCTCAAATATTCTCTGGATTGGGAGTTTACTTTGCGAGTGGCGCCCTCGAAGTTTTGAGTATCATGGCTGGTCCGCCAACAGCAGGGACAAGTATCGTAGCTGGTACGGCAGTGTCCGTATCAGGAGTACAATATGGAAATGTACTGATAGCTAGTGGAGCAGTGACTAGCTTATCAGCTATCACAAAGACGGCCTTACAAAATGGCGAAATTCAGGTTAATTATTCTAGCAACTACGATAGCTGGAAGGCCAATAAACCGACGAGTAAGACCATTTCTGGTAGGGGTGGTAAACAAATTGAAGCCCGAGTAGGAAATCGAAAAGAGAACATTCGTGTAGATTGGGAGCCAAATAGTGGTCCTAATGGTGAAGGAGTATTTCAGGTTCAATCTGGAAGTGGGAAGTCGGGCTATTCGCTTAACGAAGCTATAGATGTTAATAGTATTTCAAGCAAAACAGATATATTGGATTGGGTGAATAAAACTAAAAAGATAAAGAATCTAGATAAAAGTGTGAAGAGTGAAATTGTAGAAAGAATCTGGAAAGGATACCGAAACTATTACGGAAATTAGGTGAAGTGTATGAGACTATATATCAAAGGAGACTATACTAGAAAAGTGCCTTTTGGATACAGAGAACTCGCATGGAAAATGTGGTTTAAAGAAAGAAATGGTCAAAAAATAAGTTTCTCAAATGTCGGGGATGATGAGATGTTGCAAAATGACTTCTATTTATCTTTGAGGTTAGATAAGTGGGGAGCAAGTGGCTCTCGTTGGAAAGATGCCAAGGTTAAAGGTGGTAGTGCAATCAATTCCCAAAAATATGAAAATATTGATTTGGATTATGAGGGAAGTTATGAAAGCGACGGTAGAGAAAAGGGAAAATATCTAAGAATCGCTTCTAATTATTTGGATGTTTTAACAGTTGATAAACGAGCTATGTATATTATGGCACTCGAAATTGCGACTGCGATTGATGGAAAAATTAGTGAAGATGATAAGAAAACATGGTTAAGAATCGAGGAGTTCAAGGAAAAGCACAAAGATATCTTATCTCTGACCTTTGACGAAGCAAATGAGATGAGTTTGGAAGAAATTCAGACGATTGACGCTATTGACGAACCCATCTGGGAAGAATTGGATAGGCTTCGTGAAGAATACATCAAAATCCATGGTGAACGTGTGTATGACGATGAGGACGACGAGTGAGACTATATCTTAAAGGCAACTACGAAACTAGTATATACCAAACCTGTATGGAATTTCCTTGGAAAATGTGGTTCAAAGAACGCAAAGGTGTGGAAGTTGGTTTTTCTTACGCATTTAATGAAAATTTTTATTTGAGTTTAACTCTAGATAAATTTTCTTCAAATGATGAGCGTTGGGGAATGGCTGATTTTAGAATAGGAAAAGACTCTTGGGCGACTTTTAAGCGTGAAAATTTAAATTTAAATTTTGAAAATTCTTATGAAAGTGATAGGCGAGAAAAAGGAGACTGTCTTCGAATAATCACGACTCATAAGGATATTCTAACGGTTGATAAGCGAGCGCTCTATATCATGGCGATTGAGGTAGCATCTGTCATTGACGGTCAAATCAGCGAAGACGACAAAGAAACATGGCTAAATATTGAAGAATTCAAAACGAAACATAAAGACCTACTGAATATGACCTACGACGAAGCGGTTGATATTAGTTTAGAAGAGATAAATGTTTTGAAAGCCATAGACGAGCCTCTTTGGGAAGAATTGGATAAGAAGCGCGAGGAGTATATCCGAATCCATGGAGAGGTGGAGTTGGACGACGATGAGGACGACGAGTGAGACTATATATAAAAGGTGACTATACTAGAAAATTGCCATTTGGCTACAGAGAACTCGCATGGAAGATGTGGTTTAAGGAACGGAAAGGCAAGAAAATAAGTTTCTCCAATGTTGGTGACGATGCTATGTTACAGGATGATTTTTACTTTGGTGTTCGGTTACACAAATGGTCTTCAGTTGACGAAAGATGGGATAAGGCTCCTTTTATAATTCCTAGTAATCCTTGGTTGTCTTTGGAATATGAGAGTGTAACACTTGAATTTGAAAAAACTTTCATTACAGAGTGGAGAGAACGTGGAGATTATCTACGTATCGCAACATCTCATATAGATGTTTTAACAGTAGATAAAATTATGGCGGTCGAGGTTGCGAGTGCAATAGATGGTAATATCAGCGAGGATGACAAAGAGACATGGTTAGATGTAGAGACTTTTAAGGAGCTACATAAGGATGTTCTTTCGCTGACTTATGATGAAGCGGTTGAAATTAGTTTGGAAGAATTAAAAACAATGATACCAGTAAGAGACCCTCTATGGGAAGAGGAAGAACGCCTTCGTGAAGAATATATCAAAATCCATGGAGAACGTGTTTATGATGATGAGGAAGAAGAGTGAGAATTTATATTAAAGGTGATTATACTAGAAAATTGCCATTTGGCTACAGAGAACTCGCATGGAAAATGTGGTTTAAAGAAAGAAATGGTCAAAAAATAAGTTTTTCAAATGTCGGGGATGATGAGATGCTACAAAATGACTTCTATCTATCTTTACGATTAGATAAGTGGGGAGCAAGTGGCTCTCGTTGGAAAGAGGTCAAGGTTAAAGGTGGCAGTGCAATCAATTCCCAAAAATATGAAAATATTGATTTAGATTATGAAGGAAGTTATGAAAGCGACGGTAGAGAAAAGGGAAAACACCTAAGAATTGCTTCTAATTATTTGGATGTTTTAACAGTTGATAAACGTGCTATGTATATTATGGCGCTAGAAATTGGCTTGATTCAATATCCAAATTGAAAAAATTGTCAAATTATGAGAAGAATCAATTAGTTAGATTTATCTTGAGAGCTGCTGAATTCTTGAGAACGTAGGAGTAAAATATGAAATTATATATTAAAGGTGATTACACCAAAGAAATTCCATTTGATTATTTAGAACTAGCGAAGAGAATGTGGTTTGATACTAAAGATGGGAAGACAGTAGATATTTCTTATTTTGGGAATACTCGCCCATTTAAAACAGACCCAACTATTCACTTGAAGTTGAATAAGTGGATGCATGATAATAGATGGAATAATGTTCAGTTGAAAGAAGGGATTATCAATAAATTTGGAAGTCATGTATATGAAAATCTTGAATTAGATTTTGAAGACAATCCAGCAACAGACTATCGAGAAAAAGGAGACTGTCTACGTTTAGCTTCTACCCACCTTGACCTTCTCACTGTTGATAAACGAGCTATGTATATTATGGCCATTGAAATTGCGACTGCTATTGATGGTCAGATTAGCGAAGATGATAAAGAGAGCTGGTTAAGTGTGGAGGGATTTAAAAAACGGCATGAGGATATCCTTTCGATGAGTTATGAAGAAGCTAATGAGCTGAGTTTGGAAGAAATTCCGTTTATGGATGATGTGAGAGACCCAGTTTGGGAAGAAGACGACCGCAGGAATGAAGAATACATCAAAAACCATGGCGAGCCAGTTTATGACGACGAGGAAGAATGAAATTATATTTAAAAGGTGATTATACAAAAAAGATACCTTATGGTTATTTGGAACTAGCTGGTAAAATGTGGTTTCCAGAAGATGAGCAAGTTTCTTACTCAAATGCTGGGAATAATGATGCATTACAAGAGGTTTTTTCCTTATTTCAAAAAAAGATTTAGATAAACCCAATCCTTCCATCGGAGAGCAAAATGTTAAATAAAATGAAAAACTATTATAAAAACAAACCAACTCAAGCTGTCTTAATGCTCATAGTTCTTATTTGGTCAGTATATGAGATTGGTGCGACCAGTTTGGCAAGTAAATCTGCATTAACTAAGGAATTCATGCATAGTCGGTATGTTATGGTTTGGCCAATGGTAGATAAGAAAATGAAATTATACCACTATGCGGAAGAATGGACTAATGACGTTTTAGTTGGAATTATGCATTTAGACTATGGAAATATTAAAATAACTAGTTTTCCTAAAAAATGGGAGAGTGAAGCTGAAGTATACTATACGCTGTCTCAGGATGAGTATGCTGATAGAGTATATTTTTTCTTAGACGAGCCAATTTCCAAAGCCTATATCAGCAGATTAGAACAAAATTATTATTTGATTTCAAATAATGCAGTTGCTATTAAAGAAGAAACAGGTAAAACAGTTGAACAGTTAGCTCAAGAAGTGGGGAATGCAAGGAAAAATTTCTTATCAGTTCTTGGAAAGATGAAAATCCTTCGTTTGGTCTATTTGATTCTTCGTATGATAATATTGTTGCAGTGTATCAGGTGGTCGGGTCAGCGTAGAAAAAGGAAAGAGAGCGAAATTTTGCAGAATAGATAGAGCTCCAGAAAGGTATGACGACTATAAGGAGAGTAACAAATGACCTATAGGAAGAAAAAAATCTGGAAATTAGGTTGTGGCTTGTTAATATTAACCCTAGCAACTAGCATTTTTGGACTATATTTATGGGCACAAAATCTTGGTAAGTATACTCTGCAACCAGGTCAAAGTGTTGAATTGAAAGTTTTTTCTAAAACAGAGCAGCGGGAGTATAATTCGGAATTGATTTTTTTAAAAAAAGATGAGGCTAAATTAAAATTATCTGGCCGAAAAGGATGGGGGATTAAAGGAGGTAACACGGTTTATAATGTTGAGAAGCAGTCAATAACTGAGATTATTATCTCTAAAGATGGAACAGAGCACAGAGACTTACCAAATGATAAGAGTAAAAGTATCTATTTAGAAAGTGATGGAATAGTGCTTCAAGGGAGAATAAAGGAAGTATTTGGGGTGACGGAAGAAACTCCCTACACGATCACCATCACCAATGTAGACGACAAGCCAGCACACTTTGAAGCTCAAGTGGTGGATAGGTAAAATTTCAGCTCTCAAATGAGGGCTTTTTTAGATACAAGTTTCAAAAAAGAAGCAAATATGATATACTAAAGAACGAGTATTCTATTAGAATTAGGACAAGTAATATGAAACAAACGATTATTCTTTTATACGGTGGGCGTAGTGCAGAGCGTGAAGTCTCTGTTCTTTCAGCTGAAAGTGTCATGCGCGCGGTCAACTACGACCGTTTCACAGTCAAGACTTTCTTCATCAGCCAGTCGGGTGATTTTATTAAAACGCAAGAATTTAGCCATACTCCAGGTCAAGAGGACCGTCTCATGACCAATGAAACCATTGATTGGGATAAGAAAGTTGCACCAAGTGCCATCTACGAAGATGGTGCAGTGGTCTTCCCAGTCCTCCATGGTCCGATGGGAGAAGATGGCTCAGTTCAAGGATTCTTGGAAGTTTTGAAAATGCCTTATGTTGGTTGCAACATCTTGTCATCTAGTCTTGCCATGGATAAAATCACGACCAAGCGTGTTTTAGAATCTGTCGGGATTGCTCAAGTTCCTTATGTGGCCATTGTCGAAGGCGATGATGTGACTGCTAAAATTGCCGAAGTTGAAGAAAAATTGACTTACCCAGTCTTCACAAAACCATCAAACATGGGTTCAAGTGTCGGTATTTCTAAGTCTGAAAATCAAGAGGAACTCCGTCAAGCTTTGAAACTTGCCTTTCAATATGACAGCCGTGTCTTGGTAGAGCAAGGGGTAAATGCTCGTGAAATCGAGGTTGGTCTCTTGGGCAACTACGATGTCAAGAGTACGCTACCAGGAGAAGTAGTCAAGGATGTTGACTTTTATGACTACGATGCCAAGTATATTGACAACAAGATTACCATGGATATCCCAGCTAAAATCAGTGATGATGTGGTAGCTGTCATGCGTCAGAATGCAGAAACAGCCTTCCGTGCCATTGGTGGCCTCGGTCTCTCTCGTTGCGATTTCTTCTATACAGACAAGGGAGAGATTTTCCTAAACGAGCTTAATACCATGCCAGGTTTTACCCAGTGGTCTATGTACCCACTACTTTGGGACAATATGGGAATCAGCTATCCAGACTTAATCGAGCGATTGGTTGATCTTGCCAAGGAAAGTTTTGACAAGCGCGAAGCGCATTTGCTATAAAAATGAAAGAGAGGGTAGAAGCCAGAACCATCACTGCAAGGTGACTAGAGTTCTCGAGTTTCGACCCTTTTTAAAGGAGTAGAAATGAAATTAACAATTCATGAAGTGGCTCAAGTTGTAGGAGCTAAAAATGATATCAGCCTCTTTGAGGACACCCAGTTAGAAAAAGCTGAGTTTGATAGTCGTTTGATTGCTGCAGGGGATTTGTTTGTGCCCCTCAAAGGTGCTCGTGACGGTCATGACTTTATCGAAATAGCCTTTGAAAATGGTGCCGCAGTAACCTTGTCTGAGAAAGAAATCGCAAATCATCCCTACATTTTAGTAGCTGATGTTTTGACGGCCTTTCAAACCCTAGCTGCCTACTATCTTGAAAAAACAGGAGTTGATGTCTTTGCTGTTACAGGCTCAAATGGCAAGACAACGACCAAAGATATGTTAGCGCACTTGCTATCAACAACCTACAAAACTTACAAAACACAAGGTAACTACAATAATGAGATTGGCCTTCCCTACACAGTTCTCCACATGCCTGAAGGAACAGAAAAGTTGGTCTTGGAGATGGGGCAGGATCACTTGGGAGATATTCATCTCTTGTCAGAATTGGCTCGTCCAAAAACAGCCATCGTGACCTTGGTTGGAGAAGCCCATTTAGCCTTTTTCAAAGACCGTTCTGAAATTGCTAAAGGAAAAATGCAAATTGCAGACGGGATGTCTTCGAATTCCTTGCTCTTGGCACCAGCAGATCCGATTGTAGAGGACTACTTGCCAACTGACAAAAAGGTAGTTCGTTTTGGCCAAGGAGCAGAGTTGGAAATTACAGACTTGATTGAGCGCAAGGATAGTCTGACATTTAAGGCTAATTTCTTGGAACAAGCCCTTGATTTGCCAGTGACTGGTAAGTACAATGCTACTAATGCCATGATTGCATCCTATGTTGCCCTACAAGAAGGAGTTTCTGAGGAGCAAATTCGTCAGGCCTTCCAAAATCTTGAATTGACGCGTAACCGTACCGAGTGGAAGAAAGCAGCCAATGGAGCAGATATCCTATCAGATGTTTACAATGCCAATCCAACTGCTATGAAGCTGATTTTAGAGACTTTCTCTGCCATTCCAGCCAATGAAGGTGGCAAGAAAATTGCTGTTTTAGCGGATATGAAGGAGCTTGGTGACCAGTCTATTCAACTCCATAACCAGATGATTTTGAGCCTTTCTCCAGATGTGCTTGATACCGTTATTTTCTATGGAGAAGACATTGCTGAATTAGCCCAATTGGCCAGTCAAATGTTCCCAATCGGCCATGTTTACTACTTCAAAAAAACAGCTGACGAGGATCAATTTGAAGTCCTAGTTAAGCAAGTTAAGGAAAGTCTAGGAGCTAATGACCAAATCTTGCTCAAAGGCTCTAACTCTATGAACCTAGCCAAATTGGTAGAAAGTTTAGAAAATGAAGACAAGTGATTTTGTTAAGTATCTGCAAAGAATGATTGCCCTTACAGATACTGGCTTAACCTTTACAAAAGATCCTTTCGACCGTGAGCGCTACGAAGACTTGCGAAGTCTGTTATCTGAAATGTTGAATCAGGTATCAGACCTTGATGCAGACGAAGTGGTAGAACTCTTGAAACCGACCTCCGCTTATGCGACTCCTTTAATGGACGTCCGTGCTTGGATAGTTGAGGATGAAAAAATTTGTCTGGTTAGGGGACAAGGAGAGAATGATTGGGCTTTGCCAGGTGGCTTTGGTGAAGTCGGCTATTCTCCAACAGAAAATATTCTCAAGGAAATTGAAGAAGAAACCGGTTTTGAAGCTAAAGTAGAAAGACTACTAGCTGTTTTTGATACAAATCGTTTCCAACTACAGAGCAAGCAATATGCAAAGTTTGTTTTTGAATGTAAGCTTCTTGATGGACAATTCCAAGAAAATCAAGAAATTGCTGACCTTCAATTTTTTGCCATTGACCAACTGCCAGCCTTATCTGAAAAACGCATTACCAAGGAGCAAATAGAGATTCTTTGGCAGGTTTATCAAGGTCAGAGGGAGCAATATCTTGATTAAGAAGATGATTATCGTATTTCTAAATTCATTTTTGACAAATAGCATGGTATAATAAAATGCAGGAAAATTTTGAATCATGAGGAAGACTAGATGAATTTATGGGATATTTTCTTTACGACCCAAGCAACAGAGCCACCCAAATTTGACCTTTTTTGGTATGTCAGTATATTTACACTCTTGGCTTTGACCTTTTATACAGCCTATCGTTATCGTGAAAAGAAGGCTTATCAACGATTTTTCCAAATCTTGCAGGCCGTTCAGTTGATCCTCCTTTATGGTTGGTACTGGGTCAATCATATGCCGTTGTCAGAAAGCCTACCTTTTTACCATTGCCGTATGGCTATGTTTGTGGTGCTTTTGCTTCCTGGTCAGTCTAAATATAGGCAGTATTTTGCATTATTAGGAACATTTGGGACATTAGCAGCCTTTGTTTATCCAGTTCCAGATGCTTATCCTTTCCCACATATTGCGATTTTATCCTTTATCTTTGGCCACTTAGCTCTCTTGGGGAACTCTCTAGTTTATCTATTGAGACAGTATAACGCGCGATTGCTGGATGTGAAGGGAATTTTTCTCATGACCTTTGCACTAAATGCCTTGATTTTTGTGGTCAATTTGGTAACTGGTGGAGATTACGGATTCTTGACAAAACCGCCATTGGTTGGAGATCACGGCTTAGTAGCTAATTATTTAATCGTTTCTCTGGCCCTGTCAGCAGCGATTACGTTGACAAAGAAAATCTTGGAACTATTTTTAGAACAAGAAGCAGAAAAAATGATTGCAAAGAAAGCTTAAAATCAAGCTTTCTTTTTTCATAAATCTAATTTTTTATAACTTGTTTGGAAAATACAAAAATATGATGAGCGAATGTAAAAAAATGGTAAGTAAATTTAGGAAAAACTAAGCACGATTGGATTTTTTGTGTTATAATATTCTGTGAATAGCTATGCCCTGTTTTAGCTATATTGAATAGAAGTTTGAAACTTGGAAGAGAGAGGATGCGATGTAATGGCTAGAGATGGTTTTTTTACAGGCTTAGATATCGGAACCAATTCGATTAAGGTGTTGGTTGCCGAGCTTAGAAATGGTGAACTAAATGTAATTGGTGTAAGTAATGCCAAGAGTAAAGGTGTAAAGGATGGGATTATCGTTGATATTGAAGCAGCAGCAACTGCTATCAAGTCAGCTATTTCCCAAGCAGAAGAGAAAGCTGGCATTTCAATCAAATCAGTGAATGTTGGTTTGCCTGGAAATCTTTTGCAAGTAGAACCAACTCAAGGAATGATTCCAGTTACATCTGATACAAAAGAAATTACAGATCAAGATGTTGAAAATGTTGTTAAATCAGCCTTGACAAAGAGTATGACACCAGATCGTGAAGTCATTACGTTTATTCCTGAAGAATTTATCGTAGATGGCTTCCAAGGTATTCGTGACCCGCGTGGCATGATGGGGGTTCGTCTTGAGATGCGTGGTTTGCTTTACACAGGTCCACGTACTATTCTTCACAATTTACGCAAGACAGTTGAGCGCTCAGGTGTTCAGGTTGAAAATATTATTATTTCACCATTGGCTTTGGTTCGTTCAGTCTTGAATGAAGGAGAGCGTGAATTTGGAGCTACGGTGATTGATATGGGAGCAGGTCAAACAACTGTTGCTACAATCCGTAACCAAGAACTCCAGTTTACAAATATTCTTCAAGAAGGTGGAGATTATGTCACAAAAGATATCTCTAAAGTCTTGAAGACTTCACAAAAACTAGCTGAAGGATTGAAATTGAACTATGGTGAAGCCTACCCTTCACTTGCAAGCAATGAAACCTTCCAAGTTGAAGTGATTGGTGAAGTAGAGCCTGTAAAAGTTACAGAAAGCTACCTAGCAGAGATTATTTCAGCTCGCATTAAACACATTTTTGAACAAATCAAACAAGAGTTGGAAAGAAGACATTTGTTGGATCTTCCAGGTGGGATTGTTCTGATTGGTGGAAATGCTATTTTACCAGGTATTGTAGAACTTGCACAGGAAGTATTTGGCGTTGGTGTCAAACTTTACGTTCCAAATCAAGTTGGAATCCGTAATCCTGCCTTCGCTCATGTGATTAGCTTGTCTGAATTTGCTGGTCAATTGACTGAGGTGCATTTATTAGCGCAACGAGCAGTCAAGGGTGAAGATACTTTGCGTCACCAACCAATTAATTTTGGTGGGATGATTCAACGCGTTACGCAGGTAGCACAACCGACCCCTATTCAACCAGTTCAAAATACTGAGGTAGAGCAGTCAGCTTCTACGAACGTAGTTGCTCCGAAAGAAGATAAAGTATCTTCTCAAAATAAACCAAAAATCGCAGATCGTTTCCGTGGCTTAATCGGAAGCATGTTTGATGAATAAAAGAGGAAAAATAAACTATGACATTTTCATTTGATACAGCAGCAGCTCAAGGTGCAGTTATTAAAGTAATCGGTGTTGGTGGAGGTGGTGGTAACGCCATTAACCGTATGGTTGACGAAGGTGTTGCAGGCGTAGAATTTATCGCAGCAAACACAGATGTACAAGCTTTGAGTAGTACAAAAGCTGAGACTGTAATTCAGTTAGGCCCTAAATTGACTCGTGGTTTGGGTGCTGGCGGTCGACCTGAAGTTGGTCAAAAGGCAGCTGAAGAAAGCGAAGAAGCCTTGACTCAAGCTATTACTGGAGCAGATATGGTCTTCATTACTGCAGGTATGGGAGGTGGCTCTGGTACTGGTGCAGCTCCTGTTATTGCCCGCATTGCTAAAGATTTAGGTGCTCTTACAGTTGGTGTTGTGACACGTCCTTTTGGTTTTGAAGGAAGTAAACGTGGACAGTACGCTGTAGAAGGAATCAATCAACTTCGTGAACATGTAGATACTTTATTGATTATTTCAAACAACAACTTGCTTGAAATTGTTGATAAGAAAACTCCGCTTCTTGAAGCTCTTAGCGAAGCAGATAACGTACTTCGCCAAGGTGTTCAAGGGATTACGGACTTGATCACAAACCCTGGTTTGATTAACCTTGACTTTGCCGATGTGAAAACAGTTATGGCAAATAAAGGAAACGCCCTAATGGGTATCGGTATCGGTAGTGGTGAAGAACGTGTGGTAGAAGCAGCTCGTAAGGCAATCTACTCACCACTTCTTGAAACAACTATTGACGGTGCTGAGGATGTCATCGTCAACGTTACTGGTGGTCTTGATTTAACCTTGATTGAGGCAGAAGAAGCATCAGAAATTGTTAACCAAGCAGCTGGCCAAGGAGTGAATATCTGGCTCGGAACATCTATCGATGAAAACATGAAAGATGAAATCCGTGTTACAGTTGTGGCAACTGGTGTTCGCCAAGATCGTGTTGAAAAAGTTGTTGGTCATGCACCAAGACAAGCTGTTCGTCATGAGCAAGCAAGTCCTAGCCATGCACACAATCATAATCGTCACTTTGATATGGCTGAAACTGCAGAAATTCCAAGTCCAGCACCTCGCCGTACAGAAACTTCTCAAACTTCAGCATTTGGTGATTGGGACTTGCGTCGTGAGACAATTGTTCGTCCGACTGATTCAGTTGTATCACCAGTTGAACGTTTCGAAGCACCATCTTTACACGATGAGGATGAATTAGACACTCCTCCATTTTTCAAAAATCGTTAAGTAAATGAATTTGAAAGAAAATACAGAACGTGTTTTTCAACAAATAAAAGATGCAAGTCAGCAGTCAGGAAGAGAAGTCAATTCTGTTTCGGTTGTTGCTGTTACAAAATATGTAGACGTACCGACAGCGGAGGCTTTGCTTCCGCTAGGTGTGCATCATATTGGTGAAAATCGTGTGGATAAATTTCTTGAGAAATATGAAGCTTTAAAAGATAGAAATATTACCTGGCATTTGATTGGAACCTTGCAAAGACGCAAGGTCAAAGACGTCATTCAGTATGTTGATTATTTTCACGCTTTGGATTCATTAAAGCTAGCAGAGGAAATTCAAAAAAGAAGTGACCGAGTTGTTAAGTGTTTCTTACAAGTAAATATCTCAAGGGAGGAGAGCAAACATGGTTTTTCAAAGGAGGAACTATTGGAGCTCTTGCCAGAATTAGCAACCTTAGATAAAATTGAATATGTCGGCTTGATGACCATGGCTCCTTTTGAAGCTAGTAGTGATGAGTTGAAAGAAATTTTTAAAGCTACGCAGGATTTGCAACTAGAAATTAGAGAAAAACAAATTCCCAATATGCCAATGACGGACTTGAGTATGGGTATGAGTCGTGACTACAAGGAAGCGATTGAATTTGGCTCAACATTTGTCAGAATTGGTACAGCATTTTTTAAATAGGAAAGAAATATGTCTTTAAAAGATAGATTTGATAAATTTATAGATTATTTTACAGAAGATGGAGAAGATGTTAGTACTGCATATCAGCCTAAAGCTGAAGAGCCGATTGTGACTTCAGTCCCTTCTGTTCAAGAGTTGCCTCAACAAGCTGGTAGCACGCCATCTAAAGATAAAAACATCACTCGTCTTCATGCCCGTCAACAAGAGTTGGCTATGCAAAGTCAACGTTCTACTGATAAGGTGACAATTGATGTTCGTTATCCACGTAAATACGAAGATGCCACAGATATTGTTGATTTATTAGCTGGTAACGAAAGTATTTTGATTGATTTCCAATATATGACAGAAGTTCAAGCACGTCGTTGTTTGGACTATCTGGATGGGGCGCGCCACGTTTTAGCTGGTAACATGAAAAAGGTAGCATCTACTATGTACCTGCTGACACCAGTTGATGTTGTCGTCAATATTGAAGATATCAAAATTCCAGATGAATCACAAAATGGTGAATTTGGCTTTGATATGAAACGTACGAGAGTAAGATAATGATCTTTCTCATTCGTTTTGTTCAAAATGCAGTGGATATCTATTCACTGATTTTAATCGTGTTTGCTCTGATGTCTTGGTTTCCCAATGCTTATGAATCACGTCTTGGACGCTTGATTATTAGTTTAGTGAAACCGATAGTAGCTCCCTTGCAACGTTTACCCCTCCAGATTGCAGGTCTTGATTTGTCTGTCTGGATTGCGGTATTACTAGTTCACTTCCTAGGGGAACAGTTGATTCGACTTTTAGTGATCTTTCTATGAATAAGATGATTTATCAACACTTTTCTAAGAATGATTCGTCTTTTATTGATAAGGGAGTAGAATGGATAAAAAAGGTAGAAGATTCTTATTCTCCTTTTTTAACACCCTTTGTAAATCCCCATCAAGAAAAGATTTTAAAGGTGCTAGCATCAACCAACGGCATCTCCTACATGAGCAGTCGGCAGTTTCTTGAAACTGAATATGTACGAGTTCTACTGTATCCTGATTATTTTGAGCCAGAATTCTCTGATTTTGAACTTTCCTTGCAAGAAATTGTCTACCCTAATAAGTTTGAACGCTTAACGCATGCAAAAATATTAGGGACTGTTTTAAACAAGCTGGGAATTGATAGGAAGCTATTTGGTGATATCTTAGTCAACGAAGAGAGGGCACAGATTATCATTAATCGACAGTTTATGCTCCTTTTTCAAAACGGCATTACGAAAATTGCTCGTTTACCGGTTCGTCTAGAAGAACGGGATTTTACTGAGAAAATTGCTACAGTAGAAGATTATCAAGAATTAGATATTTGTATTGCTAGTTCTAGATTAGATGTTTTTCTAGCAGGTGTCTTAAAGCTGTCTAGAAATCAGGCAAGTCAGTTAATTGAAAAACAGGCAGTCCAAGTTAATTACCATTTAGTTGAAAAATCAGATTATGCAGTTCAAGTTGGTGATTTGATTAGTGTGAGGAAATTTGGTCGATTGAAACTTGTTAGAGATAATGGGCAAACAAAAAAAGATAAAAAGAAATTAACGGTCCAATTATTATTAAGTAAGTGAGGAATAATATGCCAATTACATCATTAGAAATTAAAGATAAAACCTTTGGTACAAGATTTAGAGGTTTTGATCCAGAAGAAGTTGAAGAATTTCTTGAAATCGTTGTTCGTGATTATGAAGATTTAGTTCGAAGCAATCATGATAAAGAGTTGCATATCAAGAGCTTGGAAGAACGTTTGTCTTACTTTGATGAGATGAAAGATTCTTTGAGTCAATCAGTATTGATTGCTCAAGATACGGCAGAGCGTGTGAAACAAGCTGCTCAAGATCGTTCTAATAATATTATCCAACAGGCAGAGCAAGATGCCCAACGTTTGCTTGAAGAAGCAAAATATAAGGCTAATGAGATCTTGCGTCAAGCTACTGATAATGCTAAGAAAGTTGCTGTTGAGACTGAAGAATTGAAGAACAAAAGCCGTGTCTTCCACCAACGTCTCAAATCTACAATTGAGAGTCAGTTAGCAATTGTTGAATCATCAGATTGGGAAGATATTCTGCGCCCAACAGCTACCTATCTTCAGACAAGTGATGAAGCATTTAAAGAAGTTGTTGGTGAAGTTCTTGGTGAATCGGTATATTCACAACCAGAAGAAGAACCAATCGATATGACTCGTCAATTTACACCTGAAGAAATGGCTGAGTTACAAGCTCGAATTGAGGCTGGTAATAGAGAATTAGCTGAATTTGAAGCTCAACAAGATCATTATGTAGAAGAACATTTAGAGCCAGTTGAAGTCGAAGGCCCTTCATCGAATGAGGAAGATACAAATAAAGAATCTGTCCTAATCTTATAATGAATAGTGATATGTGAGAACAATATTTTATCCTTATATTTCCAGCGAGCAGGAGATGGTGTGAGTCCTGCATTCCCTAATGATAAGATTATCCTCTCAAAAACTCAAGTCTGAAGTTAGTAGGATTTGACGTTTCCCACGTTACGGGATAAGAGGGAGAAAGACTAAATCTTTTTCCGAATAAAGGTGGTACCACGATTTTCGTCCTTTTTGGCAGTCGTGGTTTTTAATTTGTTATTATTTATAAAGGAGATACCATGAAACTCAAAGATACCCTTAACCTTGGGAAAACAGCTTTCCCAATGCGTGCAGGACTTCCTACCAAAGAGCCAGTTTGGCAAAAGGAATGGGAAGATGCAAAACTTTATCAACGTCGTCAAGAATTGAACCAAGGAAAACCTCATTTCACCTTGCATGATGGCCCTCCATACGCGAACGGAAATATCCACGTTGGACACGCTATGAACAAGATTTCAAAAGATATCATTGTTCGTTCAAAATCAATGTCAGGTTTTTACGCACCATTTATCCCAGGTTGGGATACTCATGGTCTGCCAATCGAGCAAGTTTTGGCAAAACAAGGTGTCAAACGTAAAGAAATGGACTTGGTTGAGTACTTGAAACTTTGCCGTGAATACGCTCTTTCTCAAGTAGATAAACAACGGGAAGACTTTAAACGTTTAGGTGTTTCTGGTGACTGGGAAAATCCATATGTGACTTTGACTCCTGACTATGAAGCAGCTCAAATCCGTGTATTTGGTGAGATGGCTAACAAAGGTTATATCTACCGTGGTGCCAAGCCAGTTTATTGGTCTTGGTCATCTGAGTCTGCCCTTGCTGAAGCAGAGATTGAATACCATGATTTGGTTTCAACTTCTCTTTACTATGCCAATAGGGTAAAAGATGGCAAAGGTGTTCTAGATACAGATACTTATATCGTAGTCTGGACAACAACTCCATTTACCATTACAGCTTCTCGTGGTTTGACTGTTGGTGCAGATATTGATTATGTTTTGGTTCAACCTGCTGGTGAAGCTCGTAAGTTTATGGTTGCTGCAGAATTATTGACTAGCTTGTCTGAGAAATTTGCCTGGGTTGATGTTCAAGTGTTGGCAACTTACCGTGGTCAAGAATTGAACCACATCGTAACAGAACACCCATGGGATACGGCTGTAGATGAATTGGTTATTCTCGGTGACCACGTTACTACTGACTCTGGTACAGGTATTGTCCATACAGCCCCTGGTTTTGGTGAGGACGACTACAATGTTGGTATTGCTAATGGCCTTGAAGTCGCAGTAACTGTTGACGAACGTGGTATCATGATGAAGAATGCTGGTCCTGAGTTTGAAGGTCAATTCTATGAAAAGGTAGTTCCAACTGTTATTGAAAAACTTGGTAACCTCCTTCTTGCCCAAGAAGAAATCTCTCACTCATACCCATTTGACTGGCGTACTAAGAAACCAATTATCTGGCGTGCAGTACCACAATGGTTTGCCTCAGTTTCTAAATTCCGCCAAGAAATCTTGGACGAAATTGAAAAAGTGAAATTCCACTCAGAATGGGGTAAAGTGCGTCTTTACAACATGATTCGTGACCGTGGCGACTGGGTTATCTCTCGTCAACGTGCTTGGGGTGTTCCGCTTCCTATCTTCTATGCTGAAGACGGTACAGCGATTATGACTGCTGAAACTATTGAGCATGTAGCTCAACTCTTTGAAGAACATGGTTCAAGCATTTGGTGGGAACGTGATGCTAAGGACCTCTTGCCAGAAGGATATACTCATCCAGGTTCACCAAATGATGAGTTCAAAAAAGAAACAGATATCATGGACGTATGGTTTGACTCAGGTTCATCATGGAATGGGGTTGTAGTAAACCGTCCTGAGTTGACTTACCCAGCAGACCTTTACTTAGAAGGTTCTGACCAATACCGTGGTTGGTTCAACTCATCACTTATCACATCTGTTGCCAACCATGGCGTAGCACCTTACAAACAAATCTTGTCACAAGGATTTGCCCTTGATGGTAAAGGTGAGAAGATGTCTAAATCTCTTGGAAATACTATTGCTCCAAGTGATGTTGAAAAACAATTTGGTGCTGAAATCTTGCGTCTCTGGGTAACAAGTGTAGACTCAAGCAACGACGTGCGTATCTCTATGGATATCTTGAGCCAAGTCTCTGAAACTTACCGTAAAATCCGTAACACCCTTCGTTTCTTGATTGCCAATACTTCTGACTTTAACCCAGCTGTGGATGCAGTAGCTTACGAAGAACTTCGTTCAGTTGATAAGTACATGACGATTCGCTTTAACCAGCTTGTCAAGATCATTCGTGATGCCTATGCTAACTTTGAATTCTTGACAATCTACAAGGCCTTGGTGAACTTTATCAACGTTGACTTGTCAGCCTTTTACCTTGATTTTGCTAAGGACGTTGTTTACATCGAAGGTGCTAAATCACTGGAACGTCGTCAAATGCAGACTGTCTTCTATGACATTCTTGTGAAAATTACGAAACTCTTGACACCAATCCTTCCTCATACTGCGGAAGAAATTTGGTCATATCTTGAGTTTGAAACAGAAGACTTTGTTCAATTGTCAGAATTGCCAGAAGCAGAAACTTTTGCTAATCAAGAAGAAATCTTGGATACATGGGCAGCCTTCATGGACTTCCGTGGACAAGCTCAAAAAGCCTTGGAAGAAGCTCGTAATGCTAAAGTTATTGGTAAATCGCTTGAAGCACACTTGACAGTTTATCCAAATGAAGTTGTTAAGACTTTGCTTGAAGCTGTGAACAGTAATATAGCGCAAGTGTTAATCGTATCGGACTTGACAATTGCAGAAGGTCCAGCTCCAGAAGAAGCACTCGTCTTTGAAGATGTAGCCTTTACAGTTGAACGTGCTGCAGGTCAAGTGTGTGACCGTTGCCGTCGCATTGATTTAACAACAACAGAACGTAGCTACCATGCTATTATCTGTGATCACTGTGCAAGCATCGTAGAAGAAAACTTTGCAGACGCAGTAGCAGAAGGATTTGAAGAGAAATAATCGAATGATAGATTGAAAATGTTTTCTGTGTGTGTATTTTAGTTTGATATAAAAGAAAATATTAAACAAAATTAATGTATAATATTAATTTTTAATGAAAAGGAAGTATTGATGAAAAAGAAAACACTTGCTCAATTAGATGGTATCATTGGTTTAGTTGCAGGAACTATTCTAGCCATTTTGCCAATTATTATAATTATGATTGCCTCTATATTTGATAATGAAGAAGTTGTTGGTGTCATCTTAGGAATTATTTTTATTATTTTTAGTTTAGTAAAAATTGGAATTTTAATTCTAGGTATTCTCTCACTAATATACTATAAAGATGATAATAGAATTTCAATTGCACCCTCAGTCTTATTAATTGTTGGTTCTGCACTTGCATTGGTTCCATTCTTAGGATGGATAGGGGGAATCGTCATTATTGTTGGTGCTTCATTATTTTTAGGAAGCCTCAAAAAATTTAAAGTTGAACTATAAATAGAGTTTTTGTCAAGTAGAGTAAATGGAGAAACTCTAAAATTGGTTCTTTGTCAGCAGTAGTGGATTAAAGAAAAGCTAAGATAGAGAAAGGACAAATTTCGTCCTTTCTTTTTTGATGTTCAGAGCGATAAAAATCGTTTTTTGAAGTTTTCAAAGTTTCGAAAACCAAAGGCATTTCGTTCTATAAGTTTGATGAGATTATTGGTCGCTTCTGATTTGGAGTTAGAATAGGGTAATTGAAGGGCGTTGACGATTTTTCAATGATTTCATGATTGATGAAAGTTACTATTTTAGTTTTAAGAATTGTGGCTATTGTGTATTTCAAGGACGATGAGCGTGTGACTCCTGCACCGTCTGTATTGTTTATCGTAGGTAGTTCTGTTGGATTGACCCCATTCGTGGACTAGATAGGATAAATTATGACAATTATTGGCAATTCCTATACTTTGAAATTTTGAAAAAATTCGAAATTGAAGAATCATATCTTTCGAACTGAGGTGGAATGAATTGAATCTTTGTTAGAAATACTTATTACAGTATGAAGGCGGTTAGCCTTATTTTTTTGTTACCAATTGACGGAAAATTTTACAGGATAAATAAGCTACTTCATTCGTAAAATCTAAAGCATTTATTTGAGACAAGGAACTCTTTTTATAGTATAATGATGCTTGTAGATTGAATATATCAAAATATATATAGAAGTATTTTTGTTTCTTGTAAGTTCATCAGAGTGAGGAAGCAAACTGCTTCTTCTATTTTGAAATGGATAAAATGATAGAGAGGATATAGAATGAAAAAATTTTTTGGAGAGAAGCAGCATCGTTTTTCCTTACGAAAGTTGGCGATTGGTCTTGTGTCTGCTTCAATTTCGAGCTTATTTTTTGTGTCCATTGCTAGCAGTGGGACCGTATTTGCTCAAGAAAATGTATCTGTTCACTACAAATATGTGACAGATACAGAGTTAAGTAAGCAAGAGAAGGACTTGATTGTAAAGGATTTTCCTAATATTGCTGAAGACAGTGAGAGTACCTATTATCTAGTCTACCGTATGGATGAGAAAGCCCAACTAGGTCAGTTGCCTCATACCGGTGAGCACAGTAATCTGGTTACCGTCCTTTCGGGTGGAGCACTGGCTTCGATTGGGCTCCTCATTTTTGCTGTTTCGAGAAAGAAAGGCAAGAAGAAAGCACTGTTGAAGGTTGTTTTGATAACAGGCATGGGGAGCGGTTTGGTTTCTTCGGTTCAGGCTATTGAAAATCAACTCTTGCTCCAATATAATCAAGAATATCAATTATCCCAAGGAGATAGTCTGCCTCTGCCAAGAGTCCTGTCAGGTTATACCTATCTAGGCTATATTAAGCAAGACAAGAAAATTAATCAGTTAGAAACTGTTGCTAGAGATCAGAAACTAGACGATACGGTTCACCCTCATTTCCAGTCCAATGAAGGTGGGCAAAATGTAAGAGATGAGCGGAAAAATCCGTCTCCAACAAGCCCTGCTGACAAGCCAATCCCTTCTCAAGATTCACCCAATCAAAAGCCGTCTGGTATTGCTAGTGTGGATCCTCATGACGAAGTCTTGGCTGGTCGCGTGAACAAACCAGAGCTCTTATACAAAGACCAAGAGATTGTAACCAATCTAGACTTTTCAGAAGTGGTTCAAGAAAATCCAGATCTAACAGAGGGAACCATTCGTGTGAAACAAGAAGGTCGTGCTGGGAAGAAGATTGAACTTATTCGCATCTTCACTGTTGAAAATCAAGAAATTTCCCGAGAAGTTCTCTCGACTAAGGTAGAAGAAGCCTTACCACGTATAGTAGAAAAAGGGACTAAGAAGGCAGTTGTACCGAGTGAAATACCCCAGTCTGCAAGAAAAGGTGAGCCTGAGACTCAGGCCTCATTACCAGAATATAAAGGTGAGCAATCTGGAGCAATAGTTGCCCCTGAGAAAACTGATAAACCAGCCTATACAGGCACTCAGTCTGGAGCAATAGTCGAACCTGAGCAAGTTGCCCCACAGCCAGAGTACAAAGGGATTCAATCAGGTGCCATTGTAGAACCAGAAACGGCTGATAAACCATCCTATACAGGTACCCAGTCCGGAGCGGTTGTTGAACCAGAGAAAGTAGCTCCACAACCAGAATACAAGGGAACTCAAGCTGGTGCCATCGTCGAACCGGAGACTCAGCCTTCCCTGCCAGAATATAAAGGTGAGCAATCTGATGCAATAGTTGCCCCTGAGAAAACTGAAAAACCATCCTATACAGGCACTCAGTCTGGAGCAATAGTTGAACCCGAGAAAGTAGCTCCACAACCAGAGTACAAGGGAACTCAATCTGGAGCCATCGTCGAACCGGAGACTCAGCCTTCCTTGCCAGAATATAAAGGTGAGCAATCTGATGCAATAGTTGCCCCTGAGAAAACTGAAAAACCAGCCTATACAGGCACTCAGTCTGGAGCAATAGTTGAACCCGAGAAAGTAGCTCCACAACCAGAGTACAAGGGAACTCAATCTGGAGCCATCGTCGAACCGGAGACTCAGCCTTCCTTGCCAGAATATAAAGGTGAGCAATCTGATGCAATAGTTGCCCCTGAGAAAACTGAAAAACCAGCCTATACAGGCACTCAGTCTGGAGCAATAGTTGAACCCGAGAAAGTAGCTCCACAACCAGAGTACAAGGGAACTCAATCTGGAGCCATCGTCGAACCGGAGACTCAGCCTTCCTTGCCAGAATATAAAGGTGAGCAATCGGGAGCTGTTGTAGCCTCTGAGACAAATGAAAAACCAGAATATACTGGCATTCAATCTGGAGCAATAGTCGAACCAGAACAGGTACCATCGAAACCATCTTATACAGGTACCCAATCCGGAGCGATTGTTGAACCCGAACAAATTGCCCCTCTTCCAGAATATACTGGCAATATTGAGCAAGCAAAACCAGAAAATCCGGCTGAAAAACCAAAAGAAAAAGATCCAGAAAAAACACTTGAATTAAGAAATGTTTCTGATCTGGAGTTATATAGTCAGACCAATGGTACTTACAAACAACATGTTTCTTTAGACAGTGTTCCAAGTAATCCAGACACTTACTTTGTTAAGGTAAAATCGTCGTCATTCAAAGATGTCTATCTACCTGTCGCTTCAATAACTGCAGAAATAAAAAATGGACAATCCGTTTATAAAATCATAGCTAAAGCTGAGAAACTCCAGCAAGAGCTAGAAAATAAATATGTCGATAATTTCACCTTCTATCTCGCAAAAAAGGCAACAGAAGAAACAACAACCTTCACTTCCTTTAGCAACCTGGTTAAAGCTATCAACAAGAATCTCTCTGGAACCTATCATTTAGCGGCTAGCTTGAATGCCAACGAAGTGGAGTTGGGACCTGATGACAAATTTTACATCAAGGGCACCTTTACTGGTCAGTTGATTGGTGAAAAAGATGGCAAGCATTATGCTATTTACAACTTGAGAAAGCCTCTTTTTGAAAGCTTGAGAGGGGCCACAGTAGAAAAGTTGAGCCTAAAAAATGTCTCTATTTCAGGTAAAGATGATATCGGTTCACTGGCCAATGAAGCTACGGATAACACAAAGATTAAGCAAGTTCATGTCGATGGTGTTCTGGCTGGGGAACGTGGTATCGGTGGTTTGTTGGCTAAGGCAGACCAATCAAGCATCACAGAGAGCAGTTTTAAGGGAAGAATTGTTAATACCTACGAAACGACTGCGGCATACAATATTGGTGGTTTGGTCGGTCATTTGACAGGAGGCAGAGCTTCACTGACTAAGTCAAAAGCGACAGTAGCCATTTCATCCAACACGAATAGTTCAGATCAGACTGTTGGTGGGTTAGCAGGTCTAGTAGACCAAGATGCGCATATACAGGATAGCTATGCTGAAGGTGATATCAACAATGTCAAGCACTTTGGTAGAGTTGCGGGTGTGGCTGGATATTTGTGGGATCGAAAGACGAATGAGGAACAGCATGCAGGAAGATTGACCAATGTACTAAGTGATGTCAATGTAACCAACGGGAATGCTATTACCGGTTACCACTATAATGAAATGAAGGTGGCTAATACATTCAGCAACAAAGCTAATAGAGTCTACAATGTCACCTTGGTCAGGGAAGAAGTCGTCAGCAAGGAATCATTTGTAGAAAGAGGAACAATTTTAGATGCTTCTGAAGTGACTAATAAAAAAGCAGAAATCAATCCTCTCACTCCTCCAACAGTGGAGCCTCTTTCAACAAGTGGTAGTAAAGAAAGTGATTTTTCTAAGGTGAAGCATTATCAAGCTCAGCGCGCCTTGGCTTATAAAAATATTGAAAAATTGCTACCTTTCTACAACAAGGCAACCATCGTCAAATACGGAAACCTAGTTAACGAGAACAGTCTTTTATATCAAAAAGAACTCTTGTCAGCAGTCATGATGAAGGATGACCAAGTCATCACAGATATTGTTTCCAACAAACAGACTGCAAACAAACTCTTGCTCCATTACCAGGATCATTCCTCTGAAACATTCCAGCTCAAGTACCAGACTGATTTTGCTAAGTTAGCAGAATATAGTCTAGGAGATACAGGTCTTCTCTATACACCAAACCAATTCTTGTATAATCAAGAAACGATTATCCAGCAAGTCTTACCAGAATTGAAGAAGGTAAATTATCATTCAGATGCTATTAGAAACACACTTGGTATTTCTCCAAAAGTGAAACTAACGGAGTTATATCTTGAAGAACAATTTGGCAAAACGAAAGAGCATCTAGAAGAAAGTCTGAGAAAACTCTTGTCAGCGGATGCTGGTCTAGTGGAAAACAATCAAGTAATGACAGGTTACATCGTAGATAAAATCAAGCGCAACAAGGAAGCCTTGCTTCTTGGTATGAGCTACTTGGAGCGTTGGTATAACTTTAGCTATGGTCAGGTTAATATTAAAGACTTGGTCTTGTATCACCTTGATTTCTTTGGCAAAGGAAATGCATCTCCGTTAGATACTTTGATTGAGTTAGGGAAATCAGGATTTAATAATCTGCTTGCTAAGAACAACGTTGATACTTATGGTGTCAGTCTTGCTAGCCATCATGGAACGACAGATTTATTTAGCACGCTAGAAAATTACCGAAAAGTCTTTTTACCAAAAACTAGCAACAATGACTGGTTTAAAAAACAGACCAAAGCTTTCATTGTCGAAGAAAAATCCACTATTGCAGAGGTCAAAGCCAAGCAAGAGCAAGCAGGGACTAAGTATTCTATCGGTGTTTATGACCGAATTACTAGTAGCACTTGGAAATACCGCAATATGGTCTTGCCTCTCCTTACTTTGCCAGAAAGATCTGTATTTGTCATTTCAACCTTGTCTAGTCTAGGATTTGGCGCTTACGATCGCTACCGCAACAGTGACTATAAGGCTGGAGATAAACTCAATAAGTTTGTTGAAGATAATGCGCGTGAAACAGCCAAGCGTCAGCGAGATCACTACGATTATTGGTATCGTATTTTAGATAATCAGGGACGTGAAAAACTCTATCGTACGATCCTGCTTTATGATGCCTATAAATTTGGTGATGATCATACTGAAGGAAAGGCTTCAACAATCGCAGACTTTGAGAATTCAAATCCTGCAATGCAACATTTCTTTGGACCAGTTGGTAACAAGGTAGTTCATAATCATCACGGTGCATACGCAACAGGAGATGGTGTCTATTATATGTCTTACCGTATGTTGGATAAGGATGGCGCTATTACGTATACCCATGAGATGACCCATGATTCAGATCAGGATATCTATCTTGGTGGCTATGGTAGAAGAAGTGGTCTTGGACCTGAGTTCTTTGCTAAAGGCTTATTACAAGCGCCAGATCATCCAAATGATGCGACCATTACCATTAACTCAATCTTGAAACATTCAAAATCAGATAGCTTAGAAGGATCCCGTCTACAAGTCTTAGATCCGACGGAACGATTCAAAGATGCATCCGATCTCCAAAAATATGTTCATAACATGTTTGACCTCATCTATCTGTTGGAATATCTTGAAGGGCAATCAATCGTTAAGAAACTGAATGTTTCCCAGAAAATGGAAGCTCTCAGAAAAATCGAGAACCACTATCTAACAGATCCTGCTGATGGAAATGATGTTTATGCTACTAATGTTGTGAAAAATTTGACTGAAGATGAAGCTAAAAAATTGACGAGCTTTGATAGTTTGATTGACAATAACATTCTTTCGGCTCGTGAGTATCAGGCTGGCACATATGAGAGAAATGGCTATTTTACAATTAAACTCTTTGCACCAATCTTTTCAGCATTGAGCAGCGAGAAAGGAACTCCTGGAGATCTTATGGGACGAAGAATCGCTTATGAACTCTTAGCTGCTAAAGGATTTAAAGATGGTATGGTCCCATATATTTCCAACCAATATGAAGAAATTGCTAAACAAAATGGTCAGACAATCAACCTCTACGGTAAAAAGCAAGGATTAGTGACAGATAAGCTTGTTTTAGAAAAGCTATTTGGTGGTCAGTATTCATCTTGGGCAGCCTTTAAAAAAGCTATGTATCAAGAGCGCGTTACTCAGTTTGATCATTTGACTAAAGTTACTTTTAAAGATCCGACGCAATCATGGATGAGCAATGCCACGAAAACCATTCAAGGAGTAAATGAGTTGCAAGAACTGATGGACCAAGCTGTTTTACAGGATGCGGAAGGTACGCGTTGGAGTGATTATAATCCAGAGACTGACAGTGCCGTCCATAAACTTAAGAGAGCAGTCTTTAAAGCCTACCTAGATCAAACAAATGATTTTAGAACCTCTATTTTTGCAAATAAAAAGTAATGAATTATAGAAGTTCCTAGTCAGGATGAGAGGACTTTACTTCCTGACTGTCAGAACTTGTCGATTTTAACTAGCTTTTTTGTGAAAAATTGTGTAAAATAGAATAGATAAACGAGGGGAAACCTCGGAAAATTTAAAGGAGAATCCATCTAATGGTAAAATTGGTTTTTGCTCGCCACGGTGAGTCTGAATGGAACAAAGCTAACCTTTTCACTGGTTGGGCTGATGTTGATTTGTCTGAAAAAGGTACACAACAAGCGATTGACGCTGGTAAATTGATCAAAGAAGCTGGTATCGAATTTGACCAAGCTTACACTTCAGTATTGAAACGTGCTATCAAAACAACTAACTTAGCTCTTGAAGCTTCTGACCAATTGTGGGTTCCAGTTGAAAAATCATGGCGTTTGAACGAACGTCACTACGGTGGTTTGACTGGTAAAAACAAAGCTGAAGCTGCTGAACAATTTGGTGATGAGCAAGTTCACATCTGGCGTCGTTCATACGATGTATTGCCTCCAAACATGGATCGTGATGATGAGCATTCAGCTCACACTGACCGTCGTTACGCTTCACTTGACGACTCAGTTATTCCAGATGCTGAAAACTTGAAAGTGACTTTGGAACGTGCCCTACCATTCTGGGAAGATAAAATCGCTCCAGCACTTAAAGATGGTAAAAACGTATTCGTAGGAGCTCACGGTAACTCAATCCGTGCCCTTGTAAAACACATCAAAGGTTTGTCAGATGACGAAATCATGGACGTGGAAATCCCTAACTTCCCACCATTGGTATTCGAATTTGACGAAAAATTGAACGTCGTTTCTGAATACTACCTTGGAAAATAATTTGTAAAAAGAAAGCCTAGGAATACCTAGGTTTTTCTTTTTATTCTAGTATCCAACTCTTCGAAAAAGCGTTATAATGATATTAAGAAGTAGTTAAAGAAAGTGAGGTTGATGATGGCTTATATTGAGATGAAACACTGTTACAAGCGTTATCAGGTTGGGGACACGGAGATTGTGGCCAATCGCGATGTGAATTTTGAGATTGAAAAGGGTGAATTGGTGATCATTCTAGGTGCATCTGGTGCAGGCAAGTCAACGGTTCTTAACCTTCTTGGGGGAATGGATACCAATGACGAGGGGGAAATCTGGATTGATGGTGCCAATATTGCAGACTATAGTTCCCATCAGAGAACCAATTACCGCCGCAATAATGTAGGCTTTGTTTTTCAGTTTTATAATCTAGTTTCCAACCTAACAGCTAAGGAAAATGTGGAGTTGGCCTCAGAAATTGTGACAGATGCCTTGAATCCTGAACAAGTCTTGACAGATGTAGGTCTGGCTCATCGCCTCAATAACTTTCCAGCCCAGCTTTCTGGAGGGGAGCAACAGCGAGTCTCCATTGCACGCGCTGTAGCCAAAAATCCAAAAATCCTCCTTTGTGATGAACCAACTGGAGCCTTGGATTATCAGACAGGCAAGCAGGTTTTGAAGATTCTCCAAGACATGTCTCGTCAAAAGGGAGCGACGGTGATTATCGTAACTCATAATAGCACGCTAGCTCCTATCGCAGATCGGGTGATTCACATGCGTGATGCCACTGTTATGAGAGTAACAATCAATGAGAATCCACAGGCTATCGATACATTGGAGTATTAGCATGAAAAAAACATACCGAAAAGACTTGCTCCAGTCGGTGACTGCTTCCAAGGGACGCTTTTTGTCTATCTTGACCTTGATGATGCTGGGGTCTTTAGCCCTAGTAGGTCTCAAAGTGACTAGCCCAAATATGGAACGAACGGCTGAGGATTATCTTCGTAAATCAAATACCTTGGATCTGGCAGTGATAGCTGATTATGGCTTGGACAAAGAAGATCAGGATGAACTAAATACCCTTCACGGAGCAAGTGTTGAGTTTGGCTATATGGCAGACCTAACCGTTGAAAATAGTGAAGAAGCGGTTCGACTTTATTCTAAGCCAGAGGGAATTTCAACTTTTCAAGTGACAGAAGGGCGACTTCCAGAGGCTGATGGGGAAATTTCCTTGGCAGATTTCTGGAGAGACCGCTATCAGATTGGGCAGACTATCACCTTTAGCAAGAAAGAAGAAGGGAAGACCGTCATAAAATCCCAATCTTTCATAATTACTGGATTTGTTCAGTCGGGTGAGATACTTTCTCAAGAAGACTTGGGAGGGGCTAGTAGTGGAAATGGAAGCTTGGCTGGCTATGGAGTGATTTTACCCAGTCAGTTTGACTCAGATGTTTATAGCATTGCGCGTGTGCGCTATGATGATTTAAAAAATTTGGATGCTTTTTCATCAGACTATAGAAGCAAACGAGATCAACACCAGGAAGACTTACAAAACTTGCTTGCCGATAATGGTCAAAAAAGATTGGCAAGTATCAAAGCAAATGGGCAAAAGAGCTTGGAAGATGGAAAAGAGCAGCTCCAAACAGTTGAAAGTAACCTTCAAAAAGGCAAGAGTCAGTTAGAACAGGCTGAAGGTCGATTGAAAACGCAAGAAGAACAAGCGATCGCTTTGCCTGAGCCTCAAAAGAGTCAAGCCAAGGAGCAATTGACAAAAGCTAAGGAAGAATTGGCTACAGAAAAAGAAAAAATGGCTCAGACAGAGAGTAATCTAGCCAAGGAAAAAGAGAAGCTTGAACAACGCCAGAAAGAGCTTGATGAACTGGCAGAGCCTACTTACCATGTATACAACCGCCAAACCATGCCAGGTGGTCAAGGCTATCTCATGTACAGTAACGCTTCAGCAAGTATTCGTTCTGTCGGGAATATCTTTCCCGTGGTGCTTTTTATGGTTGCTGCAATGGTAACCTTTACAACTATGACTCGCTTTGTGGATGAAGAGCGTACCAATGCTGGTATTTTCAAGGCCCTAGGTTACAAGAATAAAGATATTGTTGCCAAGTTTGTCCTCTATGGTTTTCTTGCAGGAACTGTGGGAACCGTTTTAGGAACGCTTCTAGGACATTATCTCCTTGCAGGCGTGATTTCGGATGTTATAACAGCTGGAATGGTCGTTGGGAAAAGTCAGGAGTATTTCTACTGGTCTTATAGCCTTCTTGCCCTGGCCTTAAGTTGGGTATCCAGTGTCTTGCCAGCTTATCTAGTGGCACGGAGGGAATTGCACGATGAAGCAGCCCAACTTTTGCTGCCCAAACCTCCCGTTAAAGGATCAAAGATTTTGCTGGAACGCTTGAGCTTTATTTGGAGTCGTTTGAGCTTCACTCATAAGGTTACGGCGCGAAATATTTTCCGTTATAAGCAACGGATGTTGATGACCATTTTTGGAGTTGCGGGTTCGGTTGCTCTCCTATTTGCAGGTCTTGGCATTCAGTCTTCTGTGGGAGGAGTTGTCGATCGTCAATTTGAACAAATCCAGCAATACCAGATGATTGTAGCGGAAAAGAGCAGTGTAACGGAGCAAGAAAAAGCAGACCTAGAAAGTGCCTTGCAAGCTGAGCCTATCCATGCTTATCAAAAGATTTACTCTAAATCCATTGAAAAAGATTTCAAAGGAAAAGCAGGACTTCAGACTATTACCATAATGGTTACAAGCAGAGAAAATTTCAAACCCTTTATCGCATTAGAGGAAAATGGCCAAGAGGTGCAGGTCACAGATGGAGCAGTCGTGAGTCAAAAATTAGCTCAACTAGAAGGTATTACGGTTGGAGACAAGCTGGAGCTTGATGGGAAAGAAATCAGGGTCGCGGCTATTTCTGAAAACTATGTTGGACACTTTGTTTATCTCAACCGAGCGACATACGAACAAGTCTACGATACCAGTCCGAAAGACAATACCTACCTAGTAAAATTAAAAGAGCCAACACCATCCAATACGGAGAAAGAAGCTGCGGTATTTATGAAAAAAACTGCTGTTTCTGGGGTGGTCCAAAATGCAACGGCTATCCACCTTTTTGAATCTGTAGCCAATTCTCTCAATAAAACCATGGCAATCCTTGTCCTTGTTTCCGTCTTGCTAGCCATTGTCATTCTTTACAATCTCACCAATATCAATGTGGCAGAACGTATCCGTGAACTTTCGACCATCAAGGTTCTCGGTTTCCATAATAAAGAAGTGACCCTCTATATCTACCGCGAGACCATGGTGCTGTCCTTTGTTGGTATTGTTCTCGGTTTGGTAGCTGGCTACTATTTACATCAATTTTTGATTCAAATGATCTCACCTGCCACCATACTTTTTTATCCACGAGTCAGCTGGGAAGTCTATGCTCTTCCAATCATCGCAGTGACTGTAATCTTAGCCTTACTGGGTCTCTTTGTCAATCACCACTTGAGAAAGGTGGATATGCTTGAAGCTCTGAAATCAGTAGAGTAGATCAAGTTTTTAAAAAGTAAATCAGTTGACAAAGTCTCTGCTTCTTGGTAGAATAAGAACTGTCGTAAAGACAAATAACTTCTTCTTGGTTGCAGGCATGCCAACCTGTCACTCGGATGAAGCCAAATAAAAAGGAGAAACATCATGGCAATCTCAAAAGAGAAAAAAAATGAAATCATCGCACAATATGCACGTCACGAAGGTGATACAGGTTCAGTAGAGGTTCAAGTTGCTGTCCTTACTTGGGAAATCAACCACCTTAACGAACACATCAAACAACACAAAAAAGACCACGCTACTTACCGTGGATTGATGAAGAAAATCGGTCGCCGTCGTAACTTGCTTGCATACTTGCGTAAAAACGACGTTAACCGTTACCGTGAGTTAATCAACTCTCTAGGACTTCGTCGCTAATCTTGCGTCTAAAACGTTTCTATACTTCGTTGGCTTCGGCTTGATGTACCATTAGTACAATCTTCGCCTCGTCCGCCTAGTCTATAAATGTTTTATCCAGCAAGACTGGAGCTCTCTGATTTTCAGAGGGCTTTTTTATTGAGGTTTTATCGGTCACAATTTTGGAGACTACAAAAACAGTTTTCAGCATCTGGAATAACTGAATCGTGTTTTATCGGTCACAATTTTGGAGACTACAAAAACCTCAAATGGTATCAGCTAATTACACCATAAGGGTGCGTAGCTGTCTGCAAGCCCCCTCGGAGAGCCCACACTTTACGAAGTAAAGTATAGTATGTTATACTTTACATGGAAGTAGTCACTGAATTTCAGTTAGAAATTACTTTGTAACTACGTTTTGAGGAGGAGTAAAATGCTTTCCTATGTTCGACATTACCCACTAGCGATAGCTAAATTAATGTGTCTGTGCTCTCCTAAAATCTGCTGATTTATTACTGACTAATACAGGAGTTTTTTTATGGTACAGACAATCATATCTGCTATTGGTGTTTATATTTCTACCAGTATCGATTATTTAATTATTTTAATTATTTTATTTGCACAGCTATCACAGAATAAACAAAAATGGCATATTTATGCGGGGCAATATCTAGGCACAGGCTTACTTGTAGGGGCGAGTTTAGTTGCTGCTTATATCGTTAATTTCGTGCCTGAAGAATGGCTGGTTGGATTGCTTGGTTTAATCCCTATTTATTTAGGGATTCGCTTTGCAATTGTTGGAGAAGGTGAGGAAGAAGAGGAAGAAATTATTGAAAGATTAGAACAAAGCAAGGCAAATCAACTGTTTTGGACAGTTACATTGCTAACAATTGCGTCTGGCGGAGATAATTTAGGTATCTATATACCTTATTTTGCTTCGTTAGATTGGTCACAGACCCTCGTGGCGTTGCTTGTGTTTGTAATCGGCATAATTATCTTATGCGAGATTAGTCGGGTGTTATCCTCTATTCCGTTAATATTCGAGACAGTTGAAAAATACGAGCGAATCATTGTGCCCTTAGTATTCATTCTACTTGGACTATACATCATGTATGAAAATGGCACGATAGAGACTTTTCTGACCGTGTAGATTTTTTGTTTCACTAGGATTTTAGCCCGGGCTCAAATCAGCTCTCTGATTTTCAGAGGGCTTTTTATGTTGTCACTTTACCTCGCGATATACTCGAGTATAATCTTCGGTTACTAGCACTATAAGGTAAAATAAACCAGATTTTCTCCCTTTGTGGAGATTTTATCTTTTTTGCCAAGTGCTTAGTCCGAGTTCAATTAAGCATAGCTTGATAATGAAGCTAGTCTAATTAGGTAGCTTTTTAGATATAAAACTATTTTATTATCTAAATATAGAATAAATTAGGGCTTGCATTCAAAACATGGTATAATAGGTCTATATAGCTAAATAAAGTAAACCTATCACAAGGGATTAAGAAAAAGGATAGAACAGTCATGTCAACAGTAAAAAGTGATCTAAATATTGCGCAAACATATGCGAGTCAGCTGAAAAATGCTTGTCAATCGTTAACAGCGATTGCTGTGGCTAGTCAAGATGATCGAACGACCCTTCAAGGGAATAACAAAGCCCATCAATGTCTGACAAAGTCTCAAAATCTAGCTAGTCAGATTTCGGCAGCCGTTACCCTGACTTCAGAACGACTGCACTCTATAGCGAGTGATTTTGAGGCGTTAGATGAAGCGGGTGCCAATGGTTTTAGGAGTCATGCATGAGCAAGTTGGATGAGTTGAAGAAAAGAGAGCGAGAACTCTTGTACCAGCTAGAAGACAATGGAAAAGAGAAATATCGCACCAAAGAACTGATAGAAACCTTTGAAGGGTATGATAGAGCTAGTCACCGTTATCAAAATGATTTGTGGGAGGCGGCCTATCAGAGCCGATATGCAGGACAGTTGGAAGAAACACTCCTACAAAGAAACCAACTTAAAAACCAAATTCTTGAGAAGCTCAGCTACCGCATGGATGATTTGAAAAAAGAAAAGTTCCGGTTAGAGGGAGACTTGGATGAGGTCTACTATGAAAGACGCAAAGAACTAGAAAGAGAGGAGGAAAAACGACATGGGCATTGATATGTACTTAGAACAATCACAACTACAAAGTTCGAGTGTAGCAACCATGTGCCAATCTCAGGTTGAGGCTTATCAAGACTTGCAATCAGCCATTCAAAAGTTTTCAGAGGATACAGAGAGTCTAAAGGGCGATGCTTATAATTCGGCTAGAAGTTTTTTTGCAAGTGTCTTATTACCCTTGAGCAAAGGGGGGCAGCTCTATGCGGAAACCTTCTCTCAAGCTATCAAGAAATTGCCAGAAGACTACCAAACGATGGTCGACAGCAAGAGTTGGCGGGAGGATGATCTACTTGATAAGATCCGCCAGGAAGAGCAAATGATTGCCTATCTAGATGAAGTCAACCAATTCCTTTCTAGCTTGACCATGGATAGTGAAGAAAAGGGAAGATTGAGACGCAGTAATGTGGAACTCATGCGAGGACATCATGCCAATAAACGCGTCTATGAAACGATTTTGAGAGACCTGCGTGCCTATGATAGCTACTCAGGAGGGCTTTTCGATGAACTAGACAGTATCGATGTGCAACTGAGTCGCGGACTGGCCCAGATTGAAAGTAGTTGGGATGCAAAGACAGGGATCTTTAAAATTCCATCTGACCTGACTTGGGCCAACTACCTGTCTGCTTATACTGATACAAAGGATATGAAACTCAGTCGTCAAGAGAAAGCCTTTGTCCAGTCCATGATGGCAGAATACGGCTTTGACGCAGAGACAGCCCAGCAACTCTTGACCATCAAGCAAGGGATAGACAAGAAGTTCCCAACCTCAAGTCAAGAGTTTCGTGACTATATCTTTTTGCGAGTCGTCGGTGCAGCCTACTATGATGGCTTTAAGTGGAATGAAACAGCAGGTGGATTGGGGCATTATTTTTATAAAGAATTTGTGAGCGATCCGCAGACAGGCCAAAAATTGAGAACATTGAAACCAATTCTTGAAATTTATCAAGAACTGGGATTGAAAGAAGAAAAGGCCAAAGAACTGTATTATAATCTTAGATTGCAACATGAATTGGCTAGTGGGGAATACAGTGCATCTGGTGATCTGAAGAAAGATCATCCTTTAGTATATCAAGACTCAAAAGAAGCTTATCAAAGAGCTTATGAAAATTCTGAGAATTTTGATAAGTTTTGGGACGAGAAACTGAAGGCCTATTCTAACAATGGAGTGGGTCATGCAGACTTTACCCACCAGTCCATCACTATGGCCACTCATCTTAATCCTAATCAAGTTCAGTTAGCCGATATCTATGGTGGTAGAGAGCATGTCAAGGACCTTTCTGGCTGGGAGGGAGACACGACCTTTAACGCTAATGATATGAAGCCAAGCATAGGCGAAGATGACTACAAAGCAGACCTTGATTCAGTCAATCTTATCGGCCGCATGCAGAAGGGACAATCCTATGACCAAGCTATATCTTCTTACTATGCTGATCTTCAAAAGGATTCGACTCAGAGAGAAAGAGAATTCTTAAAAAATAAAGATTGGAAGCAGGTAAGAAGCACTATCTATGCCAGTATCCTTCCATTAGAGATTATGCAAAAAGGGGAAGATGCCATTAAAGCGTATATTGAAAGTAATTATCAAGGTGTGTCCAAATTTTTAAATCGTTTAGAAGCTGTGGCGGAGTAGGAGGAAGTCTATGAAGAAAATACTAGGCGTTTTAACAATAGTGATATTACTTGTATCAGTTTGTCTTTTCTTCTTTGTGCGTCAACCTAAAAATATTTTTGATGAAATCTACCAAGAAACGGAGAAGAGTTATCAGGTAGATAATATTTTTGGAAAAAATGAAGATATTATTGTTCGTCCAGTTTGGCCAAGTGATAATGAAAGTTTAAAATATAGTCCACATGTAACCTATAAAGACAACATTTTTAATAATTATTGTAAAGTTGTACTAGGATTTAATTTTCAAAATTTGGAACAAACAAGTTTTATTCGTTTTGACAAATATATTGATTCAGGTGTTAGAATACGGATAAGAACAGTATATAGCTATCTTGAAAAAAGTTTGAAAAAAGAAGTAGAAGTAATTGTAATAAAGGGGAATTCCGAAAATTATATTGACAATGAATCCCAAGTAAAATCATACCTAGAGCAGTACGGTATCACTGCCAAGGATTTGGATTCTTACTACGACGAAATCGTCAACCAGAAAGTCCTGAAAGATTGGTGCTCGATTTATGACAGTAAGTACTCACCAAGCAACTATGGCGAGGTGAAAGTCGAAACCCAGTGGGAGAATTGGTGATAACATGAAGAAAATTCTCGGTTTAGTAGCCTTATTCGTGATAATCATATCATCCTGTTTCTATTTTTTTATTCATCAACCTAAAAACATTTTTGATGAAATCTACCAGGAGACAGAGAAAACCTATCGGTCAAATAATATTTTAAGAAACATAGATGGGTTTAAAATCAGACCCGATTGGCCTAACGATGGAGAATACTTTGCATACACCCCTTCAGGGAAGTATCAAACTCATCCTGAAGGTTATAAAGACATAAGTATTAGCTTTAATTTTGGAGAAGGTATTAAAGGGATGACGATACGTTTTGAAAAAAGGATTAATTCGGATATTACCCTATGGTATTCAGCACACTATAATATGCAAAAGAAAGTGCTCAAAAAAGGGCTTGCGATTTTTGAAGAGCCAAGGCAACCAGGTCAATATCTTGATGATGAAGAAAAAGTAAGAAACTATTTAAAAAAATATAACATAACCAAAGAAGAATTAGAGAAGGACTACGACGAAATCATCAACCAGAAAGTCTTGAAAGACTGGTGCTCGATTTATGACAGCAAGTACTCGCCAAGCAATTATGGTGATGTCAAGGTTGAAACCCAGTGGGAGAATTGGTGATAGGCCATGCAGACTTTACCCACCAGTCCATCACTATGGCCACCCATCTAAATCCTAGCAGTCTTCAGTTATCCGATCTCTATGGCGGTAGAGGGCATGTCAAGGATCTTTCAGGCTGGGAAGGAGACACGACTAAAAATGCTACGGATAAGAAACCAAGTATTGGCGAGGATGACTACAAGGCAGACCTAGACTCGGTCAACCTTATCAGCCGTATGCAGAAGGGGCAATCCTATGACCAAGCCATAACTTCTTATTACTCTGACCTTCAAAAGGATTCGACTCTGAGAAAAAGAGAATTCTTGAACAATAAGGATTGGAAACACGTCAAAGGTATGATTTATGCAGGAGTAGTGCCTCCGAATATACTGAAGAAAGGCGAGGCATCTATTAAAGAGTATATTGAGGAAAAATACCCCGAAGTATCGACATTTTTAAATCGTTTGGAATCAGTGGCAGATTAGGAGGAAAAGTTAATGAAGAAAACACTCAGTATATTGGCTATAGTCATAATTATCATATCATCCTGTTTTTACTTTTTTAGTAGACAACCTAAAAACATTTTTGATGAAATCTACCAAGAAACTGAGAAAACTTATCGGACAAATAATATTTTAAGAAAAATAGATGGCTTTGAAATTAGTCCAGGTTGGCCAAGTGATGGAGAGTATTTTAAATATAGCCCTTTAGGGAAGTATAAGACTCTTCCAGAAGGCTATCTTGAACTGAGAGTTGGATTTAATTTTGAGAAAGCGTATAGTAAAATGTTTGTTTCAGTTGAGAGAAAAATAGCTGATGGAACGAAGATATGGATGATCAGCAAATATAATCCAAACACTAAAACAATCACAAAGTCAATTCAGATAGTATTATCAGGAAATGAGGATAGTTATATTGAAGATGAGGCCCAAGTGAAATCCTACCTAGAGAAGTACGGTATCACTGCCAAGGATTTGGATTCCTACTACGACGAAATCGTCAACCAGAAAGTCTTGAAAGATTGGTGTTCGATTTATGACAGTAAGTACTCGCCAAGCAACTATGGTGAGGTGAAAGTCGAAACCCAGTGGGAGAATTGGTGATAACATGAAAAAAATTTTAGGTCTAATAGCCTTAATTGCACTAATTGTATTATCCTGTTTTTACTTTTTTCCTAAACAACCTAAAAACATTTTTGATGAGATCTATCAGGAGACGGAGAAAACATATCGAGTGAATAATGTTTTAAGGCATATAGAAGGTTTTGAAATTAGTCCAGGTTGGCCTAATGATGGAGAATATTTTGCATACACCCCTTCAGGGAAGTATCAAACTCATCCTGAAGGTTATAAAGACATAAGTATTAGCTTTAATTTTGGAGAAGGTATTAAAGGAATGACGATACGTTTTGAAAAAAGGATTAATTCGGATATTACCCTATGGTATTCAGCACACTATAATATAAAAAAGAAAATCCTTAAAAAAGAGCTTGCCATCATTGAAGAACCAAGGAAACCGGGTCAATATCTTAATGATGAAGAAAAAGTAAGAGAATATTTAAGAAAAAATAATATTTCCAAAGAAGAATTAGAGAAGGATTACGACGAAATCGTCAACCAGAAAGTCTTGAAAGATTGGTGTTCGATTTATGACAGCAAGTATTCACCAAGCAACTATGGTGATGTCAAGGTTGAAACCCAGTGGGAGAATTGGTGATAACATGAAGAAAATTCTCGGTTTAGTAGCCTTATTCGTACTAATTATATTATCCTGTTTTTACTTTTTTCCTAAACAACCTAAAAACATTTTTGATGAAATCTACCAGGAGACAGAGAAGACATATCGTACAAATAATATTTTAAGGCATATAGATGGGTTTAAAATCAGTCCAGGTTGGCCAAGTGATGATCCAAATATATCCTATACTCCTTTTGGAAAGTATGAAACTCTTCCCAAAGGCTATAGTGATATAACCATTAACTTTAATTTTGGTTCAGGTATTAAAGGGATGTCAATTCGTTTTGAAAGAAAGACTAATTCGAATATTACCCTATGGTATTCGGCACACTATAATATGCAAAAGAAAATACTCAAAAGGAAACTTGCGATTTTTGAAGAGCCAAGGAAACCAGGTCAATTTATTGATGATGAAGAAAAAGTAAGAGAATATTTAAGAAAAAATAATATTTCCAAAGAAGATTTAGACAAAGACTATGATGAAATCGTCAACCAGAAAGTCTTGAAAGATTGGTGCACCATTTATGACAGCAAGTACTCGCCAAGCAATTATGGCGATGTCAAGATTGAAACTCAGTGGGAGAATTGGTGATAGCATGAAGAAAATACTAGGTGTTTTAACAATAATTGTATTACTTGTATCAGTTTGTTTTTACTTTTTTCCTAAACAACCTAAAAATATTTTTGATGAAATATACCAGGAGACGGAGAAAACCTATCGGTCAAATAATATTTTAAGAAATATAGATGGCTTTGACATTAAACCAGTTTGGCCAAGAGATGGAGAATTTTTAAGGTATACACCTTCAGGAAATTATAAAAATATTCCGGAAAGTTATCTTGAACTAAGAATTGGATTTAGTTTTTATTCTGAAGATGAAATTGGTTCGATATCATTTGAAAAACATATAGGGTCCAACGTGAATATAAAAATGTGGACTGTATATTCTCATAAAGAACGTAGTTTAAAAAAATTTGTAAAAATAGTTTTGAAGAAGGCAGATACAAAAAATTATATCGAAGACGAAGCTCAGGTGAAATCCTACCTAGAGCAGTACGGTATCACTGCCAAGGATTTGGATTCTTACTACGACGAAATCGTCAATCAGAAAGTCCTGAAAGATTGGTGCTCGATTTATGACAGTAAGTACTCACCAAGCAACTATGGCGAGGTGAAAGTCGAAACCCAGTGGGAGAATTGGTGACAATATGAAGAAAATATTCAGTTTATTAGCTTTAATCTTACTAGTTGTATTATTTTGTTTTTACTTTTTTCCAAAACAACCTAAAAACATTTTTGATGAGATTTACCAAGAAACTGAGAAAACCTATCGGTCAAATAATGTTTTAAGGCATATAGATGGGTTTAAAATCAGACCGGATTGGCCAAGTGATGACCCCAATATTTTGTATACTCCGTTCGGATTATACAACAAAGAGAAAACACCGTCAGATTATTCTGAGATAGAAATTAGATTTAATTTTGAGTATACATCTCAATTAAGCTCGATTTCATTTGAGAGACAAGTAGGGCCTAACACGAAAGTTAGGATATGGAATAAATATACTTATAAAGATCGTACTTTAAAAAAATTTGTGAGAATAGTTTTAAAGAAATCAGATACGGAAACTTATATCGAAGACGAAGCTCAGGTGAAATCCTATCTAGAGCAGTACGGTATCACTACCAAGGATTTGAATTTTTACTACGACGAAATCGTCAACCAGAAAGTCTTGAAAGATTGGTGCTCGATTTATGACAGCAAGTACTCGCCAAGTAATTATGGCGATGTTAAGATTGAAACCCAGTGGGAGAATTGGTGATAAGGTGACAACATGAAGAAAGTCCTAGGGCTAGTAGCCTTATTCGTGATAATCATATCATCCTGTTTCTACTTTTTTACTAGACAACCTAAAAACATTTTTGATGAAATCTACCAAGAAACGGAGAAGACCTATCGCACAAATAATATTTTAAGAAACATAGATGGGTTTAAAATTAGTCCAGGTTGGCCAAGTGATGGAGAGTATTCTAAATATTATCCGTTTGGAACTTATAATAAAGACCATACCCCAGAAGAGTATTTTGAAGTAGAAATTAGTTTTAATTTTGCTACAAAAACACAGTTAAGTTCAATCTCATTTGAAAAGCGAATCGGGCCAAACGTTAGAGTTCGCTTATGGAATAAATATATTCGTAAGGATCGTGTTTTGAAAAAATTTGTCAAAATAGGTTTGAAGAAAGCAGATACGGAAACTTATATTGAAGACGAAGCTCAGGTAAAATCCTACCTAGAGCAGTACGGTATCACTGCCAAGGATTTGGATTCTTACTACGACGAAATCGTCAATCAAAAAGTCTTAAAAGACTGGTGTTCGATTTATGACAGCAAGTACTCGCCAAGCAACTATGGCGAGGTGAAGGTTGAAACCCAGTGGGAGAATTGGTGACAATATGAAGAAAATCCTCGGTTTAGTAGCGTTAGTCTTACTAGTTGTATTATTTTGTTTTTACTTTTTTCCTAAACAACCTAAAAACATTTTTGATGAAATTTACCAAGAAACGGAGAAAACATATCGGTCAAATAATATTTTAAGGCATATAGATGGGTTTAAAATCAGACCAGATTGGCCAAGTGACGACCCTAATATTTCGTATACTCCTTTTGGAAAGTATGAAACTCTAACCAAAGGCTATAGTGATATAACCATTAACTTTAATTTTGGAGAAGGGATAAAGGGAGTGTCGATTCGTTTTGAAAGAAAGACTAATTCGAATATTACCCTATGGTATTCAGCACACTATAATCTGCAAAAGAAAGTGCTCAAAAAGAAACTTGCGATTTTTGAAGAGCCAAGGAAACCAGGCCAATTTATTGATGATGAAGAAAAAGTAAGAGAATATTTAAGAAAAAATAATATTTCCAAAGAAGAATTAGAGAAGGACTATGACGAAATCGTCAACCAGAAAGTCTTGAAAGATTGGTGCTCGATTTATGACAGCAAGTATTCATCAAGCAACTATGGTGAGGTCAAGATTGAAACCCAGTGGGAGAATTGGTGACAATATGAAGAAAATTTTAGGTCTAGTAGCGTTATTTGTACTAATTGTAGTATCTTGTTTTTACTTTTTTATCAATCAACCTAAAAATATTTTTGATGAGATTTATCAGGAGACGGAGAAAACCTATCGATCAAATAATATTTTAAGAAATATAGATGGCTTTGAAATCAGACCGGATTGGCCAAGTGATGGAGAGTATTCTAAATATTATCCATTTGGAACTTATAATAAAGACCATACCCCAGAAGAGTATTTTGAAATCGAAATAGGTTTTAATTTTGATACAAAAACACAATTAAGTTCAATCTCATTTGAAAAACGAATTGGGCCAAATGTTAGAGTTAGAATATGGGATAACTATACTCGTAAGGATCGTGTTTTAAAAAAATTTGTGAATATAGGTTTAAAGAAAGCAGATACGGAAACTTATATTGAAGACGAAGCTCAGGTGAAATCCTACCTAGAACAGTACGGTATCACTGCTAAGGACTTGGATTCTTACTACGACGAAATCGTCAACCAGAAAGTTCTGAAAGATTGGTTCTCGATTTATGACAGTAAGTACTCACCAAGCAACTATGGCGAGGTGAAAGTCGAAACCCAGTGGGAGAATTGGTGACATAAAGATTCTCACTAATTATATAAACAGGTGGCTCTCTATTTTCAGAGGGCTTTTTATGGTGTCACTTTACCTCGATATACTCAAGTATAATCTTCGGTTACGATTATTAGTACTGTAAGACCAACTATATTTATTTTTCTCATCTTGTTCCATTGTTGAAAATATGGTATACTTTTCATGAGAATTTTCTAAATTTTTAAGATTCTATCAAAGGAGGTTTGCATGCTTTCCAAATTTTCTGGAAGCCGACAAGACCAGCAATTTGTGTTACTTTTAGTTATTTTGCTAGGTATTTTAGGGATTTCTCTCTTTCTAGCAGTTTCAATGGGATCTGTTGCGATTGATCTAGGAGATACCTATCGGATTATTTTGAGCAGGTTGGGATTTCCTCTTGAGATAGGAGAGGTTTCCAAGTCTACTCTTGCCATTGTATGGAACATGAGATTCCCCCGAGTATTGTTAGGTCTGATAGTAGGAGCAGGCCTTTCTATGTGTGGTAGCGTGATGCAGTCTACAGTGAACAATCCCATCGCAGAGCCTTATGTCTTAGGAATATCTGCGGGTGCAACTCTAGGGGCAACCTTGAGCATCATTCTTGGTTTAAAAGTGATGATTAGCCTTGGAGCTTTTCTTGGAGCTATTTTGGCAACAATTGCTGTCCTCATCATTGCCTCTATGCAGGGAAGGATGACGACTTCCAGTCTGATTTTATCAGGAACGGTGGTCAACGCTCTCTTTCTAGCCTTTTCCAACTTTATTATCTCAGTCGGAGCTAATGCGGATAGTGTGATGACCATTAAGTTTTGGACCATGGGCTCGCTCGCTGGGACTTCCTGGGCAGACTTGGTCCTGCCAACTATAGTAGTAGGAATAGCCTTTCTATTTTTCTCTACCCAGTATCGTGTTTTCAATGCGATGATGATGGGAGATGAGGCTGCTTTAACTTTGGGAATTCCTTTACGCTTTTATTGGTATCTTTATGTGACAATGGTGGCTGTGCTGACAGCAGTCTTAGTGGCAACTTGTGGGATTATTGGATTTGTCGGTCTGATTACTCCACATTTAGCTCGAGGGATAGTAGGAACGAATTACAAGAGGCTTTTTCCTGTTGCGACCATACTGGGTGCCCTCTTTGTCATCTGGGCAGACGTACTCTCTCGTATCATCATTCCAAACGCAGAGCTTCCTATTGGTATTTTCACAGCCTTAGTAGGTGCTCCCTTCTTTATCTACATTGTTGGAGGTAGGCGAAGGGAGGTGAGGGTCTGATATGGACTTGATTTGTCAGGATATCCATTTTGGACTAGGAGAGAAAAAAATCCTCAAAGGAGTCTCTCTTAAGGTTGAAGGGAATCAATTTCACACGATACTAGGACCAAATGGAAGCGGGAAAACCAGTCTACTTAAACTCCTCTATCGTCAGGAAAAGGCGGACAAAGGCTTGATAAGCCTAGATGGAAAGCCTCTGGAACAATGGACGCTCAAAGAAACAGCCAAGCAAATGGCAGTTGTGACCCAGTTTAACCAACTGCAGTTTGATTGTACAGTTGAAGAAATCGTCTTGCTGGGAAGAACTCCCCACCTCTCTTTTTTACAGAAGGAAAGGGAAAGGGATTTTACTCTCGTTCAAGATGCCCTCGTTAAGGTGGATATGCTCGAGAAGAAAACTCGTCTCTATTCTTCTCTGTCAGGGGGAGAGAAACAGCGAGTCTTACTAGCCCGCGCCTTGGTGCAAGAACCGACTCTCTTGCTCCTGGACGAACCAACCAATCACCTGGATATCAGGTATCAGCTAGACTTGTTGGCCATTGTGAAGGAGCTCAAGGTCAATGTTCTAGCTATCCTGCATGATATTCAACTTGCTTGTCGCTATTCGGATTATCTCTATCTGATGAAAGAGGGGGAAATCCTTTACCAAGGGACTCCAAAGGAGACCATCACCCCTGAGTCATTGCAAACTGTATACGGAGTTCAAAGTCAGGTGACTTGGACCGAGGATCAGCAAGCTATGATTCACTATTTATAAGAATGAAAAGGAAAACAAGATGAAAAAAACACTAAGCATTTTACTGGTAACAGTAGCTACCCTAACCATGGCAGCTTGTGGCAATACTACTACAGAAAAAGCTACCACACAGTCTAGCACAGAAACAAGTCAAAAGGCGAGCGCAGAGACGACTTATCCACTAACGGTTAAGACCTATGATGCTAAAGGAAATGAAGTCGAACAAGTCTTTGACAAGGCACCTGAAAAAGTTATCACCAACAATCTTTCAACAACTGAAATCTTATTGGAGTTGGGGTTGAAGGATAAAATTGTTGGCATGCTCAATCCAGACAATGCTGTGACGGACAAATACAAGGACGCGATTGCGACTATTCCTCAAATTGGGGATAAAAAAACAGTCTCACAAGAGACAGTCCTTTCTTATGAGCCGGACGCTGTGATGGGTCGAAACATGATGTTTTCTGAAAAATCCTTGGGGACAGTTAGCACTTGGAATGAAAACAAAATCCCAGTTTATACGCAAAAAGCTTCTCTCTCAACGATTCAGCAAGATTTAGGAAATATTGTAGAAGATGTTAAAAATCTTGGAATGATTTTTAATGTTCAGGACAAGGCTAATGAATACGCAGCTCAATTACAAACTAAAATTGACGCTGTTAAGAAAGTAAACCCAGCAAGCCAAGGTGAAAAGAAAAAGGCTTTGATTATGGTTGCGTATAATGATGAAACCTTCGGTGCCTACAAGTCTGCTTTGCAAGAAAGTTTGCTGAACCAACTTGGTTATACAAACGTTGCTACGGGGACATCAGGCTTGACCTTGGAAAATCTCGTGTCAATGGATCCTGAATTGATTATCTATGTAACCAGCGATCGCAATAAAAAATTGGATGAAAAAGCAGTAGAGTTGATGAAGGCAAATGCTGTTTTGGAAAGCGTTCCTGCTATTAAGAATCAAAAAATCATGACCATCTCTTACGATGAATTGATGGACTATGGTCCAGCAGTGATTGATTCTCTTGAGAAAATCAATGACTTTATCAATAAATAATGAGTTTGATTGGGAAGGAATTCAAGTCAAAATCAGCCTTCCCTCTAACTACGACCCCAATCAAACCTATCCGGCTATTTTATTGAATGATGGAAACTTGGATTTCCTATCGTCCCTTTCCGAATCTATGATTTTAGTGGGCTTGATTTCTAAAAATCGCTTAGACGACTACACTCCCTGGAAGGCATCAGCTCTGAGAGATGGAGCTCCAGATTTTGGCGGTCAGGCCAAGGTCTATCATGATCATTTATTTGGAGGTCTTTTAGACAAGTTGCAGTCGCTTTATCGACTGGATGAGGCACGCCTTGCTTATGGAGGCTACTCACTCGGTGGTTTGGCGGCAGTCTACAGTCTTTTCAGCTTTGACAAGGTTTCCTGTGTCTTTTCGATCTGCGGTTCCTTTTGGTATCCTGGTTTTGTGACTTACTGCAAGACAGAGACAGTGAAAAATTTGGACTGTTTGCTGTATTTACAGAACGGTCAAACAGAAGGAGCACACCATACTAATCGCTTGGCTCAAGCACCAGTCTATGCTGAGCAGATCCATACCAGTCTTCAGAAATGTTATCCGAACGGTCAATTTGTCTTTGATCCTTATGGACACCATGAACAAGTAGCTGAACGATTCCTAGCTTTTTCCAGCTGGTTGGCCCAAAAATGGAAAATCGAATAAAAGATTTATCCCTTGGCTTTTGCCAAGGGATTGTTGTATTTATTTAACCAAGGTTTTCTCTCTTTTTATCTGGATTCCATACGAAGCTTGCGATAAAGCTAAAGATGATAGTTAGGATAGCGAGGATAATGGCAATGATGAGAGCAGGGATGCGGATAAACCACCAGAGTGGGTTTGGTTTTTTATCATTATGCCATTGTTTGGTTTCTTGGTCCAGACGTTGGAATTCTGTTTGGATACGATTGGCGACTGTTTCAATACCTTCATCATTCATTTTCTTGATATCTGAGATATCGATTGGATTTCCAAAGTTCATATCGACACGCTCACGACTAACCAAGCCTTTCAAGGTCATAGGACCTGTGTAGGTAACCGGCATGATACGCACCTTGGCCATCTTGGCAATTAGAGCAACTCCACCTTTGACATCGTTTGAGTGACGGCTCCCGCTTGGAAACATGATGAGAGAGCGATCACTTTTTTTAAGAACATTGATAGGATATTTGATGGCAGAAGCACTAGGATTTTCACGGTCAATAGGAAAGGCACCACACATACGAATCCACCAACCAAAGATACGGTTGGTAAAGAGTTCTTTTTTGGCCATAAAGATAAATTGTTTTGGTTTGGTCGCAAAGGCCATATAAACAGGATCCCACCAGGTACGGTGAGGGGCAACCAGAATATAATTTTCATCTTGATTAGGAATTTTATCGGTATTATGATAGTGGGCATTGCCATTGATGGACCATAGGAGCAAGACAACCAATCCACGTAAATAAGTATAAAACATGCGATCTCCTTCGATTCTTTTCTTGTTATTATTATACCTTATCAAAGGAGGGCTGGCAAACTTTTCCCTTGACCAGGTCCATATTTGGGATGAGATTAGAATTCTTTTAGAAAAAATGATATGATAGAATTTATGGATAAAAATAAGATTATGGGATTAACCCAAAAAGAAGTCAAGGAAAGACAGGCTAAGGGCTTGGTCAATGATTTTACTGCTTCGGCCAGTACTAGCACTTGGCAAATCGTTAAACGAAATGTCTTTACCCTTTTTAACGCTTTGAACTTTGCCATTGCTTTGGCCCTTGCCTTTGTGCAGGCTTGGAGCAATTTGGTCTTTTTTGCTGTTATCTGCTTTAACGCTTTTTCTGGGATTGTGACCGAGCTGCGGGCTAAACACATGGTGGACAAGCTCAATCTCATGACCAAGGAAAAGGTCAAGACTATTCGTGATGGCCAAGAAGTGGCTCTGAATCCTGAAGAATTGGTGTTAGGAGATGTCATTCGTTTGTCTGCAGGAGAGCAGATTCCTAGTGATGCCTTGGTTTTGGAAGGCTTTGCGGAAGTCAATGAAGCCATGTTGACGGGGGAAAGTGATTTGGTGCAAAAGGAAGTTGATACCTTGCTTTTGTCAGGAAGTTTCCTAGCTAGTGGGTCAGTTTTAGCTCAAGTTCACCATGTCGGTGCAGACAACTATGCTGCCAAACTTATGTTGGAGGCCAAGACCGTTAAACCAATCAACTCTCGTATCATGAAATCGCTGGACAGGTTAGCAGGTTTTACTGGGAAGATTATCATTCCCTTTGGTTTGGCTCTCTTGCTAGAAGCCTTGATCTTAAAAGGCCTGCCTCTCAAGTCATCCGTTGTAAACTCGTCGACAGCCCTTTTGGGGATGTTACCTAAGGGAATTGCTCTTTTGACCATCACTTCACTCTTAACCGCGGTGATTAAGCTGGGCTTGAAAAAGGTCTTGGTGCAGGAGATGTACTCTGTTGAGACCTTGGCGCGCGTGGATATGCTCTGTTTGGACAAGACGGGCACCATCACCCAAGGAAAGATGCAGGTGGAGGCTGTTCTTCCACTGACGGAAACTTATAGTGAAGAGGCTATTGCCAGTATCCTGACTAGTTACATGGCCCATAGTGAGGATAAAAATCCAACTGCGCAAGCTATTCGCCAGCGTTTCCAAGGACAGGTTGCCTATCCTATGATTTCCAACCTTCCTTTCTCAAGCGACCGCAAGTGGGGAGCTATGGAATTGGAAGAATTAGGGACAGTTTTCTTAGGGGCGCCTGAGATGTTGTTGGACTCTGAAGTCCCTGAAGCCAGAGAGGCCTTGGAGAGAGGGTCACGTGTCTTGGTCTTAGCTCTTAGTCAGGAGAAATTAGACCATCACAAACCACAGAAACCATCTGATATTCAGGCTCTAGCCTTGCTGGAAATCTTGGACCCCATTCGAGAGGGAGCAGCAGAGACGCTGGACTATCTCCGTTCTCAGGAAGTGGGACTCAAGATTATCTCTGGTGATAATCCGGTCACTGTATCTAGCATTGCTCAGAAGGCTGGTTTTGCGGACTACCACAGCTATGTCGATTGCTCGAAAATTACGGATGAGGAATTGGTTGCTATGGCGGAGGAGACTGCGATTTTCGGACGTGTTTCCCCTCATCAAAAGAAACTCATCATCCAAACGCTGAAAAAAGCGGGGCATACAACAGCTATGACAGGGGATGGAGTTAATGATATTCTGGCCCTTCGTGAGGCGGATTGTTCTATCGTGATGGCTGAGGGAGATCCCGCGACTCGTCAGATTGCCAATCTGGTTCTCTTGAACTCTGACTTCAATGATGTTCCTGAGATTCTCTTTGAAGGTCGTCGCGTGGTCAATAACATTGCCCACATCGCCCCGATTTTCTTGATTAAGACGATTTATTCCTTCTTGCTCGCAGTTATCTGTATCGCCAGTGCTTTACTAGGTCGGTCTGAGTGGATCTTGATTTTTCCCTTCATTCCAATTCAGATTACCATGATCGACCAGTTCGTGGAAGGTTTCCCACCATTCGTTCTGACTTTTGAGCGAAATATCAAACCTGTCGAGCCAAACTTCCTCAGAAGATCCATGCTTCGTGCTCTACCAAGCGCACTTATGGTCGTGTTCAGCGTTCTTTTTGTGAAAATTTTTGGAAGTAGCCAAGGTTGGTCTGAAATAGAAATCTCAACCCTCCTCTATTATCTACTTGGGTCAATTGGTTTCTTATCCGTATTTAGAGCCTGCATGCCATTTACCCTATGGCGTGTCCTCTTGATTGTTTGGTCAGTAGGAGGCTTCCTAGCCACAGCTCTCTTCCCAAGAATTCAAAAACTGCTTGAAATTTCGACCTTGACAGGACAAACATTACCTGTTTATGGTGTCATGATGTTGGTCTTTACCGTGATTTTCATCCTGACTAGTCGCTATCAAGCCAGAAAATAAAGAAAGGCTGCAATCTGTGGATTGCGGTCTTTTTAGGTACAAGATTGCCAGCTGAAATGTGGTATAATAAGAGGTAATAGAGTTTTGGAAAGTGAGAGAAAATGATTTCAAAGAGATTAGAATTAGTGGCTTCCTTTGTGCCACAGGGAGCTATTTTACTAGATGTGGGAAGTGACCATGCTTATCTGCCTATCGACTTGGTCGAAAGAGGAAAAATCGAAAGTGCCATTGCAGGTGAGGTGGTGGAAGGTCCCTACCAATCTGCAGTCAAAAATGTTGAGGCTCACAGCCTAAAGGAGAAAATCCAGGTTCGTTTAGCCAATGGCTTGGCAGCCTTTGAAGAGTCAGACCAAGTGTCTGTCATTACCATTGCTGGTATGGGTGGTCGTTTGATTGCTAGGATTTTAGAAGAAGGCTTGGACAAGTTAGCTAATGTAGAACGATTGATCCTTCAGCCCAATAATCGTGAAGACGACTTGCGTATCTGGCTACAAGAGAACGGATTTCAGATTGTAGCTGAAAGCATCTTAGAAGAAGCTGGCAAGTTTTACGAGATTTTGGTGGTGGAAGCAGGACAAATGAAGCTATCAGCCAGTGATGTTCGCTTTGGACCTTTCTTGTCCAAAGAGATCAGTCCAGTCTTTGTCCAAAAATGGCAAAAAGAAGCTGCTAAGCTAGAGTTCGCCCTTGGACAAATCCCTGAAAAAAATTTGGAAGAACGTCAAGTTCTAGTAGATAAAATTCAAGCCATCAAGGAGGTGCTCCATGTTAGCAAGTGAAGTGATTAACGTGTATGAAGCTTTTTGTCCTCAGGAATTTTCCATGGAGGGAGACAGTCGTGGTCTGCAAATTGGCACTTTGGACAAGGATATCCAAAGGGTCATGGTGGCTCTCGATATTCGTGAAGAAACGGTGGCTGAAGCCATTGAAAAGGGTGTGGACTTGATTATTGCCAAGCACGCGCCGATTTTCCGTCCTATCAAGGACTTGGTATCTAGCCGTCCGCAAAATCAGATTTACATCGACCTCATCAAGCATAACATTGCAGTTTATGTCAGCCATACCAATATTGATATCGTTGAAAATGGTCTCAATGATTGGTTCTGTCAGATGCTAGGTATCGAGGAAACGACCTATCTGCAGGAGACAGGTCCTGAACGTGGAATTGGACGTATTGGGAATGTTCAGCCTCAGACATTTGGGGAATTGGCCCAGCATGTCAAGCAAGTCTTTGGTTTAGATAGCCTTCGATTGGTGCATTATCAAGAGAGAGATTTGCAGAAGCCTATTTCAAGAGTGGCCATCTGTGGTGGTAGCGGGCAGTCTTTCTATAAGGATGCTTTGGCAAAGGGGGCAGATGTTTATATCACTGGTGATATTTACTACCACACTGCCCAGGATATGTTGTCTGATGGGTTACTGGCATTGGACCCAGGCCACTATATCGAAGTGATTTTTGTGGAAAAAATCTCTGCACTCCTTACTCAATGGAAGGTAGAAAATGGCTGGCCTATTGATGTCTTACCTAGTCAGGCATCAACCAATCCTTTCCACCATATCTAATTAGAAGGTGAAGACAATGAAAAAAGTTGCCATTATCGGAGCAGGGATTGTAGGTGCCACAGCTGCCTACTACCTCTCGAAAGAAAGTGACATAGAGGTGACCGTCTTTGACCATGGACAAGGTCAGGCTACCAAGGCCGCAGCAGGAATTATCAGTCCTTGGTTTTCCAAACGTCGCAATAAGGCCTGGTACAAAATGGCGCGCTTGGGGGCTGACTTTTATGTGGATTTATTAGCTGATTTAGAGAAGTCAGGACAAGAAATCGACTTTTACCAGCGTTCGGGAGTCTTTCTCTTGAAAAAGGACGAATCCAAGCTAGAAGAACTCTATCAACTAGCCCTTCAGCGTAGGGAAGAATCTCCCTTGATAGGGCAATTAGCCATTCTGGACCAAGCATCAGCTAATGAATTATTCCCTGGCTTGCAGGGATTTGATCGCTTGCTCTATGCTTCTGGTGGAGCGAGAGTAGATGGTCAACTCTTGGTGACTCGTTTGCTAGAAGCCAGTCAGGTCAAGCTGGTCAAAGAAAAAGTAACTCTGACACCTTTAGCATCAGGTTACCAGATTGGCGAAGAGGTGTTTGATCAGGTTATTTTGGCGACGGGAGCTTGGTTGGGACAAATATTAGAACCCTTGGGATATGAAGTGGATGTTCGCCCTCAAAAAGGGCAATTACGAGACTATCAACTTGTTCAAGACCTGGAATCCTACCCTGTTGTTATGCCCGAGGGGGAGTGGGATTTGATTCCTTTTACAGGTGGGAAATTGTCCTTAGGTGCTACTCATGAAAATGACATGGGATTTGATTTGACGGTAGATGAAACTTTACTCCAGAAAATGGAGGAGGCAGCCTTTCCTCACTACCCAACCTTGGCAGAAGCGAAATCATCTGGTGAACGTGTGGGAATCCGTGCCTATACCAGTGATTTCTCTCCTTTCTTTGGAGAGGTTCCAGAATTGTCAGGTGTCTATGCAGCCAGTGGACTAGGTTCATCAGGCCTCACAACGGGTCCTATCATTGGCTACCATCTAGCTCAACTGATCCAAGAAAAGGAGTTGACCTTGGACCCTCTAAATTACCCAATTGAAAACTATGTCAAACGAGTAAAAAGCGAATAAGCATTTTACTGAAATTTTAGTCTCCCCTCTAGGATGGCAAATGACATTCCCTATCAAAAATGGTAAAATAAGAAAAAATAATCCGAGAATCGAGGAAAAAAGATGCAAGAAAAGATTTTGGTAACGGGTGGAGCAGGTTTTATCGGAACCCACACAGTTATTGAGTTAATCCAAGCAGGTCATCAAGTTGTTGTGGTGGATAACCTTGTGAATAGTAACAGAAAAAGTTTAGAAGTTGTTGAGAGAATTACAGGAGTTGAAGTGCCTTTCTATGAGGCAGATATCCGTGATACAGATACTCTTCGTGACATTTTCAAACAAGAAGAACCAACTGGTGTCATTCACTTTGCTGGTTTGAAGGCTGTCGGCGAATCAACCCGTATTCCTCTTGCCTACTATGACAACAATATTGCTGGAACTGTTAGTCTTTTGAAGGTCATGGAAGAAAACAACTGTAAAAACATCATTTTCAGTTCTTCTGCGACAGTTTACGGAGATCCTCATACAGTGCCAATCTTGGAAGATTTCCCACTTTCAGTGACTAATCCATATGGCCGCACTAAGCTTATGCTTGAGGAAATTTTGACAGATATCTACAAGGCAGACTCAGAATGGAATGTGGTCTTGCTTCGTTATTTTAACCCAATCGGAGCTCATGAAAGTGGAGACCTAGGAGAAAATCCAAATGGTATTCCAAACAACCTCTTGCCATATGTGACTCAAGTAGCCGTTGGGAAATTAGAGCAAGTGCAAGTGTTTGGAGACGATTACGATACGGAAGATGGAACTGGTGTTCGTGATTATATCCACGTCGTCGATTTGGCCAAAGGTCACGTTGCAGCTCTGAAAAAAATCCAAAAAGGTTCAGGTCTAAACGTTTATAACCTTGGAACAGGTAAAGGCTACTCAGTTCTTGAAATTATCCAAAATATGGAAAAAGCAGTGGGACGCCCAATTCCTTACCGCATCGTAGACCGTCGCCCAGGGGATATCGCAGCCTGCTATTCAGATCCTGCAAAAGCCAAAGCAGAACTGGGCTGGGAAGCAGAATTAGGCATCACCCAAATGTGTGAAGACGCATGGCGTTGGCAAAGCAAGCATCCAAATGGATTTGAAGACTAAGATGGTGATGTCAATCATTGTCCCCTGTTTAAACGAAGAGGAAGTACTTCCTCTTTTTTATCAGGCTTTGGAAGCTTTACTTCCAGATTTGGAAACAGAAATCGAGTATGTCTTTGTCGATGATGGATCAAGTGATGGGACCTTGGAACTCTTAAAGTCCTATCGGGAGCAAAATCCGGCAGTTCATTATATTTCTTTCTCGCGAAATTTTGGCAAAGAAGCAGCTCTCTATGCAGGCTTGCAATATGCGACAGGAGATTTGGTGGTGGTGATGGATGCAGACCTCCAAGATCCTCCTAGTATGTTGCTTGAGATGAAAGCTCTACTAGACAAAAATGCAGACTTGGACTGTGTTGGAACACGCAGAACCAGTCGAGGGGGAGAACCCTTCTTTCGCAGTGTTTGTGCCAATCTCTTTTACGGCTTCATGAAAAAAATTAGTCCAGTAGCCCTGCCGTCAGGTGTCCGTGATTTTCGCATGATGAGAAGATCTGTAGTGGATGCCATTTTAAGCTTGACTGAGTCCAATCGTTTTTCCAAGGGACTCTTTGCCTGGGTCGGCTTTAAAACCCACTATCTGGACTATCCAAATGTCGAAAGGCAGGCTGGCAAGACCAGTTGGAGTTTTAGGCAACTCTTTTTCTACTCCATTGAAGGGATTGTTAATTTTTCAGATTTTCCCTTGATTATCGCCTTTGTGGCTGGTCTCCTATCTTGTTTTATTTCTCTGCTTATGACCTTTTTCGTTGTGGTTCGGACCCTTATTTTGGGCAATTCGACATCAGGTTGGACCTCTCTGATGGCTGTCATTCTCTTTCTTGGGGGAATCCAACTCTTGACCATTGGGATTCTCGGCAAGTATATCAGTAAGATTTATCTAGAGACTAAAAAAAGACCACTTTATCTTGTCAAAGAAAAAAGTGACCTTCCTGATTTTACAGAAAAAAATAAAGAGAAAAGACTATAATTTTGCATGGAAATATGCTAAACTAGAAGGAGTGGAACGTTCTTATCGATATTAGAGTTAATCTTTAATCAAGGCACGTGTCGGACAGTTTCTAACAGCTTCTACGACGTCCTGACTAGGAGAGATTTCTTTTTCTAGTTGGTCAGGGTCATCGTAAAAACGCACGATTCCATTATCGTGGTAATCAAATAATTCAGAATAAGTTTGGCAAAGCCCACAGGCAATGCAGCGTTCAGGTATAAGTGTGATTTTCATATTTATATTGTAATAAGAAAAGTAAAAAAAAACAAGGAGTAAGGTATGGCAAAAGAACCGTGGCAAGAAGATATTTATGAGAATCAGGAAGAACAGACAAGAACGGAACGACGTCAACGTAATCAAAAAGGTACAGGTATTGTTGCAAATCGTGTCTTGACGATTCTAGCTAGTCTCTTTTTCGTGATTGTTGTAGTAATGATAATAGTATTGATTTACCTTTCAAGTGGAGGGAGTAATCGTACAGCAGCCTTGAAAGATTTTTATGATTCATCTGCCCCTGTTTCAACCTCTGTAACAGAAGAATCCGCATCTTCATCTAGCAAGACTGAAGAAGCAACTTCTACAGAGAGCTCTTCTAGTGAAAGACATTCTGAAGAGCATACTGATAGTGAAGGGACAATTACAGTTCAGGCTGGAGAAGGAGAAGCAACCATTGCCGCTCGTGCAGGAATCTCGATTGCTCAGCTAGAGGCCTTGAATCCTGGGCATATGGCTACAGGGTCTTGGTTTGCTAATCCAGGTGATGTTATCAAAATCAAATAGGAGTTGATATGAAAACAATTCAAATTGCTATCGATGGTCCAGCTTCAAGCGGTAAGAGTACGGTTGCTAAGATTATTGCTAAAAATTTTGGTTACACCTATCTAGATACAGGTGCTATGTATCGTGCAGCGACCTATATGGCTCTGAAACACCAGTTAGGATTGGAAGAGATTGAGGAACTTTTAGCCTTATTGGACCAGCATCCAATCAGTTTTGGGCGCTCAGAAACTGGAGAACAACTTGTCTTTGTAGGAGATGTGGATATTACCCATCCTATTCGTGAAAATGAAGTTACCAATCATGTTTCAGCTATTGCAGCAATTCCTGAAGTACGTGAGAAACTAGTTTCTCTCCAACAAGAGATTGCCCAGCAAGGTGGGATTGTCATGGATGGTCGCGATATTGGGACTGTTGTATTGCCAAAAGCAGAATTGAAAATTTTCCTAGTAGCTTCTGTTGATGAAAGAGCAGAGCGTCGTTACAAGGAAAATATTGCCAAGGGAATTGAAACAGACCTTGAAACCCTAAAAGAGGAGATTGCTGAGCGTGACTACAAGGATAGCCATCGTGAGACTTCACCTCTCAAACAAGCAGAGGACGCTGTCTACCTTGATACAACTGGCTTGAACATTCAAGAAGTAGTCAAAAAAATTGAATCAGAAGCAAAGAAACGTATGTCCTAGGGACCGGAGAAGCAGGCTAAAGCTAGCCTGCTTCTTTTCTATCAAACTGAACGCATTCCAAACCAGTCTTTTTTTGAGTTTTTTGATAAAATAGTACTATCAGTGAAAAGGATGGAAGCATGACTAAGAAAATTGTAGCTATTTGGGCCCAGGATGAAGAGGGTGTGATTGGTAAGGACAATCGTCTGCCTTGGTATTTGCCAGCAGAATTGCAACACTTTAAAGAAACAACTCTGAATCATACTATCTTGATGGGACGCGTGACCTTTGATGGGATGGGACGTCGACTGCTTCCAAAACGGGAGACCTTGATTTTGACGCGTAATTTGGAAGAAAAGATAGATGGGGTTACTACTTTTTATGATGTCCAGTCTGTCTTGGGCTGGTATCAGGCTCAAGAAAAGAATCTCTATATTCTTGGTGGAAAGCAGATTTTTCAGGCTTTTGAACCCTACCTTGATGAAGTGATTGTGACTCAAATTCATGCTCGGGTGGAAGGAGATACCTATTTTCCTGAAGAGTTTGACTTGTCTCTTTTTGAGACGATTTCAAGCAAATCCTATACCAAAGATGAGAAAAATCCTTATGATTTTACCATCCAATACCGCAAGAGAAAGGAAGTCTAATGGAACGTAGTATATTTGGTTTTTTCACAGCCATGCTGTGCTTGGTCTGCTTGCTTGCAGGAGCACAGGCTTTTCGTAAAAAGCGCTATGGACTTTCTGTCCTGCTCTGGTTAAATGCCTTTACCAATTTGGTCAATAGTATCCATGCTTTTTACATGACCTTATTTTAGATAGAATGACAGTATAGAATAGAACGGAAGGAAATCATGCCTACAAATAGGAATAATGATATGATGGTTTATTGCTCATTTTGTGGCAAAAGCCAAGAAGAAGTACAAAAAATAATCGCTGGGAACAACGCCTTTATCTGTAATGAATGTGTGGAGTTGGCCCAGGAAATCATTCGAGAGGAGTTGGCTGAGGAAGTCTTGGCAGACTTGTCTGAGGTGCCAAAACCAATCGAACTCCTCCATATCTTGAACCACTATGTAATCGGTCAAGATCGTGCTAAACGTGCCTTGGCAGTAGCTGTTTACAACCACTACAAACGTATTAATTTCCACGATACGCGTGAAGAGTCAGAAGATGTGGATTTGCAGAAGTCAAACATCTTGATGATTGGACCAACTGGTTCAGGGAAAACTTTCCTTGCTCAGACCTTGGCTAAGAGCTTGAATGTGCCTTTTGCGATTGCAGATGCGACAGCTCTGACTGAGGCTGGTTATGTGGGTGAGGATGTGGAAAATATCCTTCTCAAACTATTGCAGGCTGCTGACTTTAACATCGAACGTGCAGAGCGTGGGATTATCTACGTGGATGAAATTGACAAGATTGCCAAGAAAAGCGAGAACGTTTCTATCACACGTGATGTTTCTGGTGAAGGGGTACAACAAGCCCTTCTCAAGATTATCGAGGGAACCGTTGCCAGCGTACCACCTCAAGGTGGACGTAAACATCCACAACAAGAGATGATTCAAGTGGATACAAAAAATATCCTCTTCATCGTGGGTCGTGCCTTTGATGGTATCGAAGAAATTGTCAAACAACGTCTTGGAGAAAAAGTCATCGGATTTGGTCAAAACAATAAAGCGATTGATGAAAACAGCTCATACATGCAAGAAATCATCGCAGAAGATATTCAAAAATTTGGTATTATCCCAGAGTTGATTGGGCGCTTGCCAGTCTTTGCAGCTCTGGAGCAATTGACAGTGGATGACTTGGTTCGCATCTTGAAAGAGCCAAGAAATGCCTTGGTGAAACAATACCAAACCTTGCTTTCTTATGATGATGTCGAGTTGGAATTTGACGACGAAGCCCTTCAAGAAATCGCCAATAAGGCCATCGAACGGAAGACAGGTGCGCGTGGTCTTCGCTCAATTATTGAAGAAACCATGCTAGATGTCATGTTTGAAGTACCGAGTCAGGAAAATGTGAAATTGGTTCGCATCACAAAAGAAGCTGTCGATGGAACGGATAAACCAATCTTGGAAACAGCCTAGAGGTGACTATGGAAATCAATACACACAATGCTGAAATCTTGCTCAGTGCGGCGAATAAATCCCACTACCCACAGGATGAACTGCCAGAGATTGCCCTAGCAGGGCGTTCAAATGTTGGCAAGTCTAGCTTTATCAACACCATGCTGAATCGTAAGAATCTGGCCCGTACGTCAGGTAAGCCTGGTAAAACTCAACTTCTCAACTTCTTTAACATTGATGACAAGATGCGCTTTGTGGATGTGCCTGGTTATGGTTATGCCCGCGTTTCTAAAAAGGAACGTGAAAAGTGGGGGCGCATGATTGAGGAATACCTAACGACTCGGGAAAATCTGCGTGCGGTGGTTAGTCTAGTTGACCTCCGTCATGACCCATCAGCAGATGATGTGCAGATGTACGAATTTCTCAAGTATTATGAGATTCCAGTCATCATTGTGGCGACCAAGGCGGACAAGATTCCACGTGGTAAATGGAACAAGCACGAATCAGCAATCAAAAAGAAATTAAACTTTGACCCAAGTGATGACTTTATCCTCTTTTCATCTGTCAGCAAGGCAGGGATGGATGAAGCTTGGGATGCAATCTTAGAAAAATTGTGAGGAAAAGAAAATGGCAAAAACAATTCATACAGACAAAGCTCCAAAGGCTATCGGACCCTATGTTCAAGGAAAAATCGTTGGCAACCTTTTGTTTGCTAGTGGTCAAGTTCCTCTCTCTCCTGAAACTGGGGAAATCGTTGGAGAAACGATCCAAGAACAGACAGAACAAGTCTTAAAAAACATCGGTGCTATTTTGGCAGAGGCAGGAACTGACTTTGACCATGTTGTCAAAACAACTTGTTTCTTGAGCGATATGAACGACTTTGTTCCTTTTAACGAGGTTTACCAAACGGCCTTTAAAGAGGAATTTCCAGCTCGTTCAGCAGTAGAGGTAGCTCGTCTTCCTCGTGATGTAAAAGTCGAAATCGAAGTCATCGCAGAGATTGGATAAGCTAGTTGAAGTTTGGTTCTGCCAAACTTCTTTTGATATAAGGAGAAAAAGATGACAAAGAAACAACTTCACTTGGTGATTGTGACAGGAATGAGTGGTGCAGGGAAAACAGTTGCCATTCAGTCCTTCGAAGATTTGGGTTATTTTACTATTGATAATATGCCTCCAGCTCTCTTGCCTAAGTTTTTGCAGTTGGTGGAAACAAAGGAAGACGACCATAAGTTGGCCTTGGTAGTAGATATGCGTAGCCGTTCTTTCTTCTCAGAGATTCAAGCTGTTTTGGATGAGTTGGAAAACAAGGAAGAACTGGACTTTAAAATTCTCTTTTTGGATGCAGCTGATAAGGAATTGGTCGCTCGTTACAAGGAAACCAGACGGAGTCACCCACTAGCTGCAGATGGACGGATTTTGGATGGCATCAAGCTGGAACGTGAACTCTTGGCGCCTTTGAAAAATATGAGCCAAAATGTGGTGGATACAACTGAACTTACTCCTCGTGAACTGCGTAAAACCATTGCAGAGCAGTTTTCTGATCAGGAACAAGCCCAGTCTTTCCGTATCGAAGTCATGTCTTTTGGCTTTAAATATGGAATCCCGATTGATGCAGACTTGGTTTTTGATGTCCGTTTCTTGCCAAATCCATACTACCTTCCAGAACTGCGAAACCAAACGGGTGTAGATGAACCAGTTTATGACTATGTCATGAATCACCCTGAGTCAGAAGACTTCTATCAACATTTGTTGGCCTTGATTGAGCCGATTTTGCCAAGTTACCAAAAGGAAGGTAAGTCCGTTTTGACCATTGCTATGGGTTGTACGGGTGGGCAACACCGTAGTGTGGCCTTTGCTAAACGCTTGGCGCAGGACTTATCCAAGAATTGGCCTGTTAATGAAGGGCATCGCGACAAAGACCGAAGAAAGGAAACGGTAAACCGTTCATGAGAAAACCAAAGATAACGGTGATTGGTGGAGGGACTGGGATCCCCGTCATTCTTAAAAGTCTGCGTGAAAAAGATGTGGAAATCGCTGCTATCGTAACGGTGGCCGATGATGGTGGTTCATCAGGTGAACTCCGAAAAAACATGCAGCAGTTGACACCGCCAGGAGATCTCCGCAATGTCCTTGTGGCCATGTCGGATATGCCTAAGTTTTATGAGAAAGTCTTTCAGTATCGCTTTTCTGAAGATGCAGGAGCCTTTGCTGGTCATCCATTGGGTAATCTCATCATTGCTGGCTTGTCAGAAATGCAGGGTTCGACCTATAATGCCATGCAGTTACTGAGCAAATTTTTCCATACAACTGGGAAGATTTATCCTTCCAGTGACCATCCATTGACCCTTCATGCAGTCTTTCAGGATGGGACAGAAGTGGCTGGAGAGAGTCATATTGCAGACCATCCAGGCATGATTGACCATGTCTATGTGACCAATACCCTCAACGATGATACGCCTCTGGCCAGTCGTCGAGTAGTGCAGACCATTCTTGAAAGTGACATGATTGTCCTCGGACCTGGTTCCCTCTTTACCTCGATTTTGCCCAATATCGTGATTAAGGAAATCGGGCAGGCACTTTTGGAAACCAAGGCAGAAATCGCCTATGTCTGCAATATCATGACCCAACGTGGGGAGACGGAACACTTTACAGATAGTGACCACGTAGAGGTCTTGCATCGTCACCTTGGCCGACCTTTTATCGATACTGTCTTGGTGAATATTGAAAAAGTGCCTCAGGAATACATGAATTCCAACCGTTTTGATGAATACTTAGTGCAGGTGGAACATGATTTTGCTGGTCTTTGTAAGCAAGTTCCGCGCGTGATTTCCTCTAACTTCCTTCGTCTGGAAAATGGGGGTGCCTTTCACGATGGAGATTTGATCGTGGATGAGTTGATGCGGATTATACAGGTGAGAAAATGAGTTTCACAGTAGCAGTAAAAGAAGAAATCTTAGGTCAACACCATCTGAGCCGGCATGAATTATCTGCCATTATCAAAATGTCTGGCAGTATCGGTCTCTCGACTTCGGGTTTGACCTTGTCTGTCGTGACAGAAAATGCTAAATTGGCTCGTCACCTCTATGAGTCCTTTCTCCATTTCTATGAAATCAAATCAGAAATTCGCCATCACCAACGGAGCAATCTTCGCAAGAATCGAGTCTATACCGTTTTTACAGATGAAAAGGTGCAGGACTTGTTGAGTGATTTGCACTTGGCAGACTCTTTCTTTGGCCTGGAAACAGGTATTGATGAGGCAATTTTATCAGACGAGGAAGCAGGTCGTGCTTATCTTTGTGGCGCTTTCTTGGCAAATGGAAGCATTCGTGACCCTGAGTCAGGCAAGTACCAGTTGGAAATCAGTTCTGTTTATCTGGACCACGCGCAAGGGATTGCCTCTCTTCTCCAGCAATTTTTACTGGATGCCAAGGTTCTTGAGCGCAAGAAGGGGGCTGTGACCTATCTCCAGCGTGCCGAAGACATTATGGACTTCTTGATCGTCATCGGAGCCATGCAGGCGCGTGATGACTTTGAGAGAGTAAAGATTTTGCGAGAAACCCGTAATGACCTCAATCGGGCTAATAATGCCGAAACAGCTAATATCGCTCGGACAGTTTCTGCCAGCATGAAGACTATCAACAATATCAGCAAAATTAAAGATATTATGGGCTTAGAAAATCTGCCGGTGGATTTGCAGGAGGTAGCGCAATTGCGGATTCAGCACCCAGACTACTCTATCCAGCAGTTAGCAGATAGTCTCAGCACTCCCCTTACAAAAAGTGGTGTCAACCACAGACTCAGAAAGATAAACAAATTAGCCGATGAACTATAAAACCACGAATCGTAGGACTCGTGGTTCTTTTTTATAAACTAGTAGAGTGTTTTGGTTGCACTTTTTGCTCAGGGTCGATGTAGTTGATAGCATTGTTGACAGCAGTTGGAGCTTCGCCCAGTCCTGTCGCAATCAAATCAATTTTTCCGTCATAGTAGCAGCAGTCACCGATAGCATAGATACCTGCTTGGCTGGATTCTTGTTTGCTGTTGACGATAATCTTGTGGCGGTTGAGGTCCAGCCCCCAGTTTTTAAGGTTACCGACAGAAGATTTGAAACCATAGTTGACAAAGAGGTGGTCTAGGTCAATCGTTTCTGTTTCGTCAGATTTAACTTTTGTGATTTCAAGTTTATCGAGCGTTTTTCCATCTCCAAGGAGTTGGCTAGGGACGAATGGTGTCTTGATGGATACAGATGATTCTTGCAAGGCTTGGACACTGTGCTCCAAGGCGCGGAAATTATCTCTGCGGTGGACAAGGGTAGTCGGCGCAATTTTTTCAAAAGCCAAAGCCCAATCCACAGCCGAGTCTCCTCCACCAAGAATCGTCACTTTCTTACCAGCATATTGCTGGATGTTGGAAACGTGGTAGTGGATATTTTCATAACCCTCAACGCCTTCTAGTTCTAGAGGACGTGGTTTAAAGGCACCGCCACCCATAGCGATGATAACAGTTTTAGAAAGGTGACTTCCTTTAGAAGTTGTAATTACAAAGCCTTGATCTTGTTTTTCAATCTCAAGAACCGTTTCGTTGAGATGAATAGGGGTATCAAAGCCATTTAATTGCTCGATTAGACGGTTGGTCAATTCTTCTCCAGTCAGGTTTGGGAAACCTGGAACGTCTAGGATTTCCTTTTCAGGATAGAGGATGGCAGGTTGTCCACCTAACTGGGGAAGAGAGTCGATGATTTGGACCTTGGCTTGGCGTAGGTGGGCGTAAAAGGCCGCAAAAAGACCGACAGGACCACCACCTACAATGGTAATATCATATAGCTGAGACATGGTTTCTCCTTTGTTTTTTTCTAGTCAGTTTATTTTATCATATTTTTTCTTTAATTTAAAATGAAGTAGGATAGGGAAAAAAATGTCAGAAAAATGGTATAATAGAAAGGAACGTGTTTGGACAGAGAGGAGACAGCAGATGAACTTTCAACAATTATCCAACCTGCAATATTGGACTAGCTTGTTTTCTAGTCCTTGGAGTATTGCCATCAATCTGTTTGATATTTTGATTGTGGCCTATATTTTATATCGTTTTACAAAAGCGATAGCTGGCACCAAGATTATGATTTTGGTGCGTGGGGTCGTGATCTTTGTATTAGCCCAGGTTGTAGCCAATATCCTTGGTTTAACAACGATTTCTTGGTTGATTAATCAGATTATCACCTATGGGGTTATTGCTGCGGTTGTTATCTTCTCTCCAGAGATTCGGACTGGTTTGGAACGTTTGGGAAGGGCAACAGATTTCTTTTCTACTACTCAAATTAGTTCAGAAGAGCAAATGATTCGTGCCTTTGTCAAGTCAGTTGAATACATGAGTCCTCGTAAGATTGGTGCTCTGGTTGCCATTCAACGAGTTCGGACCTTACAAGAATACATCGCGACAGGAATTCCCTTGGATGCCAATATTTCAGCTGAACTCCTTATTAATATCTTTATCCCCAACACTCCCCTACACGATGGTGCTGTGATTATCAGAGAAAATCGGATTGCAGTCACCTCTGCCTATCTGCCCTTGACAGAAAGCACAGGGATTTCCAAGGAATTTGGGACCAGACACCGGGCGGCTATCGGTTTGTCAGAAGTATCCGATGCCTTGACCTTCATCGTCTCAGAGGAAACAGGTGGCATTTCTATTACCTATAACGGTGTTTTCAAGCACGACTTGACGATTGAAGAATTTGAAGCAGAGCTACGAGCAATTCTTTTGCCAGCCGTTGAGGAAAAAGTCAGTTTCAAGGACCGTTTGTTAGGAGGTTGGAAATATGAGAAAAAATAGTCTATACATCATTTCATCTCTCTTTTTTGCTTGTATCTTATTCATCTATGCAACGTCAACCAACTTTCAAAATAGTAATACCGCAAGGCAGGTTAAATCAGAAACTTACACCAATACGATAACGAACGTTCCTATCGTTATTCACTATGATGATGACCAGTATTTCATTAGCGGATTTGCATCAGAAGTTTCAGTGGTATTAACCGGAGCCAATCGTGTGACCTTGGCCAGCGAAATGCAGGAGAGCACTCGTAAGTTTAAGGTAACTGCTGATTTGACGGATGCCAGTGTTGGAACGATTGAAGTTCCCTTGAATATTGAAAATCTTCCAAGTGGATTGACCGCTGTGGCAACGCCTCAAAAGATTACAGTGAAAGTTGGGAAGAAGGTTAAGCGAGATGGGATGCTTGTTGTGCCACAAGTTGACCAAAGCCAGATTGATCCCAAGTTACAAATTGATAGTATAACCGTGTCAAACGAACGAGTTTCGGTCACAACTGACCAGGAAACATTAGCTAAGATTGACAAAGTTATTGCGCTTTTACCAACCAGCGAACGAATAACAGGTAATTACAGTGGTTCAGTACCTTTGCAGGCAATCGATCGCAATGGTGTTGTCTTACCGGCAGTTATTACTCCGTTCGACACGACAATGAAGGTGACTACAAAACCAGTAGCACCAAGTTCAAGCACATCAAATTCAACAACAAGCAGTTCGTCGGAGACATCTTCGTCAACGAAAGCAACTAGTTCAAAAACGAATTAAAAATAGGAAAAGGATTTTATAAAAATGGGTAAATATTTTGGGACTGATGGAGTCCGTGGAGAAGCTAACGTAGAATTAACGCCAGAATTGGCCTTTAAACTAGGACGTTTTGGAGGCTATGTTCTTAGCCAACATGAAACGGAAGCACCGAAAGTTTTTGTAGGACGTGATACACGTATTTCTGGGGAAATGCTAGAATCTGCCTTGGTAGCTGGTCTTCTTTCAGTTGGTATTCACGTATACAAACTAGGTGTTTTGGCAACACCAGCAGTAGCTTACTTGGTAAAAACTGAAGGAGCAAGTGCTGGTGTCATGATTTCTGCTAGCCACAATCCAGCCCTTGATAACGGAATTAAGTTCTTTGGCGGTGATGGCTTCAAACTGGACGATGAAAAAGAAGCAGAAATTGAAGCCTTGCTAGACGCTGCGGAAGATACTCTTCCTCGTCCAAGTGCAGAAGGCTTGGGAACCTTGGTAGATTATCCAGAAGGCTTGCGTAAGTATGAAGGCTACCTTGTTTCAACTGGAACTCCTCTTGAGGGAATGAAGGTTGCCTTGGACACAGCAAACGGTGCGGCGTCTACAAGTGCCCGTCAAATCTTTGCAGACCTTGGCGCTCAATTAACTGTTATCGGGGAAACACCAGATGGTCTTAACATCAACCTTAATGTTGGTTCAACTCACCCAGAAGCTCTTCAAGATGTGGTCAAAGAAAGCGGCTCAGCTATTGGTTTGGCCTTTGACGGAGACAGTGACCGTTTGATTGCTGTTGATGAAAATGGCGACATCGTTGATGGTGACAAGATTATGTACATCATCGGGAAATACCTTTCTGAAAAAGGACAATTGGCCCAAAATACAATCGTGACAACTGTTATGTCCAACCTTGGTTTCCACAAGGCCTTGGACCGTGAAGGCATTAACAAGGCAGTGACTGCAGTTGGCGATCGCTATGTTGTGGAAGAAATGAGAAAATCAGGCTACAACCTCGGTGGTGAACAGTCTGGTCACATCATCTTGATGGACTACAATACAACGGGTGATGGTCAATTATCAGCTGTCCAATTGACAAAAATCATGAAGGAAACTGGTAAGAGCTTGTCAGAGTTGGCTGCAGAAGTAACTATCTATCCACAAAAATTAGTCAATATCCGAGTGGAAAATGCCATGAAGGAAAAGGCTATGGAAGTTCCAGCTATCAAGGCTATCATCGAGAAGATGGAAGAAGAAATGGCAGGGAATGGGCGTATTCTTGTTCGCCCAAGTGGAACAGAGCCCCTTTTGCGTGTCATGGCAGAAGCGCCTACAACAGAAGAAGTGGACTACTATGTTGATACCATCGCAGACGTAGTTCGAGCTGAAATCGGGATTGACTAAATCCTAGAAAACTAGATGAAAATAAAAAATTATGGTACAATAGCTTATAATATTGTAGCCGAGGGAGAAAGACATGAATCTTAAACGTGAACAAGAATTTGTTAGTCAGTATCATTTTGATGCGCGTAATTTTGAATGGGAAAATGAAAATGGAGCTCCTGAAACTAAGGTGGATGTGAACTTCCAATTACTCCAACATGACCAAGAAAATCAAGTGACTTCTTTAGTGGTTGTCTTAAGTTTTATGATTGTCTTTGACAAATTTGTTATCAGTGGAACGATTTCCCAAGTTAACCATGTGGAAGGTCGTATTGTCAATGAACCAAGTGAGTTTAATCAAGAGGAAGTTGAAACTTTGGCTCGTCCATGTTTGAACATGCTCAACCGTTTGACTTACGAAGTAACTGAAATTGCATTAGACTTACCAGGAATCAATTTGGAGTTCTAATATGAAATTAGCTGTTATCACAGATTCTTCTGCCTATCTCAGTGCAAAGACCTTGCAAAGAGAAGATTTGTATGTCTTGGATATTCCTGTCAATATTGATGGTGAGGAGTATGTCGAAGGCATCAATCTGACTGCTGAGGAATTTTACCAAAAAATGGCTCAGGCTTCTGAATTGCCTAAGACCAGTCAACCAAGTATTGCAAAGTTAGATGAGATTCTAACTTCGCTCAAAGAACAAGGCTATACACATGTTTTGGGGCTTTTCCTATCTTCTGGAATTTCAGGTTTTTACCAAAATATCCAGTATATGATAGAAGAATATGAGGGCTTAACCATTGCCTTCCCAGACACTTTGATTACAAGTGCTCCTCTGGGTATCATGGTTGAAAGTGTCTTTAACTGGCGAGACCAGGGCGATGATTTTGCCATCATTCAGGATAAGCTAGCTATTCAGATTAGTCACACATCTGCTTTCATCATGGTGGATGACTTGGACCACTTGGTTAAAGGGGGACGCCTTTCAAATGGAGCTGCGATTTTGGGCAATCTGCTAAGCATTAAGCCGATCCTATATTTCAACGACCAAGGTGTGATTGAAGTATACGAAAAAGTTCGTACTGAAAAGAAAGCAACCAAGCGCTTAATTGAGATTATCAAGGAAGCCACAGCTTCAGGCCAATATCGTATCATTGTCATTCACGGAAATGCCCCTGAAAAGGCTGAGGAATTGCGTCAGCACTTACTTGAATCTGGAGTAGGTATGGATGTTTCACTTGCTACATTTGGTAGTGTCATTGGAACACACCTAGGAGCAGGAAGTATTGCTCTGGGTTATATTCCAGTGATTTAGTTGGCGTTTCTAGGCTAGTTAAGAAATAGCAATTGAACCGGACTACCTGCCTCTTGAAAAAAGATGCTTGTCTTGGCTTTCATGGAAAGTCAGCGCCATCCCATATTTTTCATGGGCAACTAAGGTCCTTTGTATCTTGATAATTGAACACGCCTGTTATCCTGTGTGAAAAAGATAGGTCTTCCAAGGAGTATCTACTCCTTGATCAGAACTCCTATTTTCACTTTGTGTTCTTGCAGGCTTTGTATCTTAGACAGGAGTAGAGATGTGTATTCGAGTAATTATTGCTGGTTTTAAGGGAAAGATGGGCCAGGCTGCTTGTCAGATGGTCTTGGCTGATCCAGACTTGGACTTGGTAGCAGTTTTGGATCCTTTTGAGTCTGATTCAGAATGGCAGGGAATTCCTGTTTTCAAGGATAAGGCTGATTTGGTCGATTTTGAAGCGGATGTCTGGGTAGACTTTACTACACCAGCTGTTGCCTATGAAAATACACGCTTTGCTCTTGAAAATGGCTTTGCTCCAGTAGTTGGAACGACTGGTTTCACAAGTGAAGAAATTGCAGAGCTAAAAGAATTTTCTCGTGCCCAAGATTTGGGTGGTTTGATAGCTCCAAATTTCGCCTTGGGTGCTGTTTTACTCATGCAATTTGCAAGGCAGGCTGCTAAATATTTCCCAAATGTGGAGATTATCGAGCTCCATCATGACAAGAAAAAGGATGCCCCGAGTGGAACAGCTATTAAAACAGCTGAGTTAATGGCAGAAGTTCGAGAGTCTACCCAGCAAGGTGCGCCTGATGAGGAAGAATTGATTACAGGTGCCCGTGGTGCTGATTTTGATGGCATGCGTATTCACTCAGTTCGTTTGCCAGGTTTGGTAGCCCATCAGGAAGTCATCTTTGGAAATCAAGGAGAAGGATTGACCCTCCGTCATGACTCCTATGATCGTAGCTCCTTCATGACAGGGGTGAATTTGGGAATTAAAGAAGTTGTCAAGCGTCATGAGCTTGTCTATGGATTAGAACACTTATTATGAGATTAACGCAAATGCCTTCTGAATTTCAGAAGGCTTTACCAGTATTAGAAAAAATTAAAGAAGCAGGCTTTGAGGCCTATTTTGTTGGGGGTTCCGTCAGAGATGCCCTTCTCAATCGTCCCATCCATGATGTGGATATTGCGACGTCTTCTTATCCAGAAGAGACCAAGCAGATTTTTCCTCGAACAGCCGATATCGGAATCGAACATGGAACCGTCTTGGTCTTAGATGGGGATGAGGAGTATGAGGTAACCACTTTTCGGACAGAGGATGTCTATGTGGACTATCGCAGACCCAGTGCGGTTTCCTTTGTGCGTTCGCTAGAAGAAGATCTCAAACGCCGTGATTTTACAGTCAATGCCTTTGCCTTGGATGAGACAGGAGAAATCATTGACTTGTTCCATGGTTTAGAAGATTTGGAAAAGCAAGTCTTACGAGCAGTTGGAGTGGCTAGTGAGCGTTTCAACGAAGACGCTCTGCGGATTATGCGTGGTTTTCGTTTTCAGGCTAGTCTTGGCTTTGAGCTTGAGTCAGAAACATTTAAAGCTATGAAGACTTTGACGCCACTTTTGGAGAAAATTTCTGTGGAGCGTACCTTCGTTGAGTTTGATAAACTCTTGCTGGCTCCATTTTGGAGAAGGGGCTTGGCTTCCATGATTGAGAGTCAAGCTTATGACTATCTCCCTGATATGGCAGCTAGCCAGGACAAGCTTAACAGACTGTTTGATTTGGAGACTGATTTCACCTTTGAATCCTCTGAACAAGCCTGGGCGGCTTTACTGTGGGCTTTGGAGATTGAAAATGCGCAGCCATTTTTGAAAGCTTGGAAGACCTCACGTCAGTTTGCCAAGCAAGTTCAGGATTTGCTGACTATTTTGGCCTTGCGTGAAAAGGGAGAATTGAGCAAGCGCGATTGTTATCGCTTTGACTTGGATTTACTTTTACAGGCTGAAAATCTTCGTCAGGCCCAAGGAAAAGAAGTCAACCCACAAGCCATCACAGAAACCTATCAGAGTTTGACCATTCATGACAAGAAAGAAATCCAAATCAACGGTGGTATTTTGATTAAGGAATATGACTATCAGCCGGGCCCAGACTTGGGAGAGATTTTAACAGAAATTGAATATGCCATTGTCGATGGAACATTGGAAAATGACCGACAAGCCATCCATGCTTATCTGAGGGAGAAAAAATGAGTGATTTTATCGTTGAAAAACTAAGTAAATCCGTCGGTGACAAGACCGTTTTTAAGGATATTTCCTTTATTATCCATGACCTAGACAGAATTGGTCTGATTGGTGTCAATGGAACAGGGAAGACCACCCTTTTAGATGTTCTTTCTGGTGTTTCTGGCTTTGATGGGGATGTCAGTCCCTTTTCAGCTAAGAATGATTACCAGATTGGTTACTTGACCCAAGATCCTGATTTTGATGATAGCAAGACGGTATTGGATACAGTCCTATCCAGCGATCTCAAGGAGATACAGCTTATTCGTGAGTATGAATTGATCATGCTCAACTACAGTGAGGACAAGCAGGCGCGTTTGGAACGGGTTATGGCGGAAATGGACTCTCTCCAAGCTTGGGAAATTGAGAGTCAGGTCAAGACGGTTCTTAGCAAGCTGGGCATTCAGGAATTATCTACTCCTGTCGGGGAATTGTCAGGTGGCCTAAGAAGACGGGTCCAGTTGGCGCAAGTTCTTCTTGGCAACCACGACCTCTTGCTTTTGGATGAGCCGACCAACCATCTGGATATTGCGACTATTGAGTGGCTGACCCTCTTTTTGAAAAATTCTAAGAAGACCGTCCTTTTTATCACCCACGATCGCTATTTCCTAGACGCTTTGTCAACTCGGATTTTCGAATTGGATCGCGCAGGCTTGACCGAATATCAGGGCAATTATCAGGACTATGTTCGCCTAAAGTCAGAACAGGATGAGCGCGACGCGGTTCTTCTTCACAAAAAAGAACAACTCTACAAACAAGAATTGGCCTGGATGCGCAGACAACCGCAGGCGCGTGCGACCAAGCAGCAGGCTCGTATCAATCGTTTCCATGACCTGAAAAAGGAAGTTTCAGGCAGTACTGCTGAGACAGACTTGACTATGAACTTTGAAACCAGTCGGATTGGGAAGAAAGTTATCGAGTTTCAGGATGTTTCTTTTGCCTATGAAAACAAGCCTATTTTGCAAGATTTTAATCTCTTGGTGCAGGCCAAAGATCGTATCGGAATCGTTGGGGATAACGGTGTTGGGAAATCAACTCTGCTCAATCTGATTACAGGAAGTCTTGAGCCAACTGAAGGACAAGTTGTGATTGGGGAAACTGTTCGCATCGCCTATTTCTCTCAGCAAATTGAGGGCTTGGATGAAAGCAAGCGAGTGATTAATTATTTGCAGGAAGTGGCAGAAGAGGTCAAGACCAGCGGTGGTTCTACGACTTCGATTGCAGAGCTGCTGGAGCAGTTTCTTTTCCCACGTTCGACGCATGGAACCTTGATTGAGAAATTGTCAGGGGGAGAGAAAAAACGTCTTTATCTTCTCAAATTGCTCTTGGAAAAACCAAATGTTCTTCTTTTAGATGAGCCAACCAATGATTTGGATATTGCAACCTTGACAGTTTTGGAGAATTTCTTGCAAGGTTTTGCTGGTCCAGTTTTGACAGTTAGCCATGACCGTTATTTCTTAGATAAGGTAGCGACCAAGATTCTCGCTTTTGAGGATGGCAAGATTCGTCCTTTCTTTGGTCATTATACCGATTATCTTGATGAAAAAGTCTTTGAAACAGAGATGGCCAATCAAGTGCAAAAAGCCGAAAAGGAAAAAGTCGTTAAGGTTCGAGAAGACAAGAAACGCATGACCTACCAAGAAAAGCAGGAGTGGGCAAGTATTGAAGGCGATATTGAAGCTTTGGAAAATCGTATCGCTGCTATTGAAGAGGAGATGCAGGCTAATGGGTCCGACTTTGGTAAGCTGGCTACTCTCCAAAAAGAACTAGATGAGAAAAACGAAGCACTCCTTGAAAAATATGAACGCTATGAATATCTAAGTGAGTTGACATGATGGAAGAAAAAGTCATTAAACGTAGTCCCAAGAAAATCATTTGGAACGCTTTGTTTGGCTTTTTTTCCGAGCTTTTCTTCTTGTTATCTCTTTATTATTTCCACTCGCATTCACAAAAGGGAACCAGATTTCATACGATAAGTCTTTTGTTAATGCTGGTTTTACTTTTTTATGCTGGAGTAGGAGTTTATCTGATTTACAGACTTTTAAGTTCGGACAAGGAATATTTGAAATTTACTGTTCAGGGATTTTACTACAAACCGAATCCAAAGAAAGCCAGTCATTTCTATGCTTGGGCTGATGTAGAGGAATTTTCTTTCTCTCGGATTCGAGGGAAGTACAGGGATTCCTATCGGATTGAAGTTTATTTTAAAAACAAGGAAAATGAGAAATCTCAATCACTTCTAGCTCTACTGAAGAGAAGGTGTTGCCCTTTTCATCAGCCAGCAGATTTAATCATCCCTATCTTTCTACTAGATGTAGGACTTCCTGAAAGGGTCTATGAGATCATGAAATACTATGAAAGAGAATGGCGTATCGAACAAAATCGTCAAGCAAGAAAAGAGGCAAAACAAGCTTCGAAAAGCAAATCTTCCAAACCGTCATAGTCTGTCTTTGCTTAAAGTAGAATAATCAAAAAGGCCCTATCCATTGGATAGGGTCATTGTTTGTCTTCTTTTTTAGTTTCTTGATGAAAGATATTTTGCCAAGTTTCGTGACGGCGCCAGATACTGGTATGGATGATACCATCTAACTCATAGCAGATGAGTTTTGTTTTCTGACTGATGGAAGTGATTTGGATATCCTTGATAGCAGAATTCAAGTCTTTTTCGGCTTTATATGCCTCTTTATCCATCTGTTCTCCATCCTGACGAATATAGACAAAATCATCAGCCAAGAGTTCTTCCAGTTGATTTCCTTGGTCAATCAATTGTTCACGCATAAGCAATTTTTTATAGACATTGTCCAAAATCTCATCCTCAGGTATAGGTGCTGGTTCGATATGGACATCGATATCAAAGACTCCAAAACGTTCCTCCAGCATAGACTCGACTTGATCCGCGATTTCATGACTCTCATAAACAGACAAGTCGGGATTCATTTCCAGCGTAATATCCAGGTAGATGTTGCTACCGTAGGTACGACCTCTTTGGGACTTAACCTTGCTGATTTTGGGAATTTCCATAATGGCCTTTTGATATTCCTCAAGCAGACGGTCATCAAAACCATCTGAAAGACTAAAGGAAGACTCGATAAAGATATCATAGGCAGTTTTCAAGATAAAGAAAGTGATGATGATAGCAACCAGTTTATCCACAATGGGATAATTGAAACTGCTGGCTAGGATGGCAATGGTAGTACCAAGTGAGGTGACAGCATCAGAAAGATTGTCCTTAGCGGCAGCCTTCAGTGCCTTGGAGTTGGATTTCTTACTGAGACGAGTATTGTAGAGATAGACCACAAACATGATTGCTGCAGACATAATTCCTAGAGTTGCACCAAGAGGATCAATGACCGTTTCTTCATGACTGAGAATTTTTTGAATGGTATCCCGAAGTACATCGAAACCGACATAAAACATGATGATGGAAGTGATTAAGCTAGCCAAATCCTCAATCTTCCAGTGGCCAAAACGGTGGTCTCGGTCTGCAGGCTGGCGCGCCATCCGAATCCCAATCAAGAGGGCCACATTTCCAATGATATCCGATACGTTGTTAAAACCATCTGCCACCAAACTGGATGAATGGAGGAGGTGCCCAGTTGCTAATTTGGCTGCAGACAAGATCAAATAGGTCGAAATACTGATAATGGCCCCACGTTCAGCTAACTTGAGATTTGAGATAGATTGCTTCATTCAACTTCCTTTCTAGTCATATAGCATTCTACCATTATACTGGTTTTCAAGGGAAAATTCAAATAAGGCAGTTTTTACTCTTTGAAAACTTTTCAAAATTTGGTATAATAGTACTACTCAAGGGAGTAGCTGGCAGAAACCTGTGATAGTGTCGTCATTCCGAATTTTATACTGAAAAGTATGCTTTCCGGCACTATCTTAAACAGCGAGACTTGTTATGATTAACAGGTCTCTTTTTGTTTGTCGTGAAAAGATGCGATGAGGAAAAAGAGAGTCTGTTTTGCACACAATGTCAAGGAGGAGACACATGTCAAAAGAACAAAAACGCCAAGCGTTTTACACTCAGAGTCCTGAAGAGGTCTTGAAGGCTGTGGATGCGACCGAGCAAGGTTTGTCATCAAGTGAGGCGGAAAAGCGCCTTGCAGAATTTGGCCACAATGAACTCGAAGAAGGCGAGAAACGATCAATCCTGGTCAAATTTATCGAGCAATTTAAGGATTTGATGATTATCATCCTAGTTGCGGCAGCTATTTTGTCAGTTGTGACTTCTGGTGGGGAAGATATCGCAGATGCCATTATCATCCTAGCCGTGGTTATCATTAACGCTGCCTTTGGTGTTTACCAAGAAGGAAAAGCCGAAGAAGCCATCGAAGCCCTCAAATCCATGTCAAGTCCAGCTGCCCGCGTTCTTCGCGATGGTCACATGGCTGAGATTGATTCAAAAGAATTGGTTCCTGGTGATATCGTTGCCCTCGAAGCAGGTGATGTTGTACCTGCAGACCTACGTTTGCTAGAAGCCAACTCTCTTAAAATCGAAGAAGCAGCTCTTACAGGTGAGTCTGTGCCAGTCGAAAAAGACTTGACAGTTGAACTTGCTACAGATGCTGGTATCGGTGATCGTGTCAACATGGCCTTCCAAAACTCTAACGTTACTTATGGTCGTGGTCTTGGTGTTGTTGTCAATACTGGTATGTATACTGAAGTTGGTCATATTGCTGGTATGCTTCAAGATGCGGATGAGACTGATACACCACTCAAACAAAACTTGAACAACCTTTCTAAGGTCTTGACCTATGCAATTTTGGTCATTGCCCTTGTTACTTTTGTAGTGGGTGTTTTCATTCAAGGGAAAGATCCACTTGGTGAGTTGATGACCTCTGTTGCGCTTGCTGTTGCAGCCATTCCAGAAGGGCTTCCTGCTATCGTAACCATCGTTCTTGCCCTAGGTACTCAAGTTTTAGCCAAACGAAACTCTATCGTTCGGAAGTTGCCAGCAGTAGAAACACTTGGTTCAACTGAAATCATCGCTTCTGATAAGACTGGTACGCTGACTATGAACAAGATGACAGTCGAAAAAGTCTTCTACGATGCAGTCCTACATGACTCAGCTGATGACATTGAACTGGGTCTTGAAATGCCGCTTCTACGTTCAGTAGTCTTGGCTAATGATACTAAGATTGATGTGGAAGGTAACTTGATTGGTGACCCAACCGAAACAGCCTTTATCCAATATGCCTTGGACAAGGGCTACGATGTCAAAGGATTCTTAGAGAAATATCCTCGTGTGGCTGAGTTGCCATTTGATTCTGAACGTAAGCTCATGTCAACGGTTCACCCGTTGCCAGATGGTCGTTTCCTTGTAGCAGTCAAAGGTGCGCCAGACCAACTCTTGAAACGTTGTGTTCTTCGTGATAAGGCTGGGGATATTGCTCCGATTGATGAGAAGGTTACAAACCTCATTCACACAAACAACTCTGAAATGGCTCACCAAGCCTTGCGTGTCCTTGCTGGTGCTTATAAGATTATTGATAGTATTCCAGAAAATCTGACTTCTGAAGAGCTTGAAAATGATTTAATCTTCACTGGTTTGATTGGAATGATTGACCCTGAACGTCCTGAGGCAGCTGAGGCTGTTCGTGTAGCCAAGGAAGCTGGAATCCGTCCAATCATGATTACGGGTGACCATCAAGACACTGCAGAAGCTATTGCTAAACGTTTGGGAATCATTGATGCAAATGATACAGAAGGTCACGTTTTAACTGGTGCTGAGCTCAACGAACTATCTGATGAAGACTTTGAAAAAGTAGTTGGTCAATACTCTGTTTATGCCCGTGTGTCTCCAGAGCACAAGGTTCGTATTGTGAAGGCTTGGCAAAAACAAGGTAAAGTCGTTGCCATGACAGGTGACGGTGTCAATGATGCACCAGCTCTGAAAACAGCCGATATCGGTATCGGTATGGGAATCACTGGTACAGAGGTTTCTAAGGGTGCATCTGACATGATCCTTGCAGATGATAACTTTGCGACTATTATCGTTGCAGTTGAAGAAGGACGTAAGGTCTTCTCAAATATTCAAAAGACTATTCAGTACCTACTTTCTGCCAATACTGCTGAAGTATTAACTATCTTCCTATCAACCTTGTTTGGTTGGGATGTCTTACAGCCAGTTCATCTTTTGTGGATCAACTTGGTAACCGATACTTTCCCAGCTATCGCTCTAGGTGTTGAGCCAGCTGAGCCTGGTGTCATGAACCATAAACCACGTGGACGCAAGGCAAGCTTCTTCTCAGGTGGTGTTTTGAGTTCTATCATCTATCAAGGTGTACTCCAAGCAGCTATTGTTATGAGTGTTTATGGCCTTGCTCTTCTTTACCCAGTTCACGTGGGTGATAATCATGCCATTCATGCAGATGCCCTTACTATGGCCTTTGCAACCCTTGGTTTGATTCAACTCTTCCATGCCTATAATGTCAAGTCTGTTTACCAATCCATCTTGACAGTTGGCCCATTCAAGTCTAAGACTTTCAATTGGTCTATCTTGGTATCCTTCATCCTTCTCATGGCAACAATCGTCGTAGAACCGCTTGAAGGTATCTTCCACGTAACCAAACTAGACTTGTCTCAATGGGGAATTGTTATGGCTGGAAGCTTCTCAATGATTATCATTGTCGAAATCGTTAAATTTATCCAACGTAAACTCGGTTTTGACAAGAATGCGATTTAAAAAAAGTCATCTTCGGATGGCTTTTTGTTACAGTTGAGGGAAAGGGCTTGCAGTTATCGGCTTTTGTGCTATAATTGCTATAATATAGTAAAAAGAAAGAGGAGTGTGAGGAAGTGGAGAAGAAAATTGTAAAGGATATTTTATTTTTATCTCAGGTGTCTCAACCGGCAAGTCAAGAAGATCTTTATCTTGCCAGAGATTTGCAGGATACACTCTTAGAAAATCGCGAGACCTGTGTTGGTTTAGCTGCCAATATGATTGGGGTGCAGAAGCGCGTGATTATCTTTAATCTTGGCCTGGTTCCTGTTGTCATGTTTAACCCAGTGCTCCTGTCTTTTGAAGGAGCTTATGAGACAGAGGAAGGCTGTTTGTCCTTGGTAGGTGTGAGACCTACTAAGCGCTATGAAACTATAAGGGTTGCCTATCGTGACAGCAAGTGGCAGGAACAGACCATTACCTTGACAGGCTTCCCAGCCCAGATTTGCCAGCATGAACTGGATCACTTGGAAGGACGAATCATTTAGGAGGAAAGCAAATGAAACGAATAGTCTTTGAACTTATTTTTATCGCAACGACCTGGTATATCTTTTTACCACCTCTTAACCTGACCAGCTGGGAATTTCTCTTTTTCCTCTGTGGGCATATGCTGCTTGTAGCAATCTTATTTGGCTTTGGCAAGGGAATCAATCTGGTCAAAACGGTTCATGTGCGCCACGGCAAGGCGGAAGCTGCTTTAAATCTTGAGGGTTTCAAAATCAATCGGTTAGGGAAAGTTCTTTTAGCTTCTATTGGAGGAATTCTTCTCTTGGCTGGTTTAGTTTCCTTGGTGACCTCCAGCATTTTTCAGGCTAAAAATTATGCCAATGTAGTCACGGTGACGGAAAAAGACTTTACTGAATTTCCTAAGACTGACACCAGTAAGGTTCCTATCTTAGATAGAAGTACCGCTGAAAAAATTGGGGACCGCTACTTGGGTTCCCTAACGGATAAGGTGTCGCAGTACGTAGCCGCAGACACCTATACCCAATTGACGATTGATGGGAAACCTTATCGAGTTACGCCACTAGAATATGCAGACCCTATCAAGTGGTTTAACAATCAAGCCAAGGGAATCGGCGAGTATATCAAGGTGGACATGGTAACTGGAAATGCCAACTTGGTGGACTTGAAGACACCAATCAAATATTCAGACTCGGAGTATTTTAACCGTGATGTCAAGCGTCACCTACGCTTGAAGTACCCAACTAAGATCTTCAAGACTCCATCATTTGAGGTGGACGATGAGGGCAATCCTTTCTATGTAGCAACGGTTTACCAAAAGCAATTTGGGCTTGCGGTTCCTCGTCCAGTTTCAGTCATTATCTTGGATGCTACAAATGGAGAAACCAAGGAATACAGCTTATCAGATGTTCCAGAATGGGTGGACAGGGTTTATCCAGCTGAGGAAACCATTGAGCAAATCAACTACAACGGCAAGTACAAGGACGGGTTCTGGAATGCCATGATTTCCAAGAAAAATGTGACCCAGACTACCAAGGGCTATAATTACTTGTCTATAGGCAATGACATCTATCTCTACACAGGTGTGACGTCGGCCAATGCAGATGAGAGTAACCTTGGTTTCATCCTTGAAAACATGCGAACAGGAGAAATCACCAAGTACAGCTTGGCTTCAGCAACCGAAGAATCAGCCCGTGAATCAGCAGAAGGTGCTGTTCAGGAGAAATCCTACAAGGCAACCTTCCCAATCCTCATCAACCTCAATGACAAGCCTCTATACATCATGGGCTTGAAGGACAATGCTGGCTTGGTCAAAGAGTACGCCCTGGTAGACGCAGTCGAGTACCAAAATGTTATCGTAGCTACTACAGTGGAAGAGTTGCTCAGCAAGTATGCCAATAAAAACGACCTTGAGATTGATAGTGCAACAATAGAAAGCATCAAGGGTGTGGTAGCAGACCTCAGATCAGCTGTTATCAAGGGTGATACCGTCTACTTCTTTAAAGTTGATGGCAAGATTTACAAGGTCAAGGCCTCTGTATCTGATGACCTCCCTTACCTCGAAAATGGTAAAACCTTCGAAGGTCAAGTAGGTAAAGACAATTATCTCAAGACATTTAAAGTGCAGTAAGATAAACCTCGGTCAAACCGAGGTTTTTCAGATGAATTTCTTGGTTGTGGCTAAAAAATATGCTACACTATCAATATGAAAATTTTAATCCCAACAGCAAAAGAAATGAACACAGACTTGCCTAGTATCGAAGCAGCTCCTTTAAAACCAGAAAGTCAGGCGGTACTTGATGCCTTGGCTCTCTATTCTGCTAGTCAAATGGAGAGTTTTTACAAGGTTTCAGCAGAGAAAGCTGCGGAAGAATTTCAAAATATTCAGGCTTTGAAAAGGCAAAGAGCTCAACATTACCCAGCTCTGAAACTTTTTGATGGGCTTATGTATCGCCATATCAAGCGAGATAAATTGACCGAGGCAGAACAAACCTATCTTGCAAATCATGTCTTCATTACCTCGGCTTTGTACGGAGTCATTCCAGCCTTGTCACCTATGGCCCCTCACCGTTTGGACTTTTTGATGAAATTAAAGGTCGCTGGTAAGACTTTGAAGAGCCATTGGAAGTCAGCCTACGATGAAGCTGTGAAGAAGGAAGAAATGATTTTCTCTCTCTTGTCGTCCGAGTTTGAGACTGTGTTTTCTAAGGAAATCAGAGAAAAAATGGTAACCTTCAAATTCATGGAGGACAAGGGTGGTCAGCAGAAGATTCATTCAACTATTTCAAAGAAAGCGCGTGGTGCCTTCTTGACAGCTCTGATAGAAAATCAAGTACAGACGGTGGAGGAAGCACGTCGCTTAAGTTTTGCAGGATTTACCTACCGAGAAGATTTGTCCCAGCCACAGGAATTGGTTTTTGTAAAGGAAGTATAGAAAATAGATAAAAGAAAAAGTCAGCAGTATTATGCTGACTTTTCTAGTTTATAAAGTATTGGATATATGAATCTCATTTGATAAACAGTTAAGATGATTAACCAAATCCATGATTGACAGATGGTTTCGGCAAATAAACTTCTTGGTAATCCCTGGAATATAAAAATTAGACACGATGATATCGTAATCTGTCTGATTTAAAATCTCAGGACTTGTTTTCAATTCATCCCAAGTATCGAAGGTAAAGCGGTTATTACAGTAGTAGGAAAGCATATCAACAAAGGTAAGGGATATAGCATGGTCAAAGTTACTGATAATTAAAACCTTGATAGGTGGTCGATTTTCTAACAACTGAGTAGAGAGGTTTTCAGCATGGGTTAAGATGGTGTACATCAAGTGTTCCAACTGTTCAGGATGGTCATGCTGTCCAATTGCCTGACGGTATTGAGCCAGTTCTTGACGCGCACTCCCCATAAAGTCTGGGAAGTAAACTTCAAACTTTTTAATCGTCAATGCTTTTTGTTCAAATAAGATTGGGGTAGAAAAGATTTCCTGTCTTTCAAAGAAAGCGGTGTTGTGTAAATGCCAAATCAGCTCATCGTGGTTGGTAAAAGTAATCTTATATTGTTTTGATAGGCGTTCTAGTATTTGACTCAGTAATTGGTAAGAGTGTCTTGCTTCACTGTTCTCTTCTAAAGAGTTGAAGAATTCTTGAGGATCTAAGAAAATGTTACTTTGAATAAAGGAAATAAAAATTTGTGCAATGATATCTGGAGTGATTTCAAGTTCAAATACTTGAGAAAAATAGCCTAGTATCTCTTCAAAATTTGGAATACTTTCCAAAATAGGGTAGTATTCATCGTAGAAATGATTTGGTAAGTCGATAAAATGACCATTTTTGATGCGGTAAATACTGATAGCTATCATCAGTTTGTACATTCTATAAATTGAAAATCGCATTGGATAATTCGTGATTTTATAGAAGAAGTCAGCAAATTCTGTTAAATCTTCCTCAGGAAGGTCAGGAAAAGGCCAATCTAGGAAATAATAGCGCTCAGAAAAATATTGGGCAAAAAAATAGCGAATATCGATTTCATTGCCACGTATTTCGGATGGAGTAAATGATAGTTCAATTTGGAATTGAGTTGATAGAGTTTTTGTAATATTTCTGCCCAGTCGATAAAGGTTGGCATTACTAGAGTGAAGATTTTCTATTGTTCGATAAATAGGTAGCCCCTCATTAAAAAACAGATACTCTAGTAATTGAAAAGATTGAGAATTAGCAAGAAAATATTGATAAATATCTTCTACACTAGTGTTAACTTCTAAATCTATCATGATTCCGTTAACAGAAGATTGGATGTCAATAGATGGAAAGGCAAGACGTAATTCATTTAAATCACTTTTTAAAATTCGTTCTGTACATCCTAATTTTTCGGCTAGTTCATGTAATTTCATCCAATTACGATTCTGAATTAGGGTTTCCATTAAGCGTAATTGTCTTTGATCTTTTGTGGATAAAAGGTTTCTCATATGGGTATTATCCTCCTTAATTTATTATATCATTTTTCTGTTTTTAATCAACTATAATGTTAGAGCTAAAAAAATGTTCCGACGATTCAAAAAAAAGAGAATATAATAACTGGCTCTGAAAATCAGAAATACGATATAGTAATTCCTTGGATAGTGTTGATTTATATATTAAATAGTTGTAGAGTAGGAATTATAAAATATTACTTAGGAGTTCAAAATGAAACATTCACATAAGAAATCATTTGACTGGTATAGTATGCAACAACGATTTTCTATTCGTAAGTATCACTTTGGTGCAGCGAGTGTTTTACTTGGTACAGCCTTGGTCTTAGGATCAGCTGCTAATGCTCAAACTGTACAAGCGGATGAAAATGGTTCTGAAAATACAAAGACAGTTAAAGCTGATAAGTTAGATGATTCTGCTAAGATTGTGGAAACGCAAAGTACAAATACTAAGTCAGAGAAGACTTATGCAGCTCCATCTGTTTCAAATCCAGTGGAAGCAACTCCAACTAAATCTGATGAAGCTAAAATGCCAGCAGAAAAAGTTGAAGAAGCTAAAATTCAGAAAGAAGAAGTATCTTCTAAAAATGCTGTTGATAAGTCAAAATTATCAGCGGCTCTTTCGCGTGCAGAAAAATTGGAGATTAAATTGTACACTGAAGAAAGTGTAAAACGTCTTCAATCTAGTATTCAATCTGCTAAAGTATTACTAAACAGAGCAAATGTGACAGAATCAGAATTATCTCAAGCAGAGTCTGAACTTCAAGCTGCAGTTATTGCTTTGGAACTTAGAGGGGCGACTACGACTAAAGTTACTGATAAAACTGAAGTAGTGAGTAAAATTGAATCTGCTGAAAAGAAAAATGCAGAATCAAAAGTAGCTGAACAAACTTCTGAAGTAGACAAAGAGTCAGAAGAAAAAGATAAAATTGCCTTAAAACCTGTAAAGGGGCTTCGAGTTGAAGATGCAAAGGCAAATAAAAAAGGCGGGTGGAATATTCCGTTAGATCAAGAAGCACGCTTAAGATTAAAGAGTGCTATTGAGGCTCATGCCGCACAAGGTAGTTCGCGTCGTCGGAAACGTGCTATCGGAGATTTGGATTATACCTTCAAGAAAGTTATGACCCCAGTTAACCCAGGTTTCTACGCAGATGCCAAGAGTGTTGATGAGTTAACAGTTAACCCAGACTATATAAATGAAACAGTTGTCAACGTTTGGTATAAAGACTTAGGTTATATCAATTTAGTCGACAAAGATGGACATTACATCAATTCAAATGGTGAAGTAGTAGAAAATAAAGAAGCAGCTGTCCGTAGACAATACAAAAATGATTTTAATGACACAACAAGAGCAGATGTTACTGAAATTCCTCAAGCACCAGTTGGTTGGAAAATTAGTGACAAGCAATCTATTCGTGGATATGATGCAGAAACAAAAACTATTGATCCAAACGACGATAATGATTTAGATGCTGTTGGTAAAGACTCTAATGTAGTCATTGAAAAAGAAAATCAAAAAGCTGTTATCCGTTACGTAAGCACTAACGGTAACCGTGTTCTCACAACAGATGAAGTGACAGGTAAGTCAGGTGAAGCCATTGCCTACAGCACAACAAGTCAAATCACAGAATTCAAGAAACAAGGCTATAAGCTTGTTAACGATGAATTCACAGCGGGTGGTGCGAAGGTTTATGACTACGATACAGCACGTGACCAAGTCTACACTGTAACCCTTTCAGAACGTGTTGAACCAGTTAACCCAGATAACCCAACTCCACAACCAAACACACCAGTTAATCCAGGACAACCAGATAGCCCACGTTGGCCAGGAACCGTTGAAAACTTGGATAACAAGGAAAGTGTTAGCCGTACCATCCATTATGTTTACGAAGATGGAAGCAAGGCTAAGGATGATGTGGTTGAAACACTGAACTTCAAACGTTGGAGCAATGTCAACTTGGTAACAGGTCATATCGACTTCCAAGACTGGACAACCAATGATGATACGTTTGATAAAGTGGTCTCTCCAACCATCGCAGGTTACACAGCGGATAAATCAGAAATCCCAGCTGTAAGCGGAGTGAAGGCTAAAGACCAAGACCGTGTTGAAACAGTTACTTACCGTAAGGATGCTCAAAAAGCTGTTATCCGTTACGTAAGCACTAACGGTAACCGTGTTCTCACAACAGATGAAGTGACAGGTAAGTCAGGTGAAGCCATTGCCTACAGCACAACAAGTCAAATCACAGAATTCAAGAAACAAGGCTATAAGCTTGTTAGCGATGAATTCACAGCAGGTGGTGCGAAGGTTTATGACTACGATACAGCACGTGACCAAGTCTACACTGTAACCCTTTCAGAACGTGTTGAACCAGTTAACCCAGATAACCCAACTCCACAACCAAACACACCAGTTAATCCAGGACAACCAGATAGCCCACGTTGGCCAGGAACCGTTGAAAACTTGGATAACAAGGAAAGTGTTAGCCGTACCATCCATTATGTTTACGAAGATGGAAGCAAGGCTAAGGATGATGTGGTTGAAACACTGAACTTCAAACGTTGGAGCAATGTCAACTTGGTAACAGGTCATATCGACTTCCAAGACTGGACAACCAATGATGATACGTTTGATAAAGTGGTCTCTCCAACCATCGCAGGTTACACAGCGGATAAATCAGAAATCCCAGCTGTAAGTGGAGTTCAAGCTAAAGACCAAGACCGTGTTGAAACAGTTACTTACCGTAAGGATGCTCAAAAAGCTGTTATCCGTTACGTAAGCACTAACGGTAACCGTGTTCTCACAACAGATGAAGTGACAGGTAAGTCAGGTGAAGCCATTGCCTACAGCACAACAAGTCAAATCACAGAATTCAAGAAACAAGGCTATAAGCTTGTTAACGATGAATTCACAGCGGGTGGTGCGAAGGTTTATGACTACGATACAGCACGTGACCAAGTCTACACTGTAACCCTTTCAGAACGTGTTGAACCAGTTAACCCAGATAACCCAACTCCACAACCAAACACACCAGTTAATCCAGGACAACCAGATAGCCCACGTTGGCCAGGAACCGTTGAAAACTTGGATAACAAGGAAAGTGTTAGCCGTACCATCCATTATGTTTACGAAGATGGAAGCAAGGCTAAGGATGATGTGGTTGAAACACTGAACTTCAAACGTTGGAGCAATGTCAACTTGGTAACAGGTCATATCGACTTCCAAGACTGGACAACCAATGATGATACGTTTGATAAAGTGGTCTCTCCAACCATCGCAGGTTACACAGCGGATAAATCAGAAATCCCAGCTGTAAGTGGAGTTCAAGCTAAAGACCAAGACCGTGTTGAAACAGTTACTTACCGTAAGGATGCTCAAAAAGCTGTTATCCGTTACGTAAGCACTAACGGTAACCGTGTTCTCACAACAGATGAAGTGACAGGTAAGTCAGGTGAAGCCATTGCCTACAGCACAACAAGTCAAATCACAGAATTCAAGAAACAAGGCTATAAGCTTGTTAGCGATGAATTCACAGCAGGTGGTGCGAAGGTTTATGACTACGATACAGCACGTGACCAAGTCTACACTGTAACCCTTTCAGAACGTGTTGAACCAGTTAACCCAGATAACCCAACTCCACAACCAAACACACCAGTTAATCCAGGACAACCAGATAGCCCACGTTGGCCAGGAACCGTTGAAAACTTGGATAACAAGGAAAGTGTTAGCCGTACCATCCATTATGTTTACGAAGATGGAAGCAAGGCTAAGGATGATGTGGTTGAAACACTGAACTTCAAACGTTGGAGCAATGTCAACTTGGTAACAGGTCATATCGACTTCCAAGACTGGACAACCAATGATGATACGTTTGATAAAGTGGTCTCTCCAACCATCGCAGGTTACACAGCGGATAAATCAGAAATCCCAGCTGTAAGTGGAGTTCAAGCTAAAGACCAAGACCGTGTTGAAACAGTTACTTACCGTAAGGATGCTCAAAAAGCTGTTATCCGTTACGTAAGCACTAACGGTAACCGTGTTCTCACAACAGATGAAGTGACAGGTAAGTCAGGTGAAGCCATTGCCTACAGCACAACAAGTCAAATCACAGAATTCAAGAAACAAGGCTATAAGCTTGTTAGCGATGAATTCACAGCAGGTGGTGCGAAGGTTTATGACTACGATACAGCACGTGACCAAGTCTACACTGTAACCCTTTCAGAACGTGTTGAACCAGTTAACCCAGATAACCCAACTCCACAACCAAACACACCAGTTAATCCAGGACAACCAGATAGCCCACGTTGGCCAGGAACCGTTGAAAACTTGGATAACAAGGAAAGTGTTAGCCGTACCATCCATTATGTTTACGAAGATGGAAGCAAGGCTAAGGATGATGTGGTTGAAACACTGAACTTCAAACGTTGGAGCAATGTCAACTTGGTAACAGGTCATATCGACTTCCAAGACTGGACAACCAATGATGATACGTTTGATAAAGTGGTCTCTCCAACCATCGCAGGTTACACAGCGGATAAATCAGAAATCCCAGCTGTAAGTGGAGTTCAAGCTAAAGACCAAGACCGTGTTGAAACAGTTACTTACCGTAAGGATGCTCAAAAAGCTGTTATCCGTTACGTAAGCACTAACGGTAACCGTGTTCTCACAACAGATGAAGTGACAGGTAAGTCAGGTGAAGCCATTGCCTACAGCACAACAAGTCAAATCACAGAATTCAAGAAACAAGGCTATAAGCTTGTCAGCGATGAATTCACAGCGGGTGGTGCGAAGGTTTATGACTACGATACAGCACGTGACCAAGTCTACACTGTAACCCTTTCAGAACGTGTTGAACCAGTTAACCCAGATAACCCAACTCCACAACCAAACACACCAGTTAATCCAGGACAACCAGATAGCCCACGTTGGCCAGGAACCGTTGAAAACTTGGATAACAAGGAAAGTGTTAGCCGTACCATCCATTATGTTTACGAAGATGGAAGCAAGGCTAAGGATGATGTGGTTGAAACACTGAACTTCAAACGTTGGAGCAATGTCAACTTGGTAACAGGTCATATCGACTTCCAAGACTGGACAACCAATGATGATACGTTTGATAAAGTGGTCTCTCCAACCATCGCAGGTTACACAGCGGATAAATCAGAAATCCCAGCTGTAAGTGGAGTTCAAGCTAAAGACCAAGACCGTGTTGAAACAGTTACTTACCGTAAGGATGCTCAAAAAGCTGTTATCCGTTACGTAAGCACTAACGGTAACCGTGTTCTCACAACAGATGAAGTGACAGGTAAGTCAGGTGAAGCCATTGCCTACAGCACAACAAGTCAAATCACAGAATTCAAGAAACAAGGCTATAAGCTTGTTAGCGATGAATTCACAGCAGGTGGTGCGAAGGTTTATGACTACGATACAGCACGTGACCAAGTCTACACTGTAACCCTTTCAGAACGTGTTGAACCAGTTAACCCAGATAACCCAACTCCACAACCAAACACACCAGTTAATCCAGGACAACCAGATAGCCCACGTTGGCCAGGAACCGTTGAAAACTTGGATAACAAGGAAAGTGTTAGCCGTACCATCCATTATGTTTACGAAGATGGAAGCAAGGCTAAGGATGATGTGGTTGAAACACTGAACTTCAAACGTTGGAGCAATGTCAACTTGGTAACAGGTCATATCGACTTCCAAGACTGGACAACCAATGATGATACGTTTGATAAAGTGGTCTCTCCAACCATCGCAGGTTACACAGCGGATAAATCAGAAATCCCAGCTGTAAGTGGAGTTCAAGCTAAAGACCAAGACCGTGTTGAAACAGTTACTTACCGTAAGGATGCTCAAAAAGCTGTTATCCGTTACGTAAGCACTAACGGTAACCGTGTTCTCACAACAGATGAAGTGACAGGTAAGTCAGGTGAAGCCATTGCCTACAGCACAACAAGTCAAATCACAGAATTCAAGAAACAAGGCTATAAGCTTGTTAGCGATGAATTCACAGCAGGTGGTGCGAAGGTTTATGACTACGATACAGCACGTGACCAAGTCTACACTGTAACCCTTTCAGAACGTGTTGAACCAGTTAACCCAGATAACCCAACTCCACAACCAAACACACCAGTTAATCCAGGACAACCAGATAGCCCACGTTGGCCAGGAACCGTTGAAAACTTGGATAACAAGGAAAGTGTTAGCCGTACCATCCATTATGTTTACGAAGATGGAAGCAAGGCTAAGGATGATGTGGTTGAAACACTGAACTTCAAACGTTGGAGCAATGTCAACTTGGTAACAGGTCATATCGACTTCCAAGACTGGACAACCAATGATGATACGTTTGATAAAGTGGTCTCTCCAACCATCGCAGGTTACACAGCGGATAAATCAGAAATCCCAGCTGTAAGTGGAGTTCAAGCTAAAGACCAAGACCGTGTTGAAACAGTTACTTACCGTAAGGATGCTCAAAAAGCTGTTATCCGTTACGTAAGCACTAACGGTAACCGTGTTCTCACAACAGATGAAGTGACAGGTAAGTCAGGTGAAGCCATTGCCTACAGCACAACAAGTCAAATCACAGAATTCAAGAAACAAGGCTATAAGCTTGTCAGCGATGAATTCACAGCGGGTGGTGCGAAGGTTTATGACTACGATACAGCACGTGACCAAGTCTACACTGTAACCCTTTCAGAACGTGTTGAACCAGTTAACCCAGATAACCCAACTCCACAACCAAACACACCAGTTAATCCAGGACAACCAGATAGCCCACGTTGGCCAGGAACCGTTGAAAACTTGGATAACAAGGAAAGTGTTAGCCGTACCATCCATTATGTTTACGAAGATGGAAGCAAGGCTAAGGATGATGTGGTTGAAACACTGAACTTCAAACGTTGGAGCAATGTCAACTTGGTAACAGGTCATATCGACTTCCAAGACTGGACAACCAATGATGATACGTTTGATAAAGTGGTCTCTCCAACCATCGCAGGTTACACAGCGGATAAATCAGAAATCCCAGCTGTAAGTGGAGTTCAAGCTAAAGACCAAGACCGTGTTGAAACAGTTACTTACCGTAAGGATGCTCAAAAAGCTGTTATCCGTTACGTAAGCACTAACGGTAACCGTGTTCTCACAACAGATGAAGTGACAGGTAAGTCAGGTGAAGCCATTGCCTACAGCACAACAAGTCAAATCACAGAATTCAAGAAACAAGGCTATAAGCTTGTTAGCGATGAATTCACAGCAGGTGGTGCGAAGGTTTATGACTACGATACAGCACGTGACCAAGTCTACACTGTAACCCTTTCAGAACGTGTTGAACCAGTTAACCCAGATAACCCAACTCCACAACCAAACACACCAGTTAATCCAGGACAACCAGATAGCCCACGTTGGCCAGGAACCGTTGAAAACTTGGATAACAAGGAAAGTGTTAGCCGTACCATCCATTATGTTTACGAAGATGGAAGCAAGGCTAAGGATGATGTGGTTGAAACACTGAACTTCAAACGTTGGAGCAATGTCAACTTGGTAACAGGTCATATCGACTTCCAAGACTGGACAACCAATGATGATACGTTTGATAAAGTGGTCTCTCCAACCATCGCAGGTTACACAGCGGATAAATCAGAAATCCCAGCTGTAAGTGGAGTTCAAGCTAAAGACCAAGACCGTGTTGAAACAGTTACTTACCGTAAGGATGCTCAAAAAGCTGTTATCCGTTACGTAAGCACTAACGGTAACCGTGTTCTCACAACAGATGAAGTGACAGGTAAGTCAGGTGAAGCCATTGCCTACAGCACAACAAGTCAAATCACAGAATTCAAGAAACAAGGCTATAAGCTTGTTAGCGATGAATTCACAGCAGGTGGTGCGAAGGTTTATGACTACGATACAGCACGTGACCAAGTCTACACTGTAACCCTTTCAGAACGTGTTGAACCAGTTAACCCAGATAACCCAACTCCACAACCAAACACACCAGTTAATCCAGGACAACCAGATAGCCCACGTTGGCCAGGAACCGTTGAAAACTTGGATAACAAGGAAAGTGTTAGCCGTACCATCCATTATGTTTACGAAGATGGAAGCAAGGCTAAGGATGATGTGGTTGAAACACTGAACTTCAAACGTTGGAGCAATGTCAACTTGGTAACAGGTCATATCGACTTCCAAGACTGGACAACCAATGATGATACGTTTGATAAAGTGGTCTCTCCAACCATCGCAGGTTACACAGCGGATAAATCAGAAATCCCAGCTGTAAGTGGAGTTCAAGCGAAAGACCAAGACCGTGTTGAAACAGTTACTTACCGTAAGGATGCTCAAAAAGCTGTTATCCGTTACGTAAGCACTAACGGTAACCGTGTTCTCACAACAGATGAAGTGACAGGTAAGTCAGGTGAAGCCATTGCCTACAGCACAACAAGTCAAATCACAGAATTCAAGAAACAAGGCTATAAGCTTGTCAGCGATGAATTCACAGCGGGTGGTGCGAAGGTTTATGACTACGATACAGCACGTGACCAAGTCTACACTGTAACCCTTTCAGAACGTGTTGAACCAGTTAACCCAGATAACCCAACTCCACAACCAAACACACCAGTTAATCCAGGACAACCAGATAGCCCACGTTGGCCAGGAACCGTTGAAAACTTGGATAACAAGGAAAGTGTTAGCCGTACCATCCATTATGTTTACGAAGATGGAAGCAAGGCTAAGGATGATGTAGTTGAAACACTGAACTTCAAACGTTGGAGCAATGTCAACTTGGTAACAGGTCATATCGACTTCCAAGACTGGACAACTAATGATGATACGTTTGATAAAGTGGTCTCTCCAACCATCGCAGGTTACACAGCGGATAAATCAGAAATCCCAGCTGTAAGTGGAGTTCAAGCTAAAGACCAAGACCGTGTTGAAACAGTTACTTACCGTAAGGATGCTCAAAAAGCTGTTATCCGTTATGTAAGCACTAACGGTAACCGTGTTCTCACAACAGATGAAGTGACAGGTAAGTCAGGTGAAGCCATTGCCTACAGCACAACAAGTCAAATCAATGAATTCAAGAAACAAGGCTACAAGCTTGTCAGCGATGAATTCACAGCGGGTGGTGCGAAGGTTTATGACTACGATACAGCACGTGACCAAGTCTACACTGTAACCCTTTCAGAACGTGTTGAACGTGTAACACCGAAAGATCCTAAACCACAACCAAACACCCCAGTCAATCCAGGACAACCAAATACACCAAATTGGCCACGTACTGTCGAGAGAATGGAGAAATTGACTCAAACAATAACTCGTCGTATCAACTTCCGTTACCTTAAAAATGGAAAAGCTGCATATGGAACGATTGATCAACATATCAGCTATGAAAGAAATGCTCTTGTGAATTTGGTTTCTGGTGATATCAATTATGAACAATGGAAGATTACTGGTATTAAAAACCAAGATGTTGTAGCTCCAGTAGCATCTCAACCATCAGCTACAACTCCTACAGTAGCAAATAATAGTGTAACAAGAGTTGTAAGATCATCTAGTGTAAGACTAGCTTTAGCTCCACAAGTTACTAATTCTCAAGAGTCTCCATTAGGCTTAACTGTGACAGAAAATGGTGAGCGTTCAGTACGTCGTTCATCAAGAGGTAAACGTGCCACTGTAGCAGAGCCAGATAGTTCAACTAATTCAGAAGCTGATTCATCTGTTAATGCAGTGTTCAAAGCAGTACGAACTCCTATTACACCAAAATTCTATGCTACTGTGAATAAAGTAGGAACGATGGAGGTTAACCCAAATTCTCCTCAAGATACAGAAGTTAATGTCGACTTGAAAGAAATGGGACGTATTGTAGCAGTCAATAATAAAGGACAATATATCAATGAACAAGGAGAGGTTGTACAAAACATTGAAGACGCTCTCTATAAGTACTATGATAATGATCCAAACGATGCAACAAAAGCAGCGGAAACAAAAATTCCTGCGGCTCCAAAATTCCATGTATTAAATAATACGCAACCAACTGTTTGGGGATATAATATTGTTGACAAGACAATCGAACCAAATGATGAATCTGATCCTGATCGTATCGGAAAAGATACCTTTGTAACATATAATGAAATTATTGATCCAGTATCTAAGGAAACAGAGCAAACTGTGAGCTTTACTGGTGCAGATTCTGCAACTCCTAAAGATAATGTGCAAAATGATTTTGTCTTCAAGGGATCATATAATGAAGCGACTAAAGAAACAACTTGGGAAAACAAGAACCATACCTATGGCATAGTTAAAGTCCCAGTTGTGGCAGGATATTTTGCTGATAAATCAGAAGCTGGTGCTAAGACAGTTACGCCAGATTCACCAAAAGCAACAGATACAGTTACATATAAAGCTTTGGGTAAAATCATTCCAGTAGATGCTTCTGGAAATGTGATTGTAAATGCTCCTCAACCACAATACATGAATGATGCAAATGATCCTCGTAAAGCTGGAGAAACTGCAGTACCTGAAATTGTAGGCTACAAACCAGAGCGTACAAGTGTCACACCTGAAAATCCAGGTGAAGATACAAAGGTAATTTACGTCAAGAAAGATCAAGTTGCAGTGGTTCGTTATATAGATGTTGATAATAAGGATGAGGTCGTTCATACAGACAATGTTACTGGTAAATCTGGAGAAAAGATTGCTTATACGACAGAAACTGTTTTGAAATCATTGATAGAAAAAGGGTACTTATTACAGAAAGATGGTTTCCCTACAGATGCAACTTTTGATACAGATGAAACTAAAGTTCAAGACTATACAGTTCTATTGAAACATAAGATCACTGTTAAAAAAGATGTTCCTAAAGTAGTAGAGAGAACGATCCATTATGTATTTGCAGATGGTACAAAAGCAAGTGAAGATCACCATGATCAAGTAAGTTTTTCACGTATGTTAAGTATCGATAATGTAACAGGTAAAACTACAAGTACATCTTGGGTTTCTGAAGATGGAGTAACAAGTTTTGACGAAGTGGTGTCTCCAACCATTGCAGGATACAATCCTGATCTTGCTAAGGTAGATTCGGTTCAAGGAATTACAGCAGAAACTGGAAATCAAGTTGTAACTGTAACTTATAGAAATGTTCAACCAATTCCACAAGTTACACCAACTCCGGTTCCAACGCCAGCTCCAGCTCCAAAAGTGCCATCAGCAGTTCCAACGCCAACGCCAGCTCCAAAAGAGGGAGAAAAAGACCTTCCAAAAACTGCAGGTCACTCTTCTGGTATGGCTCAAGCTCTAGGAGTGCTTGGCCTAATTGCTGGATTCAGTTTAGTTGGAAAAGCAAAACGAGATGAATAAAATCAAAACAAAACTCTAGACAACAAAATATTGGAAGTGTAGTGTTTTAGGGAGTGAGAATGTATGTCAATACAGCATCAATTCCACTCCCTTTTTTATCATAAAAAGTTAGAGAGAAAATATATGTATTCAAGAGTAAAACGGAATCAAATGAATAAGGTAAACAAGTATTCCATTAGAAAATCAAGTTTTGGTGCAGTATCTGTTGCTGTAGCTGCCTTGATGGTTTTTGGTACTTATTCAAATGTGAGTGCAGATGAACAGAAAGTAGATTCACATCGCACTGAAAAAGAAGAACAAAAAGTCTCTGAAAAACCAGAAGAGACCAAGCAAGAGAAATCTGAGGAAAAAATAGCAGAATTACCTTCAACTCTTCAAGCTCCAGTTTTGGAAAAAGAAGAATTAGATATCAATGCCCTTCTAAAGAAGGAAGCAGAGTCTAAAGTGGCAGCTGAGACAAAAAATTCTGACTCAAAAGAATTCACTTCTAAAGAAGTTAAGTCTAGTGAAGAAAAAACTACCTCACCTGCTTCAAGTGAGAAGGTAAAAGAAGAAAAATCAGTCGAAAAAACTACCTTGGAACAGGTTGTATCAGAAGCAGAAGTTTTAAATCAAGTTGCTGTTCGTTATGTTCAAGAAGCAGATCGTAAAGTTGAAGAAAAAGCCTTGGTTCAAGAAGCTGTTAAGGCAGCAACAATTCAGATTTCACAATCAAAATCCTTGTTGAAAGATTCATCTGTTAGTGCAGAAAATCTTAAGACTCAATTAAATCAACTGTATTCAGCTATTGAAACAGTATATACTGAGTTGCAACGTGCAGGACACGGCAAGAAAATTAGCGCTAATCTATCGCCAACTCAAATACAGGATGTAGCTATCGATAATGGAAATATTATTGCCAGTGGTACAATCGACATGGCCGACCGTGTAACTTCAACAGGTATTGCTGATTATCGCTTCCAATTAAAATTTAAAAATGGTACCTATCATAAGGGGGATATCTTTACAATTGGTTTGAAGGAATTGCCACAAGATAATAATCTTCCTCAAAAATTGGTTGCTGAAGGTAAAGTATTTGCAGAACGAGTGAGTCTGGTTCAGAAAAATGATAATGCCAAAGCTGGAAGCCTTTCATACTGGGCTTCACGTGGAGACCGTGACGTTGCTTTGGACACAAAAGAATCATGGGATTTAGTTGACAAAGGGAGTCATATTGAAGCAACATACCGTTTTACTGACGAAATTGAACGCTTAGATGATGTTACTTTTGAACTTCAATACAGAGGTGGAATTCGTTATCCTCGAGTGAACGTGGATAAGTCTGTAACTGGTGTTATTTCAGTTAATGGTCAAAATGTAGTCACTAAGAATTACACTGTGATTAAAACAGATATAGGAGCACCTAAAGTTTATGATACACCAGCTACAGCTAACTTCACAGGTGATGTTATGTTGGATGATGATGGTAGTATCAAAACATATAACAGCACTCTTCGTATCGGAACATGGAAATCAAACTTTAGTGCAGGGACCCGTTTCACCGTTCGTATCAATGATACAGAATTCAATAAGTTTGCTACTGTCGGTGAATTTGTTGAACGTGGTGCCCACAATGTCGAAATGATAAATACTAGCCCTGATACATCAAGAACAAGGGTAAATCGCCATAATGTTATTTTGGAGGCACCTCGTGAAGAGCCTGGTCAACATGCCAAATTCAAGATTCTTAAGGCAGCAGATAATGAATTAACCTTTGAATTGGTATCTGGAAAGATGTTGGCTGGAAGAACTTATGTATTACGTACAAAAGACTTTGGAGTTGACCGTGTTCCGACAAGTCACACAGTTAATTATCTGAATGAAGCTAGAAATGGTTTTAAATCAAATGTTCCAGGGACATTGACAGTTGTTGATGCCAAAGGTAAAAATCTTACAGACCAATACGAACAAGCTGCTGATTCTGATTGGAAAATTGCCAATCCAGATATGGTAAGAACAGATGGACGCCTTGTATATGGAGATGTAGCCGTTCGCTTCGTTGATACTCAAGGGAAAATGCTTCTTCCTGCCATTGCAGCGGTGGAAAATGGAGGTATCCTTCAAGACAAATTCACTACTGTAAGACCATCTACCAAAATTGATACTAGCTATGTAGCTACTTTAGAGAGAAATACAACTGAGACAGAAGTTCAAGAAAACAAAGGAATTCAAACAACATCTATCACAGCACCTTATTTATTGCATTCACCAAATGGTAAATATTATGTCTTTAAAGAATATGCACAGAATGATCGTTTCTATAGCAATACGAAGACATCTGGTACGATTACACGAGCTCAAGCTAACGTGGTAGCTGTGTACGAAGAAGCTAAATTTGGTAAAGTTGATATTCAGTATCGTGATAAAACAAGTCAAGCTATTTTAGAAACATTCAATACACCACATGATAAGAGTTCAAATCTCATTAACTTGTTGGGAAATAACTATGATGTGACTGCTAAAGTTCCTGAACGTTTCGAAAAAGATGGTGTAGTATATGTCTTGTCACAAACACCTGCTAATAGTAAGGGATATTTGACACAGGCTGATATCCATGTTGTTTATGATTATCTTGCTCAACAAAAAGCACAGGTTAAATACCTCAATCAAACAGAAACAAGTCCTAAAGTTTTAGGAAATGTGGATAGTGTAGTTGGTCTTCCAGGTGAAACAATTGTTTATAATTCAAAAACTCGTATTAATCAGTACCTAAAACAAGGATATGAATTAGTACATGATGGTTTTGCAAATGCTAATGATAAACGTTTCGACAGTGAAAAACAAACTGATCAAGTATTCTCAGTTCAATTAATCGAAAAAGTTGTGACTGTTACAGCAGATGATCCAAAACCAATTGCTGGAAATCCATTAGTAGCAGGAGATGCATTGTCACCTGTTTGGCCTAAATCGGTTGAAAACTTAGATACACTGAGAAAAATGACCAAGCAGACGATTCACTACAAATATCAAAAAGATGGCAAACAAGCTTTCAAAGATGTAGTTCGATCTGTAGTTTTTGAAAGAGTGGCGAGAGTTAACCTCGTTACTGGTGCAGTTATTTATGATAATTGGAAAATCACAAGAATTGATGATAAACCAGTAGCGTCAGTGGATACGACTGTTCATAAACCAAATGTCACTCCACAAGGAGTAACAACTATTGCAGCAACTCCTTCTAGTCTAGGGAATGGAATTTCTATCAAACCAGTTTTGACTGTTCCGAATCCAGTTGTTGCATCATCACCAATTGTTGCAAAACCCGTCGTATCGGTAAAACCAGTAACACCGGTTAAACCAGCAGTGTCAACTCCGGCTAAGCCAGCACCTGTAGTTAAACCAAAACCGGTAGCACCATCAACACCAGTCAAACCAGTAATTTCGACACCAGTAACTCCAGCGCCTGTTGCCACACCACAACCAGTTGCTCCAGTGAAACCAGTAGCCCCTGCACCGGTAACACCTGTTAAACCAGTAGTATCTACTCCAGCTACACCAACACCAGCTGTGCAACCAAAACCGGTAGCGACTACTGATTCAAAACCTAGCTTAACTCCAGCTGAAGCCTTGGCTGCAATTAAACCAACAGATTTTTCTTCACAAACATCTGTTAATAAGAAAACAGAGACAAAACCTGTTCCTGGTGGAACGGCTACGATTACAACTACAACGACAACCACTGTTACCTCAAATGCGGCAACAGCGGGTCCAACAACACCGATTGTCACTATTACAACAAATGAAACTGAAACTCATTCAGAGGTGACAAGTGTCATTCATACTGGCACCACTAGCCACACGCATGTGGTCGGAGTTGTTACAAAACCAAACGTAGTTGTTACTCATCCAAAACCAAGTGTTCAGCCTAAACCGCATTTAACGAGACCTCATCATGGACCAGTACACCATGTTCCTTCACGTCCAGGTAAACAAGTTAAACCAATTAGAACTGGACCAGGAACTCGTGGTCATGCTAGAAGACATCGCTAAATATAAAGTGTTAATACTGATTTAACTAGTAGTATAGTATTAAATAGCACAAAAAATGAGCAACTTTAAATTTAAAGTGGCTCATTTTTATATTAAGGACTTCTTAAAATTTTCTATTTTTTATTGAATTGCTACGACCAAGTCTTGAGCTTGTTTTTCAAGTGAGTTTAGGACTGTTTCTTCAAGAACCAATTTTCCGTCTGCCCAGGCAGAGTCGTTAACACGTGCAGCAGTAAAGTCACCAACGACTTGTGTACGTATGAATGGCAAGAGGTCTTTGTAAATAGCGAAAAGTTGATCGTGACCTGCATTGGCTACAGATGATACGGTGACAAACTTGTCTTGAAGGGCAGAAGCGCCACGTGTATCAGACAAGTCAAGAGCGCGAGATAGCCAGTCAAGCAAGTTTTTCACCGTACCAGGGATAGAGAAGTTATAGACTGGAGAGAAAATCCAGATGGCATCCGCAGCGAGAACTGCTTCACGAGCAGCAGCTACAGCTGGATGTGTTGGAACTTCCAAATCTTGGCTGAAGAGAGGAAGGGTTGAATAATCAAGGTAGCTAACCTCTGCTTTACCAGCAAGTGCTTTCTCAGCTTCGAGAGCCATTTGGTGGTTGAAAGAACCTTGACGTAGTGATCCGACGATAAATAATACTTTTTTAGACATGATGTGTCTCCTTTTTCTTAAATTTCCGAGAAGTCTCTCGTTGTTATAAAAAATATTACAACAAAACAAAAGGACTTGCAAGAAATTTGCTCAGAGTTTATTTGAAAATTATAAAATTGCTGAAACTCTAGTCAGTTGCCACTGGAAAAGTAAGAACAGTTTTTTGGATTTTAGTTTTCTTTGATTTTATAGGAGTATTCCAATATTCTCTTGTAATATAATGACATAAGTGCTAAAATAAACAAGAAAACTAGCAATAGAAACCGCAGAACAGCTATTTTCCGGTATCATTTCATAAATCATTAAAGGAACAATAATGGCATTGAAGAATGCTTCTAAAAGGGGTGGAGATCATGTAAGGCAAAGATTAACAAGTGACGGACAAAAGAAATAATAATACACTTGTTAAAGGAGAAAAAATGTTAATAAGAAATTATCGGAAAAATATTGGCCTGATGGCCGGAGTTGAATTTTTTGCTTTTTTAGGGATTACCAGCTTTTGGATTCTCTTTCTCAGTCAAAACGGAATGTCTCTTTGGCAGATTGGACTTCTGGAAAGTATCTTTCATGCAACCAGTCTTCTCTGTGAAATTCCATCTGGAATGTTGGCTGATCGTTACTCCTATAAGACCAACCTTTATTTAAGTCGAATAGCAGGAATTGTGTCTTCTATTCTCATGTTAGCTGGGCAAGGAAATTTTTGGATTTATGCACTAGCTATGGCGATAAATGCCTTATCTTATAATTTTGATTCAGGAACAAGCGCAGCAATGGTCTATGACTCGGCTGTAGAGGCTGGACTAAAAGAACGCTATCTATCCATTTCAAGTTTCATGTCAGGAGTAGCAGAAGGAACTCGGTCTTTGGGGACAGTGTTAGCGGGATTTTTTGTCCATGGTCAATTGCACCTGACCTACTATATCATGATTGCCACTTCTATCATAGTTCTTGTCTTGATTTGGATGCTGAAAGAGCCCAGTGTCAAGCTAGAAAAAACTGATAGTGTGACCATGAAACAGATTATGTGGACTGTTAAGGAAGAGTTGGAGCGAAATCCCATGCTCTTCAACTGGATGATTTTGTCTCAGATTGTTGGTACACTCATGTGCATGTTTTATTTTTACTATCAAAATCAGTTACCAGATTTAAGTAGTTGGCAAATTTCAGCAGTTATGCTACTTGGAAGTCTCTTGAATATCGTCGCAGTCTATCTAGCGAGTAAGATTGGAAAGAGATATGCCGCCTTGAAGCTTTTCCCTATTCTCGTCCTGCTGACTGGAGTTACCTACCTGCTGTCCTACTTTGGAACACCTCTAATCTATATTTTGGTTTATTTGATTAGTAATGCTCTATATGCTCTTTTTCAGCCGATTTTTGATAATGATTTGCAAGAGCGACTCCCAAGTGAAGTAAGGGCAACCATGCTGAGTGTCTACTCTATGATGTTTAGTCTAAGTATGATTGTGTTCTTCCCACTGACAGGCTGGTTGATTGACCATTTAGGCTTTGTGCTAACATTTCTTTATCTAGGCTTCTTTTTAGCCATGATTGGCCTTCTACTACCTATCTTTTTAGGAAAAATGGCTAAAAGAATGGATGATAAAGTGATTCTATAAAGTAAAGAACTTACGAAAACTTGAGTGCTAAGCTCAGGTTTTTTGATACGTTTATGTTGCTTGTGTCTTTCCTTTTCTTGCTCGGTTTTAACTAAGAAAAATCGATTTACTTTGAAGGAAGAAATAGAATTGGTTGCTTATACTCAATGAAAATCAAAGAGCAAACTAGGAAGCTAGCCGCAGACAGTACTTGGGTACGGCAAGGCGAAGCTGACGTGGTTTGAATTTGATTTTCGAAGAGTATTCTTGCATTCACTTGTAATAAAGCCCAATAGATGGTAAAATAGACGAGTGAAAAAAAGACAAAAAAAAGCAAAAAATAATCTACTGTGGCAGTATGGTCTAGGGATGACGATTTTGTTTGTGGTTATCAGTGCTTCCTTTCTGTATCTGGTTTCTCTCGGCATGAAACCCTATCAAACAGCTAAAAGTGAAGGAGAAAAATTAGCTCAGCAGTATGCAGGATTAGAGCAGGCTGATCAGGTTGACTTATACAATGGCTTAGAATCCTATTATAGCGTTCTTGGTCATAATAAAAAACAAGAAGCACTTGCTGTCCTGATTGGAAAAGATGACCATAAGATTTACGTTTATCAGCTAAATCAAGGTGTTTCACAAGAAAAAGCAGAAGCTGTTTCGAAGGAAAAAGGAGCTGGCGAGATTGACAAGATTACCTTTGGCCGTTATCAAGATAAGCCAATCTGGGAAGTCAAGTCAGGCTCTAATTTTTATCTAGTAGATTTTGAAACAGGAGCATTGGTCAATAAGGAGGGCCTATGAAACTATCCAACCGTGTTTTAGAAATGGAAGAAAGTGTGACTCTGGCTAGTGATGCAAGAGCAAAGAAGTTAAAGGCTGAAGGAAAAGATGTACTTTTCTTAACTTTAGGTCAGCCCGATTTCCATACTCCCAAAAATATTCAAGATGCAGCTGTTGTAGCCATTCGAGATGGACGTGCTTCTTTCTATACGGTAGCTTCAGGCCTACCAGAATTAAAAGCTGCGGTGAATACCTACTTCGAGCGCTACTATGGCTATTCTGTCGCAAGTAACGAGGTTACCTTTGCTACAGGTGCCAAGTTCTCCCTCTATACTTTCTTTATGGCTGTAATCAATCCTTTAGATGAGGTTATTATTCCAACTCCATACTGGGTTAGTTATGGAGATCAGGTCAAGATGGCAGAAGGGCTTCCAGTCTTTGTTGAAGCTAAAGAAGACAATGATTTTAAAGTCACGGTGGATCAACTAGAACTAGTTAGGACAGATAAGACAAAGGTTTTGGTTCTCAATTCACCATCTAATCCGACTGGTATGATCTATACTCGTGAAGAATTACTAGCTATCGGAAATTGGGCAGTTGAGCATGACATTCTGATTTTAGCAGATGATATATACGGTCGCCTTGTTTATAATGGAAATGAATTTGTTCCAATCTCAAGTCTATCAGAAGCGATTCGTAAGCAAACTATTGTTATCAACGGTGTATCTAAGGCCTATGCCATGACGGGTTGGCGAGTTGGTTATGCGGTAGGTGATCCTGAAATCATTGCAGCTATGAGTAAATTGACGGGACAAACAACTTCAAATTTGACATCTGTTTCTCAATATGCGGCTATTGAAGCCTTAACAGGACCACAGGATTCTGTTGATATCATGCGTCAGGCTTTTGAGGAGCGTCTCAATACCATTTATCCGCTATTATGTGAGGTCCCTGGTTTTGAAGTCGTTAAGCCACAAGGAGCTTTCTATCTCTTCCCAAATGTCAAAAAGGCCATGGAGATGAAAGGCTATACGGATGTGACAGAATTTACAACGGCTATTCTTGAGGAAGTTGGTCTAGCACTCATAACAGGAGCAGGATTCGGAGCGCCAGAAAATGTCCGCCTCAGCTATGCGACAGACCTAGACACGCTTAAAGAAGCAGTTAAACGCTTGAAAGCATTTATGAGTAGTGATAATGATTGATCATTTTGAAATTAAGGTAAAGGATTTACAAATTTCAGAAGGATTTTATAGGAGTTTTCTCGCTCCTTTGGGCTATAAATTGGCTTTTAAGACGAGTTCTCTAATCAGTTTTCTTGCCCCTAATAGCCCTCATCCTGGTGGTGATTTTTGGCTGGCTCAGGGGACACAAGATCCTATTCACTTTGCTTTCTTAGCAGAAAATAAGGAAGAGGTTCAGGCTTGTTATGAGGCTGGCTTAGAGGCAGGTGGGCGAGACAATGGGGCTCCTGGTTATCGCAGTGAGCATCCGATGTATTACGCTGCTTTTATAATTGACCCAGATGGGAACAATATAGAAGTGGTTTGCCATAAAGAATAAAAAAAGAAAAGGAAAAATAATGACAAAACGTGTAACGATTATTGATGTAAAAGACTATGTTGGTCAAGAAGTGACGATTGGTGCTTGGGTTGCCAACAAATCAGGAAAAGGAAAAATCGCTTTCTTGCAATTGCGTGATGGAACAGCTTTCTTCCAAGGTGTGGCCTTTAAACCAAACTTTGTAGAAAAATTTGGTGAAGAAGTAGGACTTGAGAAGTTTGATGTTATCAAACGCTTGAGCCAAGAAACGTCTGTTTATGTGACAGGAATTGTCAAAGAAGACGAACGTTCTAAATTTGGTTATGAGTTGGACATTACAGACATCGAAGTGATTGGTGAATCTCAAGACTACCCAATCACACCAAAAGAACATGGAACAGATTTCTTGATGGACAACCGTCACTTGTGGCTCCGTTCTCGTAAGCAAGTAGCGGTGATGCAAATCCGTAACGCTATCATCTACGCAACTTATGAGTTCTTCGACAAGAACGGCTTCATGAAGTTTGATAGCCCAATCCTTTCAGGAAACGCGGCAGAAGATTCAACAGAACTCTTTGAAACTGACTACTTCGGAACACCAGCTTACTTGAGCCAATCAGGTCAGCTTTACCTTGAAGCAGGTGCTATGGCTCTTGGTCGTGTCTTTGACTTTGGTCCAGTATTCCGTGCTGAAAAATCAAAAACACGTCGTCACTTGACTGAGTTCTGGATGATGGACGCAGAGTACTCATACTTGACACATGATGAATCACTTGACTTGCAAGAAGCTTATGTGAAAGCTCTTCTTCAAGGTGTTCTTGACCGTGCGCCTCAAGCCTTGGAAACCTTAGAACGTGATACAGAGCTTTTGAAGCGCTACATTGCAGAGCCATTCAAACGCATCACTTACGATCAAGCCATTGACCTCTTGCAAGAACATGAGAATGATGAAGACGCTGACTACGAGCATCTTGAGCATGGTGATGACTTTGGTTCACCACACGAAACGTGGATTTCAAACCACTTTGGTGTACCAACCTTTGTTATGAACTACCCAGCAGCCATCAAGGCCTTCTACATGAAACCAGTTCCTGGAAATCCAGAGCGCGTGCTTTGTGCAGACTTGCTTGCACCAGAAGGTTATGGAGAAATCATCGGTGGGTCTATGCGTGAGGAAGACTATGATGCGCTTGTCGGTAAGATGGATGAACTTGGTATGGACCGTACAGAGTATGAATTCTACCTTGACCTTCGTAAATACGGTACAGTCCCACACGGTGGATTTGGTATCGGTATCGAACGTATGGTAACCTTCGCAGCAGGAACAAAACATATCCGTGAAGCCATTCCATTCCCACGTATGTTGCACCGTATCAAACCGTAAATAAAAAAGTTATTATAATAAAAAGAAGGGTAATTCCTTCTTTTTGTATTTTGGGTACAAAAATATTATACAAAAAGCGAGAATATATAGAACATTTTGGTTGACTGATGTTAAAAACATATGGTAAAATTGGTTCATGAATATTGTGTTGTTGTTTCGTTAAAGAAGGTGTTCTTTAGCAGGAGAGGAAGGGAAAACTGATGACTTCAACCTTATTCTAAATTAACATATATAAATAAGGGGAAAACATGTATTCAAGAATGGAAAAATACCATGGTAGAAGAGCTCAGCGCTTTTCTATTCGTAAGTATAGTTTTGGTGCCGCAAGTGTTCTATTGGGAACTGCTCTTGTTTTAGGTGCTAATGGAGTACAAGCTGAAGAGACTGTAGCAGTAAATCCGGCTACTTCTGAACAATCAAATTCAGATAAAAATCTTTCGAGTTCGACTTTGTCAACACCAGTTGTTGAGGAACTTCCAGAATTAAAGATTGATGCTGTAAAAGCAGATGAAAAACCTGAAGTAAAAGAAGATGCTAAAACTGAAGCAAAACCTGTAGCAGAAAAAGAAGTTACCGTTAAAGCTGAAAAAGAAAAGCCAGCTAAAGATCAAACTGATAAAAAAGAAACAGATAAAGAAAAAACTGCGAAGATCGAAACAGAAAAAGCACAAGATGAAGTGAAGACAGTTCTTACTCAATTGACTTCAGAAGCTGATGTTATGGCATCTGTAGCCTCAAACTTCTCAGATAAAGAAGTCAAAGATGAATCGGCTAAAAAAGAACTTGCGGTTAAGATTGAGGCAGTGAAACTTGAAGCAGCGAAGTCTAATGATTTGCTTTCATCCGATGCATCTAAAGATCAAATGGTAGCTCAAGTGAATCGTCTTTCTGCTGCCATTGAAGCAGTTTATACGGAAATGAAACGTGCTGGCCATGCAGGTAAAGTAGAATCGGTATTAGCTGCTACTGCATCAAAAATTACAGGTAAAGATGTTTTTAAAGATGGAGAAACAGTTAAAGCTGTAACAAACGCTTATGTTGATATGAATGCAGATAATACGGCTCCTACAGGATGGGGATTTGATACTACTATTAGTACATCAACTCTTAAAGCGGGTTCTATTACAAAAATTGAACTTACTAACTTAGCTGAGTTAGGTGCTGGTTTGGCAGTAAATACGGAAATCAGAGCGACTGATGGAACAGTAGTTGGTAAAGTTAAATCTATCGACTTTAAAACAACTACAGGAAACAACAATAATAAATCTGTACCATATTGGGCACAACGTACACAACGTGGTATGACTTATGACCAACGTGTTGCTGAGCAACCAGCGGTAGCTAACGAAACTGGAACATATACTTACAACATCGAGTGGAACGATAAAGTAAAAGACTATCCGAATGTGTCGTTTGGAGCGAGTAATTTATCGGGTGATGGATATTTAGCTCCACAAATTTCAAAAGACACTCCGTATACAGCGACTATTAAAATTGATGGGCGTACAGTTCTGGAACATACTTATACAAGAAAAGGTCAACAACCTAGCTATCAAAAACAAGGTACGAGTGCATCACTAAGTGAAAACAATGGATTGACATACCTTAACAATGAGCAAATAGGTAGAAGTGATTCAATCGTATTAAAAACTGATTCAGATGTTCGTTATGGAGTAGGATCTAAATTTACAATCAAACTTCCAAATGCAGATTTTACTGAATTCAAAGAACTTGAAGGAAGTTCTAACTTTGTAAATGGATTAAATACAGCGTCTACTATTAACCCTAATAAAGGAGATAGTATTACATATCGCCCGCAAAACCGTTGGTCTAATGCTAGAGCTAATGAAAACAATGTATGGATTTTACAAGATGGTCGAGATACTGGTTTTACATTAACACCTAGATTAATTTCACCAACGGAATTAGAACTTACTGTTACAGAAGGAACTATTCAAGAAGATTCTATAGTCTCTATGCCTCTTCAATCTTTAGGTATTGAAAAAGTAATAAAAGACAAAACTCTAACAAGTGAATATTCTAATATTACTTATGAAAATGGATTAATTAAACAAGGTTATGTAGGAAACGATAAAACTGCAGCAACTCTTACTGTATCAGGTGGAGAATCTATTAACGGTGAGAAAGAAGATGTTATAACTACAGTGCCAAACGGTTGGAGTGTTAAAGGTGATGGTAAAGTTCAAGGTGAGCCACCAACAGGTGCTGTTGTTAGAACATTCAAAGATTTAGTGACAGGTGAAGTTATAGGTTTTGAACCAACAAGATATACGGGGAATATTCCTTTAAGTGAAGATGGTTCAAAAGATTACACTAATGTGCTTGGAAACAAATATGATGTAAGTAATGATCACGTAGACTTAGTTAAAGAAGTTAACGGAGAAGAATACATTCTTGCAGATCTTCCTCCTGAAAACGTAAAAGGAACACTAAGTGTTACGAAGACAAGAGCAAGAGATTTATATTCTGAAGAAGAATTAAAAGCTAAAGGTATAAATGGATCTGCATTTGTTACCCCAGCAGAGTATGATTATGTTAAGAAAACAAAAGTAGAAGAAGTAAACCGTACAATTAAATTTGTATACGCTGACAATGTTGCAGGCTTAGCGGGTACTGATGTATTCCCATCACAAAAACAAACTGTCAGTTACACAGGTTCAATCAAGTTAACTGCACAAGGTAAAGCGGTAATTAACTCTGAAGATAAACCAGTTTATATTAACTGGAAAGGAACTAATGGTCAAAGTACTGATCTTCCAGAACTTGCAGTACCTCAAAAAGAAGGTTACATCGCAAGTGTTGAAAAAGTACCAGTACAAGCAACAACAGCTACAGATGAAGATTACGAATATGTTGTTAAATATACAGCAATCCAAAAAGCGAAAACAACATTTGTAGATGAAAAAGGAAATGCAATTCCAGGGGTAGCTGAAATTACTGAACAAGGTGGATCAGAAACTCCATTAACAAAAGAAGCTGATGTTAAAGCTAAGATCAAAGAACTTGAAAACAAAGGATATGAATTAGTATCTAATACATACCCAGAAGGTGGTAAGTTCGATACGGATAAAGATACAGATCAAGAGTTCAAAGTAACACTTAAACAAAAAGAAGTTACAGTAACACCAGATCAACCAAAAACACCAGGAACTCCAGTAGATCCAAACAACCCAGACGGACCTAAATACCCAGCTGGCTTGGAAGAAAAAGATCTAAACAAAACAGTAACACGTACAATCACTTATGTGTACGAAGATGGAACTCCAGTATTAAATGAAGATGGAACACCAAAAACAGTAACACAAGAAGCTAAATTCACACGTGAAGCAAAAGTGAACTTGGTAACAGGAGAAGTTACATACGGAGACTGGACACCAGCACAAGACTTAGCTGAAGTTAAATCACCAGTAGTTAAAGGATACTTAGCTGACAAAGCAAGTGTTGCGGTGGTAAATGTAACAGGTGATTCTGAAGATATTAAAGAAGTAGTAACATACAAACCACTAGGATCATGGGTACCAAATATCCCGGGACAACCAACAAACCCAATCAAATATCCGAATAATCCAGATGATCCAACAAAACCAGGAACTGATAAACCGGTATTACCATACGTACCAGGTATGACTCCAAAAGATGGAAATGGACAACCACTTAAACCAGTAGATCCACAAGATCCAACTAAAGGATATGTCATTCCAGATATTCCAAACGATCCAACTCAAAGTACGCCGATTAACTACGTAAAAGATACTCAAAAAGCTAAAACAACTTTCGTAGATGAAAAAGGAAACCCAATTCCAGGTGTTGATGCTATTACTGAAGAAGGTGACTCAGATACACCACTTACAAAAGAGGCTGATGTAAAAGCGAAAATCAAAGAACTTGAAAACAAAGGATATGAATTAGTATCTAATACATACCCAGAAGGTGGTAAGTTCGATACGGATAAAGATACAGATCAAGAGTTCAAAGTAACACTTAAACAAAAAGAAGTTACAGTAACACCAGATCAACCAAAAACACCAGGAACTCCAGTAGATCCAAACAACCCAGACGGACCTAAATACCCAGCTGGCTTGGAAGAAAAAGATCTAAACAAAACAGTAACACGTACAATCACTTATGTGTACGAAGATGGAACTCCAGTATTAAATGAAGATGGAACACCAAAAACAGTAACACAAGAAGCTAAATTTACACGTGAAGCTAAGGTCAACTTAGTAACAGGTGAAGTGACTTACGGAGATTGGACTCCAGCTCAAGACTTAGCTGAAGTTAAATCACCAGTAGTTAAAGGATACTTAGCTGACAAAGCAAGTGTACCAACTACAAAAGTAACTGCGGATTCAAAAGATGCTACAGAAGTAGTAACCTACAAACCAATCGGTTCATGGATTCCAAATATTCCAGGACAACCAACAACTCCAATCAAGTATCCAAATGATCCAGCAGACCCAACAAAACCAGGGCAACCAACAGAAGTGTTACCATACGTTCCAGGATTCACTCCAGAAGATAAAGATGGCAACCCACTTAAACCAGTAGATCCAACAGATCCAACAAAAGGATACGAAGTACCAAATCTTCCAACAGATCCAAGTCAAGATACACCAATCAACTACGTAGCAAACAAAGCAAACTTGGTAGTTAAATATGTAGATGAAAAAGGCAAAGACTTAATCCCTTCAGAAACAACAGAAGGAAAAGTGGGAGATGAGTACTCTACAAGTGGAAAAGTTATTCCAGGACACCTACTAGTTCGTGTTGAAGGAGAAGCTAAAGGTAAGATTGGAAAAGACGGTTCAACAGTAACATACGTGTACAAACCAATCGGATCATGGATTCCAAACATCCCAGGTCAACCAACAACTCCAATCAAGTATCCAAATGACCCACAAGATCCAACAAAACCAGGACAACCAACAGAAGTGTTACCATACGTTCCAGGATTCACTCCAGAAGATAAAGATGGCAACCCACTTAAACCAGTTGATCCGAAAGATCCATCAAAAGGATATGTAGTACCAAACATCCCAACAGATCCAAGTCAAGATACAGTAATTAACTACGTAGCAAACAAAGCTAAACTAGTAGTTAAATATGTAGATGAAAAAGGCAAAGACTTAATCCCTTCAGAAACAACAGAAGGAAAAGTGGGAGATGAGTACTCTACAAGTGGAAAAGTTATTCCAGGACACCTACTAGTTCGTGTTGAAGGAGAAGCTAAAGGTAAGATTGGAAAAGACGGTTCAACAGTAACATACGTGTACAAACCAATCGGATCATGGATTCCAAACATCCCAGGTCAACCAACAACTCCAATCAAGTATCCAAATGACCCACAAGATCCAACAAAACCAGGTAAACCAACAGAAGTGTTACCATACGTTCCAGGATTCACTCCAGAAGATAAAGATGGCAACCCACTTAAACCAGTTGATCCGAAAGATCCATCAAAAGGATATGTAGTACCAAACATCCCAACAGATCCAAGTCAAGATACAGTAATTAACTACGTAGCAAACAAAGCAAACTTGGTAGTTAAATATGTAGATGAAAAAGGCAAAGACTTAATCCCTTCAGAAACAACAGAAGGAAAAGTGGGAGATGAGTACTCTACAAGTGGAAAAGTTATTCCAGGACACCTACTAGTTCGTGTTGAAGGAGAAGCTAAAGGTAAGATTGGAAAAGATGGTTCAACAGTAACATACGTTTACAAACCAATCGGATCATGGATTCCAAACATCCCAGGACAACCAACAAGCCCAATCAAGTATCCAAACGATCCAGCAGATCCAACAAAACCAGGACAACCAACAGAAGTGTTACCATACGTTCCAGGATTCACTCCAGAAGATAAAGATGGCAACCCACTTAAACCAGTTGATCCGAAAGATCCAACAAAAGGATATGTAGTACCAAACATCCCAACAGATCCAAGTCAAGATACAGTAATTAACTATGTTCCAAATCCTAGGGAAGTAGAAAAACCTGCTAAACCAGCTCAACCTTCTAAACCTTCTAAACAAGAAACACCTAAATATGTTGAAGGTCAAAAAGAGTTGCCTAACACAGGTACAGAAGCTAGCGCTAGTCTAGCATCGCTCGGACTTCTTGGAGCACTAGGAGGGTTTGGACTTCTTGCTCGTAAGAAAAAAGAAGATTAAATCTAATTAGATTTTCTAATAAGAATAAGGAGTTGGATGGAATATCCGCTCCTTTTTCTTATAGTTTGAAACTATAGGATTGCCTAGGAAAGAAGTGTTAGAGGGGACTAACAGTTTTTGGTATAATGGAAGATATTTGAAAGAAAAGAGAAGTGATATGACACAGATTATTGATGGGAAGGCTCTAGCAGCTAAGTTACAAGGACAGCTGGCTGAAAAGACTGCAAGATTAAAGGAAGAAACAGGTTTAGTACCTGGTTTGGTGGTGATTTTGGTTGGGGACAACCCTGCCAGCCAAGTCTACGTTCGAAATAAGGAACGTTCTGCCCTTGCAGCTGGTTTTCGTAGTGAAGTAGTCCGAGTTCCAGAAACCATTACCCAAGAGGAATTGTTAAACTTGATTGCCAAATACAATCAAGATTCAGAATGGCACGGGATATTGGTCCAGTTACCATTGCCAAAACATATTGATGAAGAGGCGGTTTTATTAGCCATTGACCCAGAAAAAGATGTGGATGGTTTTCATCCGCTAAACATGGGGCGTCTTTGGTCAGGTCATCCAGTCATGATTCCTTCGACACCTGCAGGGATTATGGAAATGTTTCATGAATATGGGATTGACTTGGAAGGTAAAAATGCGGTCGTCATCGGTCGTTCCAATATCGTCGGAAAACCCATGACCCAGCTTCTTTTGGCAAAGAATGCTACAGTGACTTTGACTCACTCACGGACTCATAATCTTGCCAAGGTGGCTGCTAAAGCAGATATTCTGGTGGTTGCAATCGGTCGTGCCAAGTTTGTGACTGCTGACTTTGTTAAACCTGGAGCAGTTGTCATTGATGTTGGGATGAATCGCGATGAAAATGGGAAGCTATGTGGTGATGTTGATTATGAGGCAGTTGCCCCACTTGCTAGCCACATCACACCAGTTCCTGGAGGTGTAGGTCCTATGACCATTACCATGCTGATGGAGCAAACTTATCAAGCAGCACTTCGGACATTGGATAGAAAATAGGAAAAAAGAAGGTAGAATAATGTTTTACCTTCTTTTTATATAATGCAGTCTAAAATGATATGAGTCCATAAACTATAAATTTGAAGTATGAAAATGCTATTAATAGAATGAAATTTGTATTGGAAAGAGTCTAGAATAGAAAGCTACTTTCATTGCACTTATTTCTTTTGAATGAACTTATCTTGCATACCATTTTATTAGGTTAAATTGATGGAAAATGATTGCAATTTTAGGTGTGTTTTGATATATTTAATATATAAAATATATTATCGAACTTGGTACGTGTTTGTGTATTCAGAAGGAGGTCGTTTTTTAAAATAAAGTAAGCGCTTACTTTGTATCAAGAAAAAGAAATGAGGATTTTAATGAACAAAAGACTTTTTGATAAACGTTGTCATTATAGCATTCGTAAATTTGCAATAGGTGCGGCATCTGTAATGATTGGGGCTAGTATATTTGGCATTTCAGCTGTACAAGCTGAGGAAGTGGCTTCATCCAATACTCAAACAGGAGAAACAACTGTTCATCAAGCTCAGCCTTTAGATAAGCTTCCCGATGATGTGGCAGCTGCTATCGCAAAGGCTGATGAGAATGGTGGGCGTGAGTTTGTAAAACCAAAAGCTGAATCGGAAGGAGGAAAAGTTACTAAGGATACAGAACCTACTAAACCTGCTAATGAGGGTAGTCATGAATTAGCTAGCCCTAAAGTGGAAACTCCAAATAAAGTAGAAGAAGGAACCAAGGCTGAGGACAAACAGAAATCTGAAGAGGCAAATCCAAAGCCTGTTGAATCTGCATCAACATCTGGAACAGAACTGAAAGAGGATTCTAAAAAAACTTCTGAAAAGGACCAAGTGAAAGCAGACACAGAGATCAAACCTTCTTCTGAAAAATCGCAAGCACTATCTGGAGAGTCAAACAAAGCTGAAGTTGAAAAGGAAAAACAACTATTATCGGAGCGAAAACAAGATTTTAATAAAGATTGGTATTTTAAACTAAATGCCCAAGGAGATTTTTCAAAAAAAGATGTGGATGTTCATGATTGGTCTAAATTGAATCTTCCACATGATTGGAGCATTTATTTTGATTTCGACCATAAGTCTCCCGCGCGTAATGAAGGTGGCCAGTTAAATGGTGGAACAGCTTGGTATCGTAAGACTTTCACATTAAATGAAGCAGACAAGAATAAGGATGTTCGTATCAATTTTGATGGGGTTTACATGGATTCAAAGGTCTATGTAAATGGTAAATTTGTAGGACATTATCCAAGTGGCTATAATCATTTTTCATATGATATCACAGAATTTTTAAACAAGGATGGTAGTGAAAATTCAATTACTGTTCAAGTGACCAATAAGCAACCAAGTAGTCGTTGGTATTCAGGAAGTGGGATTTATCGTGATGTAACTCTTAGTTATCGTGATAAAGTCCATGTTGCCGAAAATGATAATCATATCACTACTCCAAAACTTGCTGAGCAAAAAGAAGGAAATGTTGAAACACAGGTTCAAAGTAAGATTAAAAATACGGATAAGAAGGCTGCTAAAGTCTTTGTGGAACAACAAATTTTCACTAAGGAAGGCAAGGTTGTCTCAGAATTAGTCCGCTCTGAAACGAAGAATTTAGCAGAAAATGAAGTTGCAGATTTCAGACAAACAATCCTAGTTAATAAACCAACTCTTTGGACGACAAAAAGTTATCATCCTCAACTGTATGTTTTGAAAACAAAGGTTTATAAAGAAGGTCAACTAGTTGATGTAACAGAAGATACATTTGGTTACCGCTATTTTAATTGGACTGCTAAGGATGGTTTCTCTCTGAATGGTGAACGCATGAAATTCCACGGAGTTAGTATTCACCATGACAATGGAGCCTTGGGTGCAGAAGAGAATTATAAGGCTACCTATCGTAAATTAAAACTCCTGAAAGATATGGGGGTTAACTCTATTCGAACAACCCACAATCCAGCTAGTCCTCAGTTACTTGATGCTGCAGCAAGTTTAGGTCTTTTGGTTCAAGAGGAAGCTTTTGATACCTGGTATGGTGGTAAGAAAACATACGACTATGGACGGTTCTTTGATCAAGATGCAACACACCCAGAGGCTAAAAAGGGTGAGAAGTGGTCTGATTTTGATCTTAGAACAATGGTAGAACGCGATAAGAACAATCCGTCTATCGTTATGTGGTCTCTTGGAAATGAGGTGGAAGAGGCGAATGGTAGTCCTCGTTCTATCGAAACTGCTAAGCGTCTGAAGGCTATTATCAAGGCGATTGATACTGAACGTTATGTCACCATGGGTGAAAATAAATTTAGTCGTGCAGCGACAGGTGATTTCTTGAAACTCGCAGAAATCATGGATGCTGTCGGTATGAACTATGGTGAACGTTTTTATGATGCGGTTCGTAGAGCGCATCCAGACTGGCTCATTTATGGTTCTGAAACCTCTTCAGCTACTAGAACGCGTGATTCTTATTACAATCCTGCTCAAATCCTTGGACACGATAACCGTCCAAATCGTCACTATGAACAATCTGATTATGGTAATGACCGTGTTGGGTGGGGAAGAACAGCTACTGAGTCATGGACTTTTGACCGTGATCGTGCTGGCTATGCTGGACAATTTATCTGGACAGGAATTGACTATATCGGAGAACCAACTCCATGGCATAACCAAGATAATACACCTGTAAAAAGTTCTTACTTTGGTATCATCGATACGGCTGGTTTACCGAAGAATGATTTTTACCTTTACCGTAGTGAATGGTATAGTGCTAAAGAAAAGCCAACTGTCCGAATTTTACCACATTGGAACTGGACTGAAGAGACACTTAAGGATCGCAAGATGCTGGTCGATGGAAAGGTTCCGGTTCGTACCTTCTCAAATGCTGCAAGTGTCGAATTATTCTTAAATGGAGAGTCGCTTGGTAAGAAGGAATTTACTAAGAAAAGGACAGAAGATGGACGTCCATATCATGAGGGTGCTAAGCCAAGTGAATTGTATCTTGAGTGGCTTGTAAAATACCAACCAGGCACACTGACTGCGATTGCTCGAGATGAAAATGGCAACGAAATTGCGCGTGATAGTGTGACAACTGCTGGGGAGCCAGCAAGGGTTCGTCTGACTAAAGAAGAGCATGTCATCACAGCAGATGGTAAAGACCTATCTTATATCCATTATGAGATTGTGGATGGCGATGGGAATGTGGTTCCGACAGCGAATAATCTTGTTCATTTCAATCTTCATGGTCAGGGACAGATTGTTGGTGTGGATAATGGAGAACAAGCTAGCCGTGAGCGCTACAAAGCTCAAGCAGATGGGACATGGCAAAGACGTGCTTTCAATGGTAAAGGGGTTGTCATTGTAAAATCAACAGAAAAAGAAGGTAAATTTACTCTTTATGCAGATTCTGCTGGTTTGACATCTGATAGCGCAACGGTCGCAACTGTGTCTGGTAAGAAAGGAAACCGTCACTTTGTAGCCTTTGCTCCTGTAAAAGCAACAACTGATGTGACTACAAATCCTGAATTGCCTCAAACAGTAACAGCTATTTATAGCGACGGTAGTGTTGAGGAAAAGGCTGTAACATGGGACATGCCAGCTGACTTGCTTACAAGTGCAGGTGAGAAAAAAGTATCTGGACGTGTAGAAGGTTTGGAAACCAAAGCTGAGGCACTTGTAAAAGTGATTGCCTTAGATAGATGGTTACCAAAAGTTGCTACAGTACCAGTTGGTACGGCTGCAGCAGATTTGGATAAAACGGTCACAGCTGTTCTGACAGATGGTAGCTTGATTGATACTGATGTTGTTTCTTGGACATTGAAAGATCCTGCTGCTTTGAACAAGGAAGGTGGACGTACGGAGGCTACTGGTAAATTGGTAGATGACGATCGTGAAGTAACTGCAACCTTTATCGCAAGCAGTAAGGAAACAACAAGTAGCATTACAGGACTTACTGTTGGGGATAAAGCTCTTGAGAACTTCGAGTCTGGTAAGACTTATTATCGTGTATCTCTTCCTTACACTGGAACAATTCCAAATGTTGGAGCTCAGACTACTGGTTATCAAGTAACTGTTCAGCAAGCTTCTGCTGATAATGGTTATCAGGCTTCGGTTTTCTTGAGTGACCAAAAGGGTGACTTGGTTCAAACTTACCTAATTCAGTTTGTGAAGGAAGCTCCTGCCTTGAAACGTTTGGAAGTAGTTGTGGAAGGAAAAGAAACTGCTACTGAAGATCAGGTTTTAACTTATCGTGTCATTGGTAGTTATGAGGATGGTTCTCAAACAGAATTTTCAGCTTCAGATATTCACCTAGAAGCTAAATCATCTGATGGTGGGCATCTTGAGGTAAATGGTCAGAATCTATTGCTCTATACTAAGGGAAGAGTGACTTTGACACCTCGAATCGATAATCAAACAGAGAAAACAGAATCTGTAACTACTGAAGTAGTGATTAAAGAAAATAAAGTCAGCAAGAAGATTGTGAAACTGCATCCTGTATCTGTTTCTACAGATATCAATCAGCAACCGAATCTACCTAAAGAAGTTGGGGCAGAATTTGATAAGGGCTTGCCACGCAAAGTGTCTGTAACTTGGGACAAGGTAGACGAAAAAGCGTTGGGGCATTATCATAGCTTTACGCTTAAAGGATATGTAGAAGGCACAGATATTGAAGCTCAAGCAACGGTGACAGTTGAAGGCTTACAAGTTGCAGAGGAAGTCAGCCTCACAGTACCTAAGGGTGAGACAGTTCAATTGCCAGCTAATGTTCGTGCTTACCATTCTAACGGAACAACTATCTACAAAGATGTGGTTTGGGAACAGGTTCCAGCCAACTTTAGTCAAACTGAAGGGGTCTATGAAATCAATGGTCGTTTAGTAGGTAGCAATCTTACAACTAAAGCTCATGTTCGAGTGTCTAGTCAAGTTGTTGCTGGAAATAATATCTCTAAACAATGGACAGGTTCGCAATTGCCAGCTGCCATTGTGTCCAATACAGGAGGAGATGATTCAGCTAATACCTTGAACGACCTGACTGTGTCAAGAACGCCAACAGATGCTAAAAATAGATGGACTACTTGGAGAACAAATACTGATAATGATTGGGCTTCTATCTTGTTTGGTAATTCAGGAGACTTGACGAAACGTTTTGTTAACAATTTATCAGTTGATTTCTATACTGATGGAGCAATTGGTCTTCCAAAAGAATATGTAGTTGAATATTATGTAGGTAAAGAAATTCCAGATTTACCAAGTGATGTCAGCAATGCTCAGCGTGATACTAATCATCCATTTAATAATCCAGCCAACTGGAAGGCAGTTGAAAACTTACATGCTCCAAGCCAGCTATCTGCAACTCAAACCAATCACTTTACCTTTGACAAGGTAGAAACCTATGCTGTTCGTCTTCGAATGAAAAAGGCTGAAGGAACTGCAGGAGTTGGTCTGACAGAGCTAACTGTCCTTGGAAACAAGGTCTTAAGTGAAACAAGTTCAGATATTTCTATCAAAGTAGATGGCAAGGATCTTGAACACTTTAATCCATCGAAAACAGATTATTATATTCCTCAATCTAGCAAGGAAATTACTGCAACAGCTAGCAACAATGGTTTGGTTACTCTTGTTCCAGCAACAAGTCCAAAAGGTGCGACACGTCTCATCTTAAAAGCAGAAGATGGTACGGTATTGAAAGAATATCGAATCTTCCGCAATGATGAGAGAGAAACTAGTCAACCTCTTGCTGCAGAAAATAGTGCTAAAACCTTGAACGTTGGAGACAATCTTCAACTTCCTTCAGAAGTCACTGTTTATTACCCAACTTCAACTACTTGGACTACAGATAAACTGGCAGTGAAATGGGATGCTATTCCTGAACATGCGACAGAGCATGAGGGAAGATTCCAAGTAACTGGTCATGTCATCGGTACAAATCTAACAACTACCATGCAAGTGACAGTTGTAGCTAAAGGAAATCAAGTCATCTCAGAGAATCCAAGCAACAATGACAAAGATTCTAAAGCCTTTGCTTCGACAACGAATGATACACAAGCAGCTTCACATGATCGAATTTTCTATATCAATGATGGAAAATACAATGAAGATGGACGTTGGACAAACTGGTCTCGTACTCCGAAAAATCAAGAAACTTCTGTTGGATTACTCTTTAAGAAGGATGGAAAAATTACTTCTCAATCTATCGGAAAAGTAGCCCTTCAGTTCTTTAGAGATAGTGGCACAGATGCTCCTGAGAAAATGGTTCTAGAAAGATATATTGGTCCAGAATTTACAGAACCAAGTACGATTTCTCGTTATGAAGAAAATGCCGATCATCCATTTAACAAGGCAGAAAATTGGGCACCAATTCCTTACAAAGCTTCTGGAGAATTAGTAGCTGGTAAACCAATCGAGTTTAACTTTGATCCGGTTCAAACGACAGCTATTCGTGCTCGCATGACTCGTAAGGCTACCACCAATGGTCTTGCACTTGTAGAATTTACAGCCTATTCTGCAGGTAAGGGAGCAGAAGTGGAAACACCATCAGCGACTATTTCGATCGATGGAAAAGCATTGGAAAACTTTGATCCAAATGTGACAGATTACACTCTAACAACAATGGGTTCAAAACCAAAAGTCACTGCGACAACTAGTGGACATGGAGTAGTCACAGTTGTGGATCATGGAAATACAAATCTTCCAACACTTGTTCGTCTTGTTTCCAAAGATGGAAATCTGGTGAAAGAATATCGTTTATACTTTAAGTCTACCTTCCAAACAACACCGACAGAAGGCGTTAAGAACTTAGTAGCAGAAACTCCAAGTTTGGAAATTGAAAAGACTCCGCTTCCGTTTAAAGAAGTTATTCGTGAAACCCCTGAACTTGCTCAAGGTCAACGTCGTATAGTTTCTGAAGGACAAGTTGGAGAAAAAGTTGACTATATTCAAGTGTCAGGAACTAATAGAACTCTTGTTCATTCTGAAGAAAGAAAGGCCCAAGATCGCATTATTGAAGTTGGAGTGAAAGCATCTATTTCAAGTAGTAAAGGCGAGGAGCCAGCTCCAGTCAATGAAGTTCCAGAATTCAAAGGCGGTGCTAACTTTGTAGAAGCAGCAGTGAACGATGTTCCAGAATTCAAAGGCGGTGCTAACTTTGTAGAAGCAGCAGTAAATGAAGTTCCAGAATACACAGGAATTCTAGCTACTGTAGGAGAACAATCGGCACCAAGCGTTGAGAAACCTGAATTTAAGGGTGGCGTTAATGCTGTAATGGCTCTAGAACATAAACTTCCAGAGTATCGGGGTGTTCTAGCCACAGTAGGTAATCAACCAGTACCGACAGTAGAAAAACCAGAGTTTAAACTAAGTTCGTTAGAAAAATCTCAGACTCCTGAAACACCAGTCCAAGTTGCCAAGGAAGACAAGAGATTGCCAGAAACTGGTGAAAAACAGTCAGAAACAGCTATTTTCTTGGCAGGTGTTAGCTTGGCCTTGTCAGCAGCCCTATTAACTGCAAAACGAAAAGAGGATTAGTTTGTGCGTCTAATGCTATCCTATTTGTATAGATTGGTAGAAGATAAAAAATGAATCGATAAATGAGTCGAATAGATGGAGAGGACCGATTAGGCCTCTCCGTCTTTACTAGTAAAAATGGCTCTTTGTCAACTGTAGTGGGTTGAAGAAAAGCTAAGATCTAGAAAGGACGGATTTCGTCCTTTCTTTTTTGATATTGAGAGCGATAAAAATCCGTTTTTTGAAGTTTTCAAAGTTCCGAAAACCAAATGCATTTCGTTTGATAAGTTTAATGAGATTATTAGTCGCTTCTAATTTGGCATTAGAATAAGGTAGTTGAAGAGCATTGACAATCTTTTCTTTGTCCTTGAGGAAGGTTTTAAAGACAGTGTGAAAAAGAGGATGAACCTGCTTTAGATTGTCCTCAATAAGTCCGAAGAATTTGTCAGGTTCCTTGTTCTGGAAGTGAAAAAGTAAGAGCTGATAGAGATTGTAGTGGTGTTTCAAGTCTTCTGAATAGCTCAAAAGCTTATCTAGAATCTCTTTGTTGGTTAGATGCATGCGAAAAGTAGGGCGATAGAAACGTTTATCACTCAATTTACGACTATCCTGTTGAATGAGCTTCCAGTAACGCTTGATAGCCTTGTATTCATGGGATTTTCGCTCAAACTGATTCATAATTTGGACACGCACACGACTCATAGCACGGCTGAGATGTTGGGCAATGTGAAAGCGGTCGAGAACGATTTTAGCGTTAGGAAAAAGTTTTCTGGAAATATCGTAGTAGGGGCTAAACATATCCATAGTAATGATTTTCACCTGACAACGAACGGCTCTATCGTAGCGCAGAAAGTGATTTCGGATGATAGCTTGTGTTCTGCCTTCAAGAACAGTGATAATGTTGAGATTATCAAAATCTTGCGCAATGAAACTCATCTTTCCCTTAGTGAAGGCATACTCGTCCCAAGACATAATCTCAGGAAGACGAGAAAAATCATGCTTAAAGTTGAAATCATTGAGCTTTCGAATGACAGTTGAAGTTGAAATGGAAAGCTGATGGGCAATATCGGTCATAGAAGTTTTTTCAATCAGCTTTTGAGCAATTTTTTGGTTGATGATACGAGGGATTTGATGATTTTTCTTTATTAGAGGAGTCTCAGCGACCGCTATTTTCGAGCACTGATAGCACTTAAAACGGCGTTTTCTAAGGAGGATTCTAGTAGGCATACCAGTCGTTTCGAGGTAAGGAATCTTAGACGGTTTTTGAAAATCATATTTCTTCATTTGACTTCCACACTCAGGACAAGATGGAGAGTCGTAGTCCAGTTTAGCGATGATTTCTTTGTGAGTATCCCTATTGATGATATCCATAAATTGGATATTAGGGTCTTTGATATCGAGCAGTTTTGTGATAAAATGTAATTGTTCCATATGATTCTTTCTAATGAGTTGTTTTGTCGCTTTTCATTATAGGTCATATGGGACTTTTTTTCTACACAAAAATAGGCTCCATAATATCTATAGAGGATTTACCCACTACAAATATTATAGAGCCGTAAAAATGGAATCGTTTACTTTCGTGTTTGGACGAAAGGAGATAATATAAAGATGGGTAAAAATTTTTTCAATAAACGTTGTCATTACAGTATTCGTAAATTCGCTATTGGAGTAGCTTCTGTTATGATTGGTGCCAGTATCTTTGGTGTTAATCTAGTAGAGGCAGCAGAAACAGGTAGTGTAGGAGATAAAGAGGGAACTATAACTCAAGCTCAGCCACTGGAAAAGTTACCTGATGAACTTGCGGCAGTTTTGAAGAAAGCAGAAGAAAATACTGGGAAGGAAGGCAGCTCGACAGTTGGAAATGGAGAAACTGCAGGAGCGATTGGCTCTACCGATTCGATAAATAATCCTAAACCAGTTGACGCATCTGGAACTCCAGAGAATGAAACAAAACCGTCTGAAGCCATGAGTGGAGGACAAAATGATAAAGAAATCGCTAAACCAAGTCAACCAACTACACCTGAAAAACCAAAAGTAGAGCAAACAGGTGATGGAACAGTTGAATTGGCGGATCGATTCACTGCAAGTAAAGCAGCTAGCGAAGATAGTATTGTGGCTGCCAGCAAGAGCGATGACTATCTTAAGAAAGAGTACAAGGTTTTCTCAACTCCACAAAAAGTGACCTATGGCGAAGGTGTCACAGCCCTTCGTAAACAAGTGAATCTGGTCATGGGAGAACAACTCGATCTCTATACTCGTAATCGCTTGAAGAGTATCTTACAGGACAATCAAGTATCTTATACAACTGGTAAGGAGGCAATCGCTGGCGCAACCAACATCTTTCTTAGAGTGCATGGACGAGGAACACAAGCAGAACAAAACTTATCTAACGTTTCAGCAGGTCTCTTTGACAAAATTGATGCTTATGCTCTGACCATCAAGGACAACTCAATTTCCATCGTCGGAAAAGACACAGATGCAGTCTTCTATGGTTTGACAACTTTGAAACACATGCTCAAGGAAAGTCAAGTTCCAGTTCTTCGCAATGTGACAGTGGAAGATTACGCTGAAATCAAGAACCGTGGTTTCATCGAAGGTTACTATGGAAATCCATGGTCTAATGAAAATCGTAAAGAATTGATGCGTTATGGAAGTGAATTGAAGTTAACTCAATACTATTTCGCACCAAAAGATGATCCATACCATAATAAGAAATGGCGTGAACTTTACCCAGAAGAAAAACTAGCTGAAATCCGAGAACTTGCACGTGTCGGTAATCAAACGAAAACACGTTATGTTTGGACCATTCATCCATTTATGAACAATCGTATCCGCTTTGGCAATGAAGCGCATTACCAGGCTGACCTTGCAACCATAAAGGCTAAGTTTACTCAGTTGTTGGACGTGGGAGTGCGTGAATTTGGTGTGCTTGCAGATGATGCACCAAGCCCAGTTGGTGGTTACCATAGTTATGTTCGCTTGATGAAGGATATCACAAATTGGTTGACTGAAAAACAAACAATATACAGTGGTCTCCGTAAAGATATGATTTTTGTTCCTGCCTGGTACATGGGGCAAGGAACTGAAGCTGAACTTCGGACCTTGAATGAACATCTTCCTGAAAATGTTCATTTAACTCTTACTGGTGGAAAGGTCTGGGGGGCTGTTGACCAAGCATTCTTAACGAACTTAAAGAAAAATTTAACAGAAGGCGGTAAGACTTACCGTCCAATTCAGTTCTGGATTAACTGGCCATGTAATGACAATACAAAACCCCACCTAATTCTTGGAGGTGGTGAAAAATTCTTACATCCAAATGTTGATTTATCGCTTGCACAAGGAATTATGCTAAATCCAATGCAACAATCTGAAGCATCTAAAGTGGCACTTTTTGATATGGCTCAGTATGGATGGAAGCAATGGAGAAGTGCAGAAGAAGCTGAACAAATCAACGATATGGCCTTTAACTATGTAGTCAACGATCATTTTGAAGAAAGCAGTGTTTCAAAGGCTTTTCGAGAACTCGGAAAACACATGCGCAATCAAAATAGACCTCCCCATGTCACTAAATTAGAAGAGTCTGTAAAATTGGCTCCAAAATTGACAGAATTCTATAACAAACTCAAATCTGGTCAAAATCTGGATTCTGAAAGAAAAGAGTTGAGGGACATTTTTGCTGGTTTGAAAGCCAATGCTCTTCTACTTAAAGAAAAAGGCGATCAGAAATTAATCGAACAAATTCACTATTGGTTAGATAATACAGTAGATCAAATGAACGCGCTTGAAGCTTTCCTAACAGCTACAGAAGGTCTTACTGAAAAGAATGATGCCAAGGTATGGGAGTACTATCAGGCAGGAGTCAAACATTATGATCAGTCAGTTAAACATGCCTTCTTTTACGTTGACCATTATGAATACGCAGAATTTGGTGTCCAACATATTCGACCATTTATCAATAATCTCAAAGAATACTTAGCCTTACATATTCAAGCAATGTTGAATCCAGATAAATTTGTGACAACATTTATTACGAATCGTGCTGGAATAGAAGGCGGATTGAAAGAAGTCACAGATGGTGACTTTGATACACATGTGATTGCCAAAACAACCATTGTAATTGAGAGAGGTGATTATGTAGGCTTACGCTTTAATAAGGCGATTAAAATACACAAATTAGGTTTCGCTACGGGTACTAATACGGCCGATAACTATACCTTTAGTAATGCAGTTGTGGAATATCAAAATGAAAAAGGAGAATGGGTAGCCATAACGAGCCCTGCATATACTGGTCGAGAACGCATTCTGGAATTTAATGACCTCGATATCACAGCTCAAGCTGTTCGTATGATAGCAACAGCTAAGAAGGATAATGCTTGGCTCGCCATGCGTGAAATAGCTGTAAATAGACCCCTAGAATTGGGTAGTAAGAAAGTTAGTGGCACTATTAGTTTAAGTCCAAACCTTGTTTACAAATATGGAACAAGTGTTGTTCAGATGCAAGATGGTCGAGAAAACACAGAATCCATGATGGCACATGTTGATCAGACCAATGTCACACCAGCGCAAGCCTGGGTACAAATGGACTTAGGTGGACTTCATAAAGTAAAACGAGTTCATCTGATGCAAGGAGAACGAGACAAACTAGCATCTGGTGTCATCGAATATTCTGCAGATGGTACAGATTGGACAACGCTTCAAAATTTATCAGGGCAACGAACTTCTGATATCGTGCAAGAATTTACAACTCGTTTTGTTCGCATTCGCAATACACAAACCTTAAATAAGTGGTGGAGAATTGCGGAATTTAGAGTGGATGTAGATAGTCCAAATCTTGACTTAACAGACACCAACGTGGATGCCTTGAAGGAAACACCAGTAGTGGATAGCTTGGGCAGTTACGAGCTTCAAATTCCAGCTGGAACTAAACTTCCTGCTCATAGCTATTTAGGTATGAAGCTTGACCGAATCCATCAAGTCAAGAGCATCCAGCTCCAAGGCCAGGCCAACCCAGCCCTAAGTCTAGAGTACTCTGTAAATGCGCAAGAATGGACACCAGCTAGTCAGCTGACAGACAGATCTGTCGCAACCCACTTGGTACGTTATGTTCGTCTTGTTAATAAAACAGACCAAGAACAGGCTGTTCCATCAACTTCTCTCCTTGTAACGACTAAAGAAGTGCAACCAACCAAACTAGAATCTACAACTATGGGCATTCATCCAACATATGGAAGTAATGATGTTCGTAAGATTAATAACCTAGATCAATTGTTTGATGGTGTGTACAACAACTTTGTTGAGTTTTCAGACTATGCCCATAAAGATGGCCATGTAACCTTGAAACTTGGTAGCGAACGCACTATCAAGAAGATCAGAGCCTACATCCAAGACGGAACTCAAAACTATCTTCGTGATGGTAAAATTCAAGTCAGCCAAGACGGTAAAACTTGGACGGATGTTGTGACAGTGGGAGATGGTGTAGCCAATAGTACACACGATGATTCATTGACAGATGGTTGGACACATGATTCTAAGATGCCAGGAAATCGTTACATCGAGGGTGAATTGACGACACCAGTCAAAGCAAACTATCTTCGTGTCCTCTATACAGCTGACTATGATGCTCGTTTTGTAGGATTTACAGAATTGGTGATCAATGATGGCGAATTTGTCAAACCAATCAATGATCCAACTGTAGAAGGAAACGGTGGCGAAAGCCGAGGTAACTTCTATACTAATCTCGTAGATGGAAAAGTTTTGACTAGCTACAAAGCAGAACAAGATAAGGGAGAAATGATTTATCACTTGTCTGAACCAACCAATGCTAACCATCTTCGTCTCGTTTCAAGCCTTCCTGAAGGAGCGAAAGCACGAGTTCAAGCGAGAACACTTAAGGATGGACAAGAAAGTTGGACAGATCTTGGTGCCATTACATCTAGTCTCCAAACCTTTGCTATCCGAAATGGTGGTTCTCTTCTAGATGTTAAACTGGTCTGGGAAGGTGGCAAGGCTGAGTTTTATGAATTGGCGAGCTTCTATCAAGAATTGACAGAAGAACCTGTTCAATCAAGCAAGGGTGAAGAACCAGCACCAGTGCTTGAGGTACCTGAATTTACAGGTGGTGTAAATGCAGTTGAAGCTTTGGTACATGAGCTACCAGCCTACACAGGTCCATTATCAACCGTAGGTGACCAAGCTGCACCGACAGTAGAGAAACCAGAGTTTCAGGGTGGAGTCAACTCAGTTATGGCTTTGAAACATGAACTACCAGAGTACACAGGCCCAGTAGCAACAGTAGGCGACCAAGCCGCTCCAACAGTAGAGAAACCAGAGTTCAAGGGTGGAGTCAACTCAGTTATGGCCTTGAAACACGAACTACCAGAGTACACAGGTCCATTGTCAACCGTAGGTGACCAACCAGCTCCGACAGTAGAGAAACCAGAGTTCAAGGGTGGAGTTAACTCAGTTATGGCCTTGAAACATGAGCTACCAGCCTACACAGGCCCATTATCAACCGTAGGTGACCAACCAGCTCCGACAGTAGAAAAACCAGAATTTAAGCTAAGTTCGTTAGAAAAATCTCAGACTCCAGAAGCACCAGTTCAAGTTGCTAAGGAAGACAAGAGATTGCCAGAGACTGGTGAAAAACAGTCAGAAACAGCTATTTTCTTGGCAGGTGTTACCTTGGCCTTATCAGCAGCTTTATTAACTGCAAAACGCAAAGAGGATTAGTAATACCATTCTATTTGTATAGATTGGTAGAAGATAAAAAATGAATCGATAAATGAGTCGAATAGATGGAGAGGACCGATTAGGCCTCTCCGTCTTTACTAGTAAAAATGGAATTGTTTACTTTCGTGTTGGGACGAAAGGAGAGTAGAGGGGCTTTGTCCCCTCTTTTTCTATATGAAGGAATAGATTTATGTTTAAGATGCAAGTCTAATAAACTTTATAGTATAATGAACAGAGAGGAAAAAAACGATGAAAGTGATTGATCAAGCCTTACTAGAAAAAGTCATTATTGAACGTTCTCGTACAAGTCATAAAGGAGACTATGGTCGTCTGCTTTTGTTAGGTGGGACCTATCCTTATGGTGGAGCTATCATCATGGCTGCCTTGGCAGCTGTAAAAAGCGGTGCAGGATTGGTGACTGTTGGAACAGATAGGGGAAATATCCCAGCTTTGCACAGTCATTTACCTGAGGCTATGGCCTTTGCTCTTCAAGACCAGCAACTGTTAAAAGAGCAGTTGGAGAGGGCAGAAGTTGTCTTAGTGGGACCTGGTTTACGGGACAATGCTTTTGGAGAAGAACTAGTGAAACAAGTCTTTACTAATTTAAGCCAAAATCAGATTTTGATTGTAGATGGAGGGGCCTTGGCTATTCTTGCCAGAACAAGATTGTCATTTCCTTCCAGTAAGCTTATCCTAACTCCCCACCAAAAAGAATGGGAAAAGCTATCTGGTATTGCTATTGAAAAGCAAAACGAAGATGCAACAGCTAGTGCCCTGACTTCTTTCCCTCAAGGAACAATTTTGGTGGAGAAAGGTCCAGCCACTCGTATTTGGCAAGTTGGTCAATCTGATTTTTACCAGTTACAGGTTGGCGGTCCCTATCAGGCGACTGGGGGAACGGGAGATACACTGGCTGGAATGATTGCAGGATTTGCAGGCCAATTTCGACAGGCCAGTCTCTACGAACGTGTGGCAGTAGCAACCCATCTTCATTCAGCAATAGCACAAGAACTATCTCAAGAACATTATGTTGTCTTGCCGACGGAAATCAGCTCTTATCTGCCCAAAATAATGAAAAAAATATCTCAAAAAGGCACCTGATGGTTTCAGGCGCCTTTGTATTTTTTAGAAAAATCCTTTAATCTTTCCAACGAGGCCATCTAGACCTTCAGAACCAGAAATCAACTGCTGAGCTTGAGAGAAGTATTCTCCAAGCTGTTCTTGATTTTCTGCAACAAATGTTTTTGCAGCTTCGAAATCTTTTGTTTCGATTAGCTCTTTTACTTGATTAAACAAATCTAATGGGTTCATCTTATGTCTCCTTTTCTGTATAATACTATTCAAACATTTTATAAAAATTTTTTCAAGCAAAGAGATTTTTATATCAAAGTTGAGGGGTGTCAAACAGGGCTTTTTTTGATATAATTTTTAATGATGAATTCGAGAAATGATCGGTATGTGGTTGTTGATTTAGAGGCCACTAGCACCGGAAGCAAGGCAAAAATTATTCAAGTGGGTATTGTGGTGATTGAAAATGGTGAAATCGTCGATCAGTATGGGACTGACATCAATCCTCATGAGCCCTTGGATTCTCATATAAAAGAATTGACAGGTTTAACTGATCAACGGTTGGCAGTTGCTCCAGAGTTTTCACAGGTAGCTGGAAGGATTTTTGAGCTGGTCAAGAATGGTGTTTTTGTCGCGCACAATGTACAGTTTGATGCAAATCTTCTAGCAGAGTACCTATTCTTTGAAGGTTATGAATTGAGAACTCCACGAGTGGATACCGTTGAGTTAGCACAGGTTTTGTACCCTCAGTTTGAAAAGTACAATCTCGGCATTCTCTGTCAAGAGTTAGGGATTAAGTTAGACCATGCCCACACCGCTCTCTCTGATGCACAAGCAACAGCAGAGCTTTTGCTTTTTATGCGTCAAAAACTTTTTCAGTTACCAAAAGGACTGTTAGAAACGTTGTTAAATCTTGCGGATAACCTCCTTTATGAAACTTATTTAGTGATTGAAGAAGTATATCAGAGCCAGTCCCTCCTTTCTTCTCACGATTTGATGGAGTTCCATGGACTCTTTCTAAGAAAGAAAAGTCAGTCTTTAAAACCACGTAAGCTATCTAAGGATTTTACTAAAAATATGTCCTTGTTAGGCTTGGATGAACGTCCTCAGCAAGTTGAATTTGCAGAAAAAGTTGAGCAGTTATTAAAGGAACAGAAAACCGCGTTTATTCAAGCCCAAACGGGACTTGGAAAGACTTATGGTTACATGCTGCCGGCTTTGAGCATGGAAAGTGAAGGGGGCATCCTTGTTAGTGTTCCTACCAAAATCCTTCAAAATCAAATTATTCAAGAAGAAGGAAGTCGATTAAAAGATACTTTTCATATTGATATTCATAGTCTTAAGGGACCTCAAAATTATTTGAAGCTCGATAATTTCTATAAGATACTCCATAGGCCAGAGTCCAACCGCCTATTCACACGCTTTAAAATGCAAGTCTTGATTTGGTTAACAGAGACAGAAACAGGTGACTTAGATGAAATCGGGCAGCTGTATCGTTATCAGCATTTTCTACCTGAACTTGTCCATGATGGAAAACTTTCACGAAAAAGTTTATTTATTACTGAGGATTTCTGGCAACGCAGTCAAGATAGAGCTAAATCGAGTCGCCTTTTGTTAACCAATCACGCTTATCTGGTAACACGTTTAGAGGATGATCCAGAGTTTGTCAACAATCGCTTGGTAATCATAGATGAAGCTCAAAAAATGCTGCTTGCTCTTGAAAACCTCGCCCAAGAGTCTTATCTCCTCGAGTCTTTAGTAACACAAGTTCAAAAGTCCTTGGAAACAGAAAAAGATCTTATTCAGAGACGGTTGCTTGAGAGTATCGGGTTTGAATGCCACTATTTGATAGATCAGTTTTACTCAGGACTTAAGAATGACAAGTGGTTGGATTCTCTTGAAAACTTACGCCAGCATTTTTCTGAGTTAAATCTTCCTGAGTATAGAGATATGACGCGCTTTTTTACATCCGACCGTGAATTTTGGCTGGCAACTGCTGAGAAGTCTAGTAAGGATGTGTTAATTTGTTCAAGTAAAAAAGGTCGCTTTCTACTAGCAGATTTATTGCCAGAAGATTGCAGAGTGCTTGGCGTATCTGCCACTCTTGAAATCAGTAATAGAGTTTCGTTAGCGGACTTATTAGGATTTACGGAAGCCCCACTTATTACAGTTGAATCTTTACAACAGAAGCAACAAGAAGTTTTATTAGTAAATGATTTTCCTTTAGTAACTGAACATTCTCCTTTAGATTATGCAGAAGAGGTTACATCAGTTATCCATTCCTTACAGGCGTTTCAAGAGCCTTTGCTTGTTTTATTTACGTCTAAAGAATTACTGTTAGCAGTGTCAGATTTACTAGACCATCCTCATTTAGCCCAATATAAAAATGGGGAACCCAGTCAGCTGAAGAAACGTTTTGAAAAAGGAGAGCGACAAATATTACTTGGAACAGGAAGTTTCTGGGAGGGGGTTGATTTTTCTACCCATCCTTGCGTTATTCAAGTAATTCCTCGATTGCCTTTCCAAAATCCCCAAGAACCTTTAACACGAAAATTAAATCATGAATTGCGTCAGGAAGGGAAGAATCCTTTCTATGATTATCAGTTGCCAATGGCCATTATTCGTCTCAAACAGGCTTTGGGTAGAACAATTAGAAAAGAGGAACAAGCTTCCATTGCTGTGATACTGGATAGTCGAGTTGTTCATAAACGATATGGGAAACAGATTAGACAAGCTCTAGCGAAGGAAAGAACTATCAAAGAGGTGAATAGAAAACAGATTACCTCTGCTGTCATTGATTTCCTCCAAAACAACAAAAATGAAAAATCTAAGAAAGAGAAAAGGTGAATATATGAAACGTTCTCTCGACTCTAGAGTCGATTATAGTTTGCTCCTGCCAGTATTTTTCCTACTAGTTATCGGTGTGGTGGCTATTTATATTGCCGTTAGTCATGATTATCCAAATAATATTTTGCCCATTTTAGGGCAGCAGGTCGCTTGGATTGCCTTGGGACTTGTAATTGGTTTTGTGGTCATGCTCTTCAATACAGAATTTCTTTGGAAGGTGACACCCTTTCTATATATTTTAGGCTTGGGACTTATGGTCTTACCTATCGTCTTTTATAATCCAAGTTTAGTTGCATCAACGGGTGCCAAAAACTGGGTATCGGTAAATGGTGTTACCTTGTTCCAGCCGTCAGAATTTATGAAGATATCCTATATCCTCATGTTGGCCCGTGTCATTGTCCAATTTACAAAGAAACATAAGGAATGGAGACGCACAGTTCCGCTGGACTTTTTATTAATTTTTTGGATGATTGTCTTTACCATTCCAGTCCTAGTTCTTTTGGCACTTCAAAGTGACTTAGGGACGGCTTTGGTTTTTGTAGCCATTTTCTCAGGAATCGTTTTATTATCGGGGGTTTCTTGGAAAATTATTATCCCAGTATTTGTGACTGCTGTAACAGGAATTGCAGGTTTCTTAGCTATTTTTATCAGCAAGGACGGCCGAGCTTTTCTCCATCAACTGGGAATGCCGACCTACCAAATCAACCGTATTTTGGCTTGGCTCAATCCTTTTGACTTTGCCCAAACAACCACTTACCAACAGGCTCAAGGGCAGATTGCGATTGGGAGTGGTGGTTTGTTTGGTCAAGGATTTAATGCTTCTAATCTGCTTATTCCAGTTAGAGAGTCGGATATGATTTTCACGGTCATTGCAGAAGATTTTGGCTTTATTGGCTCTGTCCTTGTTATCGCCCTTTATCTCATGCTGATTTATCGTATGTTGAAGATTACTCTTAAATCAAATAATCAGTTCTACACCTATATTTCCACAGGTTTGATCATGATGTTACTCTTCCATATCTTTGAGAATATCGGTGCTGTGACGGGCTTGCTTCCCTTGACGGGGATTCCCTTGCCTTTCATTTCTCAAGGGGGATCGGCTATTATCAGTAATCTGATTGGTGTGGGCTTACTTTTATCTATGAGTTACCAGACCAATCTAGCTGAAGAAAAGAGCGGAAAAGTCCCATTCAAGCGGAAAAAGGTTGTATTAAAACAAATCAAATAAGGAGAAAATCATGGTTAAAGTAGCAGTTATGTTAGCTCAGGGCTTTGAAGAAATTGAAGCTTTCACAGTTGTGGATGTTTTGCGTCGGGCAAATATCACTTGTGATATGGTTGGGTTTGAAGAGCAAGTGACTGGTTCGCATGCAATCCAAGTAAGAGCAGATCGTGTCTTTGATGGTGATTTATCAGACTATGATATGGTTGTCCTTCCTGGAGGAATGCCTGGTTCTGCACATTTACGTGATAACCAGGCTTTGATTCAAGAATTGCAAAATTTCGAGCAAGAAGGGAAGAAACTGGCAGCCATTTGTGCAGCTCCAATTGCCCTCAATCAAGCAGGAGTATTGAAAAACAAGAAGTTTACTTGCTACGATGGCGTTCAAGAGCAAATTCTTGATGGTCACTACGTCAAGGAAACAGTAGTGGTAGATGGTCATTTGACAACCAGTCGAGGCCCTTCAACAGCCCTTGCCTTTGCCTACGAGCTGGTAGAGCAATTAGGAGGAGATGCAGAGAGTTTACGAACAGGAATGCTCTATCGAGATGTCTTTGGTAAAAATCAATAAAACGGATCCATAATCTCTATAGTTTGATAAATACTAAAATATTAATCACTCTCTATAGAGTTGTATTTTTTGAGAAGATGATTCGTCATCTTCTTTTTTTATTTCGGTGTTTTTACTTGCGTAAAAAAATGTTTTCTAGTATAATAGTTTATTGTGAGCGAACCTCACTTACCCCTTGTAAAGTCTTGGGGTCATTAGACCAAAAGGAGGAACATATCAATGGCTAAATACGAAATTCTTTATATTATTCGTCCAAACATTGAAGAAGAAGCTAAAAACGCTTTGGTAGCACGTTTTGACTCTATTTTGACTGACAACGGTGCAACTGTTGTTGAATCAAAATCTTGGGAAAAACGCCGTCTTGCATACGAAATCAAAGATTTCCGTGAAGGACTTTACCACATCGTTAACGTTGAAGCAAACGACGATGCAGCTCTTAAAGAGTTTGACCGTCTTTCAAAAATCAACGCTGACATTCTTCGTCACATGATCGTCAAAACTGACGCGTAAGAAGGTAAACTATGATTAACAATGTTGTACTTGTAGGGCGTATGACACGTGACGCTGAGTTGCGTTATACCCCATCAAATGTAGCAGTTGCGACTTTTACTCTTGCAGTAAACCGTACATTTAAGAGTCAAAATGGCGAACGTGAGACTGATTTTATCAATGTCGTTATGTGGCGCCAACAGGCTGAAAACCTTGCTAACTGGGCTAAAAAAGGCTCACTTATCGGGGTGACAGGTCGTATCCAGACTCGTAGTTACGATAACCAGCAAGGACAACGTGTCTACGTGACAGAGGTCGTGGCTGAGAATTTCCAAATGTTGGAAAGCCGTAGTGTGCGTGAGGGTCACACAGGTGGAGCTTATTCTGCACCAACTGCAAACTATTCAGCACCTACAAATTCAGTACCAGACTTTTCACGTGATGAAAATCCATTTGGAGCAACAAATCCGTTGGATATTTCAGATGATGATTTACCATTCTAATGGACAACTAAAATTATAAAGGAGAAAAAACATGGCTCAACAACGTCGTGGCGGATTCAAACGCCGTAAAAAAGTTGATTACATCGCAGCAAACAAAATTGAATATGTTGATTACAAAGATACTGAGCTTCTTAGCCGTTTCGTTTCAGAACGTGGGAAAATCCTTCCTCGTCGTGTAACAGGAACTTCAGCTAAAAACCAACGTAAAGTAACAACAGCTATCAAACGCGCTCGCGTAATGGCTTTGATGCCTTTCGTAAACGAAGATTAAAAAAGAGGTCCGGGTGGACCTCTTTTTCAGACCCGGTTGGGTCTTTTTTTCACGAGCCTAGAAATGAGAGAGCGAGTTGGGGGCCAGTGGACCTCTTTTTCACGAGATAGTTTTTTCTGACCTTGGCGTGCTATAATGGTAATAGAAAGAGTAAAGGTGGGTAAGTCAAAGATGAATTGTACGATTAGAAATATGATTAAGTCTGATATTGAATCCTTGTCTCATGGATTTATGAATCAAGGTTGGACTGGTAGAGAGGAAATTTTGGCTAGATATTTCCTGGAACAGGAAAGTGGGGAGAGAGAAGTTTTAGTTGCAGAGATTGATGGTGCTGTAGCGGGCTACATTACCATTTTGCCCTCTGCTAAACATGGTCCTTTTGCAGAAGTCTATCCAGAATTATCAGATTTTAATGTGTTTGAGCCTTTTCGAAATCAAGGGATTGGGAATCAACTGCTAGAAGAAGCAGAAAAACGAGTCAAGTTTGTTTCGAGTAAGGTCACTCTTGGTGTAGGTTTGCACTTGGGGTATGGTCCTGCCCAGAGATTGTATATCAGACGGGGCTACATTCCAGATGGGACAGGTGTCTGGTATAGAAATAAACCGCTAGAAATGGGTGCAAGTTGTCAAAATGATGATGATTTAGTTTTATACTTATCCAAGGACTTACAATAAAACTGGAAACTTTTTGAAAATAGGGGATTTAGCTACTTTATGGTATAATGGAAAGAGTTAGATTGAAAGAGGTAGTGAGATGGATGCGAAATTAAGATACAAGGCAAAGAAGATAAAGATTATCTTTTTTGATATTGATGATACATTGCGGAATTCAAAGACAGGTTTTATTCCAGCTTCAATCCCAACTGTTTTTAAGCAATTACGTGAGAAAGGAATCTTGACAGGTATTGCTTCTGGACGAGGGATTTTTGGTGTTGTGCCAGAAATTCGTGAGCTCAAGCCTGACTTTTTTGTGACCTTAAATGGTGCCTATATTGAAGATAAAAAAGGTCAGGTCATTTATCAGCATCAGATTGAGAAGTCAGATGTTGAGGAGTATATCTTTTGGGCTAAGCAAGAAGGAATTGAGTATGGCTTGGTTGGGAGTCATGATGCCAAGTTGTCGACTCGCACCGATATGATTAGTGAGGCTATCAATCCAATTTACCCCGATTTAGATGTAGATCCTGATTTCCATGAGAAAGAAGACATCTATCAAATGTGGACCTTTGAAGATAAAGGAGATGACTTGCACTTACCTGACAGTCTCTCTGACAAACTTCGCATGGTTCGTTGGCATCAACATTCGTCTGATATTGTGCCGATTTCAGGCTCCAAAGCGACGGGGGTGGAAAAGGTTGTGGAACACCTTAACTTGAAACCAGAGAACGTCATGGTCTTTGGAGATGGACTTAACGACTTGGAACTCTTTGATTATGCTGGAATCAGCGTTGCAATGGGAATTTCTCATGATAACATCAAAGAAAAAGCAGATTATATTACAAAAACATTAGAAGAAGATGGCATTTTTGATGCCTTAGAAGGATTTGGTATGGTAGAAAAAGAATTGCATTTTCCACAAGTAGACATTGAAACAGTAGAAGGTCCTCTTGCGACCATTAAGACCAATCACGGAGACTTGCGTATCAAGCTTTTCCCTGAACATGCTCCTAAAACAGTGGCTAACTTTGTTGCTCTTTCAAAAGATGGTTACTATGATGGTGTCATTTTCCATCGTATTATCAAGGACTTTATGATTCAAGGTGGAGACCCAACTGGTACTGGTATGGGTGGCGAGTCAATCTACGGCGAATCATTTGAGGATGAATTCTCAGAAGAACTTTACAATGTCCGTGGTGCCCTTTCTATGGCCAATGCTGGTCCAAATACCAACGGTAGCCAGTTCTTTATTGTGCAAAATCAACATTTGCCTTATTCTAAGAAAGAAATTGCTCGTGGTGGTTGGCCAGAACCGATTGCGGAAATCTATGCCAACCAAGGTGGAACTCCTCATCTAGACCGCCGTCACACTGTATTTGGTCAGCTAGCTGATGAAGCTTCTTACGCTGTTTTAGATGCCATTGCTGCTGTTGAGACAGGGGCTATGGACAAGCCAGTTGAAGATGTCGTGATTGAAACAATTGAAATCGAGGACTAAGATGAAAATCGGTGATAAGCTAAAGGGCCGTATTACAGGGATTCAGCCCTACGGTGCCTTTGTTGAGCTAGAAACGGGTGATACGGGGCTGATTCACATTTCAGAGATTCGGACAGGCTTTATTGAAAATATCCAAGAAGCCTTGAAAGTCGATGAAGAGGTTCTGGTTCAGGTGGTGGATTTAGATGAATTTACAGGGAAAGCCAGTCTTTCGATCCGCACTTTGGAGGAAGAAAAGCACCAGTTTCCGAGACGGAGACGCTTTTCAAGCGACCGTTTTAACTATGGCTTTGCGCCTCTCAAACGAATGATGCCAATTTGGACCAAGGAAGCCCTTCAACATTTGAAGAATCAGAAGCACTAGTTAGCAATTACTATCTTTTGTAATGTTAATATAAATTTGCTATAATAGGACCATGGAAGAAGAACAATTATTAAAATCAGGAGAGCGCATTAACCAGCTCTTTTCGACAGATATCAAAATCATTCAAAATAGAGAGGTCTTTAGCTATTCGGTGGATAGTGTTCTCTTGTCACGTTTTCCACGTTTTCCTAAAAAGGGCTTGATAGTGGATTTTTGCGCTGGAAATGGAGCAGTTGGGCTATTTGCTAGCACTCGGACTCAGGCACAGATTTTGGCTGTTGAGATTCAGGAGCGTTTGGCAGATATGGCTGAGCGCTCTGTCCGTTTGAATGGTTTGGAAGAGCAGATGGAGGTCATCTGTGATGATTTGAAAAATATGCCTGCTTACATTCAGGGAAGTAAGGTAGATATGATTTTGTGTAATCCGCCCTATTTCAAGGTGGATCCTCATTCCAATCTGAACGAGAGTGAACATTATCTCTTGGCGCGACATGAAATCACGACCAATTTGCAGGAAATCTGTCGTAGTGCCCAGAGTATTCTTAAATCGAATGGACGCTTGGCCATGGTTCATCGTCCTGATCGGCTTTTAGATATCTTGGACAGCTTACAACGGCATAATCTAGCCCCTAAGCGCCTGCAGTTTGTTTATCCAAAAAGAGAAAAGGAAGCCAATATGCTCTTGATTGAGGCTATCAAGGATGGCTCGACAAGTGGCTTTAAGGTTTTGCCACCTCTCATTGTCCACAATGATGATGGCTCTTATACGCCGGAACTCGAAGAGATTTATTATGGATCATAAGGCTTATATGTACGTGCTGGAGTGTCGTGATGGATCTTACTATACAGGCTATACGACTGATGTGAGAAGACGCCTCGCTGTCCACAATAGTGGGAAGGGAGCCAAATATACACGAGCACGATTGCCAGTCAAACTCATCTATGCTCAAGGTTTTGCCAGTAAGGAAGAAGCCATGTCGGCAGAAGCCCTTCTCAAGCGTAAGAAGAGGCCACAGAAGGAAAGATTTTTATCTGAAAATCAAGATAGAAATTTACTCAGTTATTTTGAAGAATCGTGAGGAGTCCTTTGACTCCTCTTACTTTTGTCAAAAAGCGAAAAAAATGCTACAATAAAGAGAATAAACAAAATGAGGTATTATCATGTCTAAGATTCTAGTATTTGGTCACCAAAATCCAGACTCAGATGCCATCGGGTCATCTGTAGCCTTTGCCTACCTTGCAAAAGAAGCTTACGGTTTGGATACGGAAGCTGTTGCACTTGGAACTCCAAATGAAGAAACAGCCTTTGTCTTGAACTATTTTGGTGTAGAAGCACCGCGTGTTATCACTTCTGCCAAAGCAGAAGGTGCAGAGCAAGTTATCCTAACTGACCACAATGAATTCCAACAATCTGTATCAGATATCGCTGAAGTAGAAGTTTATGGTGTTGTAGACCACCACCGCGTGGCTAACTTTGAAACTGCAAGCCCACTTTACATGCGTTTGGAGCCAGTTGGATCAGCGTCTTCAATCGTTTACCGTATGTTTAAAGAACATGGTGTAGCTGTTCCTAAAGAGATTGCTGGCTTGATGCTTTCAGGTTTGATTTCAGATACCCTTCTTTTGAAATCACCAACAACACATCCAACAGATAAAGTCATTGCTCCTGAATTGGCTGAATTGGCTGGTGTAAACTTGGAAGAATATGGTTTAGCTATGTTGAAAGCTGGTACAAACTTGGCTAGCAAATCTGCTGACGAATTGATTGACATCGATGCTAAGACTTTTGAATTGAACGGAAATAATGTCCGTGTTGCTCAAGTAAATACAGTTGACATCGCTGAAGTTTTGGAACGTCAAGCAGAAATTGAAGCTGCAATGCAAGCCGCCAACGCAACAAATGGTTATTCTGACTTTGTATTGATGATTACAGATATCGTCAACTCAAACTCAGAAATCCTAGCACTTGGTACTAACATGGACAAGGTCGAAGCGGCTTTCAACTTCAAACTTGAAGACAACCATGCTTTCCTTGCTGGTGCTGTTTCACGTAAGAAACAAGTGGTACCTCAATTGACTGAAAGCTTCAATGCTTAAGATTTTGAGTGTTAATTCAAATTAGAACAGGCTAGTTTGCCTTATATCGAAAGGAGTTTCGGCTCCTTTTTTTCTAGGAGCGAAGCATGTTAGAAACTGGTGATTTGATTTTTGTGAGAGATGAGTCAGATATGGGACAGGCCATCCAGACTTCCACAGGCAACTATAACCATGTTGCCATTTATTTGGATGGGATGATTTATCATGCTAGTGGAAAAGCGGGTGTTATCTGTCAAGAACCAGCAGACTTCTTTGAGTCCAATCATTTGTACGACCTCTATGTTTACCCAGAAATGGATATCCAGTCTGTGAAGGAAAAAGCTTGCAAACATCTAGGAGCACCCTACAATGCTTCTTTCTATCCAGATGGAGAAGGTTTTTACTGTTCCCAGTATATGGCAGAAATCCTACCGATTTTTGAAACCATTCCCATGAAATTTGGGGATGGGGAGCTGGAGATTAGTGACTTTTGGAGAGAGTATTACAGAGAACTAGGCTTGCCTGTTCCTCTGAACCAAGCTGGGACCAATCCCAGTCGGTTGGCAGCATCGCCTCTGTTAGAATGTAAAGAAAGGAATCTTCATGATTCAGATTTTTAATCCATCTCGTTTGACGAGACAGCCATTTTTTGGAGAATTGATTCGCTATCTGGACCAGCATGATGATGTTATTTTGAGAGAAATTAAGGCTCAATTTCCAGATGTGGCAGTTGATAAACTCATGGAAGAGTATATAAAGGCAGGCTTGATTCGTCGGGAAAATAAGCGCTATTACCTTAATCTTCCAATGCTGGAGTCACTTGATAGTCTTGAACTGGATCAAGAGATTTTTGTCAGCGAATATAGTCTGGCCTATCAAGCCTTGTTAGAGCAGAGTTTTGAGACGGAATTACGAAATCAAACCAATGCAGCTATTTTAGTTGAAAAGACGGACTTTGCGAGATCAAAAATGACCCTGTCCAATTATTTCTACAAGGTCAAACATCAGTATCCTTTGACAGAAAAACAGCAGGAACTCTATGACATTTTGGGAGATGTCAATCCTGAGTATGCTCTCAAATATATGACGACTTTTTTGCTAAAATTTCTCAAAAAAGATCAACTGATGCAGAAACGCCGTGATATCTTTGTGGACAGTTTAGTTGTCCTAGACTATATTGTCCAAAATGAAGAGGGGAAGTATGAGTTGACCGTCGATTTTGACAAGGAGAGATTAACTTTCTACTTAGCTTGAAATTTTGTTTCTGAGCACATTGTTTGACTTTCCTTAGGATTAAGTATAAACTATATGTAACCGGTAACACATATCGGAATAAAACTAAAGGAGACAATCATATGTCACTTGAAAACAAATTGGAACAAGCAACAGGCGCTATCAAAGAAGGATTTGGTAAAGTTACTGGAGATGGTAAGACTGAAGCAGAAGGCGCTGTAGAAAAGACAGTTGCTAAGGCAAAAGAAGTAGTTGAAGATGCTAAAGATGCTGTAGAAGGTGCCGTTGAAGGTTTGAAAAACGCTTTTAAATAAAAATAGAAAAAATCAAGGGTTTCATTTCCCTTGATTTTTTTATCTTATAAATAATTTTCTGCGACGGCTGCATCTCCTGGATAGGCTTCTTTCTTACCTTGGACGATTTGGTAGCAATCGGCTCCCTTACCAGCGATAATCACAGCATCTAATTCTTGACTTGTGATAGCCATCGCTGCCTTGATAGCTTCTTGGCGATCGGCAATCTTTTCAATAGGATGGCTGATATAGCTACTGATTTCATCTGCAATGGCCATTGGGTCTTCATAATTGGGGTCATCAGCAGTCAAAAAGACTTGAATCTCAGGGTGTTGATTAAGGAGAAGGCCAAAGTCCTTACGACGACTTTCTCCCTTATTTCCTGTCGAACCTAAGACCAGAGCAATCTTTCCTGTTTGATGAGTTTCTACAACATTGATGAGTTTTTTCAGACTGTCACCATTGTGGGCATAGTCGATGAAAACCTTGGCTCCATTTTTCTGAGTGAGGACTTCCATACGACCCGGAACACGGGTTGCAGCGATTCCTTTTTTGATGTCTTCAAGACTAGCTCCGAGACGGAGACAAGCAAGTCCGGCAGCGACGGCGTTTTCTTGGTTGAAGTGCCCAATTAACTGGATGTCATAGTCTCCAGCAAGTTTACCCGTAGCTGAAAAACTAAAGGCTTTGGAATTCTCGATTTGGTTATCAGACTGGCTACCGTAGAAATCATGGTCTTGATCATCGACTTGTTCTTTCAAGACAGAAAAGTGGTCCATGTCACTGTTAATGATTACTGCTCGGCTATTTTCCATCAAGAGACGTTTGTGGTAGAAGTAGTCTTCAAAGCTAGGGTGTTCAATCGGGCCGATATGGTCGGGGCTGATATTGAGGAAAACTCCCACATCAAAGGTTAGACCATAGATACGTTTGACCAGATAGGCCTGACTGGATACCTCCATGATGAGGTGAGTACGGTCATTTTGCACAGCTTGATTCATCATGTCAAAGAGGTCAATGCTCTCAGGGGTTGTCAATGCAGACTTAAAGAAAGTCTTGCCATCTAGAGTTGTGTTCATGGTCGAGAGCATAGCCGGTCGATACCCTTGAGATAAGATATTATAAGCGAAATAGGCTGCTGTTGTCTTACCCTTGGTTCCAGTAAAGGCAAGGAGTTTAAGTTTTTCCTGTGGATTGCCATAAAACTCCATAGCTACCAAACTCATGGCTTTCTTGATATCACTGACGATAATAGCAGGAATACCAACCTCATAGTCTTCTTCAGCCACATACCAACCGAGGCCTTGAGAGATGGCAGAAATCAGAAATTCCTTCTTAAAGCCAGCACCCTTGACGAAAAAGAGGCTCTTCTCTTTGGCCTTGCGGCTGTCATAACAGATGGTTTCAAATACGACATGGCTGTAGTTGTAGTGATAATGTCCTTGGTCGATAATCTCACGGAAGAGACCATCTTTCTTTAAAATATCTAATACGGTTTCAATCTTTATCATACTTTCTATTGTAAACCGAAAGTCGTAAATTTACAAGTGACAAGGAAAAGTTTATAATGGAAGATGAGGAATTTTTCCTAGTTATTAAAATTAAATGAGGAATCTATGTCTAACGAAAACAATCACCAGCAGGCCCAGATGTTACGGGGGACTGCTTGGCTAACGGCTAGTAACTTTATCAGTCGTCTACTTGGTGCCATTTATATCATCCCTTGGTATATCTGGATGGGGTCTTATGCGGCTACAGCAAATGGTCTCTTCACCATGGGCTATAATATCTATGCCTGGTTCTTGCTGATTTCAACAGCAGGGATTCCAGTTGCGGTGGCCAAGCAAGTGGCCAAGTATAATACCATGCGAGAAGAAGAGCATAGCTTTGCCCTGATTCGGAGCTTTTTAGGCTTTATGACAGGACTAGGTCTGGTTTTTGCTTTAGTCTTGTATGTCTTTGCTCCTTGGCTAGCAGACTTATCTGGCGTGGGCAAAGACTTGATCCCAATCATGCAGAGCTTGGCTTGGGCGGTCTTGATTTTCCCATCTATGAGTGTTATCCGAGGCTTCTTCCAAGGGATGAATAACCTGAAACCTTATGCCATGAGCCAAATCGCTGAGCAGGTCATTCGTGTTATCTGGATGCTCTTGGCTACCTTTATGATTATGAAAATGGGCTCAGGAGATTATCTAGCAGCGGTTACCCAATCCACCTTTGCTGCCTTTGTCGGCATGGTAGCCAGTTTTGCAGTTTTGATCTATTTCCTTGCCAAAGAAGGATTACTTAAAAGAGTCCTTGAAACAGGAGATAAGATTAATAGTAAGCGTCTTTTGATCGATACCATTAAGGAAGCCATTCCTTTTATCCTGACAGGGTCTGCTATCCAGCTTTTCCAGATTTTGGATCAGATGACCTTTATCAATAGTATGAGCTGGTTTACCAACTATAGTAATGAAGACTTGGTTGTCATGTTTTCTTATTTCTCAGCCAATCCTAATAAAATCACTATGATTTTGATTTCCTTAGGAGTTTCGATTGGTGGTGTAGGCTTGCCACTTTTGACCGAAAACTATGTGAAAGGTGATTTGAGGTCTGCCTCTAAATTGATTCAAGATAATCTAACGATGCTTCTATTGTTTCTTTTTCCTGCAACTGTGGGAGTGGTCATGGTCGGTGAACCTATTTATACCATATTTTACGGGAAGCCAGATGGTTTGGCATTAGGTTTGTTTATCTTTGCAGTCTTACAGTCAACCATTTTGGGTGTATATATGGTTTTGTCACCAATGCTTCAGGCTATGTTCCATAATCGTAAAGCAATCCGTTACTTTTTCTATGGTTCGGTTGCTAAGCTAGTCTTGCAATTACCAACAATTTATCTTTTTCACAGTTATGGTCCTTTGATTTCAACATCAATCGCTCTTATCATCCCTATTCTATTCATTTATCGTGAACTATGTAGGGTAACAGGAATGAGAGGTAATGTGGTATTTAGGAGAACGATTTTAATCAGTTTGTTGACTTTTGTTATGTTCATCGGTGTCGGTGCTATCCAGTGGATACTGGGATTTGTCTTCCAACCAAGTGGGCGTTTGTGGAGTTTTCTATATGTAACTCTTGTCGGTGCCATGGGTGGAGGAGTTTATGGAATTATGAGCCTCCGTACCCGTTTATTGGATAAGGTTATTGGAAAAGCTCAAGCAGATCGCTTACGAATCAAATTAAAGTTAACTTAAAAAATATTTATAAATAAAAGGGATAAATTGAACATTTCTATCATAAAATGTTCAATTTATTCTCTTTTTTATTAATTTGTAGAATAATAGCTAAAGTTTGTAGATGGTAATTTAATTTTTCTTAAATTTTACTTAAAAATCTATTGACTAAATAAAACTCAAGTTGTATAATAAGACAAATATTTAAATCAGGAGGTTCTGAAGATGAAAAAGTCTAAAGCCAAGTATGCAACGCTTGCAGGTGTCGTATTAAGTGCAGGTATTTTATTAAGCGCGTGTGGAAATTCCAGCACAGCGTCAAAAACATATAACTATGTTTATGTTAGTGATCCGTCTAGTTTGAATTATCTAGCAGAAAACCGTGCAACAACTAATGATATCGTGGTTAATTTGGTAGATGGACTCATGGAAAATGACCAGTATGGAAACTATATTCCATCCTTGGCAGAGGATTGGAGTGTTTCTAAGGACGGTTTGACCTATACCTACAAACTACGTAAAGATGCTAAATGGTATACTGCAGATGGAGATGAATATGCTCCTGTAACTGCCCAAGATTTTGTAACTGGTTTGAAATATGCAGCTGATAAAAAATCAGAAGCCTTGTACTTGGTGCAAGAATCCGTTGCTGGTTTAGATGACTATATCACTGGTAAAACAACAGACTTTTCAACTGTCGGAGTCAAGGCTCTTGATGACCAAACGGTTCAATATACCTTGACACGACCAGAATCTTACTGGAACTCAAAAACAACTTCAACCATTCTCTTCCCAGTCAATGCAGATTTCTTGAAATCAAAAGGGGATGATTTTGGGAAGGTAGACCCATCTAGTATTTTGTACAATGGACCTTTCTTGATGAAATCCTTTGTTTCAAAATCTGTCATCGAATTCAAGAAAAATCCTAACTACTGGGATGCTAAAAATGTCTTTGTAGATGATGTGAAATTGGCCTATTATGATGGTAGTGACCAAGATGCACTGGCTCGTAACTTTGTAGAAGGTGCTTATAGCTATGCTCGTCTTTATCCAAATAGTTCAAGTTTTGAAGGAATTAAAGAAAAGAATAAGGACAATATCATCTATAGCTTGCAAGATACTACTTCTTACTTCTTAAACTTTAACCTAGATAGAAAATCTTATAAATTCACTTCAAAAACAAGTGATGCTGAGAAGAAATCGACTCAAGAAGCGGTTCTTAACAAAAACTTCCGTCAAGCCATCAACTTTGCATATGATCGTACAGCTTACGGGGCTCAATCTCAAGGAGAAGATGGTGCAACTAAGATTTTGCGTAACTTGGTTGTTCCTCCAAACTTTGTAAGTATCAACGGAAAAGACTTTGGTGAAGTAGTAGCCTCTAAGATGGTCAATTATGGTAAGGAATGGCAAGGAATCAACTTTGCGGATGCCCAAGATCCATACTACAATGCTGAAAAAGCCAAGGCTAAATTTGCAGAGGCTAAGAAAGAACTCCAAGCTAAAGGAGTTCAATTCCCTATCCACTTGGACATGACAGTTGACCAAGCTGCTAAAAAGGGTGTCCAAGAGGCAAATTCTATGAAGCAATCTATTGAAGCAGCCTTAGGTGCAGAGAACGTTGTAATTGATATTCAACAACTCACTACTGAAGATTATGACAATACAAGCTATTTGGCTCAGACTGCTGCTCAGAAAGATTACGATCTATATAACGGTGGTTGGGGATCTGACTATCAAGATCCATCAACTTATCTTGATATTTTCAATGTGAAGAGCGGTGGAGTGTTGCAAAATCTGGGTATAGAGCCTGGTGAAGCTAATGATAAGGCTAAGGCTGTTGGACTGGATATCTACACTCAAATGCTGGAAGAAGCCAATAAGGAGCAAGATCTTGCAAAACGCTATGAAAAGTATGCTGAGATCCAAGCATGGTTGGTAGACAGCGCTTTAGCGATTCCAAATATTTCTAAGGGGGGAACACCAGTATTGAGAAAAACAGTTCCTTTCTCAGAACCATATTCATTAGCAGGTAATAAAGGAATCGAATCCTATAAATACCTCAAAGTACAAGATAAGACAGTCACAAAAGACGAATATGAAAAAGCCAAAGAAAAATGGCTGAAAGAAAAAGAAGAATCCAATAAAAAAGCCCAAGAAGAATTGGCAAAACATGTCAAATAAGGATTTTTCAAGAAAAACGATGGTTTCGAAAGAAGCTGTCGTTTTTTATATAGTTTGAAACTATAACTAGCTCTTGAAAAGAAGAAAATGAGTTGATGAAAATAAGTGGTACAATAGTTACTATAGATTTGGAGGTATTGTATGAGCAAGGAATTACACATTAACACAATTTTGGCCCAGGCGGGTATCAAATCAGATGAAGCGACAGGAGCTTTGGTGACACCGATTCATTTTTCGACGACTTATCAGCACCCAGAGTTTGGTCAGTCTACTGGATTTGACTATACGCGCACCAAAAACCCAACTCGCAGTAAGGCGGAAGAAGTCTTGGCGGCTATTGAGTCAGCAGACTATGCCCTAGCGACTAGCTCAGGTATGTCAGCTATTGTACTGGCCTTTAGTGTCTTCCCAGTAGGAAGTAAGGTCTTGGCTGTCCGTGACCTTTACGGTGGTTCTTTCCGCTGGTTCAACCAAGTGGAGCAAGAAGGCCGTTTCCATTTTACCTATGCCAATACAGAAGAAGAGTTGATTGCTGAGTTAGAAAAGGATGTGGATGTTCTCTATATCGAAACACCAACCAATCCCTTGATGTTGGAATTTGATATCGAAAAACTAGCAAAATTAGCTCATGCTAAGGGTGCCAAAGTGGTGGTGGACAATACCTTCTACAGCCCTATCTACCAACGTCCGATTGAAGATGGAGCAGATATCGTTCTCCATTCAGCAACCAAGTATCTGGCAGGCCACAATGATGTCTTGGCTGGAGTGGTTGTGACCAATAGTTTAGAACTATACGAGAAACTCTTTTACAATCTCAATACGACAGGGGCAGTCTTGTCTCCATTTGACAGTTATCAATTGATTCGTGGTCTCAAGACCTTATCTCTTCGTATGGAGCGCTCAACAGCCAATGCCCAAGAAGTGGTTGCCTTTTTGAAGGATTCTCCAGCAGTTAAGGAAGTTCTCTACACTGGTCGTGGAGGTATGATTTCCTTTAAAGTGGCGGATGAAACACGCATTCCACATATCTTGAATAGCCTCAAGGTTTTCTCTTTTGCCGAAAGTTTGGGTGGGGTAGAAAGTCTCATTACTTATCCAACGACGCAAACTCATGCTGATATTCCAGCAGAAGTGCGCCATTCTTATGGTTTGACAGATGACCTCTTGCGTTTGTCGATTGGGATTGAGGATGCTAGAGATTTGATTGCAGATTTGCGCCAAGCCTTAGAAGGATAAGATAAAGATGGGAAAATATGATTTTACAAGCATGCCCAATCGTTTAGGGCATCATACCTATAAATGGAAAGAAGCAGAAACGGATAGTGAAGTCCTACCAGCTTGGATAGCGGATATGGACTTTGTAGTCTTGCCTGAAATCCGCCAAGCTGTGCAAACTTACGCTGATCAACTGGTTTATGGCTATACCTATGCCAGTGAAGAGTTAATTAAGGAAGTTCAAAAGTGGGAAGCCACACAACACGGTTACCACTTTGACAAAGAGGCTCTTGTCTTTATCGAGGGTGTGGTACCAGCCATCTCAACAGCTATTCAAGCCTTTACAAAAGAAGGCGAGGCAGTTCTGATTAACACACCAGTTTACCCACCTTTTGCTCGCAGTGTCAAGTTGAATAACCGCAGATTGATTACCAATTCTTTGGTGGAAAAGGATGGTCTGTTTGAGATTGACTTTGACCAATTGGAGAAGGATTTGGTAGAAGAGGATGTGAAACTCTATATCCTCTGCAACCCTCATAATCCTGGTGGACGTGTGTGGGAAAAGGAAGTGTTGGAGAAGATTGGCCAGCTCTGTCAAAAACATGGTGTTTTCTTGGTTTCAGATGAGATTCACCAAGATTTGGCCCTCTTTGGTCACAAACACCATTCTTTCAATACCATTAATCCTGCCTTTAAAGAATTTGCTATCGTCTTAAGCAGTGCTACTAAAACTTTTAACATCGCTGGAACAAAAAATTCCTATGCAGTCATTGAAAATCCTAAGTTGAGAGTGGCTTACCAGAAACGCCAGTTGGCTAATAATCAACATGAAATTTCAGGCTTGGGTTATCTGGCGACAGAAGCTGCTTATCGCTATGGGAAGGATTGGCTAGAGGAACTCAAGCAAGTCTTTGAAGACCATATTAATTATGTGGTAGATTTATTTGGAAAAGAGACTAAAATCAAGGTCATGAAGCCGCAAGGAACCTACTTGATTTGGCTTGATTTTTCAGCCTATGACCTGACTGATGAAAGATTGCAAGAGCTGTTGAGAAATGAAGCCAAGGTTATCCTCAACCGTGGTTTGGATTTTGGAGAGGAAGGGAGTCTCCATGCCCGTCTCAATGTAGCTATGCCGAAGTCAGTACTAGAAGAGGTTTGCCAACGCATCGTGACCACTTTTGCTAAACTTTAAAAATCCAGCCTTCTAGGAGAAAAGTATCCTTAGAAGGCTATTTTCATAGGGGAAAATATGGTATAATAAAAAGATAAGGTAAAGGTAAAAATATGGCTAAATTGATTCCGGGGAAAGTCCGTATCGAAGGCGTTGCCCTTTATGAAACTGGTAAAGTTGACATCATCAAGGAAAAGAATAATCGGCTCTACGCTCGCGTCGCAGAAGAAGAACTGCGCTATAGTTTAGAGGATGATTTGGTTTTTTGTGCCTGCGATTTTTTCCAAAAGAGGGGCTACTGTGTGCATTTGGCAGCTCTGGAGCATTTTTTGAAAAATGATGAGCGTGGCCAAGAAATCTTGCAGAGTCTGGAAGAAGGTCATGAAGAAAAAGAAGCCGTTGAAACCAAGGTGACCTTGGGTGGTAAATTTTTGGACCGAATCTTGTCTCCAAAAGCAGAATGTGCCTATGAATTATCGGCTGTGGGACAAGTGGAAGCAGGAACCAATCGTATCTTGTGGACTCTGAGAATCGGGCAAACCAATAGTCAAAAATACTATGTCATTCGGGATATTCCGCTCTTTTTAAAAGTCGTCGAGAAGAGAAAACCTTATATGATTGGAAAAACTTATGAGGAATCTCTGTCTTTGGAAGCCTTTGATGAGGCAAGTCAAGAGCTTCTGGCTTTTTTGCGGGGACTAACGGAGGAAGGACTTAGTCCAGATCTTTTTTTCCAAAACCAGGGTCGGCATCTCTTTTTTCCTCTGACCTTTTTTGAGCAGGGTGTGAATTTACTGATGACCTTGCCGCATTTTCAATTTGACCATCAAGTAGATAGCTACCAAACCCTGATTTTTCAGGATTTGCATGCGGGTGCTAATCTATTTGCCTTTATAGTAAAAGAATACTCGGATTATTTTGAAATGGAAATCAGTGAGAGTCCAAGAGTTAATGCCTTTTATCAGGGAGCTGTGCTTTTCCATAAAGGACAGGTTTATTTTCTAACAGACCAGCAGATGCGTCTTCTCAAGGAAATCAAAGCGCTGCCTGTGGATCAACATGGAAAGAAATACCTGCAATTTGATAGCAGTGACCGAGATAAGTTAGCTTCCTGTCTAACGCTCTTTAGCCAGATGGGCACCGTTTCAGCTCCAGAACGTCTACAAATCAAAACTTTTTCGCCCTCTTTCTACTTTGACAGGGAAGAAGATAATCGGATTCGTTTAGAAATTCAGTTTGATTATGGAGATAAGCAGGTATCTAGTCGACAAGAGCTAGAAGAATTGCCATTTTCGAGTGACGCGGACTTAGAAGAAAGAGTTTTCCAAGTCTGTTTGGCTGCGGGCTTTGAAGCAGACTTTCAATCTTGGCGTCAGGCCTTAAAAGCCGAGTCTGTCTATCATTTCTTCCATGAAATCATTCCAGTTTTTGAAAAACTCGGGAATGTTGATCTATCAGACAAGCTAGAAGAAATTTATAGCCTAGCAAGCCCTCAAGTGCAGATTGCTTCCAAGGGAGGCCTCTTGGAAATCCAGTTTGATTTTCAAGATATTGCCCAAGAGAAAATTGACCAAGCCATGCAGGCCTTGGTTGCCAATCAAGATTTTTACATTGGTGCGTCCAATCAAGTCTACTTTTTCGATGAAGAAACCAAGAAAATTCGCCAAAATCTACAGGAACTGGGGCAGTTTGAATTAAAAGATGGGGCCTTGCAGGCTCGAAAATCTTTGGCTTATAGTTTAGCTCATCTCTTTGAAGGACGAGATCGTGTTTCTTTTTCACAAGAATTCCAGAATCTGGCCCAGGATTTGACGCATCCAGAGGACTTTCCTTTGCAAGCAACTCAGGTTCAGGCTGATTTACGAGATTATCAGGAAAAGGGAATTCGTTGGTTGCAAATGCTCCATTATTATGGTTTTGGTGGGATTTTGGCTGATGATATGGGACTTGGTAAAACCCTGCAGACCATTGCTTTTTTGACCAGTCAAGTGACAAAAGAAAGTCGGGTTTTGATTTTAGCGCCATCTGGTTTGATTTACAACTGGGCAGATGAGTTTCAGAAATTTGCTCCACAGTTGGATGTGGTTGTTGTTCATGGTTTGAAAGCTAGTCGTGAGGAGATTCTTGCCGAGAGCCATCAAATCTATGTGACGAGCTATGCTACCTTCCGTCAGGATAGTGATCTTTATCAGGGGATGGCCTTTGACTTCCTTTTCTTAGATGAAGCTCAGGTCATGAAAAATTCCCAAACTAAGATTGCCCAGACCTTGAGACAATTTGTGGTGCCGTCAGTCTTTGCCTTGTCAGGAACTCCTATTGAAAACCATCTGGGTGAGTTGTGGTCTATTTTCCAAATCGTCATGCCAGGACTCTTGCCAAGCAAGAAAGAATTTATGAAATTACCAGCTGAGCGCGTTGCTCAGTTTATCAAACCTTTCGTTATGAGGCGCAAGAAAGAAGAAGTGCTGACTGAATTACCAGACTTGATTGAAGTGGTTTACAAGAATGAACTGGAAGACCAGCAAAAGGCTATTTACCTAGCTCAGTTGCAACAGATGCGAGACCGTCTGGCTCAAGTGTCAGATCAGGAATTCCAGCGAAGTCGGGTGGAAATCTTGTCTGGTCTGATGCGCTTGCGCCAAATCTGTGACACCCCTGCCCTCTTTATGGAGGATTATCAGGGTGCCAGTGGTAAACTGGATAGTCTCCGAGACCTGCTGGTACAGGTGGCAGACGGCGGACACCGTGTCTTGATTTTCTCGCAGTTCAAGGGAATGTTGGAAAAAATTGAACAAGAACTGCCAGACTTGGGCTTGACATCCTTTAAAATTACGGGTTCAACCCCAGCCATAGAAAGACAAGACATGACTAAAGCCTTTAACCAAGGGGAAAGAGATGCCTTTCTGATTTCCCTCAAGGCTGGTGGTGTCGGTCTGAATCTGACAGGTGCTGATACGGTTATTTTGGTTGACCTTTGGTGGAATCCTGCGGTGGAAGCGCAAGCTATTGGCCGTGCCCATCGGATGGGGCAGGAAGAAACGGTTGAGGTTTATCGCTTAGTGACCAGGGGAACCATTGAAGAAAAAATTCAGGAACTCCAAGAACAAAAGAAACATCTGGTGTCACAAGTATTGGACGGCACAGAGTCACGTGGCAGTCTGACCCTAGCAGAAATTAGAGAAATTTTGGGAATTTCTGAAGCCAGCACTTGAAAAATCAAGACAATACGCTATAATGAAGTGTTGAAAGGAAATAGAAAATGAGAGAAGAACGATTTCCATTGGTGTCAGATGATGAGATCATGTTGACTGAGATGCCGGTTATGGACCTCTATGATGAATCTGACTTTATCAGTAATATCAAGGGAGAATACCGTGATAAGAATTATCTGGAGTGGGCCCCTATTACTGAAGAAAAACCAGTAAAACAGATTGAAAAGCCAGTCGAGAAACCTAAGAGGGCTGGTTTAGGAGTTAAAAAAGAAGGAAAGAGCTATGCGGAGGTTGCACGTGAAGAAGCGCGTGCGGATTTGAAAAAGAAGCGCTCAGCAAGCTATCTGACTAAGGATATTACTCCTACAAGACGCCATCCTCAGCCAAGTCTAGTTAGACAGGGCAATCAACCTACAGCTCCTTTCCAAAAGGAAAATCCTGGTGAATTTGTCAAATACAGTCAAAAATTGACTCAGTCTCATTACATCTTGGCGGAAGAAGTGAACAATATGTCGACTCAAGCTGAGTCGAAAGAAACTTCAAGTCCAAAGAAAAACAACTATGATTTTCTGAAGAAGAGCCAAATCTACAATAAAAAGAATCAACAAAAAGAACAAGAACGTCAGGTGGCCCAAGAGTTGAATCTGACAAGAATTACGGAATAGGGGAGAAAACATGTCAAAGACATATCATTTTATCGGAATTAAGGGATCAGGTATGAGTGCCTTGGCCTTGATGTTGCACCAAATGGGGCATAAGGTACAGGGATCAGATGTTGAAAAGTACTACTTTACTCAACGTGGTCTTGAGCAGGCAGGGATTACTATTCTTCCTTTTGATGAAAAAAATCTAGACGGTGATATGGAAATTATCGCTGGAAATGCCTTTCGTCCAGATAACAACGTCGAAATTGCCTATGCGGACCAAAATGGCATTAGCTACAAACGTTACCATGAGTTCCTAGGTAGCTTTATGCGTGACTTTGTCAGCATGGGAGTAGCTGGAGCGCATGGAAAAACTTCAACTACTGGGATGTTGTCTCATGTCTTGTCTCACATTACAGATACTAGCTTCTTGATTGGAGACGGGACTGGTCGTGGTTCGGCCAATGCTAAATATTTTGTCTTTGAATCTGACGAATACGAGCGTCACTTTATGCCTTATCACCCAGAATACTCTATTATCACCAACATTGACTTTGACCATCCAGACTATTTCACAAGTCTAGAGGATGTTTTCAATGCCTTTAACGACTATGCTAAACAAATTACCAAAGGTTTGTTTATCTACGGAGAAGATGCTGAATTGCGTAAGATTACGTCTGATGCACCAATTTATTATTATGGTTTTGAAGCAGAAGGTAATGACTTTGTAGCTAGTGATCTTCTTCGTTCAACAACTGGTTCAACCTTCACAGTTCACTTCCGTGGACAAGAGCTGGGTCAATTCCACATTCCAACCTTTGGTCGTCACAATATCATGAATGCAACAGCTGTTATTGGTCTTCTTTACACAGCAGGATTTGATTTAAACTTGGTGCGTGAACACCTGAAAACATTTGCCGGTGTTAAGCGTCGTTTCACTGAGAAAATTGTCAATGATACGGTGATTATCGATGACTTTGCCCACCATCCAACAGAAATTATTGCGACCTTGGATGCGGCTCGTCAGAAATACCCAAGCAAGGAAATTGTTGCAGTCTTCCAACCGCATACTTTTACAAGAACCATTGCCTTGTTGGACGAATTTGCCCACGCTTTGAACCAAGCGGATGCTGTTTATCTAGCCCAAATTTATGGATCTGCTCGTGAAGTAGACCATGGTGATGTTAAGGTAGAAGACCTAGCCAATAAAATCAATAAGAAACACCAAGTGATTACTGTTGAAAATGTTTCTCCACTCCTAGACCATGACAATGCTGTTTACGTCTTTATGGGAGCAGGAGATATCCAAACCTATGAATATTCATTCGAGCGTCTCTTGTCTAACCTGACAAGCAATGTTCAATAGGAAGTTCTCATGGAAATTCCAATTAAAATCATTCGGGCAAGTAAGTCTGATTTAACTGAGATAGAGGCACTTCAGGCCTCATCTTTTCCAGCTGAAAAGCAGCAACCTTCCCATATTTTAGAAGAAAGTATCCGTAAGTGTGCGGATACCTTTCTTCTAGCTAGGGATGAAAATCAGCTTCTGGGCTATGTTCTAGGCGATCCTCAGCCACATAATCCGCAATGTCTAGAAATGCATTCTTTAGTCATTGACTCTGGCCATCAGAGACAGGGCTTGGGCACGCTTCTTCTTGCAGCCTTGAAAGAGGTGGCGGTTGAGCTGGATTACAAAGCTATTCGTTTGAAGAGTCCTGATGAGTTGCTATCCTATTTTGAAATGAACGGTTTTATTGATGAAGAAACTTCCCTTTATGCAGCTAGTCAAGGTTTTAGTATGATTTGGTTTAATCCCTTTTATCTGGAGGCACAATGAAAATCAGGAAAGCAAGATTAGAAGATTTAGATCGTATCGTTGAGATTGAACTAGAAAATTTCTCACTTGAAGAAGCCATTCCTCGCTCGGTTTTTGAAGCTCATTTGCGAAAAATTCAGACCTCGTTTCTAGTTGCAGAAAAAGAAGGCAGAATCATGGGGTATATAGAAGGGCCAGTTGGACCATACCGCCATCTGCAAGATCAGTCTTTTACAGAAGAGATAGAAGATTATAGTCATGAGCCGAGTGGTTATATCTCTGTGACCTGTCTTTCTATTGCCAAGGAAGCACAGGGCCTTGGACTTGGTCAAAAATTATTAACAGCCTTGAAAGAGTTGGCTCTTGAACACGAAAGAGAAGGTATTAACCTAACCTGTCATGACTATCTCATCGCCTACTACGAAAAACATGGATTTGTCAATGAAGGCCGGTCTCAGTCAACCTTTGCAGGGGAAACCTGGTATGATATGGTCTGGGAAGCTAAAAAATAAGCGAGAAAAGCATGCTAGGTTGCTTTTCTTTCGTTTTTAAGATATAATATTATGGATTGTCAACGAGGAGGATAAACTTTTGAGTGAAAAAACAAGAGAAGACGAAAAATTAAGCTTTAAAGAGCAAATTTTACGTGATTTAGAGAGAGTAAAAAAACAAGATAGAAGTGAGCAAGAAAACGAGATTACAAGTTTTGAAACTCCTTTATCTCAAGAAGATTCAGTAGATCCTTCAACTCAGGAACATGAACCTTCAGCAGAAGAGTTGATGGCTAATTCTCTTTCTGTTGTGGATCAAATATTAAAGAATGCTCCTGGTGTTCCATCACGTTCTAATAATATTTCGGATGAAATTGCAGGAAATGAAGAAGTTGCAGAACCTAAAATTGAAGCGGTAGTTGAACCAGTAGAACCTGTTTTCGAGCCAGTTCAACCAAAAGTAGAACCTGTAAAACTTAACGAAGACAAAGAATTTAACGAGATTCCAACAAAGGTTGCGGTGTCGTATAAAACAAGTAGACAACAGGAAGAAGTTAGTACTCCTGCAGTGGATAATGAGCTATCTGAGTTAGCTGAATCGGCAGATAGCCTAGGTTCAGTTCCTAGACGTAGTCGCCGTGAGCCAGTTAAACCAGTTAAGAAGAAAAAATCACATTTGAAGGCATTCTTCATTTCTCTACTGATTTTCCTAGCCTTGATTTCGGCAGGTGGTTACTTCGGTTATCAGTATGTTCAGTCATCCTTGCTACCTGTTGATGCAAATTCTAAGGAATATGTAACCGTTCAAATCCCAGAAGGATCCAATGTCCAAGAGATTGGATCAGCACTTGAACATTCTGGTGTGATTAAACACGGTGTGATTTTTGCTTTCTATGCAAAATATAAGAATTATTCAGATCTGAAGGCTGGATATTACAATTTGCAAAAGAGCATGAGTACAGAGGATATCATCAAGGAACTTCAAAAAGGTGGTACTCCTGAACCTCAAGAACCATCACTTGCAGATTTGACCATTCCAGAGGGCTATACAATTGAGCAAATTGCTCAAACTGTAGGCCAATTACAAGGTGAATTTAAAGAGCCTTTGACTGCGGATGCTTTCTTGGCTAAGGTGCAAGATGACAACTTTATCAGTCAAGAAGTTGCTAAATATCCAAACCTACTCGAAAGCTTGCCAACGAAAGAAAGTGGAGCTCGTTACCGTTTGGAAGGTTATCTTTTCCCAGCGACCTACTCTATCAAGGAAAGCACAACTATTGAAAGCTTGATTGATGAGATGCTGGCAGCTATGGATAAGACCTTGACTCCACACTATAGTGCAATTAAGTCTAAAAACTTGACAGTTAATGAATTGCTAACCATTGCTTCTCTTGTTGAAAAAGAAGGTGCTAAGACTGAAGATCGTAAGTTGATTGCAGGTGTTTTCTACAATCGCTTGAACCTTGGTATGCCACTTCAAAGCAATATTGCAATCTTGTATGCCCAAGGCAAACTCGGTCAAAATATTAGCCTAGCAGACGATGCTGGAATTGACACATCGATTAATTCACCATACAATGTTTATACAAAACCTGGTTTGATGCCTGGTCCAGTAGATAGTCCAAGTCAGGACGCGATTGAAGCAAGTATCAACCAAACTAAGAGTGAGAACCTCTACTTTGTAGCCAATGTTACAGATGGTAAAGTCTATTACGCAGTTACTCAGGAAGAACATGATCGCAATGTAGCTGAGCACGTTAATAGTAAACTTACTCAAAATAGTAGTTCAAACTAAGACTACAAACTTGAGAATCTCAGATAGAGATTCAATACTATCGAAAGAAAGTTGAGAAATATGGCAGAAAAAACATATCCTATGACCCTTGAGGAAAAGGAAAAACTTGAAAAAGAATTAGAAGAATTGAAATTGGTCCGCCGACCAGAAGTGGTAGAACGCATTAAGATTGCCCGTTCATACGGTGACCTTTCAGAAAACAGTGAGTATGAAGCAGCTAAGGATGAACAAGCCTTTGTCGAAGGACAAATCTCTAGCTTGGAAACAAAAATCCGTTATGCTGAAATCGTCAATAGCGACTCAGTTGCCCAAGACGAAGTAGCGATTGGTAAAACAGTTACTATCCAAGAAATTGGTGAGGACGAAGAAGAAGTTTATATTATCGTAGGTTCAGCTGGTGCGGATGCCTTTGCAGGTAAGGTTTCAAATGAAAGCCCGATTGGACAAGCCTTGATTGGCAAGAAAACAGGTGATACAGCAACCATTGAAACACCTGTTGGTAGCTATGATGTAAAAATCTTGAAGGTTGAAAAAACAGCCTAAGAGCAGAAAAAAGGAGTGGGGAGGCAATGCGCTTCACTCACTCCTTTTTCCATTTTAAATTGAATTGGAGACGATATGAGTTCAAAGAAGAAAAAAAATAAGATGGAGCGTGGTCTGACCAATCGTCATGTGCAGGTTATGGCCATTGCAGGAACAATCGGAACAGGACTCTTTTTGGGAGCAGGTCGCTCTATCAGCCTAACAGGTCCTTCTATTGTACTGATTTATATGATTACTGGGGCTTTCATGTTCCTCATGATGCGTGCGGTTGGGGAAATGCTCTACCAAGACCCTGAGCAACATACCTTTATCAACTTTATCACGCGCCATTTAGGCAAGGGCTGGGGTTATTTCTCGGTTTGGTCTTACTGGCTATCCGTTGTCTTTATCGGTATGGCGGAAATCACAGCCATCTCTCACTATGTTCAGTTTTGGTTCCCTAGCTGGCCAAGTTGGATGATTGAGATTGGATTTTTGACCATTCTAGCCTTGGTTAATCTGATTGCGGTTAAGCTCTTTGGAGAAGTTGAGTTTTGGTTTGCGATGGTCAAGATTGTGGCTATTTTAGCCATGATTGCCACAGGAGTCTTTATGGTCTTGACAGGCTTTAAGACACCTCATGGCGTAGCAAGTTTGGCCAATATTACTGATAATTTCTCTCTCTTCCCAAATGGTGGAGTGAACTTTGTCATGGCCTTCCAGATGGTGTTCTTTGCCTACCTCATGATTGAGTTTATCGGGGTCACAACTTCTGAAACCAAAAATCCACGTCAGGTCTTGCCAAAAGCCGTTAAGGAAATTCCTTTGCGTATCGTCTTTTTCTATGGTGGAGCTCTCTTAGCCATTATGTCCATTATTCCTTGGCGTGAACTTGCATCCGCTGATTCACCTTTTGTTACTGTATTTGAATTGGCCGGTATCAAGTGGGCGGCAGCCTTGATTAATTTCGTCGTTTTGACCTCAGCAGCATCTGCTCTTAACTCAACTCTTTATTCAACAGGACGTCATTTGTACCAGATTGCCCATGATTCGCCAAATCCATTCCTAAAAGCAATCAAGGCAGATACCCTTTCTCGCCATAATGTGCCACAAAATGCTATCATAGCTTCAGCAATCTTGATTGCCCTAGCGGCCTTTATCAATGTCTTGCCTGGAGTTTCGGATGCATTTGCTTTGATTACGGCATCATCATCAGGTGTTTATATCGCCATTTATATCTTGATTATGGTGGCTCACCTCAAGTATCGCAAATCACCAGACTTTATGGCGGATGGCTATCTCATGCCCCATTATCGTTTCCTAAATCCTTTAACCATGCTCTTCTTTGCCTTTGTCTTTGTGACTCTCTTTTTACAAGAGTCTACATTTGTAGGAGCAATTGGTTCAGCTATCTGGATTATCGGTTTTGGTATTTATAGCCAGTGGAAATTTAGAAAATAGATTTGAAACTCATCAACTTAGGTTGGTGGGTTTTTGCTAGTTTGACAGTCCATTGAAATAAGACTATAATCAAGCTGTATCAGTTTTCGAGGAGGTTTAGATGTACTTTAGATTGGAAAATGAGAAATCCCAGAAAGCACAAGAAATTGGGAATTTGATTCGTGCTTATAACCGTTCCAAAAGAGAAGAGGCTGAAAGTGTGCCACTTAATCTTTATGTAGAAGATGAAGACGGCAATCTTATGGCTGGCTTGGTTGCTGAGACTTTCGGAAATTGGTTGGAAATCGAGTATTTGTTTGTAAAAGAGGAACAGCGAGGGCAAGGAATCGGTTCAAAACTATTGCAACAGGCAGAAAGTGAAGCCAAGAATCGAAACTGTCGTTTTGCATTTGTCAATACTTACCAGTTTCAGGCACCAGACTTTTATCTAAGCCATGGCTACAAGGAAGTTTTTACCTTGCAAGACTATCCCTACACAGGACAAAGATTTTATTACCAAAAGAATTTGTAAGTAGAAGATGAAAGCATAAGGCAAAGAGGGGAGCTTGACATAAGTCTCGATAAATACCAGTTAAATCCTACAAATTGTGTCTTTCTAGGCGATATGGAGGACAATATAATCGCAGCTGAGAAGGTGGGCATCAAGGCTTATCAGGTTAAGAAAAGAAATGATGTCGTCGAAATTTTGAAATCATATATTTAGATTCAACACTCTCTATTTTTTATGGTAGAGAGTTTTTTTTGTTAATAAAATTTTACAAAATGACATTTATATATTGCATTAGGTTAGATATATGATATAATAATGTTGAAAAGAGGCGCAACTTTTTAAAATTAATGAGAATCAAAGAGAAAACCAAGAATATTAATGGAGGAATAAAAAATGGAAGTTATAAATGTAAGTAAGCATTATGGTCATTCAACCATTCTCAAAGATATAAATTTCGCACTTAATAAGGGTGAAATTGTTGGTCTAGTAGGGAGAAACGGAGTTGGTAAGAGTACATTGATGAAAATTATTGTTCAGAATAATCAACCGACTGCAGGGAATATTATAAGTAGTGATAATGTTGGGTATTTAATCGAAGAACCAAAGTTATTTTTATCTAAAACAGGTTTAGAGAATTTAAAATATTTGTCAAATTTATATGGTGTTGACTACAATCAAGAAAGATTTGGGAGTTTGATTCAAGAGTTAGATTTGACTCAGTCTATTAATAAAAAAGTAAAGACCTATTCTTTGGGTACAAAACAAAAATTAGCTTTGCTTCTAACTCTCGTTACGGAACCTGATATATTGATTTTAGATGAACCGACTAATGGTTTAGATATTGAATCATCACAAATAGTTTTAGCGGTTCTAAAAAACTTAGCTTTACATGAAAATGTGGGAATTTTAATATCGAGTCATAAATTAGAAGATATTGAAGAAATTTGTGAAAGGGTTCTTTTCTTGGAGAACGGGCTTTTGACATTTCAAAAAGTAGGAAAAGATAGTCATAATTGCTTGTTTGAGATAGCTTTTTCATCAGCTACAGATAGAGACATTTTCATTACCAAACAAGAATTTGGGGATATTGTTCAGGAAGAGGGACTGAGAATTACTATGTCTGGGAATATTCAAAGTAGTGAGCTTTTTAAATTTTTTAACGAAAACTCTATTAAAGTAGTTGATTTTGAAACTAAAAAAGAGACGCTTAAAGATATTTATCTAAATCGTTCAAAATAAAGGAAGGTTATAAGCATGAAATTAAATAAATTAAATTTTCTTAAGGAAAATATAAGAGATTTATATTCATCAGGCGTAATATATCTTGGATTGTTTATCTCGTTTATACCGCCGATACTGGTTACATTCTTTATTCTAAAGAGTCAAGGGACATCACTTGGTATTAAGCATATTTCAAATTTTTATGCTATGCTCGGTATGTTAATGGCTGTTATACATGCTAACCGAATTATTAGTAGGGATTTTTCCCACAATGCTATAAGTTTATTTTATAATCAACAGAAAAATCGGATGATTTACGTTTTGTCCAATTTTCTATATGCCATCTCAGTTTCCATTATTTATGCTTTGAATGGCATTGTATTACTAGTCATCGTAAGTAAATTGGGTGTTCCAGGTGATTTAGGATTAGATTTTATAGTAGCCATTGTAGTCAATACAATTTTGTTAGTTCTATTTTATTTTCTATTATCTTACACTTTCTATTTATACAAATTGAAAAGTGGCTTGGTATTTGGTATTTTAGTAGCTTTACTACTATTTATCCCTAATATATTAAATACGATTATGATGAACACTAGTAATGATTTGTTTATCAAAGCAATTGAACTTCTTCCTTTTTATTCCTTACCTGTATTTGTTGCTTCAAATACGATGTCTATTAGTCAGTATCTTGTGGTAATCACTACAATCATTTTATTATATTTTTTCACTCTTAAGAAAAGCAAGGAGTATTCATTTTAGTTTCGTTTAGTATTATTTTGCAGACTTAAAATCTAGTAAAAAAATCAGTCATCTTGCTATGCCCCTGCTCTTGCAGTGTACACGTTTTTGTCTTATGCTAGACTCATTTCCAAAAGCATTATATAATAGTGATATGAAAGCAACTAAACAAGAAATACAAGAAATACAAGCAATTAAAACTTGTTTAAAAGATCCTACTAAAGCTAATACTAAACAAAAAATCAAATAGCAAGCTAGGGAGTTTATTTCAAACAATCCAACATACTGATTTTAGGCTGAAGATAATATTGGAGTGCTAATTAATGAGGTTATAATAAATAGCTGACAGCTTGTAATAGTTTTGGATTTTTTAAGAGCAGATGAGTATTAAAACTATAAGGAGGATGCAGGTGGCTAAAAATTTAAAATTAAAATTAGCTCGTGTGGAGCTTGATTTAACACAAGGTCAACTGGCAGAGGCTGTTGGGGTAACGCGTCAGACTATTGGTTTGATAGAGGCGGGAAAATACAATCCCAGTCTCTCGCTCTGCCAGTCCATTTGCAGATGTTTAGGGAAAACACTAGACCAACTATTTTGGGAGGAAGAAGATGATAACTAAATTCATTCATTATCAATTACTTGACGAAAGAGAAGAACAACTAATCAATAAAGCTGGGGCGGAATCCTTTTCCCTCTTTATTGGGCTGGTGCTTCTAAGCTATTTGGTGGCTGTATTGGCTCCATCTCTTTTTAATCCGAATTTTCTAGTCTATACTCTGATAGTAGGAATTTTCTTCTTTTTCAATCGTGCCCGTTATCTGGGAGTGACCTACTATAGTCGTTTTCATTTTACGATTTTGGGTTGTTTTTTCCTAACCTTGGCTATTACGGCTCTTTTGATGTTACAGAATTATCAATTCAACATAGAAATTTATCAGCACAATCCTTTGAACGTTAAATACCTGTCTGCTTGGGCTATTACTTATATCATTTACCTTCCCTGGGTCTTTATTGGCAATCTTGGTCTTAAGAGCTATGGTGAATGGGCTCAGAAAAAGTTTGAACAAGATATGGATGAACTGGAGAGTGGAGAATAGCTTGTTACTCTTTTCGCAATCCAGCTAAAATGTGATATAATAGTACTAATTTATTGGGATACATGAAAGTTTTTGAAAATTTTCATGTATTTCTAGCTAAGGAAGTAGGAAAAGTATGTATCCAGATGATAGTTTGACATTGCACACGGACTTGTACCAGATTAACATGATGCAGGTTTACTTTGACCAAGGGATTCACAATAAAAAGGCGGTCTTTGAGGTTTATTTCCGCCAACAGCCTTTTAAGAATGGCTATGCGGTTTTTGCTGGTTTGGAAAGAATTGTGAACTATCTTGAAGATTTGCGTTTTTCAGATAGTGATATTGCCTATTTGGAGTCGCTTGGCTATCATGGGGAATTCTTGGACTATCTTCGCAATTTCAAGTTGGAGTTGACCGTTCGTTCTGCCCAAGAAGGGGATTTGGTTTTTGCTAATGAACCGATTGTGCAGGTGGAAGGCCCTCTAGCCCAATGTCAGTTGGTTGAAACGGCCCTTTTGAACATCGTCAACTACCAGACCTTGGTGGCGACTAAGGCAGCTCGTATTCGTTCGGTTATCGAAGATGAACCCTTGATGGAGTTTGGGACACGTCGGGCTCAAGAAATGGATGCGGCTATCTGGGGAACACGCGCAGCGGTGATTGGTGGTGCCAATGGAACCAGCAATGTGCGTGCTGGTAAACTCTTTGACATTCCTGTCTTGGGGACCCATGCCCATGCCTTGGTACAGGTTTATGGTAATGACTATGAGGCCTTCAAGGCTTACGCTGCGACCCATAAAAATTGCGTCTTTCTTGTGGATACTTATGACACCCTTCGCATCGGTGTGCCAGCTGCCATTCAGGTGGCGCGTGAGTTGGGTGACCAGATTAACTTTATGGGTGTGCGGATTGACTCTGGGGATATTGCTTACATTTCCAAGAAAGTTCGTCAGCAACTGGACGAGGCTGGATTTACAGAGGCTAAGATTTATGCTTCAAATGACCTAGATGAAAATACTATCCTCAACCTCAAGATGCAAAAGGCTAAGATTGATGTCTGGGGTGTGGGAACTAAGCTGATTACAGCCTATGACCAGCCAGCGCTTGGGGCAGTTTATAAGATTGTGGCCATCGAAGATGAAAATGGTCAGATGCGCAACACCATCAAGCTGTCTAATAATGCGGAAAAAGTGTCTACGCCAGGTAAGAAGCAGGTGTGGCGCATTACTAGTCGTGAAAAAGGTAAGTCAGAGGGTGACTACATCACCTATGATGGTGTGGATGTGAGCGACATGACAGAAATCAAGATGTTCCATCCGACTTATACCTACATCAAGAAGACTGTTCGTAATTTTGATGCTGTTCCTCTCTTGGTGGATATTTTCAAGGACGGGCAATTGATTTACAACCTGCCTAGCTTGACTGAGATTCAGGCTTATGCCCGTAAGGAATTTGACAAGTTGTGGGATGAGTACAAGCGCGTGCTCAATCCTCAGCACTATCCAGTAGATTTGGCGCGTGATGTATGGCAAGACAAGATGGACTTGATTGACAAGATGCGCAAGGAAGCACTCGGTGAAGGAGAAGAAGAATGAGTTTGCAAGAAACGATTATCCAAGAACTGGGCGTGAAACCAGTGATTGATGCCCAAGAAGAAATCCGTCGTTCTATTGATTTCTTAAAGAGATACCTGAAAAAACATCCCTTCCTAAAAACCTTTGTATTAGGGATTTCTGGAGGTCAGGACTCAACCTTGGCAGGTCGCTTGGCTCAATTAGCTATGGAAGAACTGCGAGCAGAAACGGGAGATGATAACTACAAATTTATCGCTGTCCGCCTGCCATACGGAGTGCAAGCTGATGAAGCAGATGCTCAAAAAGCTCTAGCCTTTATCCAGCCAGATGTCAGCTTAGTGGTTAATATCAAGGAATCAGCCGACGCTATGACGGCAGCAGTTGAAGCGACAGGAAGCTCTGTTTCAGACTTCAATAAGGGAAATATCAAGGCACGTTGCCGTATGATTGCCCAATATGCCCTTGCTGGTGCCCATAGCGGAGCGGTCATTGGGACAGACCATGCTGCGGAAAATATCACAGGTTTCTTTACCAAGTTTGGCGACGGTGGTGCAGATATTTTACCCCTTTTCCGTCTCAATAAACGACAAGGAAAGCAACTTTTGAAGGAACTTGGTGCAGACCCAGCCCTTTATGAAAAAATCCCAACAGCAGACCTAGAAGAAGACAAACCAGGCCTAGCTGATGAAGTTGCACTTGGAGTCACTTACAATGAAATTGATGACTACCTGGAAGGCAAAACAATCAGCCCAGAAGCCCAAATGACTATTGAAAACTGGTGGCACAAAGGCCAGCACAAACGCCACCTACCAATCACCGTATTTGATGACTTTTGGGAGTAAAAACCTCCAGTGGAGGTTTTTACCCTGAGCCTAGAAATAAGAAAGCGAAGAAGGTCCGGGGGACCTTTTTAGCTTGAGCCTAGAAACTGGGAAGCAAGAATAACCTCCAGTGGAGGTTTTCAGACTGAGTCTAGAAATAAGAAAACGAGGAAGGTCCTGGAACTTGAATCCCGAGTCTAGAAACGAGAAAGTAAAACAAGTTTCAATGGAGATTGGACATAGAATCATCTATCAGAAAGCGAGGTAGCGTCATGAAAGCAATCGGTACGCAAATATTACACACAGATCGTTTAATCTTGCGAAGATTTGTGGAAAGTGATGCAGAAGCCATGTTTCAGAATTGGGCTTCATCCGCTGAGAATCTGACCTATGTCACTTGGGATCCCCATTCTGATGTCGATGTGACTCGAAATTCCATTCGTAATTGGGTTGCCTCTTATACAAATCCCAACTATTACAAATGGGCCATTTGTCTCAAAGAAAAGCCAGAGCAGGTGATAGGAGATATCAGCATCGTTGCAATAGATGAGAACGATTCTTCTTGTGAAATTGGCTATGTTCTAGGCAAGAAATACTGGGGTCATGGTATGATGACAGAGGCCTTGAAAGCTATCTTGGACTTCTGTTTTACTCAAGCAAGCTTTCAAGAAGTCAAGGCACGTTATGCCAGTCTCAACCCAGCTTCAGGTCGTGTCATGGAGAAGGCTGGAATGTCCTATCTAAAGACTATTACCAATGGTGTAGAGAGAAAAGGCTATCTTGCGGACCTTATTTATTATCAGATAAGTAGGGAAGACTAGTGAATTTTCTTTTCAGTTTCCATCAAAGTCAGACTGTGTCTGGCTTTTTTGTAAGATTTCTAAATAACCTGATTAAATTCCTATTTTTCCCTATCATTGCCCCTGTTTTTTCTGGAGTTTTGGGGCTATAATAGTCCTATCAAATCAAAGAATGGAGGAAGGCAATGGATAATATAATCTTTTTTATCAGTGTTTTTCTGGCTGGAATTCTTTCCTTCTTTTCTCCTTGTATTTTACCCTTGTTACCGGTTTATGCAGGGGTCTTGTTGGATGATAAAGATGGTGCTCAGGCTTCTAGTGGCAAATTTTCAATCTCATTTGTTAGTTTATTGCGAACTCTGGCCTTTATAGCGGGTATTTCTTTTATCTTTATCTTACTAGGCTATGGAGCTGGTTTTTTAGGCAATTTGTTGTATGCTTCTTGGTTTCAGTATGTGACGGGTGCGGTTATCATTCTTTTGGGCTTGCACCAGATGGAAGTCTTACATTTTCAAGGGCTTTACAAGGAAAGAAGGTTACAATTAAAGAGACAGGGGCAAAAGGGTAAGGGCTATAGTCAGGCATTTTTACTGGGCTTGACCTTTAGTTTTGCTTGGACGCCTTGTGTAGGGCCAGTTCTGGGCTCTGTTTTGGCCTTGGCGGCTTCAGGTGGCTCAGGTGCTTGGCAGGGAGCTGGTCTCATGTTAATCTATACGCTGGGTTTGGCGCTACCATTTTTGGTTCTAGCTCTAGCCTCCAGCTATGTTTTGAAACATTTCCGAAAACTCCATCCTTATCTAGGAACCCTCAAAAAAGTGGGTGGTTTCCTCATCATCGTGATGGGAATCTTGGTACTTTTGGGAAATGCTTCTATTTTAACAAGATTATTTGAATAGAGAGGAAGAAGAAATGAAAAAATGGCAAACATGTCTCCTTGGAGTAGGATCAATCTGTTGTTTGGCAGCCTGTTCGGCTAAAAATATGTCAGACGAAGCTACTATGAAGGAGCAAACAAAAACAGAACAAGTTAGTTCGCAAACTGCGACTAAAGGTCAGGCAGTTGCTGATTTCGAACTGACAGGAGTAGATGGCAAGACCTACCGCTTGTCTGATTACAAGGGCAAGAAAGTCTATCTCAAATTCTGGGCTTCTTGGTGTTCCATCTGTCTAGCTAGTCTTCCTGACACGGATGAAATTGCTAAAGATGCTGGTGATGATTATGTGGTCTTGACGGTAGTGTCACCTGGACATAAGGGGGAACAAGCAGAAGCAGACTTTAAGAACTGGTACAAGGGTTTGGATTATAAAAACTTCCCAGTTCTAATTGACCCATCAGGTAAACTTTTGGAAAGTTATGGTGTCCGTTCTTACCCAACTCAAGCCTTTATAGACAAGGAAGGAAAGCTGGTCAAAACGCAACCTGGTTTTATGGATAAGGATATGATTTTAAAAACATTGAAAGAAATGGGGTAGAGAAAGGTCATGAATGATAAAGTAAAATTGTTTGTCTTGGCAGGGATTTTTTTCCTAGCCATAACCGGTTTCTATTTTCTATTGATGCGAAATGCAGGGCAGACAGATAGCTCGCAAATTGAGAAAGCAGCAGTTAGCCAAGGAGGAAAAACAGTGAAAAAAACAGAAGTGAGTAAAGATGCAGACTTGCACGAAATTTATCTGGCTGGGGGATGTTTCTGGGGAGTTGAGGAATATTTCTCACGCGTTCCCGGTGTGACAGATGCCGTATCAGGCTATGCAAATGGTAGAGGGGAAACAACCAAGTACGAATTGATTAACCAAACAGGACATGCAGAGACTGTCCATATTACCTATGATGCTAATCAAATTTCTCTCAAAGAAATCCTGCTTCATTACTTCCGAATTATCAATCCAACCAGCAAAAATAAACAAGGAAATGATGTGGGGACCCAATACCGTACGGGTGTTTATTACACAGATGACAAGGATTTAGAGGTGATTAACCAAGTTTTTGATGAAGTTGCTAAGAAATACGATCAACCTCTAGCAGTTGAAAAGGAGGCCTTGCAGAATTTTGTAGTGGCTGAGGATTACCACCAAGACTATCTCAAGAAAAATCCAAATGGCTACTGCCATATCAATGTTAATCAGGCGGCCTATCCTGTCATCGATGCCAGCAAATACCCCAAACCAAGTGATGAAGAATTAAAAAAGACCTTGTCACCTGAGGAGTATGCAGTTACCCAAAAAAATCAAACAGAACGAGCTTTTTCAAACCGCTACTGGGATAAATTCGAATCCGGTATCTATGTGGATGTGGCAACTGGCGAACCCCTCTTTTCATCAAAGGATAAGTTCGAGTCTGGTTGTGGCTGGCCTAGTTTCACCCAACCCATCAGTCCAGATGTTGCCACCTACAAGGAAGATAAGTCCTACAATATGACACGCATGGAAGTGCGGAGCCGAGTTGGAGATTCTCACCTTGGCCATGTCTTTACGGACGGCCCACAGGACAAGGGGGGCTTACGCTACTGTATTAATAGTCTCTCTATCCGCTTTATTCCTAAAGACCAAATGGAAGAAAAAGGCTACGCTTATTTACTAGATTATGTAGATTAAGAGGTCTTTCCTAAGCAGTTAGAGGAGAATTTTGCTATACTGATACTAGTAAGTGACAAAGGAGAGAAGCATGACCTACACAATCTTAATCGTAGAAGATGAGTATCTGGTAAGACAAGGCTTGACCAAGCTGGTCAATGTAGCAGCCTACGATATGGAAATCATCGGTCAAGCTGAAAATGGAAGGCAGGCTTGGGAGCTGATTCAAAAGCAAGTGCCAGACATTGTTTTAACTGATATCAACATGCCCCAGCTAAATGGTATCCAGTTAGCCAGTCTGGTCCGAGAAACCTATCCTCAGGTTCATCTAGTTTTTTTGACAGGCTACGATGATTTTGATTATGCCTTGTCTGCTGTCAAACTCGGTGTGGACGACTATCTGCTTAAACCCTTTTCTCGTCAGGATATTGAGGAAATGTTGGGGAAAATAAAGCAAAAACTAGACAAGGAAGAGAAAGAAGAGCAGTTACAAGGTTTACTGACCGATAAGTTTGAAGGAAACTTGGCCCAGAAAATCCATTCTCATCTAGCTGATAGCCAATTTAGTTTAAAATCTTTAGCCAGTGACTTGGGATTTAGCCCGACTTATCTGAGTTCTTTGATTAAGAAAGAGTTGGGCCTGCCTTTTCAGGATTATCTGGTGAGAGAACGTGTTAAACAAGCCAAAATCTTGCTTTTAACTACAGATCTGAAGATTTACGAGATTGCAGAGAAGGTTGGCTTTGAAGATATGAACTACTTTACCCAACGTTTTAAACAGATTGCGGGTGTGACACCTCGTCAGTTTAAGAAGGGAGAAGGTCGATGAAGCGTTCGTCTCTTCTAGTTAGAATGGTTATTTCCATCTTTCTGGTTTTTCTCATTCTCCTAGCTGTTGTTGGGACTTTCTACTATCGATCTAGTTCATCAGCCATTGAGGCTACCATTGAAGGCAATAGCCAGACGACTATCAGCCAAACTAGCCACTTTATCCAGTCTTATATCAAAAAATTAGAAACCACCTCGACTAGTTTGACCCAGCAGACGGATGTCCTAGCCTATGCTGAGAATCCCAGTCAAGACAAGGTCAAGGGAATCCGAAATCTGTTTTTGACCATCTTAAAGGCAGACCAAGACTTGAAAACGGTAGTTCTGGTCACCAAATCAGGTCAGGTCATTTCTACGGATGATAGTGTGCAAATGAAAACCTCCTCAGATATGATGACTGAGGATTGGTACCAAAAGGCTATTCATCAGGGAGCCATGCCAGTTTTGACCCCAGCTCGTAAATCGGACAGTCAGTGGGTCATTTCTGTCACTCAGGAACTTGTTGATGCAAAGGGAGCCAATCTGGGTGTACTTCGTTTGGATATTTCTTATGAAACTCTGGAAGCCTATCTTAACCAACTTCAGTTGGGTCATCAGGGCTTTGCCTTTATCATCAATGAAAACCATGAATTTGTTTATCATCCTCAACACACAGTTTATAGTTCGTCTAGCGAAATGGAGGCCATGAAACCCTATATTAAGACAGGGCAGGGTTACACTCCAGACCACCAATCCTATGTCAGTCAAGAAAAGATTGCTGGAACTGATTGGACGGTGCTTGGCGTGTCTTCGTTGGAGAAGTTAGACCAGGTTCGGAGTCAACTCATGTGGACCTTGCTTGGAGCCAGTTTCACATCTCTTCTTGCCTGTCTCTGCTTGGTGTGGTTTAGTCTTAAACGCTGGATTGCTCCTCTGAATGACTTGAGAGAAACTATGCTGGAAATTGCTTCTGGTACACAAAATCTGCGTGCCAAGGAAACTGGTGCATATGAGTTGAGAGAAGTGACTCGTCAGTTCAATGCCATGTTGGATCAGATTGATCAGCTGATGGCAGATGTGCGCAAGCAGGAAGAAACGACCCGTCAGTATGAACTTCAAGCCTTGTCGAGCCAGATTAACCCCCATTTCCTCTACAATACTTTGGACACCATCATCTGGATGGCTGAATTTCAGGATAGTCAGAGAGTGGTGCAAGTGACCAAGTCCTTGGCGACTTATTTCCGCCTAGCGCTCAATCAGGGTAAAGATTTGATTTGCCTGTCTGACGAAATCAATCATGTCCGCCAGTATCTTTTTATCCAGAAACAACGCTATGGGGATAAACTGGAATATGGAATTGATGAAAATCCTGCCTTTGATAATCTAGTCTTGCCCAAGTTGGTGTTACAACCTCTTGTAGAGAATGCTCTTTACCATGGCATTAAGGAAAAGGAAGGTCAGGGACATATTAAGGTTTCTGTTCAGAAACAGGATTCAGGACTAGTCATCCGCATTGAGGATGACGGCGTTGGATTTCAAAATGCTGGCGATAGTAGTCAGAGTCAGCTCAAACGTGGAGGAGTAGGTCTTCAAAATGTTGACCAACGACTCAATCTTCATTTTGGAGAACATTATCAGATGAAGATTGATTCTGCACCCGACAAAGGGACGACGGTTGAAATATACATAAATAGAATAGAAACTAGCTAACTCCCAGTTAATTCTGGGAGTTTTATGCGTAATTGAGCAAGCTTTCTAGGTTGTCTATCTTGCTAAAAACAAGAAAAAACGATATGATAGATAGTGACAAAAGAGGTATCAAGTATGAAGGAAAAAGACATTCAAAGAGAAACAAGCCAGATTGTAGAAGATGTGTTGGAAAAGGCCAATTTGAAGCAAGGATCTATCTTTGTTTTGGGCCTTTCTTCTAGTGAAGTGATAGGTGGTCAGATTGGCAAGGAATCCAGCAAAGAAATTGGGGAAATCATTGTGAAAACCATTCTAGATATCCTAGAGGAAAAAGGAATTCATCTAGCCGTTCAAGGTTGTGAACATGTCAATCGGGCTCTCGTTGTTGAACGTCAGGTTGCAGAGCAGTTTGGTCTGGAAATCGTCAGTGTCCTTCCTACTCTTCATGCAGGAGGTTCGGGTCAATTGGCGGCCTTCAAGTTTATGCAGGATCCAGTTGAGGTTGAATTTATCAAGGCCCATGCTGGATTGGATATCGGAGACACTGCAATTGGTATGCATGTCAAGCATGTTCAAGTTCCGATTCGCCCTCTTTTGAGAGAAATTGGGCATGCCCATGTAACGGCTCTTGCAAGTCGTCCCAAATTAATCGGAGGTGCGCGTGCGCATTATCCGCAAGATTCTATTAGAAAGTCGTGAGAATGAGAAAAACAAAACAACAACTAGAAAAAATCACCAAATATTCGATTCGTAAGCTCACTGTTGGGGTAGGTCCTGTAGCAATCGGGGCCTTCCTTTTTGGTGCCAGTGCCCTTTCAGTAGATAAGGTACAAGCCAATGAAGTTGGTGGAGCTCATAGCGTTCATTATCGTTATTTGGCGGAGCAGGAATTGACCGAGTCTGAAAAAGCCCTGATTCATCATGAGGTTCCAACAGAATTTCAAGATGATGATATTCTCTATGTAGTTTATCGCAAGAAAGCTAGTACCTACCAAGAACTTCCTTATACAGGGAGTAAAGAATTAGCCTTGGCTGGTATAGGGTTGGCTACGGCTTCTTTGGCTGTTTTATTAATCTCTAAAAAACATCGTGGTAAGGTGCTTGGTGTCTTATTAATTAGTTCGATTGGTGCAAGCAACTTTGTTCCTTTCACCACATTTGCGTTTGAAAATAAAGAATTGCTTTCTTATAACCAAACTATTTCGGCTTCTACACATGAAGGTTTGGCTGAAGGGATTATCCACATTGATGGCTATGAATATATTGGTTACTTCAAGGAAGCAGAACTTCACCCATCAAGACCAGCTTCAGCTGAGAAGCCTCAGTTGCCAGTAGAAAAGCAAAGTGCAAATGAAATCGAGAAGACAGAAGTAGTTCAAGAAACACCAGTTTCTGAGAAACATCAGACAAGACTGGAAGAGAGCTTGGTGGAGATTCCTTTTGAAACAATCACAAGTCCAGATGCGAATCTAGCAGAAGGACAGACTCGTATCGTCACAGCTGGAGTAAATGGTCAGCGTCGCATTGTAACCAAAGTATCGATGGTTAATGGTCAAGAAGTTAGAGAAGTCATCGAAGACCAAGTGGTTCAAAATCCTGTTTCGCAAGTCATTGCAGTCGGAACTAAGAAAGAAGAGCAACCTGCCCCAACTCCAGTACCACAAGCTGAACCAACGCATCAGGTAGCTAAAGGAACGCAAGAGGCAGGCAAAGAAGGTCAAGCCTTAACGCAACCAACCTTACCAGAGGTTCCAGTTGAAGCAAAAGGAACCAAAGAGGCAGGCAAAGCAGGTCAAGCTCTAACACAACCAGAACTACCAGAGGCTCCAGTTGAAGCAAAAGGAACCCAAGAGGCAGACAAAGCAGGTCAAGCTCTAACACAACCAGAACTACCAGAGGCTCCAGTTGAAGCAAAAGGTACCCAAGAGGAAGGCAAAGCAGGTCAAGCTCTTACACAGCCAAAATTACCAGAAGCCCAAGTAGAAGTAAAAGGTACACAAGAGGAAGGTAAAGCAGGTCAAGCCCTTATACAAGAACAGTTACCTGAGTACAAAGTAACTGAGGGAGCGGTTACGAAAGAAACTACTACTGAGATTGACTATAAGACAGAAATTATCGAGGATCCAACCAAATATACGGATGAAGAAACTGTAGTTCAAGATGGAGAAAAGGGCAGTAAAATTACCAAAACGACTTATAAGACTCTCGAAGGTGTTGAGACTGAGCAAGTTTTAAATACAACAACTACTGTTGTCAAAGAACCAGTCACTAAAAAAATAAGCCGTGGGACAAAACCAATTGAAGGAACTCTGGTGGAAGAAAGTCTTGAAAAGATTCCATTTAAGGAAGTTCTTAAAGAAGATGACCAACTGAAAAAGGGTGAAAGAGTTACTGTCCAAGAAGGAAAAGATGGGCAGAAAAAAGTTACCAAGACTTACAAAACTCTCAAAGGTTTAAAAACTGAAGAAGCACCTAAAATTGTGGAACAGGTTCTGGAGTTAGACCAAGATCGTATCGTCAAATTAGGAACTAAAAACTTTGAAAAACCAATCTTAAGTTTGTCACTTGTTGATGTTAATGATTTGAAACGATCATCTCAAATTCGTTATAATTTGGAAAATCCAAGTAAGGCAGCCATTAAATCTATTACCTTAACTCTGAAAAAAGGTGATGAGATTGTCAAAACCTTGAATGTTTCACCAGACGACTTGACAACGACCCTGACAGATTTGCAGTACTACAAGGATTATAAACTTGAAACGAAGATGGTTTATGACCGTGGTGAGGGTGATGAGGAAGAAGTTCTGAAGGAAGAACCTCTAAGAATTGACCTCAAAAAAGTTGAAATCAAAAACATCAAAGAAACAAGCTTGATGAGTGTGGACGCTGATGGTAACGAAACAGATACTAGTTTGCTTACAGAAAAACCAGCTGATGTTGCCCCACTTTATCTACGAGTGACCGCTCACGACAACAAGGTTACACGACTTGCTGTTGACAAAATTGAAGAAGTCACAGTTGATGGCAAGACCCTGTATAAGGTCACTGCCAAAGCACCAGACTTAGTTCAACGGAATGCTGACAACACACTGAACGAAGAGTATGTTCATTACTTTGAAAAACAAAAAGCACACGATGGTGATGTATATTATAGCTTTAACGACCTAGTAACGGCTATGAAAGCTAATCCAAGTGGTACCTTTAAACTTGGTGCAGATTTGAATGCAGCAAATGTACCAACTCCGAATAAACAATATGTACCTGGTAAATTTAGCGGAACTTTAACAAGTGTTGACGGTAAACAATATACCATTCATAATATGGCTCGTCAGTTATTCGATAACGTTGAAGGCGGTACAGTTAAAAACATTAACTTAGGTAATGTTAATATTAATATGCCTTGGATTGAAAATATTTCCGCACTATCAAGAGTAATTAAAAATGCCACAGTTGAAAATGTTAAGGTAACTGGTAGTATCCTTGGTAAAGATGGTATTGCTGGTATCGTAAATAAAGGAGATACTGGTGGACTTCTTAAAAATGTTGCTTTCATCGGTAAACTAACAGGTGTCGGTAATAAAGGTTGGGATCTTGGTGGTATCGCCGGAGAACTTTGGCGTGGTAATATTAAACATGCATACGTAGATGCTGATATTGTTGCAGATAGAGCACGTGTTGGTGGTCTTGTTGCTAGAACAGATAATGGTTCTGATCCTAATGGTATTGATAAATACGCTTCTGTTCGTAACGCTGTTACTAAAGGAACTATTGATGTGAAGAACCCTGTTGAGGTAGGTGGTTTCATTAGTAAAAACTGGACATGGGGGCGTGTTGCTGACACAGTTTCAATGATGAAAGTCAAAAACGGTGAAGAATTCTACGGTTCTAGAGATTTAGAAGCAGAAGGTGGATATTACACAAAAAACTGGATTGAAAGAAACTACGTTGTTAAAGATGTGAGTGAAGGTTCTCACTCATTTAACGGTTCTCGTAGTAATCGAATCCAAGAAATCAGCCTAGAAGATGCAAATAAAAAAATAGAATCATTCGGAATTACAGCTGATAAGTTTGAAATTAAACCTCTTGTTGAAGATGCACTTAATAACGTAAAACCAAAAACAGATACTTATAAAGATACTCAAGATTATGACGTATCTCGCGAACTTGCTTATCGTAACATCGAAAAACTTCAACCATTCTACAATAAAGAATGGATTGTCAACCAAGGGAACAAGATTCCTGCAGATTCTAAATTACTAACTACTGAAGTTTTATCTGTTACAGGTATGAAAGATGGACAATTTGTGACCGACTTATCAGATGCTGACCATATTATGATTCATTATGCTGATAAGACGAAAGAAATTAAGGCTATTACACAAAAAGAATCTAAGGTTCAACAAGTTCGTGAATATAGTATTGAAGGATTGGGTGATATTGTCTATACACCAAATATGGTTGTTAAAGATAGGACACAATTGATCAGCGATATCAAAGCTAAATTAGCTTCTGTTGAACTTGATTCAGATGAAGTTCGTAAGATTAATAACAATCCTAAGATGTTATACATGGAAGAAAGCTTCAAAGAAGTAAAAGATAATCTTGATGCTTTAGTTAAAGCTTTAGTTGAAAATGAAGACCATCAATTAAATACGGACGAAGCAGCTAAACGTGCATTGATTAAAAAAGTTGAAGATAACAAAGCTAAAATCATGTTAGCTCTGGCTTACTTAAACCAATACTATGGAATTAAATTTGACGGATTAAATATCAAAAATATGATGACCTTCAAACCTGATTTCTACGGTAAGAACGTTAACGTACTTGATAGATTAATCAGCTTCGCATCAAATGGTAATAACCTAAAAGGTGATCAATCACATGATGCATTTAACAGAGCTCTTGCAAGTGCTACTGGTAAAGCTAACTTACACGAATTCCTGAAGTACAACATGGAATTATTCACTAGTGAAACAGATATGAATACTTGGTTCAAGAACAACATTGCAGATAACGCTTATGTTGTTGAGAAACAATCATCAAATCCTGATTTTGCGAATAAGAAACATAAATTGTATGAAGTAATTAATAATGGACATCACGGACGTTATATTCTACCACTTCTGAACCTGAAGAAAGCGCATATGATCTTAATTACGACCTATAATACCATTGCGTTTAGTTCATTTGAGAAATATGGTAAGAATACGGCAGAAGAACGTGAAGCGTTCAAGAAGCAAGTTGATTTACGTGCGCAAGAACAAATTAATTATTTAGACTTCTGGTCAAGACTTGCTGCTGATAATGTACGAAATAATCTTCTTAAGAGTGAGAATATGGTACCATCTGCCATTTGGGATAACCATGATGTACCAGGTTTGGGATGGGTTGACCGTATGGGACATACGAAGAAAGGCGATTTTGCTCCAATTCGTGAATTCTATGGTCCGACTGATAAGTGGCACGGATACAATGGAATGGGTGCATACGCTTATATCTTCCAAAATCCACAACCACAAGAGGCTGTATATTACATTATCTCTAGCATGATTAGTGATTTTGGTACATCTGCATTCACTCACGAAACAACTCACATCAATGACCGTATGGCCTACTTAGGAACATGGCGTCACCGTGAAGGAACAGATGTTGAAGCCTTTGCTCAAGGTATGTTACAATCACCATCAGTTTCCAATCCAAATGGTGAATATGGTGCCTTAGGATTAAACATGGCTTACGAACGTCAAAATGATGGAAATCAAATTTACAACTATAATCCGAATGTGTTAAATAGTCGTGAGAAAATCGACCACTACATGAAGAATTACAATGAATCCATGATGATGCTTGATTACTTAGAAGCTGAGTCTGTAATCAAGAAAAATACTGGAACAAATGATAAGTGGTTCAAGAAGATCGATAAGAAATATCGTGAAAAAGCGGATCGCAATGGCTTAGTTGGTGAGCCACATCAATGGGATTTAGTTCGTGATTTGAATGATGACGAAAAGAATACGAAGCTGACAAGTATTGATCAACTGGTTGATGGAAACTTTGCAACGAAACATGGATTACCAGGAAATGGTCATTACCGTACTGAAGGATTTGATTCTGCTTATACTGTAGTAAATATGATGACAGGTATTTATGGTGGTAATACAAGTAAGAGTGCGGTTGGTTCAATCTCATTCAAACATAATACCTTCCGTATGTGGGGATACTTCGGTTATTTAGACGGATTCTTAGGTTATGCATCAAACAAATACAAGCAAGAATCTAAAGCTGCTGGTAATGTAGGTCTTGGTGATGACTTTATTATTAATAAAGTTTCTAACGGCAAATTCCAAAGCTTAGAAGCATGGAAGAAAGCATGGTATCATGAAGTACACGAAAAAGCCCAAAGAGGTTTTGTTGAAATTGAAATCGATGGTCAAAAGATTTCAACTTACGCACAACTTCAGACCTTATTTGATGCCGCTGTCGAAAAAGATCTTCAAGGCAATGATTTCAAGAATACTGTAGATCTTAAATGGAAGGTTTACAAACAACTCTTGCAAAAATCAGATGGATTTGCTGGTGATTTATTCACTAAAGCATAATCAATAGTAAGAAAATAATAAAAAGGTAGATCAGCTTTGTCTGGATCTGCCTTTTTATGCTATACTTGAAATATGCATAGAAAAACAGTAATTGATTTTAGGGCTTTGGGGGAGAGATACACCTTTACCCAGCCGATTAAAGAGTTGAAAACGAGAAATGTAGCAGAAGTGGCAGACTTGCTGGCACAAGTGGAAAGCTACCAAGAGCAGGGCTACTATGTGGTGGGCTATGTCAGCTACGAGGCTGCACCTGCTTTTGAGGAGAAATTAGCAGTTCATAAAGCTCCTTTACTGGCAGAGTACCTGCTATTTTTTACCGTTCATGATAGGGTAGAAACATCCCCTATTCCTCTGACTTATGATGAGGTTGATTTGCCTTCAAACTGGCAGGAAGTAACGTCTGCAGCGGACTATGAAAAGGCTGTTGCCCAGATTCATCATCATTTGCGGCAGGGGGACACCTACCAGGTCAACTACACCGTCCAACTCAAGCAAGACTTAAGTGCCAATCCTTTTGCCATCTACAATCGTATGGTAGTAGAGCAGGAGGCGGGCTACAATGCTTATGTTGAACATGACGAGATGGCAGTGATTTCCATGAGCCCAGAGCTCTTTTTTGAGCAAAATGACCGCGAGTTGACAACACGACCAATGAAGGGAACGACTCAGCGGGGAGTGACTGACCAAGAAGATCTTGAACAGGCTAGTTGGTTGGAGCAGGATCCTAAAAATCGCTCTGAAAATATGATGATTGTGGACCTCTTGCGCAATGATATGAATCGTATTTCTGAGGTGGGGAGTGAGCATGTGGAGCGTTTGTGTCAAGTGGAGCAGTATTCAACTGTCTGGCAGATGACTTCGACCATCAAGAGTCGGTTGCGAGAGGATGTTGACCTTGTAGAAATATTCCGTTCTCTCTTTCCTTGCGGTTCCATAACGGGAGCACCGAAAATTGCGACTATGGAGATTATCAAGGACTTGGAGCCACAACCGCGTGGAGTCTACTGTGGAACGATTGGTCTCTTGCTTCCAAATGGACGCCGGATTTTTAATGTTGCTATCCGGACTATTCAACTGTATCAAGGGAAAGCCATCTATGGAGTTGGCGGAGGAATTACATGGGATAGCACCTGGGAGTCTGAATACCGTGAAGTTCATCAAAAGGCAGCTGTTCTCTATCGTAAACAAGCTCGTTTCCAACTGATTACTACAGGGAAAATCAGCCAGAAAACCTTGCTCTTTGAAAATCAACATCTAGAAAGACTACAAAAGGCTAGTCGTTACTTTGCCTTTCCATTTGATCAAGATGGATTGAGACAAAAGATAGAGGAAGAGTGTCAGGCTTGTGCTGCTAGTCAAGATTACCGCTTGCGTATTTCTCTCAGCAAGTCTGGAGAGATAGAAGTTGAACGCCAAGTATTGACACCCCTCAGTACAAGCTTTTGTCAGGCCAAACTTTGTCTGCAAGAAGCGGATTTGAATCAATCCTTTACCTACTTCAAAACGACTCACCGACCGCATTTGAACCTAGGGGAGCAAGAGATCATTTACCACAATAAGTCTGGAGAACTTCTTGAAACCTCTATCGGAAATTTGGTTCTGAAAATCGATGGGAAACTCTATACACCGCCAGTCCGACTTGGAATCTTACCAGGCATTTACCGTCAGCATTTGCTGGAAACAGGACAGATAGAAGAGAAAGTCTTGACCTTGGCAGATTTTGCCCAAGCAGAAGCTATCTATGGCTGTAATGCAGTCAGGGGCTTGTATGAGCTGTCAGTAAGGGAGAACTAAATGAAATTAATATTTTTACATGGCCTAGGTCAGTCAGCAGATAGTTGGAAAGAAGTGCAAGAGTTGCTTGTAGATTATCCTTCTGAAGCCCTAGAGTTATTTCCTTCCGGAGTTGCTACCTATCAAGAAGCTAAGGAGCGCATTTATCAGCACTTGTCAGAGGAGACAGAACCTTTTGTCCTAATCGGTTTGTCCTTAGGAGCTGCACTTGCATTAGAGCTGTCAAGTTACGATTTGCCAAATCTTCAGGCCTTGGTTTTGTCAGGCTGTCCATTGAAACTAGCTGGCAATATCCCTTTTTACATTCAGTTGCTGATATTTAAACTACTCCCCAAAAGGGTATTTGAAAAACAGGGAGCAGATAAATCGCTTTTGGTTGGAGTTTCTGAGGAATTAAAAACACTTGATTTAAGAGAGATTGCAAAGAATTGTCCCTATCCAACTTTGTTAATTTGTGGTAGTCAAGATAAGCCTAATCTCAGTTCAATGAAAGCTATTCAAGAACTGATGCCAAATTCCCAGTTCCAGATTATCCCTGACGGTCCTCATGTCTTGAATAGAGCCAAACCAAAAGAGTTTGCAGCAATAACTAGAAGTTTTCTTGAATTGCTGAAATAAGTTTGATAAAATAATATTGAAAACGATATCATAATTATGGGAGAAAGAAATGAACAAACGTCTATTTTTTAAAATGAGTCTGGCTACCTTGCCAGTTTTAGCCTTGTTTTCACAGCCTGTGTTAGCGGAAGAAAACATTCATTTTTCTAGCTGTAAGGAAGCTTGGGCGAATGGATATGCGGATATTCATGAGGGAGAACCTGGTTATTCTGCCAAGTTAGACCGTGATCATGATGGTGTGGCGTGTGAATTGAAAAATGCTCCAAAAGGTGCTTTCAAAGCAAAGCAATCAACTTCGGCTCAAAACAATACAAGTTCAGCAACAACAAGTGGCTGGGTTAAGCAGGATGGTGCATGGTATTACTTTGATGGAAATGGAAATCCAGTGAAAAATGCTTGGCAGGGAAGCTATTATCTGAAAGCGGATGGTAAAATGGCACAGAGCGAATGGATTTATGACTCTTCTTATCAAGCTTGGTATTATTTGAAATCAGATGGTTCTTATGCAAAAAATGCATGGCAAGGAGCTTACTACCTTAAATCAAATGGTAAGATGGCTAAAGGTGAGTGGGTCTACGATAGTAGCTACAAATCATACTACTACTTGACATCAGAAGGCAGTTACGCTCGTAACACTTGGTCAGGTAATTATTATCTCAAATCAGATGGTAAGATGGCTAAAGGTGAGTGGGTCTACGATAGTAGCTACAAATCATACTACTACTTGACATCAGAAGGCAGTTACGCTCGTAATACTTGGTCAGGTAATTATTATCTCAAATCAGATGGTAAGATGGCTAAAGGTGAGTGGATATATGATAGTAACTACAAATCATATTACTACTTGACATCAGAAGGCAGTTACGCTCGTAACACTTGGGTAGGCAATTACTATCTTAAATCAAACGGTAAAATGGCTGTTAATGAACGTACACCAGATGGTTATCGTGTAGATGGTTCAGGTAAATGGGTTAAATAAGAAATTAAAAAATAGGATAATAGGTAATATCAGATGAACATGTCTTTTGTGTTGCACTTCATTTTAAAATAGGGCTTTCATAAATAGTTGTTATTTTAATATAAAAAAAGATTAAGGATATGGTATACTATAAGTGTAAATCATAAGAAAAGGAGATTTTTATGAGAAGATCAAAAAAAATTTTGGTTACAAGTTTAGCAGCAACTACTTTTGCACTTGTTTCTCTTTCAGATACAATGGGGATGTTGCCTTTCTCATCTCAGAAAGTATCTGCTCAAGAAAAGGATGCGTCTAAAAATGGTAAAATTGTAAAAGAGAATACAAAACCCGCACCAAAACCTGCGCCGAAGCCGGCACCAAAACCCGCACCAAAACCTGCGCCGAAGCCAGCATCAAAACCTGCGCCGAAGCCGGCACCAAAACCTGCGCCGAAGCCAGCATCAAAACCTGCGCCGAAGCCAGCACCAAAACCCGCGCCGAAACCGGCACCAAAACCGGCACCAAAACCCGCGCCAAAACCTGCGCCGAAGCCAGCACCAAAACCCGCGCCGAAGCCGGCACCAAAACCGATTGAAAAAGCTAAAGAAACAACTCCTAAACAGGATAAATCAAAATCTAAAGCTCAGTCTGGCTGGGTAGGGTCTTCGTACTATGAAAATGGTGCTAAAGTTACTAATAAGTGGATTTTTAATAAAAAGGTTAACGCCTACTTCTATTTAAATGCATCGGGAAATTATGTCCAAAATGCCTGGGTCGGTAATTACTATCTAAAATCTGATGGTAAGAGAGCTAAGAACGAATGGATTTATGATAAGAAATACTCTGCACATTATTATTTAACAGCAGAAGGTAGCTATGCTCGTAACACCTGGGTAGGAAATTACTACCTTAAATCAGATGGTAAGAGAGCTAAGAACGAATGGGTTTATGATAAGAAATCGAGTTCATATTTTTATCTAACATCAGAAGGAAGTTCAGCTCGTAACACTTGGGTAGGCAATTACTATCTTAAATCAGATGGTAAAATGGCTAAGAGTGAATGGATTTATGATAAAAACTATGGCTCATATTATTATCTAACCGCAGAAGGTAGCTACGCTCGAAACGCATGGGTAGGTAATTACTATCTAAAATCAGACGGGAAAAGAGCTAAAAATGAATGGTTTTATGACAATAACTATGGGTCATACTATTATTTAACAGGAGAAGGTAGCTACGCTCGTAATACTTGGGTAGGGAATTATTATCTCAAATCAGATGGAAAGATGGCCAAGAATGAATGGATTTATGACAAAAACTACGGTTCATATTATTATCTAACAGGAGAAGGAAGCTACGCACGTAACAAATGGGTAGGTAATTACTATCTAAACTCAAACGGTAAGATGGCCAAAAATGAGTGGGTAGATGGTGGTAATTATTATGTTGATTCTGACGGAAAAATAGTTAAAAGTGACTGGATTTATGATAAAAACTATGGTTCATATTATTATCTAACATCAGAAGGCACCTATGCTCGCAACAAATGGATAGGAAATTACTATCTTAAATCAGACGGTAAGATGGCCAAGAATGAATGGGTAGATGGCGGTCGTTACTATGTTAAATCAGATGGTGAAATGGTTTGGGGCAAATGGGTAGATGGTGGCCGTTACTATGTAGGATACGACGGTGTCTGGCAACCAAAACCAGCAGACGGGAATCCATACTCAGCAGCTTTAAAGGAAGCACAAGGTTATAATAGGATTCATTTGTCAAAAAAAGGAATTTATGAGATGTTAATTTATAAAGGTTTTAATAGTGACGCTGCACAATATGCTATCAATCATTTGCAAGCAGACTATAAGGCGAATGCATTAGCTACAGCAAGAGAATACCGAAAGATTCTCCATTTATCAAAGACAGAAATTTATGAGAGGCTAACTTCTCCTTATTATTTAAAAAAATTTACCAAAGAAGAAGCAAACTATGCAATTCAACATTTGGGTGACTAATTATTTAGAATAACTATTTTAACACCAATTGACAAGTCAAGTACAACAAAGTTGTTCCTCTGATTAAGAGAGTATCTTTCAAGCTGTTTGAGTGAGCTCAAACAGCTTTTTTGCGGACTATAGCCAAGTTCAAAATAGAAGGTTCTCTGATTGTCTGTCCACCCAGAACAGAATGGATTTTCCAATTTCAAAAAGGGGTTGGAGTTTATAGGTGTGAACAAAGGCATCTATGCTATGTCCCGTTGGTTTCTCCCCAGTCTATGAGCAAACTCAGCCGGTTTGAGTCCTACGTTTAAATAAGCTTCAATTTCTACTCGCTCAGCTTCAGATTAGTGCTTGTATAGTTATTATTTTAATGTAAAAAAGATTAAGGATATGATATACTATAAGTGTAAATCATAAGAAAAGGAGATTTTTATGAGAAAATCAAAAAAAATTTTGGTTACAAGTTTAGCAGCAACTACTTTTGCACTTGTTTCTCTTTCAGATACAATGGGGGTGTTGCCTTTCTCGCCTCAGAAAGTATCTGCTCAAGAAAAGGATGCGTCTAAAAATGGTAAGATTGTAAAAGAGAATAAAAAAACCGCGCCTAAGCCGGCACCAAAACCCGCGCCTAAGCCGGCACCAAAATCTGCGCCTAAGCCGGCACCAAAACCCGCTCCGAAGCCAGCACCAAAACCCGCGCCGAAGCCGGCACCAAAACCCGCACCAAAACCCGCGCCGAAGCCGGCACCAAAACCCGCACCAAAACCTGCGCCGAAGCCGGCACCAAAACCTGCGCCGAAGCCAGTATCAAAACCCGCGCCGAAGCCAGTATCAAAACCTGCGCTTAAGCCGGCACCAAAACCTGCGCTGAAGCCAGCATCAAAACCTACGCCGAAGCCAGCACCAAAACCTGCGCCGAAGCCGGCACCAAAACCTGCGCCGAAGCCGGCACCAAAACCCGCGCCGAAGCCAGCACCAAAACCCGCGCCGAAGCCAGCACCAAAACCTGCGCCAAAACCGGCACCAAAACCCACACCAAAGCCCACGCCAAAGCCGGCACCAAAACCGACTGAAAAAGCTAAAGAGACAACTCCTAAACAGGATAAATCACAATCTAAAGTTCAGTCTGGCTGGGTAGGAAATTACTACCTCAAATCAGATGGGAAGAGAGCTAAAAATGAATGGGTAGATGGTGGTCGTTATTATGTTGATTCTGATGGAAAAAAGGTTAAAAGTGACTGGATTTATGATAAAAACTATGGATCCTATTATTATCTAACAGCAGAAGGAAGCTCTGCTCGCAATAAATGGGTAGGAAATTATTACCTCAAATCAGATGGAAAGATGGCCAAGAATGAATGGGTAGATGGTGGCCGTTATTATGTTGAATCAGATGGTAAAATGGCTAGGGATAAATGGGTAGATGGTGGCCGTCACTATGTAGGATACGATGGTGTGCGGCAACCAAAACTAGATGGGAAGCAGTACAATGCTGCTTTAAATATAGCGAAAAGCTATAATTCGGTTTTTCATAAGTCAAAAAAAGCTCTCTATGACTCATTAACGTGGTATGGTTTTTCAAGTTCAGCAGCGCAGTATGCCATCGATCACTTGAATGCAGATTACAAAGCAAATGCCTTAATTACAGCAAGAGAATACCGAAAATATAACAATCTCTCAAAGACAGAAATTTATGAGAGGCTAACTTCTCCTTATTTTAGAAAATTTACCAAAGAAGAAGCCGACTATGCCATTCAAAAACTTAATCTACCATCAGAAGGCAGCCAAGCTCGCAATAAATGGGTAGGAAATTATTATTTCAAATCAGATGGAAAGATGGCCAAGAATGAATGGGTAGATGGTGGCCGTTACTATGTTGATTCTGAAGGCAAAATGGTAAGGGGCAAATGGGTAGATGGTGGCCGTTATTATGTTGAATCAGATGGTAAAATGGCTAGGGATAAATGGGTAGATGGTGGCCGTCACTATGTAGGATACGATGGTGTGCGGCAACCAAAACTAGATGGGAAGCAGTACAATGCTGCTTTAAATATAGCGAAAAGCTATAATTCGGTTTTTCATAAGTCAAAAAAAGCTCTCTATGACTCATTAACGTGGTATGGTTTTTCAAGTTCAGCAGCGCAGTATGCCATCGATCACTTGAATGCAGATTACAAAGCAAATGCCTTAATTACAGCAAGAGAATACCGAAAATATAACAATCTCTCAAAGACAGAAATTTATGAGAGGCTAACTTCTTCTTGGATTGGAAAATTTACAAAAGAAGAAGCAAACTATGCAATTCAAAAACTAGGGGATAAATAGTTATTAATTATTAGATGTAACTTTTTCATGCAAAGCTTTGCACAAATCTAACGATTTTGTTATACTATATCTGTAAGCATTTTCAATTACTACACAATGAAAAAGGAGAATATGATGAGTCAAAAGATTATTGGGATTGACCTTGGTGGAACTTCTATCAAATTTGCAATTTTAACTCAAGAGGGAGAAATCCAAGAAAAATGGTCTATCAAGACAAATATTTTGGATGAAGGAAGCCACATTGTAGATGATATGATTGAGTCTATTCAGCATCGTTTGGACTTGCTTGGATTGGCAGCAGCGGACTTCCAAGGAATTGGGATGGGATCACCAGGTGTGGTTGACCGTGAAAAAGGGACTGTTATCGGTGCCTACAACCTCAACTGGAAAACTCTTCAACCAATTAAAGAAAAAATTGAAAAAGCCTTGGGCATTCCATTCTTCATCGATAATGATGCCAACGTAGCTGCTCTTGGTGAGCGTTGGATGGGGGCTGGTGATAACCAACCAGATGTTGTCTTTATGACACTTGGTACAGGTGTTGGTGGCGGTATCGTCGCAGAAGGAAAATTGCTTCATGGTGTTGCTGGTGCAGCAGGGGAGCTTGGCCACATCACTGTTGACTTTGACCAACCAATCGCATGTACTTGCGGTAAGAAAGGCTGTCTTGAGACAGTTGCTTCAGCAACAGGGATTGTCAACTTGACTCGTCGTTATGCTGATGAATACGAAGGTGATGCAGCCTTGAAACGCTTGATTGATAATGGAGAAGAAGTAACCGCTAAGACTGTCTTTGATCTCGCAAAAGAAGGAGACGACCTTGCTTTGATTGTTTACCGTAACTTCTCACGTTACTTGGGAATCGCTTGTGCTAACATCGGATCAATCCTAAACCCATCAACCATCGTCATCGGTGGTGGTGTATCAGCTGCAGGAGAATTCCTTCTACAAGGTGTTCAAAAAGTTTACGACGAAAATACCTTCCCACAAGTACGCACAACAACTAAATTGGCTCTTGCAACTCTAGGAAATGACGCTGGAGTTATCGGAGCAGCATCACTTGTATTGCAATAAAATAGAAAAAGGAGAAAATTGCTTTCCAGAAGCGAGTGATTTTCCTCCTTTCTTTTTTTATGCTATACTAGTTAGGAAATAAATGAGGTGAGAGTAAATGACAAAAGCAGATACGATTTTTAAAGAGAATATTGAACGCATTCTAAAGGAAGGTGTTTTCTCAGAGCAAGCACGTCCCAAGTACAAGGATGGGACAGTTGCCAACTCTAAGTACGTAACGGGTGCCTTTGCAGAGTATGACTTAGCAAAAGGGGAATTCCCCATTACAACCTTGCGTCCCATTGCAATCAAATCAGCTATCAAAGAAGTTCTCTGGATCTACCAAGACCAGTCTAATAGCCTAGAAGTGCTGAATAGCAAGTACAATGTTCACTACTGGAATGACTGGGAAGTGGGAAATACGGGAACCATTGGTGAGCGCTATGGTGCTGTTGTTAAGAAACACGACATTATCAATAAGCTTCTCAAGCAGTTGGAAGTCAACCCTTGGAACCGTCGCAATATCATTTCGCTCTGGGATTACCAAGCTTTCGAAGAAACAGAAGGACTACTCCCATGCGCCTTTCAGACCATGTTTGATGTCCGCCGTGTAGATGGAGAAATCTATCTGGATGCGACCTTGACCCAGCGTTCGAATGACATGTTGGTGGCCCACCACATCAATGCTATGCAGTACGTGGCTCTTCAAATGATGATTGCCAAGCATTTCGGCTGGAAGGTTGGGAAGTTCTTCTACTTCATCAACAATCTCCATATCTATGACAATCAATTTGAACAAGCTCAGGAATTGCTCCGTCGTGAGCCATCAAACTGCCAACCACGTTTGGTCTTGAATGTGCCAGATAAGACCAATTTTTTTGATATTAAAGCAGAGGACTTTGAGTTGGTGGATTATGACCCTGTCAAGCCACAGTTGAAGTTTGACCTAGCTATTTAAAAGAATAGAAAAAAGAAGTTGAGACAATAAATCCCAACTTCTTTTGTTTCTTAACGTGATACGCGGCGACGAGCTGCTTTTTTACGGTTTTCTTCGATGAAAGCTGCTTTTTGCTCTTCTGGTTCGATCACTTTCTTTTTAAATGCGTATACTGCACCTGCAACTGCAGCGACAGTTCCTGCGACACCTGTTACAAGACCTTTAGCGAATCCTTTAGCCATGAGTCTTCCTCCTTTATCTTCTTAATCAGCCAGCCCCTTCAAGAGGTCACATTTTTCTGACTGACCTTTTTGTGTTATAATAATAGTAACGAAAAAATGGGAATTTTTCAAGGAAAAAAGATGAAAACAAAAATAATTGTGATTGTTGGACCGACTGCAGTTGGAAAAACAGCCCTTGCCATCGAAGTTGCAAAGCGTTTTAATGGCGAAGTGGTTAGTGGAGATAGCCAGCAAGTCTATCGAGGTCTGGATATAGGGACGGCTAAGGCTAGTCCAGAAGAGCAGGCAGCTGTTCCTCATCATTTAATCGATGTTAGAGAGGTAACCGAGTCTTACTCGGCTTTTGATTTTGTTTCAGAAGCTAAGATGGCTATTGAGGATATTCACAGTCGTGGCAAGCTAGCTATTATTGCTGGTGGGACTGGACTGTATATCCAGAGCTTATTAGAAGGCTACCATTTAGGTGGGGAGACACCTCATGAGGAGATTTTGGCCTATCGGGCTAGTTTGGAGCCCTATACAGATGAGGAATTAGCGCATCTGGTGGAGCAAGCTGGCCTTGAGATTCCCCAGTTTAATCGTCGTCGTGCTATGCGTGCCTTGGAAATTGCCCATTTTGGTCAGGATTTGGAAAATCAAGAGAGTCTATATGAACCGTTGATTATCTGCTTGGATGATGAGCGCAGTCAACTTTACGAGCGCATTAACCGCCGCGTGGATCTAATGTTTGAGGCTGGGCTTTTGGATGAAGCCAAGTGGCTCTTTGAACATTACCCTAATGTACAAGCGGCTAAAGGAATTGGTTACAAGGAACTCTTTCCTTATTTCCGTGGAGAGCAATCCTTGGAAGAAGTCAGTGAGAGTCTCAAACAAGCGACTCGTCGTTTTGCTAAGCGTCAGTTGACCTGGTTCCGTAATCGCATGCAGGTGACCTTTTATCAGATTGGAGAAGCTGGTGTGCAAGACCGCATTTTAAGCCAGATAGAGGAGTTTTTAGATGATTGAAACGGAGAAAAAAGAGGAGCGAGTCCTGCTGATTGGTGTGGAATTGCAGGGCATGGACAATTTTGACCTCTCCATGGAAGAATTGGCCAGTTTAGCGAAAACGGCTGGGGCAGTCGTTGTAGATAGTTACAGACAAAAACGTGAAAAATATGATTCCAAGACCTTTGTTGGCTCTGGAAAGTTAGAAGAAATTGCGCTCATGGTGGATGCAGAAGAAATTACCACTGTCATTGTCAACAACCGCTTGACTCCACGGCAAAATGTCAATCTAGAAGAAGTTCTCGGTGTCAAGGTTATTGACCGTATGCAGTTGATTTTGGATATCTTTGCCATGCGAGCTCGAAGCCATGAAGGGAAGCTCCAAGTCCACCTAGCCCAGCTCAAATACCTCTTGCCTCGTTTGGTTGGTCAGGGAATTATGCTCAGTCGTCAGGCAGGGGGAATTGGTTCCCGTGGACCTGGTGAAAGCCAGCTGGAACTGAACCGTCGTAGCGTTCGCAATCAAATCACGGATATCGAGCGTCAGCTCAAGGTGGTTGAGAAAAATCGGGCGACTGTCAGAGAAAAACGTCTGGAGTCTAGCACCTTTAAGATTGGTTTGATTGGTTATACCAATGCTGGGAAGTCAACCATTATGAACACCTTGACCAGTAAGACCCAGTATGAAGCAGATGAGCTCTTTGCGACTCTGGATGCGACGACTAAGAGTATCCATCTGGGAGGCAATCTCCAAGTAACTTTGACTGATACCGTTGGCTTTATCCAGGATTTGCCGACCGAGTTGGTGTCCAGCTTCAAGTCAACCTTGGAAGAAAGCAAGCATGTTGATCTTCTAGTGCATGTTATCGATGCCAGCAACCCTTACCACGAAGAGCATGAAAAAACAGTTCTGTCTATTATGAAAGATTTGGATATGGAGGACATTCCTCGCCTGACCCTTTATAATAAAGCGGATTTGGTAGAGGATTTCACGCCTACCCAAACGCCTTATGCACTCATTTCTGCCAAGTCTGAGGATAGTCGTGAGAACTTGCAGGCTTTATTTTTAGAGAAAATCAAGGATATTTTTGAGAGATTTACCTTGCGCGTGCCTTTTTCTAAGTCCTACAAGATTCATGATTTAGAAAGTGTTGCGATTCTGGAAGATCGTGACTACCAAGATGATGGAGAAGTTATTACAGGCTACATTTCCGAGAAAAATAAATGGAGGTTAGAGGAATTTTATGACTGATATTAAAGCGTTGGCTCTAAAATATGGGGGCTATACAAGTCTGGACAAGGTCTATCTGGATCAGCTTCTAGCTGAAAAGACAGAGCAGGAGCAGTTGGCTATTATCACCCCTCCGCCCAGCGTAGTTAATGCTTACTTTGCAGAACTCTACCAGAAAAAGAGTCCTGAGGCTGCGACGGATTATTTTTCAGAACTCAGTCAGGAACTGAATTTCTACAATGCGGAGCCAAGTTTCACTCTCGAAAACAAGCCTTTTATTCGTCTTAACCTATCTGGTAAATCCTTTGGTTTTTGCTATGAGAGTGAGGGTCTGGGTCGAATTTTCTCTGAAAATAAAGAGATTATTTCAGAAGACTTGCTTTTTGAGATTGCGCAAATTTTCCCCCATCAGCTAGTCTTTGAGAAGTCTGGAAAGATTTACATGAAGGCTGTAGGGGACGAGGAAGTTGTTAGTGTAGAGAGTCTTACAACTTTGACGGATTTGGAAAGCTTGGCTGATGGTCGTAAACGTCTCAAAGGTTACAGCCAAGAGGATTTACTGCAAGAAGTTACTGCTTTTTCTGGCAAGCGCTATTTCCGATCGGAAAACCGCACAGCCATGTTATATATTGATTAATTAGAAAGTATCGAATGGATATTCAATTTTTAGGAACGGGGGCTGGTCAGCCCTCTAAAGCCCGCAACGTTTCAAGTCTCGCCCTGAAACTCTTGGACGAGATTAACGAAGTTTGGCTCTTTGACTGTGGAGAAGGAACGCAAAATCGCATTCTGGAAACCACAATTCGACCACGTAAGGTCAGCAAAATCTTTATCACTCACTTGCATGGAGACCATATCTTTGGCCTGCCAGGATTCCTTTCTAGCCGTGCCTTTCAAGCCAATGAAGAGCAGACAGATTTGGAAATCTATGGACCGCAAGGGATCAAGTCCTTTGTCTTAACCAGTCTTCGTGTGTCAGGTTCTCGTTTGCCCTACCGCATTCATTTTCATGAGTTTGACCAAGATTCTCTAGGAAAAATCCTTGAGACCGATAAATTCACTGTGTATGCAGAGGAGCTGGACCACACTATTTTCTGCGTTGGTTATCGTGTCATGCAAAAGGACCTAGAAGGAACGCTAGATGCTGAAAAACTCAAGGCTGCTGGTGTCCCATTTGGCCCACTTTTTGGAAAAATCAAGAACGGTCACGATGTTGTTTTAGAAGACGGTACTGAAATCAAAGCAGCAGACTATATCTCAGCGCCACGTCCTGGTAAGATTATTACCATTCTAGGCGATACGAGAAAAACCAATGCTAGTGTGCGTCTGGCTGTCAATGCCGATGTCCTAGTCCATGAATCGACTTATGGCAAGGGTGATGAAAAAATTGCTCGTAACCATGGCCACTCTACTAACATGCAAGCTGCACAAGTAGCGGTAGAAGCAGGAGCCAAACGCCTCTTGCTCAACCATATCAGTGCTCGTTTCCTCTCAAAAGATATCAGCAAACTCAAGAAAGATGCGGCTACAATTTTTGAAAATGTGCATGTGGTCAAAGACTTGGAAGAAGTGGAAATCTAAAAGATTGAGAAAGGATAAGTATGCGTACGATTCTTATTACCGGAGCTAGCGGGGGTCTAGCCAAAGAAATGGTTAAACTCCTGCCAGATGACCAACTCATCTTGCTTGGTAGAAATAAGGAAAAATTAGCCCAACTCTATGGAAACCATCTACAAGCAGAATTGGTTGAAATCGATATTACCGATGACTCAGCCCTAGAAACTCTGCTAGCAGACCTCTATCTCCGCTATGGCAAGATTGATGTCTTGATTAATAACGCTGGTTATGGGATTTTGGAGGAATTTGACCAGATTTCTGACCAAGATATTCACCAGATGTTCGAGGTCAATACTTTTGCCCTGATGAATCTATCTCGTCGCCTTGCGGCAAGAATGAAGGAAAGTCGAAAAGGCCATATCATCAATATTGTTAGCATGGCAGGTTTGATCGCTACTGGCAAGTCCAGTCTGTACTCAGCTACCAAGTTTGCGGCTATTGGTTTTTCAAATGCCTTACGCCTCGAACTGATGCCTTATGGTATTTACGTAACGACTGTCAATCCAGGACCAATCCGTACAGGATTTTTCGACCAAGCCGACCCAGATGGAAGCTATCTCAAGTCGGTTGAACGCTTCCTGCTGGAACCAGATGCAGTGGCTAAAAAGATTGTCAAGATTATAGGAAAAAATAAACGAGAACTCAATCTCCCAGTTTTGTTGAACCTAGCCCATAAGTTTTACACCTTCTTTCCCAAGCTAGCTGATAAGTTGGCAGGGGGAATCTTTAATTATAAATAGAAGAAGTTCCTTTTAAAGGGACTTTTTTGGTGCTCAAGATTTAGATGTTAGTAAGTATTTTTTCTTTTGAAACAACATTCAGATTTTTAATTCTTCTACAAATTTTAGAAAAAACAATCAAAAATATTATTTTATATGCTAGAGTATTGAAAATTCCTATATTATTTAATAAAATAAGGGTAAAAGACTATTAAAAGTAATCGCTTACATAAAAATGAAAGCGATTACTAAAAGGAGGATTTTATGGAAAAAAGCCATTGGAATCGTAAAAGAGTCTATAGCATTCGTAAATTTGCTGTAGGAGCTTGCTCAGTAATGATTGGAACTTGTGCAGTTCTATTCGCAGGAAATATAGCTGGAGAATCTGTAGTTAATGCGGATGAAACACCTATTACTCGTACTGCTGAGAAACCTAATGAGGAAAATCCTATAGTAGAAGAAAAGGTTGATCAAGCTTTGGAAACTAAAAATGTAGTCGAAAGTACAGCACAAAAACAATCTAGTGCCACTGAGTCTATTTCATCTGAGAAGAAAGAAGATAAAGCAGTAACTCCAAAAGAGGAAAAAGCTCCAAAGATAGAATCACAAGCTTCAAGTCAAGAAAAACCGCTCAAGGAAGATGTTAAAGCTGTGACAAATGAAGAAGTCAATCAAATGATTGAAGACAGAAAAGTGAATTTTAACCAAAATTGGCACTTTAAACTCAATGCGAATTCTAAAGAAGCCATTAAACCGGATGCAGATGTATCTACGTGGAAAAAATTAGATTTACCGCATGACTGGAGTATCTTTAACGATTTTGATCATGAATCTCCTGCACAAAATGAAGGTGGACAGCTTAACGGTGGGGAAGCTTGGTATCGCAAGACTTTCAAACTAGATGAAAAAGACCTCAAGAAAAATGTTCGCCTTACTTTTGATGGCGTCTACATGGATTCCCAAGTTTATGTCAATGGTCAGTTAGTGGGTCATTATCCAAATGGTTATAACCAATTTTCATATGATATCACTAACTATTTGAACAAAGATGGACGTGAGAATGTAATTGCTGTTCATGCAGTCAACAAACAACCAAGCAGCCGTTGGTATTCAGGTAGCGGTATTTACCGTGATGTGACTTTACAAGTGACAGATAAAGTTCATGTTGAGAAAAATGGGACAACCATCTTAACGCCAAAACTAGAACAACAGCAACACGGCAAGGTTGAAACTCATGTGACCAGCAAAATTGTCAATACGGACGACAAAGACCATCAACTTGTAGCAGAATATCAAATCGTTGAACGTGGTGGTCAGGCTGTGACAGATCTAGTACGTACAGAGAGCCGTACCTTGAAAGCACATGAAGTAACTAGTCTTGATGCGATTTTAGAAGTTGAAAGACCAAAACTCTGGACCGTTTTAAATGACAAACCGGCCTTGTATGAATTAGTTACACGTGTTTACCGGGACGGTCAATTAGTTGATGCTAAGAAAGATCTGTTTGGTTACCGATATTATAACTGGACTCCAAATGAGGGCTTCTCTTTGAATGGTGAACGCATTAAATTCCATGGAGTTTCCTTGCACCATGACCACGGAGCGCTTGGAGCAGAAGAAAACTACAAGGCTGAGTATCGTAGACTGAAACAGATGAAGGAAATGGGAGTGAATTCGATTCGTACGACTCACAACCCAGCAAGTCCTCAGACCTTACAGATTGCAGCTGAACTTGGTTTGTTGGTTCAGGAAGAAGCTTTTGATACTTGGTATGGCGGTAAGAAACCATACGATTATGGTCGTTTCTTTGAAAAAGATGCTACCCATCCTGAGGCTAAAAAAGGTGAAAAATGGTCTGACTACGATCTACGTACTATGGTAGAGAGAGACAAAAATAATCCTGCTGTTTTTATGTGGTCAATCGGAAATGAAATCGGTGAAGCAAATGGGGATCCCCATTCTCTAGCGACTGTTAAACGTCTAGTCAAAGTTATCAAGGATGTTGATAAGACTCGTTACGTTACCATGGGAGCAGATAAGTTCCGTTTCGGTAATGGTAGTGGTGGGCATGAAAAAATTGCTGATGAACTCGATGCTGTTGGATTTAACTACTCTGAAGATAATTACAAAGCCCTTAGAGCTAAGCATCCAAACTGGTTGATTTATGGGTCAGAAACATCTTCAGCAACGCGTACAAGAGGAAGTTACTTCCACCCAGAGCGTGAGTGGGTACAAAGTAATCAGTCATGGCGTAACTATGAACAGTCAGATTATGGAAATGACCGTGTTGGTTGGGGTAAAACGGCAACTGCTTCATGGACATTTGACCGTGACAATGCTGGCTATGCTGGTCAATTCATTTGGACAGGTACGGACTATATCGGTGAACCAACTCCATGGCACAACCAAAACAACACGCCAGTTAAAAGCTCTTACTTTGGTATCGTAGATACTGCAGGTATTCCAAAAAACGACTTTTATCTTTACCAAAGTCAATGGGTTTCTGCAAAGAAAAAACCAATGGTTCACCTTCTTCCTCACTGGAACTGGGAAAACAAAGAGTTGATAGACAATGTAGCAGACGCGGAAAATAAAATCCCTGTACGTGCTTATTCTAATGCTGCAAGTGTAGAATTGTTCTTGAATGGAAAATCTCTTGGTCTGAAGACTTTCAACAAAAAACAAACTAGCGATGGACGCACTTACCAAGAAGGTGCTAATGCTAATGAACTTTATCTTGAATGGAAAGTTGCTTATCAACCAGGTACCTTGGAAGCAATTGCTCGTGATGAAGCTGGTAAAGAAATTGCACGTGACAAGATTACGACTGCTGGTAAGCCAGCGGCTGTTCGTCTTATCAAGGAAGACCATGCAATTGCAGCAGATGGAAAAGACTTGACATATATCTACTATGAAATTGTTGACAGCCAAGGGAATGTAGTACCAACTGCCAATAATCTGGTTCGCTTCCAATTGCACGGACAAGGCCAACTTGTCGGTGTCGATAACGGGGAACAAGCCAGCCGTGAACGCTATAAGGCGCAAGCAGATGGTTCTTGGATTCGTAAAGCATTTAATGGTAAAGGTGTTGCCATTGTCAAATCAACTGAACAAGCAGGTAAATTCACACTGACAGCCCATTCAGATCTCTTGAAATCTAGTCAAGTAACTGTCTTTACTGGTAAAAAAGAAGGACAAGAGAAGACTGTTTTGGGGACAGAAGTAGCAAGAGTTCGTACATTAATCGGTAAAGATCCAAAAATGCCGAAAACAGTAGGTTTTGTATACAGCGATGGTAGTCGTGAAAAACTTCCAGTAACTTGGTCTCAAGTCGATGTTAGTCAAGCAGGAGTTGTGACTGCTAAAGGTACAGCAAATGGACGTGAGGTAGAGGCTCGTGTCGAGGTTCTAGCAATTGCGAAAGAATTACCAACAGTTAAACGTGTTGCTCCAGGAGCAGATTTGAACACTGTAGATAAATATGTGTCAATACTTGTAACCGATGGAAGTGTACAAGAGTACGAAGTAGATAGTTGGGAGATTGCGGAAGCGGATAAAGCCAAACTTTCAGTAGCTGGATCACGTATTCAAATGACTGGTCAGTTAGCTGGAGAAACTATTCATGCAACCCTTGTGGTAGAAGAAGGAAAAGCTGCAGCATCTGTAGTGCCAACTGTTACTGTTGGCGGTGAGGCAGTAACAGGGCTTACTAGTCAACAACCAATGCAATACCGCACTCTTGCTTATGGTGCCCAATTGCCAGAAGTCACAGCAAGTGCTGAAAATGCTGATGTTACAGTTCTTCAAGCAAGCGCAGCAAACGGCATGCGTGCGAGCATCTTTGTTCAGCCTAAAGATGGTGGCCCTCTTCAAACCTATGCGATTCAATTCCTTGAAGAAGCACCGAAAATTGACCACTTGAGCTTACAAGTTGAGCAAGCTGACGGTCTCAAAGAAGACCAAATAGTCAACTTGTCGGTTCGAGCTCACTATCAAGATGGAACGCAAGCTGTATTACCAGCTGATAAGGTGAGCTTCTCTACAAGCGGTGAAGGGGAAGTTGCAGTCCGAAAAGGAATGCTTGAGTTGCATAAACCAGGAGCACTTACTCTGAAAGCTGAATATGAGGGTGCTACAGGTCAAATCAATCTCACTATACAAGCCAATACTGAGAAGAAGATTGCGCAATCCATCCGTCCTGTAAATGTAGTGACAGATTTACACCAAGAACCTACTCTTCCGTCAACAGTAACGGTTGAGTATGACAAAGGTTTCCCTAAAGCTCACAAAGTCACTTGGCAAGCTATTCCGAAAGAAAAACTAGACCACTATCAAAGCTTTGAAGTGTTAGGTAAAGTTGAAGGAATTGACTTGGAAGCGCGTGCTAAAGTATCTGTAGAAGGCATCGTTTCAGTTGAAGAAGTTAGTGTGACAACTCCAATCGCAGAAGCACCACAATTACCAGAAAGCGTTCGTACATATGATTCAAATGGTCACGTTTCATCAGCTAAGGTTGTATGGGATGCGATTCGTCCAGAGCAATACGCTAAGGAAGGTGTCTTTACAGTTAATGGTCGCTTAGAAGGTACTCAATTAACAACTAAACTTCATGTTCGCGTATCTGCTCAAACTGAGCAAGGTGCAAACATTTCTGACCAATGGACCGGTTCAGAATTGCCACTTGCCTTTGCTTCAGATTCAAATCCAACCGACCCTGTTTCAAATGTCAACGATAAATTGATTTCCTTTAATGACCGACCAGCCAATCGTTGGACAAACTGGAATCGTAGTAATCCAGAAGCTTCAGTCGGTGTTCTGTTTGGAGATTCAGGTATCTTGAGCAAACGCTCCGTTGATAATCTAAGTGTCGGATTCCACGAAGACCATGGAGTTGGCGCACCGAAGTCTTATGTGATTGAGTATTATATTGGTAAGACTGTTCCAACAGCACCTAAAAACCCTAGCTTTGTAGGTAATGAAGAACATGTCTTTAACGATCCTGCAAACTGGAAAGAGGTAAGCAATCTCAAAGCTCCAGCTCAACTCAAGGCTGGAGAAATGAACCACTTTAGCTTTGATAAAGTTGAAACCTATGCTGTTCGTATTCGCATGGTAAGGGCAGACAACAAACTTGGAACTTCTATCACAGAAGTACAAATCTTTGCGAAACAAGTTGCGGCAGCCAAACAAGGACAAACAAGAATCCAAGTTGACGGTAAAGACTTAGCAACCTTTAACCCTGATTTGACTGACTACTACCTTGAGTCTGTCGATGGAAAAATTCCTGCAGTAACAGCAAGTGTTAGCAACAATGGTCTAGCGACTGTTGTTCCAAGTGTTCGTGAAGGTGAGCCAGTTCGTGTTATCGCGAAAGCTGAAAATGGCGACATCTTAGGAGAATACCGTCTGCACTTCACTAAGAATAAAGACTTACTTTCTCGTAAACCAGTTGCTGCAGTTAAACAAGCTCGCTTGTTGCAACTAGGCCAACCACTTGAATTGCCAACTAAGGTTCCAGTTTACTTCACAGGTAAAGACGGTTACGAAGCAAAAGACATGACAGTTGAATGGGAAGAAGTTCCAGCAGAAAATCTGACAAAAGCAGGTCAATTTACTGTTCGAGGTCGTGTCCTTGGTAGCAATCTTAATGCTGAGTTCACTGTACGAGTGACAGACAAACTTGGTGAGGCTCTTTCAGATAACCCTAACTATGATGAAAACAGTAACCAGGCCTTTGCTTCAGCAACTAATGATATTGACGACAGTTCTCATGACCGTGTAGACTATATCAATGATAGAGATCACTCTGAAAATCGTCGTTGGACAAACTGGTCTAAAACGCCATCTTCTAATCCAGAAGTATCAGCAGGTGTGATCTTCCGTGAAAATGGTAAGATTGTAGAGCGGACTGTTGCGCAAGCCAAACTTCACTTCTTTGCAGATAGTGGTACGGATGCGCCTTCTAAACTTGTTTTAGAGCGCTATGTCGGTCCAGACTTTGAAGTGCCAACCTACTATTCAAACTACCAAGCTTACGAATCAGGACATCCATTCAACAACCCAGAAAATTGGGAAGCTGTTCCTTATCGTGCGGATAAAGACATTGAAGCTGGTGATGAAATAAACGTAACATTTAAAGCTGTCAAAGCCAAAGCCATGAGATGGCGTATGGAGCGTAAAGCAGATAAGAGCGGTGTTGCGATGATTGAGATGACTTTCCTTGCACCAAGCGAATTGCCTCAAGAAAGCACTCAATCAAAGATTCTTGTAGATGGAAAAGAACTTGCTGATTTCGCTGAAAATCGTCAAGACTATCAAATTACCTATAAAGGTAAACGGCCAAAAGTTGCAGTTGAAGAAAACAATCAAGTAGCTTCAACTGTGGTAGATAGTGGAGAAGACCGCCTTCCAGTACTTATTCGCCTCGTTTCAGAAAGTGGAAAACAAGTTAAGGAATACCGTATCCAGTTGATCAAGGAAAAACCAGTTTCTGAGAAAACAGTTGCTGCTGTACAAGAAGAACTTCCAAAACTTGAATTTGTTGAAAACGATTTGGCCTACAAGACAGTTGAGAAAAAAGATTCAACACTTTATCTAGGTGAGACTCGTGTAGAACAAGAAGGAAAAGTTGGTAAGGAACGTATCTTTACAGCAATTAATTCTGATGGAAGTAAGGAAGAAAAACTCCATGAAGTGGTAGAGGCACCGACAGACCGCATCGTCTTGGTTGGAACGAAACCAGGCACCGCCCTTCCAGAAGATGAAGTGAAGAATCTTGTGCTTAACAGACCAGAACTTGTGGTCGAAGAAGAAACCATTGATTTCAAGGTTCAGGAACGTAAGTCTGATAAGTTGTATCTAGGTGAAACCCGTGTTCTTCAAGAAGGAAAACAAGGAGTCCGTGTTCGCTTGATCGAAGTGGAAAACGGAAAACGCCAACTTAAAGAAACTTATGATAAAGTTGTTGCTCAAGATCGTATCCTAGAAGTTGGAACGAAACCAGGCACCTCTCTTCCAGAAGACGAAGTTAAGAATCTTGTGCTTAACAGACCAGAACTTGTAATTGAAGAAGAAACAATCGATTTCAAAGTTCAGGAACAAAAGAACGATAAACTTCCAGTAGGTCAAACTCGAGTCCTCCAAGAAGGAAGACAAGGAGTCCGTGTTCACTTAATCGAGGTTGAAAATGGTAAGCGAACTGAAAAGGATAGCTATGATAAAGTTATGGCTCAGGATCGCATCGTAGAAGTCGGTATGGCTGGTGAAGCAACTAAACCAGTACAGCCGGTAGATACAAAACCACAAGTGTCAGAAAAAGCAGAAACAAAACCAATTGCTCCAAGTGAAGCTAATCAAACTAATAAAGCCCAGTTACCAAATACAGGTAATGCGGCAAGCCAAGCAACAGTAGCAGCAGGTTTAGCTCTACTCTGTTTGAGTGCAGGATTAGTAGCCACTAAAGGTAAAAAAGAAGACTAGAAATTTTGATACTTTCGTTATCATTAAAGAGTGGAGAGAAACTCTTGTCTTAGATAGAAGATAAATCCCTTGGAATATAAGTTTCTAAGGGATTTTCTTTGTATAAAATTGTATAGTGTTATTATCTACCTTATTTTGTAGAGAAAGCAAAAATCCCTAGAAAATGTTTAGGGATTCAATTATTTCATTAAGAACAATTCAACAATCATCTCGATATACATGACAAGGGTTACTAAAAATCCTGCACGCCAGAAAAATTTGATGAATTTAGGATAGTAAAAACTGCGTTTTTTCAGAAGGAAGAAAAAAACGAGAATAATAGCTAGGAGTGAGAGGGCTAGGCCTAGTCTAGGGAGGAAATTATGGGTAAAGGTTTTAGCTGTAATCAAGTAATACTCAAATACCAAGACTGGAAAAGCCAAATCCGCAAAGTTTCGTCCTAGTTTTTTTAATCTAAAAAGTTTGGTTATGATAATGCAGACTACTAAGGTCAGTATCAATAATAAAATAGATGCTAATTTCATTAAAATCATACCCATATTGTATCATAAAAAATCGCTAATGGAAACGAGAAACAGAGGAATTTATAGGAAAGTCAGGCTTTTGAGATTGTGGGTGTTTTTTGTTATAATGAAAGTTATGAAATCTTATAACACCTTGAATGATTATTATCGAAAACTCTTTGGAGAAAAGACCTTTAAAGTCCCTATTGACGCGGGGTTTGACTGTCCCAATCGTGATGGAACTGTGGCTCATGGAGGCTGTACTTTTTGTACGGTTTCAGGTTCTGGAGATGCTATTGTCGCACCGGATGCGCCTATTCGTGAGCAATTTTATAAGGAAATTGACTTTATGCACCGTAAGTGGCCGGATGTTCAGAAGTATCTGGTTTATTTTCAAAATTTTACCAACACCCATGAAAAGATGGAAGTCATCCGAGAGCGCTATGAGCAAGCTATCAATGAGCCAGGTGTAGTAGGAATCAATATTGGAACGCGCCCAGACTGTTTACCAGACGAAACCATCGAATATTTGGCTGAGTTGTCGGAACGCATGCATGTGACGGTTGAATTGGGCTTGCAGACCACTTATGAAACAACCTCTGACCTGATTAATCGTGCCCATTCTTATGAATTGTACGTGGAAACGGTCAAGCGTTTGAGAAAGTATCCCAAGATTGAGATTGTTTCCCATCTTATTAATGGCTTGCCTGGTGAAACCCATGAGATGATGATTGAAAATGTCCGCCGTTGTATCACGGATAACGATATTCAAGGAATTAAACTGCACTTGCTTCACCTGATGACCAATACGCGTATGCAACGAGATTATCACGAAGGACGTTTACAGTTGATGAGTCAGGATGAATATGTTAAGGTCATCTGTGACCAACTGGAAATCATTCCCAAGCATATCGTCATCCATCGAATCACAGGAGATGCGCCTAGGGATATGCTGATTGGGCCTATGTGGAGCCTCAATAAATGGGAAGTGCTAAATGCTATTGAAACTGAAATGCGACGTCGTGGAAGTGTTCAAGGATGCAAGTCTGTAAAACAGGAGTTTTGATATGAAAAGACCACTTGAGATGGCACATGATTTTTTGGCTGAGGTTGTAACTCAGAGTGATATCGTAGTGGATGCGACCATGGGAAATGGTCATGACACGCTTTTTCTAGCCAAGCTAGCCAAGAAAGTCTATGCCTTTGATATTCAGGAACAAGCCTTGGAAAAGACTCAGGAGCGTTTGGACCAGGCTGGAATGACAAATGCCCAGTTGATTTTACAAGGGCACGAGACACTGGACCAGTTTGTGACAGAAGCCAAGGCAGGGATTTTTAATCTGGGCTATTTGCCGTCAGCTGATAAGTCAGTCATCACCCGACCTCAGACAACGATTGAAGCATTAGAAAAGCTGTGTCATTTGCTTGTCAAAGGTGGACGAATTGCTATCATGATCTACTATGGTCATGAAGGAGGCGATCTAGAGAGGGATGCTGTCTTGGATTTTGTTAGCCAGTTGAACCAACAAGAGTACACAGCTGCCATTTACCGAACTTTAAACCAAGTCAACAACCCACCATTTTTAGTGATGATTGAGAAATTAGAGAGATATAGACATGGATAAACAATACCTACGTGAAAAGCTGGATGCCATGCGCCAGAATTTTGTTGAATCAACTCACCACGAACGAGCGGTGGGAGTGCTAGACCAAGCGCGTATGAGCAAAAAAATGCTTAAAATCAAGAAAAAATTAGTTGCTCTTGAAATGGAACGGTGCCAGAGAAAAATTGAGCACAAAGATTGTTCCAAGATTGACCAAAAAATCAAAGAGCAGAAGGAGATTTTTGAATCCTGCTGTAAAAAAGATTAAGGAGGAATTGCGTGGAATTACTGATTTACCTCATCCTATTTTTACTGGTCTTGATTGTTTCAAGTACAACCAATAAGCTCCTGCCCTTTTTGCCGCTTCCATTGGTTCAAATTCTTTTGGGAATTGTGATTGGTCTCTTTTTACCAAATACTGACTTTCATCTCAATACGGAGTTGTTTTTGGCTCTGGTTATCGGGCCCTTGCTTTTCCGAGAGTCCGAAGAAGCAGATATTACGGCTATTTTAAAACACTGGCGAATCATTGTCTATCTCATATTTCCAGTGATTTTCATCTCGACCCTGAGTTTGGGTGGCTTGGCTCATCTTCTTTGGCTCAGCCTTCCCTTGGCAGCTTGCTTGGCTGTTGGGGCAGCCCTTGGCCCTACGGACTTGGTGGCCTTTGCCTCTCTTTCGGAGCGCTTTAGCTTTCCTAAGCGCGTGTCCAATATTCTCAAAGGTGAAGGACTCTTGAATGATGCTTCTGGCTTGGTGGCCTTTCAGGTTGCCTTGGCCGCTTGGACAACAGGAACCTTTTCACTTGGGCAAGCGGGTAGCTCGCTCATCTTTTCAATTCTAGGTGGTTTTCTGATTGGCTTTTTAACAGCCATGACCAATCGTTTCCTCCATACTTTTTTGTTAAGTGTGCGCGCAACGGATATAGCTAGTGAGCTCCTTCTGGAATTGAGTTTGCCTCTAGTGACCTTCTTTCTAGCAGAAGAAGTACACGTTTCTGGGATTATTGCCGTTGTAGTTGCGGGGATTTTAAAGGCAAGTCGCTTTAAGAAAATCACGCTTCTCGAAGCCCAAGTGGATACGGTGACCGAGACAGTCTGGCATACAGTAACCTTTATGCTCAACGGTTCTGTCTTTGTGATTTTGGGAATGGAGTTGGAAATGATAGCAGAGCCTATCTTGACCAATCCGATCTATAATCCCTTACTTTTATTGGTATCTCTTATAGCCCTTACCTTTGTCCTCTTTGCTATTCGTTTTGTCATGATTTATGGCTATTATACCTATAGGACTAGACGTCTCAAGAAAAAGCTAAATAAGTATATGAAGGACATGCTTCTCTTGACCTTCTCAGGTGTTAAGGGAACGGTGTCGATTGCTACGATTCTTCTGATACCAAGTAATTTAGAGCAGGAGTATCCTCTCTTGCTTTTCCTTGTCGCAGGTGTGACGCTTGTCAGCTTTTTAACAGGTCTCTTGGTCTTGCCTCATCTTTCTGATGAACAGGAAGAAAGCAAGGACTATCTCATGCATATCGCTATTTTGAATGAAGTGACGCTAGAGTTGGAGAAAGAGTTGGAAGATACCAGGAATAAGCTCCCTCTCTATGCAGCCATTGACAATTATCATGGACGTATTGAAAATCTCATCCTGAGTCAGGAAAATAAGGGGGCTCAAGAAGACTGGGAGGCCTTGAAACTTCTTATCCTCAGTATTGAAAGTGATGGATTGGAACAGGCTTATGAAGAAGGCAAGATGAGTGAGCGTGCTTATCGGGTCTACCAACGTTATTTGAAAAACATGGAACAAGGTATTAATCGCAAATTTGCTTCACGGTTGACCTATTATTTCCTTGTTTCCTTGCGGATTTTACGTTTTCTCCTTCACGAAGTATTTACCTTTGGCAAGACCTTTCGCAGTTGGAAAAATGAAGAATCACAGAAACTCAGAGCCCTTGACTATGACCAAATTGCAGAGCTCTATCTAGAAAATACAGAGATGATTATCGAAAGTTTGGAGAACCTAAAAGGGGTTTATAAGAGTTCTTTGATCAGCTTCATGCAGGATTCTCGTCTCCGAGAAACAGCTATTATCACCAGTGGTGCTTTTGTCGAACGGGTTATCAACCGTGTCAAACCCAACAATATCGATGAAATGCTGAGAGGCTATTATCTGGAGCGCAAGTTGATTTTCGAATATGAAGAAAAACGATTGATTACGGCCAAGTATGCCAAGAAATTACGACAAAATGTGAATAACTTAGAGAACTATTCTCTGAAGGAAGCTGCCAATACTCTGCCTTATGATATGATGGAATTGGTAAGAAGAAATTAATCAAGATTGTAAGTGAAGGAGTGTGACATGAAGAAGTGGTGGAAAGAGCTGATAGACAAGCCTTTAGTAAAAGCTTTTTTGCATTATTATCAAGCATCAGATAGTGAGTTGACCAGCGTCGCAGTGGCCTACTATTGGTTGATTTCGATTTTCCCCCTGCTTTTGGTGGTGGTCAATATCCTCCCCTATTTTCAGATTCCAGTTTCTAATTTTTTAAAGGTTGTCAGTGAATTCTTGCCAGATACGGTTTATGATGTGGTCGCAAAGATTATTACAGAGGTGCTGACCCAACCTTCAACGGGTTTGTTGAGTTTTGCGGTTTTGTCAGCCCTCTGGACCTTTTCAAAATCCATGAACTTCTTGCAGAAAGCCTTTAATAAAGCTTACGGAGTAGCTAAAAATCGTGGAATGATTTCTCATCAGCTCATGAGTTTGTTTGTCAGTTTTGGTCTGCAGATTCTCTTTGCTTTAGCTCTCTTTCTGAGTGTCTTTGGTCGCATGCTCCTCAACCTTATCAAAAGCTACTGGCAATCGGATAGTCCTCTCTTTGCTTATCTGCAAGACCTGACAGGCCCCTTGGTCTATGCCTTGATTTTTGCCATCTTGGTTATGATTTATTATTTCCTGCCCAATGTTAAGGTGCGACGAATTCGAAATGTATTACCAGGTAGTACCTTTGTCTTGTTGACTCTGGTATTACTGCTCAATATTTTTTCAGTCTATGTCAACAACTATGTTAATCACCTCGTGGACGTCCGTTTCTTCAGTTCCATCGTCGTGGTGGTTATGATGTTTTGGTTTATTCTCATCGCTAAGATTTTGATTGTCGGAGCAGTGATCAATGCCAGTGTTCAGAGTTTGAAAGATCCGAGTTTGAGAACAGACTAACGAATTTTTAATTCATTACAAAACGCATAATATGAAAATTCCACGAGGTCAACTATAGTCAGAAAGCTGAACAACAAGCCAAAACGCCCAAAAAAGGCGGCAAAAAGCAAGCACCTTCAAGCAACGTGCCGAAATGGTCAAATCCTGATTATGTCAACGAATTAGACCCAAAAATCGTTGATATGCTAGTAGAATTTCACAAGTCGCAAGGCACTTTGGAAACTCCCGAGGTGCAAGCAGAAATTGCCCAAAAACGTGAAGAAATCAAGCAAAGGAGAGCTAAGCTTGAGGCTAAAAAATAAGAACTTTTGAACCGCTTGAACAAATAGAGTTTCGCAAGTATTATGCTTACAAATTACTTGAATAATTAACTAAAACATAAACCCTGCCTTTATATCTAGGCAGGGTTTTTATTTTAGAAATTCACGTAGGTTGTTTCGGTTTTTACATACCCAGTATAGTCTGAGTTTCTATAGTATTCAGTGATAAACTTCTATTTTCTTTGAGCAACATGGATATAAGTACTTGTTATGTAGTATGGATATGGGCTTTGTGAATCCAAGTAAGACTGATAAGCTTGTATACCAAAATATGCTTCACCAACTATTGTACCCCATGGACCCCCTAATACAGAAGCTATTTTACCAATCGCATAACTTATTCCAGAACCAATCATGAAGTTAGCGAATGTGTTAGCTTGTTTATTCCCATATATTGTGTTGACGTAATTCCAAACATTAGGATCGTATGATCTAAAAGATATATTTAGGTCGATTTCATTCTTTTGATAAGCCATATAAAATACCCCATTGATATAGACGCCGTCAGCACGTCGTTCAATAGTGTCTACACTTCCATCTGGATTGACAACCTCAAGAACTTCATCGCTTAAAATATTTACTTGCGCATCTCCGAACCGCACTGATGAGCCATTCTCAAACTGAGCCTCACCAGATACAACTTTAGAGTTTGCCGATAAGCTATCATCAGCAAAAACAACAAGCGACGGGGAAATGCTAGACATACAGAAAACAGACATAACTAGCAAACACATGCATTTAAACATCTTAGACATAACGGAAACTCTTTTGTATTTTTGATTTTTTTCAACTTTTATTATACAATAAAACCAAATAAAAAGAAGGCGGTAACAATATGCTTAATGTGAAAATTTTTTATATATTTTTATTTTTGATCGTTGTCGAAACTACAGGCTTGTTGTTGAAAAACGGTCTTGAAAGAGGTTATTTAGATACAGGATCTATCATCCTTGCAGTTTTTTCATTTGCTTTCTACAACTTATGTTCATTCGGTTGGGTCTACTTTACAATAAAAAACAATAAAAAATAAATAGACGTATTTTCAAAAAAAGATTACATATTTATATCAGTAAAACAACGATTTAAATCGTCGTTTTTTTGTATAACTCCCCCTGAAATTTATTTTAATTATGCAAATTTCACGTATTTTTGGTGCTGAGACGGCAATTCTGAGAGCTTTTCAGACTTTTTTGCGACTGTCTACATTAGAAAAGCTTAGAGCACCAAAGGATAATGCCTGATAATATGCGTTTTTTGATTTTGGAAATTAATAGATAAACATGGCATCACCAAAACTAAAGAAGCGGTAGTGTTCTTGGATGGCATGGTGGTAAGCATCTAAGACTAATTCACGGCCGGTAAAGGCAGAAACCAACATGACCAGAGTTGATTTTGGCAGGTGGAAGTTGGTTGAAAAGGCATCTACAACCTTCCATTGGTATCCAGGTTTGATAAAGATATTGGTCCAGCCAGAATCTGCTTGGATTTGCCCATCAAATTTGGAACCGATAGTCTCCAGTGTGCGGATTGAAGTGGTTCCAACAGCGATGACACGACCACCATTTTCCTTAACAGTGCGAAGGGTGGCCGCTGCTTCCTCAGAAAGTTGATAGAATTCTGAGTGCATTTCGTGTTCGTCCAGATTATCCACAGAAACAGGTCTAAAGGTTCCGAGCCCGACATGGAGAGTCAAATAGACCAGATGAACACCTTTAGCTTGGATTTCTGTCAGCAGTTCTTTGGTGAAGTGCAATCCAGCAGTCGGTGCAGCAGCAGAGCCACTTTCTTTAGCGTAGACGGTTTGATAGCGTTCACGGTCATCCAGTTTTTCATGGATATAAGGTGGTAGAGGCATTTCTCCCAGACTTTCCAAGACTTCTAGGAAAATTCCTTGGTATTCAAAGCAGACAATACGGCCCCCGTGGGTCAATTCTTCCGTAACGACAGCGCTGAGACGACCATCACCAAAGCTGACGCGAGTACCGACCTTGAGGCGTTTGGCAGGTTTAGCCAGCACTTCCCACTCATCTCCAGCAGTGTTTTTTAGGAGGAGAAGTTCCACATGGCCTCCTGTCTCCTCTTTTTGACCATAGAGACGAGCAGGGAGAACACGGGTGTCGTTCATTACAAGGGCATCACCAGGTTCCAGCATATCAATAATAGAGTGGAAGTGTTTATCCTGCATTTCTCTCGTCTCACGATTGACGATAAGGAGTTTAGAGGCATCTCGTTTTTCAAGAGGTGTTTGGGCAATCAATTCTTCTGGCAAGTGGAAATCAAAATCAGCTGTATTCATATATCTCTTTATTCTTTCTAAGTTCTAATCCTATCCATTATAACATGTTTCAAGTTTGGACGCTCTTTTTTTAGAAATTAAATCGTTTTCACTTGACAAAAATTGGTCTATACCATATAATAAATATAGATTAAAACGGAGGATAAAAAGATGAAAGTTATTAAAGTTGAAAACCAAATCGAAGGTGGAAAAGTTGCTTTTGAGATTTTGAAGGAGAAATTAGCCAATGGCGCTCAAACATTGGGACTTGCGACAGGAAGCAGCCCACTTGAATTTTACAAGGAAATCGTTGAAAGTGACCTTGATTTTTCAAATCTAACCAGTGTAAACCTTGATGAGTATGTAGGACTTGATGGCGACAACCCACAGTCTTATCGTTACTTCATGCAAGAAAACTTGTTTAACCAAAAACCATTTAAAGAAAGTTTCTTGCCTCGTGGGGTTAAGGATAATGCTGAAGCTGAAGTTGAACGCTACAACCAAATTTTGGCTGATCATCCAGTGGACCTTCAAATCTTGGGAATCGGTCGCAATGGACATATCGGCTTTAATGAACCTGGTACTCCATTTGACAGTCAAACACACCTAGTCGAACTTGACCAGTCTACTATCGAAGCCAATGCTCGCTTCTTTGAAAAGATTGAAGATGTTCCAACCCAAGCCATCTCAATGGGAATTAAAAATATCTTGGATGCCAAGTCAATTATTCTCTTTGCTTACGGTGAGTCGAAAGCAGAAGCCATTGCCGGAACAGTGTTTGGACCAGTGACTGAGAGTCTACCAGCAAGTAGCCTGCAAAATCACCCTGATGTGACGATCATTGCAGATGCTGAAGCCCTCAGCTTACTTGAAAAATAAAAAGTAATGTTCTATTGAACGCTTTCAACTCTTGTATAAATGGAAGAAAAAATCAAAATTAAACCGCATTTTTTCTTGACAATTATTCCTTTTACGTGTAAAATAGAATAGATCTTGAACTTGAAGGGAGTGAAAAAAATGTCTAAAACAGTAGTACGTAAGAATGAATCTCTTGACGACGCACTTCGTCGTTTCAAACGTGCGGTTACTAAAGCTGGTACTCTTCAAGAAACACGCAAACGTGAATTCTATGAAAAACCTTCTGTAAAACGTAAACGTAAATCAGAAGCAGCTCGTAAACGTAAAAAATTCTAATTAGAAATGAAAGGCTGGAGAAATCTAGTCCTTTTTCTTTTAATACTCTTCGAAAATCAAATTCAAACCACGTCAACGTCGCCTTGCCGTACTCAAGTACAGCCTACGGCTAGTTTCCTAGTTTGCTCTTTGATTTTCATTGAGTATAAATAAATACTCCAAAGCCTGCAAAAATCTCAAATATCCTTCTACAATTTGATATAATAGAGAGAAGAACTCATTTGAAGGAGGAAATGATGTCGGTTTTAGTAAAAGAAGTGATTGAAAAGCTTAGACTAGATATTGTCTATGGCGAACCAGAATTGCTTGAAAAGGAAATCAATACAGCGGATATTATGCGACCTGGTCTTGAAATGACAGGCTATTTTGACTACTATACACCAGAGCGAATCCAACTCTTGGGAATGAAGGAGTGGTCCTATCTCGTTTCGATGTCCTCTCACAACCGTTACCAAGTCTTGAAAAAAATGTTTCTACCTGAGACACCTGCGGTTATTGTTGCCCGTGGTTTGGTGGTTCCGGAGGAGATGCTAAAGGCAGCTAGAGAATGTAAGATTGCCATCTTAACTAGTCGTACAGCAACCAGTCGTTTATCTGGAGAGTTATCTAGTTATCTGGATTCACGTTTAGCAGAACGTACTAGTGTGCACGGTGTCTTGATGGATATTTATGGAATGGGTGTCTTGATTCAGGGAGATAGTGGTATCGGTAAGAGTGAGACAGGTTTAGAGCTTGTCAAACGTGGTCACCGCTTGGTAGCTGATGACCGTGTCGATATCTTTGCCAAGGATGAGATTACTCTTTGGGGTGAACCAGCTGAAATCTTGAAACACTTGATTGAAATTCGTGGTGTTGGGATTATCGATGTTATGAGTCTCTACGGTGCGAGTGCGGTCAAGGATTCTTCACAAGTCCAGCTAGCCGTTTACCTGGAAAATTACGATACGCATAAGACTTTTGATCGTCTTGGAAACAATGCCGAGGAAATAGAAATTTCTGGCGTAGGCATTCCTCGTATCCGCATTCCAGTTAAAACTGGTCGTAATATCTCTGTCGTGATTGAGGCAGCTGCCATGAATTATCGTGCCAAGGAAATGGGCTTTGATGCGACTCGTTTGTTCGAAGAACGTTTGACAAATCTCATTGCTCAGAACGAGGTGCCTAATGCTTGATCCAATTGCTATTCATCTAGGCCCTCTAGCCATTCGTTGGTATGCCTTGTGTATTGTGACAGGCTTGATTCTTGCGGTTTATTTGACCATGAAAGAAGCACCTAGAAAGAAGATCATACCAGACGATATTTTAGATTTTATCTTGATTGCTTTTCCTCTGGCAATTTTAGGAGCTCGTCTCTATTATGTTATTTTCCGTTTTGATTACTATAGTCAGAACTTGGGAGAGATTTTTGCCATTTGGAATGGTGGTTTGGCCATTTATGGTGGTTTGATAACTGGGGCTATTGTCCTCTATATCTTTGCTGATCGTAAACTCATCAATACTTGGGATTTTCTAGATATTGCGGCGCCTAGCGTCATGATTGCTCAAAGTCTGGGACGATGGGGTAATTTCTTTAACCAAGAAGCTTATGGTGCAGCAGTGGATAATCTGGATTATCTACCTGGCTTTATTCGTGACCAGATGTATATTGAGGGGAGCTACCGTCAACCGACCTTCCTTTATGAGTCTCTATGGAATCTACTTGGCTTTGCCTTGATTTTGATTGCCAGACGAAAATGGAAGAGTCTCAGACGAGGTCACATTACTGCTTTCTATTTGATTTGGTATGGTTTCGGTCGTATGGTCATCGAAGGCATGCGGACAGATAGCCTCATGTTCTTTGGTCTTCGAGTATCTCAATGGCTTTCAGTTGTTCTTATCGGACTGGGTATTTTTATCATTCTTTATCAAAATCGAAAGAAGGCCCCTTACTATTTTACTGAGGAGGAAAACTAAATGTTAGAAGTTGCATATATTCTTGTCGCACTAGCTTTGATTGTCTTTTTGGTCTATCTGATTATCACTGTACAAAAGCTTGGTCGTGTTATCGATGAAACAGAGAAGACGATTAAAACCTTGACTTCAGATGTGGATGTGACCTTGCATCATACCAATGAATTACTGGCTAAGGTTAATGTCTTGGCAGATGATATTAATGTCAAGGTGGCAACGATTGATCCGCTCTTTAGCGCTGTTGCAGATTTATCTCTATCTGTTTCAGACCTCAATGACCATGCGCGTGTCTTGAGCAAGAAAGCTTCATCAGCTGGTTCAAAAACACTTAAGACTGGTGCAAGTTTATCAGCTCTTCGTGTAGCAAGTAAATTTTTCAAAAAATAAAAAAGGAGAATTCTTATGGGTAAACTATCCTCAATCCTTTTAGGAACCGTTTCAGGTGCAGCTCTTGCCTTGTTTTTAACAAGCGACAAGGGCAAACAAGTTTGCAGTCAAGCTCAAGATTTTCTAGACGATTTGAGAGAAGATCCTGAGTATGCCAAGGAGCAGGTCTGTGAAAAACTGACAGAAGTCAAGGAGCAGGCTACAGATTTTGTTCTTAAAACCAAAGAACAGGTTGAGGCAGGAGAAATCACTGTGGACAGCGTACTTGCTCAAGCCAAATCATGTGCTCGTCAAGCGACAGAAGCATCAAAAGAACGATTCAATAATCTCAAAGAGCAATGGCAAGAAAAGGCCGAAACTCTTGATGAATCAGAAGAGATTGTTATTGACATAACAGAAGAATAAACCATCACCATCTCTGGACGGACTATGTATCTGGGGATGGTGATTTTTTTCTCGTATCCTGTCTTTATGGTATAATAATTACTATGCAGAAAAAACCAACGTCAGCCTATGTGCACATCCCATTTTGTACCCAGATTTGTTATTATTGTGACTTTTCAAAGGTGTTTATCAAGAATCAGCCGGTAGATAGTTATTTAGAGCATCTGTTAGAAGAGTTTCGTTCTTATGATATTCAAAAGTTGCGAACCCTCTACATTGGTGGTGGGACACCAACAGCCCTGTCAGCTCCGCAACTGGAGGTGCTATTGAAGGGCTTGACTAAAAACTTGGACTTGTCTGCCTTGGAAGAGTTGACCATTGAGGCCAATCCAGGCGACTTGGATGCGGATAAGATAGCTGTTTTGAAAAACTCGGCTGTCAATCGTGTTTCGCTAGGTGTGCAGACCTTTGATGATAAGATGCTGAAAAAGATTGGGCGCAGTCATTTGGAGAAAGATATTTATGAAAATATCGACCGCCTGAAACTGGCTGGTTTTGACAATATTTCTATTGATTTGATTTATGCACTGCCTGGTCAGACCATGGATCAGGTCAAGGAAAATGTGGCTAAGGCCATTGGACTGGATATTCCCCACATGAGTCTCTATAGCTTGATTTTAGAAAATCACACGGTCTTTATGAATCGAATGCGACGAGGGAAATTACCTCTGCCTAAGGAGGAACTAGAAGCTGAGATGTTTGAGTACATCATTGCAGAGCTGGAGCGAGCTGGTTTTGAGCATTATGAGATTTCCAATTTCTCAAAGCCTGGTTTTGAAAGTCGCCACAATCTCATGTACTGGGACAATGCAGAATACTATGGCATCGGTGCTGGGGCATCTGGTTATGTCAACGGAGTGCGCTATAAAAATCATGGTCCCATTCGTCATTATCTAAATGCGGTTGAGGAAGGCGATGCGCGCATCACAGAAGAGCACCTGAGTCAAAAGGAGCAAATGGAAGAAGAAATGTTCCTAGGTCTCCGCAAGAAATCAGGAGTCTCCATGGTGAGATTTGAGGAAAAATTTGGACGGTCGTTTGAGGGACTTTATGGAGAAATTGTTAAAGATTTGGTTCAACAGGGTCTCATGCAAATAGAGGGTGACCGCGTGCGCATGACAAAAAGAGGTCTCTTTTTAGGAGACACTGTAGCAGAACGATTTATTTTGGAGTAGGATGATGGGCTTAACTTATCAAATGAAAATGAAAATTCCTTTTGATATGGCTGATATAAACGGTCATATCAAGCTTCCAGATGTGATTTTGCTATCCCTGCAAGTTTCAGGGATGCAGTCGATTGAACTGGGAGTTAGTGATAAAGCCATTTTGGAAGAGCATAATCTGGTCTGGATTATCACAGAATACGATATTGAGGTGGTTCGTTTGCCTCGTTTTGCGGAAGAAATTACCATCGAAACGGAAGCCTTGAGCTACAATAGACTCTTTTGCTACCGTCGCTTTACTATCTATGATGACGCAGGTCAGGAACTCATCCACATGATGGCGACCTTTGTTCTCATGGATCGAGACAGTCGAAAAGTTCATGTTGTCGAGCCTGAGATTGTGGCTCCTTACCAGTCTGATTTTGATAAAAAACTTATCCGCGGGCCAAAGTATGAGTCCTTGGAAGAGCCAATCAGCAAGGATTACCATGTCCGTTTTTACGATTTGGATATGAATGGTCATGTCAATAACAGTAAATACTTGGACTGGATTTTTGAGGTCATGGGAGCGGATTTTTTGACCCACTATATTCCCAAGAAAATCAACCTCAAGTATGTCAAGGAAGTTCGACCAGGTGGGGTGATTACATCGGCTGTTGAACGGACTGGACTGGAAAGCAAACATGAGATTACAAGTGACGGGGCTACCAATGCCCAAGCTATCATCACTTGGCAAGAAATGAAGAAGGATTAGGGAGAAATAGATGAAATATAAAGGCTATTTAATTGATTTAGACGGAACCATTTATAAGGGGAAGGATCGAATTCCAGCAGGAGAGACTTTTGTCCACGAATTGCAAAAGCGGGACATTCCCTATCTCTTTGTAACCAACAATACAACCCGCACTCCAGAGAGTGTTCAGGAGATGCTGGCTCAGAATTTTAATATTGATACGCCTCTGTCTACTGTCTACACAGCGACTTTGGCAACGATCGACTATATGAATGACTTGGGACTGGAAAAGACGGTCTATGTCATCGGAGAAGCAGGGCTCAAGGAAGCCATCAAGGCGGCTGGTTATGTGGAAGACAAGGAAAATCCAGCCTATGTGGTAGTAGGACTGGATTGGCAAGTTGACTATGAAAAATTTGCCACAGCAACTCTGGCTATCCAGAAGGGAGCTCACTTTATCGGAACCAATCCTGACCTCAACATCCCGACGGAACGCGGTCTTTTGCCAGGTGCTGGTTCACTGATTACACTAATTGAAGTAGCGACACGAGTGAAGCCTGTTTATATTGGAAAACCAAATGCCATCATCATGGACAAGGCAGTTGAGCACTTAGGCTTGGAACGTGAAGAGTTAATCATGGTTGGGGACAACTACTTAACAGATATCCGAGCAGGGATTGACAATGGCATTCCAACGCTCTTGGTGACGACAGGTTTTACCAAAGCGGAAGAAGTAGCAGACCTACCAATCGCACCGACTCATGTGGTTTCTAGCCTTGCGGAGTGGAACTTTGATGAAAACTAAACTGACCTTTTGGGGCTCTATGCTCTTTCTCCTCTCCCTCTCAATCCTTTTGACCATTTATTTGGCTTGGATTTTTTATCCTCTGGAAATTCAGTGGCTGAATTTAACAGATCGAGTTTATCTAAAACCAGAAACCATTCAGTACAACTTTCATATCTTGATGGATTACCTGACCAATCCTTTTAGTCAGGACTTGCAGATGCCTGATTTTCGTTCGTCAGCAGCTGGTCTGCACCACTTTGCGGTGGTCAAGAATCTCTTCCACTTGGTTCAGATAGTAGCTCTAGTGACACTGCCAAGTTTCTATTTCTTTGTCAAAGGGATTGTGAAAAAGTGCTTTTTATCTTTATTCAGTAAGGGGCTTTTGACTCTAGTAGTTTTGCCTTTGGTGATTGGTCTTGGGGGAGTTTTGATTGGTTTTGACCAATTTTTTACTCTTTTCCATCAAATTCTCTTTGTGGGAGATGATACCTGGCTTTTTGACCCAGCCAAGGATCCAGTTATTCTGATTTTGCCAGAGACCTTTTTCCTCCATGCCTTCCTCCTCTTTTTTGCCCTCTATGAAAGCTTCTTTGGTTTTCTGTACCTGAAAAGTCATAGGAAATAATACTAAAGATATTCTTATTTTGCATAAATAAATTAGGTATGTGATCCGAAACTATTGTCAAGAATGAATTAATCAAATCCAAAAAGGGTTAATCGTTCGCAAACAGTCTATTTTTCTTGAAAAAATAGGCTTTTTTTCTAAAAATCCCTAGTCAAGCGCTTTATTTTTTTGTATAATAGAATTAGCAAAGTATAGATAAGAAGAGAAAAGCATGATTACATTATTTCTATCACCGAGCTGTACTTCATGTCGTAAGGCGAAGGCCTGGTTAGAAAAGCATAAGGTTCCCTTTGAGGAACACAATATTATGACCAGTCCCTTAACAAGAAAAGAATTGCAACACATCCTTTCCTTGACCGAAAATGGTACTGATGACATCATTTCAACTCGTTCAAAAATTTTTCAAAAATTAGATATTGATGTAGAAAGTATTTCGGTATCGGAATTGCTTCATTTGATTGAGCAGTACCCTAGTCTTTTGCGTCGTCCAATTATTATCGATGCTAAACGCATGCAAATCGGTTTTAATGAAGATGAGATTCGTGCTTTTCTCCCTCGTAGTTACCGTAAGCAAGAACTAAAAGAAGCAAGAATGAGAGCTGGTATTAGTTAATGAACAAACAGTATAGTTACCCACTAGATTTGTCGTGGAGCACTGAAGAACTTGCTTCAGTGCTTTCTTTTTTTAATGATGTTGAAACTGCCTATGAAGGTAAGGTAGAGGCTAGAAAACTACTGAACTCTTATAAGGGATTCAAATTGGTTGCGCCAAGCAAGAGTGAAGAGAAACGTTTGGGACGAGAATTTGAAACAGTGAGTGGCTATTCACTTTATCGAGCAGTTCAGGCTGCCAAGGAAAAAGGGGAAGGAAAGATTTCTCTTGGAAAGTAAATTTGAATTTGCTAAAGAGCTAGTTAAGAAAGCAGGCCAGTACATCCTTGACCACATGCAGGAAGACTTGCAGGTTGAGACCAAGTCCTCTCCTACAGACTTGGTGACCAGGCTGGACAAGGAAGTTCAGGAACTCTTGGTTAGTGAGATTTTGTCCCGTTATCCTGAGGATAAGATTTGTGCTGAAGAGAGCTGTTTGCGAGCCTCGGTTCAAGATGGCAAGGTTTGGGTCATTGATCCCATTGATGGTACCAATAACTTTGTAGCCCAGCAGGAAGATTTTGCTGTTATGATGGCTTATTTTGAAAATGGTCAGGGCCAGTTTGGTCTGATTTATGATGTGGTCAAGGGGGATTGTTATCACGGTGGTGGTAAGTTTCCAGTCTGCCGAAATAATCAGCCCCTAGCTCCCTTTAAAGCCAAACCACTTGGAGATTTTCTCATTGCAGGAAATAGTGGTATGTTGGAAACCAATGAATGGGGCTTGGCTGACTTGAGCCGAGCGGTTCTTGGTGTTCGTGTCTATGGGAGTGCGGCCATTAGTTTTGCCAAGATCTTGTCAGGGCGTTTGTTGACCTATATCACCTATTTACAACCATGGGATTATGCTGCCGCTAGTATTTTAGGAGAAGGTCTGGGCTATCGGGTGGTGACCCTTTCTGGTGAAACTCCTGATTTTCAAACCAGACAGCCTGTTATGATGGTCCCTCTTGAGATGCAGGAGGAAATTCAGTCCTATATTTACGAAAGGAAAAGAACTTAAATGCAATTTCCAGAAGGATTTGTTGAAAAATATGAAAAGATACTAGGAGATGAGGCAAGAGATTTTCTTGCCTCTTTTGAGGAGGGAGCGGTTTCGGCCTTTCGGATCAATCCTTTAAAAGAATCCCCAGCTTCCTTTCCTGATTCCATTCCTCAAACCCCTTGGGGTCACTATGGGAAGGTTTCAGGAAAATCGCCTGAGCATGCTACTGGTTTGGTTTATTCGCAAGAACCTGCTGCTCAAATGGTGGCTCAGGTAGCCCAACCCAGTCCTGGAATGAAGGTCTTGGATTTGGCCGCTGCTCCAGGTGGTAAATCAACTCAGCTAGCAACCTATCTAGCAGGAGAGGGTCTCCTTGTTTCCAATGAAATTTCAAGCAAACGTGCTAAGATTTTAGTAGAAAACATGGAGCGCTTTGGAGCGACAAATGTCGTAGTGACTAATGAATCTGCCGACCGCTTGGCTAAGGTCTTTAAAGGCTATTTTGACCTCATTGTCCTTGATGCTCCTTGCTCTGGGGAAGGAATGTTTCGTAAGCAGCCAGATGCTATGGACTATTGGAGCTTAGATTATCCAAGTCAATGTGCTAGCTTGCAAAGAGAAATTCTGGAAGATGCAGTAACCATGCTAGCTGAAGGTGGTCGCTTGGTTTATTCAACCTGTACCTGGGCACCTGAGGAAAACGAAGAGATTGTCAAGTGGTTGCTGGAAGAGTATAATTTTGATTTGTTGCCAGTAGAGCATATCAATGGAATGGTAGCTGGAATTGACCTGCCAGAAACGGCTCGGATGTATCCTCATCATTTTAAGGGAGAGGGGCAGTTTGTAGCTCATCTACAATTTAAAGGTGAAAATCCAGTTCCTAAATTTAAGGCAAGTAAGAGCAATCTCAGCCGAGAACAAGTTGCCTTGTGGCAGGAATTTGCCCAAAAACATTTGAAGGTCAATCTAAGGGGTATCTTGCAGACTTTTGGAGACCAGCTTTATCTCTTGCCAGAACTTTTGCCAGATTTAGGGAAACTCAAGATAGCTCGGAATGGCCTGCATCTGGGTACCTTTAAGAAGAAACGCTTTGAGCCTAGTTTTGCTCTTGGTCTAGCCTTGAAACCGATTCAGGTCAAGCAGTCGGTTGAAATTGACCAAGAAGCGTTTGTAAAGTATGTGGCTGGAGAAACCGTTCAGCTGGCGAAAAGTATGCCAAATGGTTGGTACCAAGTTTTGGTTCAAGGCAATGGTTTGGGCTTTGCTAAGGTGACTGGAAATGTTTTGAAAAATTATTTTCCAAAAGGTCTCAGATTCAAGTGAAAATGCTAGTCAAAGTAGCTTGTCTATGTTATAGTGGAAGTATGGATTTTTTCAAATTGTCTTTCATTTTAAGTCAAAATTGGTGGAAACGGTAACTAAGCAAATTTCTAGTTAAACCAAGCTAATACTCTTCGAAAATCTCTTCAAACCGCGTCAACGTCGCCTTGCCGTACTCAAGTACAGCCTGCGGCTAGTTTCCTAGTTTGCTCTTTGATTTTCATTGAGTATAAGAACTTTAGTTGGCTCCCAATTTTCAAAAGAAAAACATAAATAAATAGTTGAAAAAATTCATAGCATTCACCATTATTTTCAAGGAGAAAAACAGTGAAAAAAAGGAAAAAACTCGCTCTATCCCTTGCAGCTCTTTTGCTAGCAGGTTCTTTGGCGGGATGTGCTAGCTGGATTGATCGTGGAGAATCCATGACAGCTGTTGGCTCAACGGCTCTTCAGCCCTTGGTCGAAGCAGCAGCAGATGAATTTGGCTCTATGCACGTTGGAAAAACAGTTAACGTTCAAGGTGGAGGATCTGGTACAGGTCTGTCTCAGGTTCAATCTGGAGCCGTTGATGTAGGAAATTCAGACGTATTTGCCGAGGAAAAAGACGGTATCAACGCTTCTGCTCTAGTGGACCACAAGGTTGCGGTAGCGGGCTTGGCGGTGATTGTAAACAAGGAAGTTGATGTTGAAAATCTGACAACTGAGCAACTCCGTAGCATCTTCACAGGTCAAGTGACCAACTGGAAAGAGGTTGGGGGGAAAGACCTAGCCATTTCTATTATCAACCGTGCGGCAAGTTCTGGTTCGCGTGCAACCTTTGATAGTGTCATCATGGATGGACAATCTGCCATTCAGAGTCAAGAACAGGATTCAAATGGGATGGTCAAAAATATTGTTTCCCAGACACCAGGAGCCATTTCTTACCTAGCCTTTGCCTATGTGGATGACTCGGTTAAACGCATGAAGTTGAACGGCTATGAGCCGATTGCAGAAAATGTTACCACTAATAACTGGCCTTTGTGGTCTTATGAACACATGTACACCCTAGGCCAACCAAATGAATTGGTGGCAGAATTCCTCAACTTTGTCCTCTCTGATGAAGCGCAAAGCGGAATCGTTAAGGGAATGGGCTATATTTCTGTCAAGGAAATGAAGGTTGAAAAAGATGCTGTAGGAACGGTAACAGCACTAGAAGGGAGTCACTAATGAATCAAGAAGAATTAGCTAAAAAATTACTTTCTCCCTCAAAGAACTCTCGTCTAGAGAAACTAGGAAAAGGCTTGACCTTTGCCTGTCTGTCTTTGATTGTCATTATTGTGGCCATGATTTTGATCTTCGTAGCCCAAAAAGGTTTGTCGACCTTCTTTGTCAATGGAGTCAATATCTTTGATTTCCTCTTTGGACAAACTTGGAATCCTTCAGGTAAACAATTTGGTGCCCTTCCTATGATTTTGGGTTCCTTTATTGTCACAATCTTGTCAGCTCTTATCGCAACTCCTTTTGCCATTGGTGCGGCAGTCTTTATGACCGAAGTCTCACCAAAAGGTGCGAGAATCTTGCAACCAGCCATTGAATTGCTGGTTGGGATTCCTTCAGTTGTGTATGGATTTATTGGTTTGCAAGTCGTAGTTCCCTTTGTCCGCAGTGTCTTTGGTGGAACTGGTTTTGGGATTTTGTCAGGTATTTTCGTTCTCTTTGTCATGATTTTACCGACGGTAACCTTTATGACAACGGATAGCTTGCGTGCGGTGCCTCGTCACTACCGCGAAGCTAGTTTGGCTATGGGAGCCACTCGTTGGCAAACCATCTGGCGCGTGACCTTAAAGGCGGCGCGTTCAGGGATTTTCACAGCAGTGGTCTTTGGGATGGCACGTGCCTTTGGTGAAGCCTTGGCCATTCAGATGGTGGTCGGAAACTCAGCCGTTGTTCCAACTTCATTGACAACACCTGCTGCGACCTTGACCTCTGTTTTGACCATGGGTATCGGAAATACCGTTATGGGAACAGTTGACAATAACGTTCTCTGGTCACTGGCCTTAGTCTTGCTCTTGATGAGTTTGGCCTTCAACAGTGTGATTAAATTGATTACGAAAGAAAGAGGAAAGAAAAACTATGCACGCTAAGAAATTAGATAAAATTGCAACAGCTGTCCTCTACTCGATTGCAGGAATTATCGTTGCCATCTTGGCATCCTTGATTCTTTATATCTTGCTTCGTGGGTTGCCCCACATCTCTTGGTCTTTCTTGACTGGTAAATCATCTTCTTACCAAGCTGGTGGAGGGATTGGAATTCAGCTCTATAATTCCTTCTTCCTTTTGGTCATCACCTTGATAATCTCTGTTCCCTTATCTATGGGGGCTGGGATTTTCCTAGCTGAATATGCTAAAAAAGGTCCTGTAACCAATTTTGTCAGAACCTGTATTGAAATCTTGTCTTCACTGCCATCAGTGGTTGTGGGTCTCTTTGGTTACTTAATCTTTGTAGTTCAGTTTGAGTATGGATTTTCAATCATTTCAGGTGCCTTGGCCTTGACAGTCTTTAACCTGCCTCAGATGACTCGTAATGTTGAAGACAGCTTGAAACATGTTCACCATACGCAACGTGAGGCTGGTCTGGCTCTTGGGATTTCTCGTTGGGAGACTGTGGTCCATGTGGTCATTCCAGAAGCTCTTCCAGGTATTGTGACTGGGGTCGTCTTGGCCTCTGGTCGTATCTTTGGTGAGGCTGCTGCTCTGATCTATACAGCAGGACAATCCGCTCCAGCCCTAGACTGGTCTAACTGGAACATTCTCAGTGTGACTAGCCCAATCTCTATCTTCCGTCAAGCAGAAACCTTGGCTGTTCACATCTGGAAAGTCAATAGTGAAGGAACTATTCCAGATGGAACTATCGTATCAGCAGGTTCTGCCGCCGTGCTCCTCATCTTTATCCTCATCTTTAACTTTGGAGCCCGCAAACTCGGAAGCTACCTACATAAGAAATTAACCGCTGCCTAAAGGAGAAGCCATGTCAAAATATAATTGGGATGAAAAGCATATCATCACCTTTCCTGAAGAGAAAGTGGCCCTCTCTACTAAGGATTTACATGTTTACTACGGTAAAAAAGAATCCATCAAGGGCATCGATATGCAATTTGAAAAAAATAAAATTACAGCCTTAATTGGCCCATCTGGATCAGGAAAATCAACCTACCTCCGCAGTCTCAATCGTATGAATGATACGATTGATATTGCTAAGGTCACAGGTCAAATCCTCTATCAAGGGATTGATGTTAACCGTCCAGAAATCAATGTTTATGAGATGCGTAAGCATATTGGAATGGTCTTCCAACGACCAAATCCTTTTGCCAAGTCTATCTACCGCAATATCACTTTTGCCCATGAACGTGCAGGAGTCAAGGACAAGCAAGTCTTGGATGAAATTGTAGAAACTTCTCTTCGTCAAGCTGCCCTTTGGGACCAGGTAAAAGACGATTTGCACAAGTCAGCCTTGACCCTATCAGGTGGTCAGCAGCAACGTCTCTGTATCGCTCGTGCCATTTCTGTTAAACCAGATATCCTCTTGATGGATGAGCCTGCGTCTGCCTTGGATCCGATTGCGACAGCCCAGCTGGAAGAAACCATGCTGGAATTGAAGAAGGACTTTACCATCATTATCGTGACCCACAGTATGCAGCAGGCTGCGCGTGCTAGTGACTATACAGGATTTTTCTACTTAGGTGACTTGATTGAGTATGATAAGACGTCTAATATTTTCCAAAATGCCAAACTACAGTCAACCAATGACTATGTAACAGGACACTTTGGATAGAAAGGAAACAGTATGACAGAAGCGATTTTGCAGGTATCAGACCTGTCCGTTTACTACAATCAAAAGAAGGCCTTGAATAGTGTTTCCCTCTCTTTCCAACCTAAGGAAATTACAGCCTTGATTGGTCCATCTGGATCAGGGAAGTCAACCCTTCTCAAAGCTATTAACCGCATGGGGGATCTCAATCCAGAGGTTACTACAACTGGTTCAGTGGTTTACAACGGCCACAATATCTACAGCCCACGTACAGATACAGTTGAATTGCGAAAGGAAATCGGTATGGTCTTCCAACAGCCAAACCCTTTCCCTATGTCTATCTACGAAAATGTTGTCTATGGGCTTCGTATCAATGGAGTGAAGGACAAGCAAGTTCTGGATGAAGCAGTGGAAAAAGCATTGCAGCGTGCTTCTATCTGGGATGAGGTCAAGGACCGTCTGCATGATTCAGCTATCGGGCTTTCAGGTGGACAACAGCAACGTGTCTGTGTTGCCCGTGTCTTGGCAACCAGTCCTAAAATCATTCTCTTGGATGAACCGACTTCAGCCTTGGACCCTATCTCTGCTGGGAAGATTGAGGAAACCTTGTATGGCCTAAAAGATAAATACACCATGCTCTTGGTTACACGTTCTATGCAACAAGCCTCTCGTATCTCTGACAAGACAGGATTTTTCCTTGATGGAGATTTGGTCGAGTTTAACGATACCAAGAAGATGTTCCTCAACCCACAACACAAGGAAACAGAAGATTATATTTCAGGAAAATTTGGATAAGGAGATAAATGATGTTACGTTCTCAATTTGAAGAAGATTTAGAGAAATTGCACAACCAGTTCTACGCTATGGGACAGGAAGTGCTATCCCAAATCAATCGTACAGTGCGTGCCTTTGTCACGCATGACCGTGATTTGGCCAAAGAAGTTATCGAAGACGATGCAGAAGTAAATGAATACGAAGTGAAACTGGAGAAGAAATCATTTGAAATGATTGCCCTCCAACAACCCGTTTCTCAGGACTTGCGTACAGTTCTAACCGTCTTGAAGGCTGTATCTGACTTAGAACGTATGGGTGACCATGCTGTTTCTATTGCCAAGGCAGCAATTCGTATGAAAGGGGAGCAACGCATCCCAGCTGTTGAAGAAGAAATCAAGAGAATGGGTCGCGATGTCAAAAACTTCGTCGAAGCAGCCCTTGATCTCTATCTCAATGCGTCAGTAGACCAGGCCTATGAAGTAGCAGCCATGGACGAAAAAATCAACCATTACTTTGATAGCATTCGTGACTTGGCTACAGAAGAAATCAAGAAAAATCCTGATGCCATCGTTACAGGTCGTGATTATTTCCAAGTGATTGCCTTCTTGGAACGCATTGGAGACTATGCCAAAAATATCTGTGAATGGGTTGTTTACTTTGAAACAGGTAAGATTGTCGAACTATAAAATAGGTTCAATCTGTATAAAAAGGAGCTTGAAGTCGACCGATAGCTCCTTTTATTGAATGAAAAAAATATTTTTAAGATAAAAATTCAAAAAAACACTTGACAAGCAACTTGGATAGCGTTATAATTATACAAAATTAACAGAGAGGTTGTTTATTTATGAAATCGAAAAAATGGATATTTGTTTTATGTAGCTTTCTTGCAAGTTTCTTCTTAGTGGCTTGCCAGTCGGGTTCTAATGGTTCTCAGTCAGCTGTTGAGGCCATTAAGCAAAAGGGGAAATTAGTTGTGGCGACTAGTCCTGATTATGCACCTTTTGAATTCCAAGCCTTGGTTGACGGGAAAAATCAGATAGTTGGTGCGGACATTGATATGGCCCAAGCTATCGCTGATGAACTTGGGGTGAAGTTGGAAATTTCAAGCATGAGTTTTGATAATGTCTTGACTAGTCTTCAAACTGGTAAGGCTGACCTAGCTGTCGCAGGAATTAGCGCTACTGATGAGAGAAAAGAAGTCTTTGATTTTTCAATCCCTTACTATGAAAACAAGATTAGTTTCTTGGTTCGTAAGGCCGATGTAGAAAAATACAAGGATTTAACTAGCCTTGAAAGTGCTAATATTGCAGCCCAAAAAGGAACTGTTCCAGAATCAATGGTCAAGGAACAATTGCCAAAAGCTCAATTGACTTCCCTAACCAATATGGGTGAAGCTGTCAATGAATTGCAAGCTGGAAAAGTAGATGCTGTTCACATGGATGAGCCTGTTGCCCTTAGCTATGCTGCTAAAAATGCAGACCTAGCTGTCGCAACTGTTAGCTTGAAAATGAAGGACGGCGAAGCCAATGCAGTTGCCCTTAGAAAAAATAGTGCTGATTTGAAAGAAGTGGTGGACAAAGTCATCCAAAAACTCAAGGATGAAGGAACTTACCAAAGCTATCTTGAAAAAGCAGCAAGCCTAACAGAAGTTGAAGAATAAGAAAAAAGCAGAGTTGGAAGTCATTCCAATTCTGCTTTTAAATAGTTTAAAACATTTTCCAGATTGTCTAAGGACACCTTGGCAAATTGATAAGGGCAAGCACCCAAGTAAGCCTTTTCAAAGAAGTCCAAGCCCAGTTGACTGTGTTTGAGACTGGCAATTTTAGGATACTGTCGCAAGTCTAGTAATAAACCATCGTGAAGAGGGAAATGAAGAAGGGGACAAGGTGTTTTAGTTAACCTTTTCTCGATTTGCTTCTGGTAAGCTTCCTGATTGGCCAAGCGAGCCAGACGGTTTTTCTCAAACAGTTGACTGTCGATATAGAGTGATAAAGCCTTTTGCATGATGAGGTTGCTGTCGTAGTCTAGGATATTTTTGTAGGCCACAAAGGCTTCCTTGATAGCATTTGGCAGAATGAGTGCCGTGATCCGTAGGGCTGGAAAGAGGCTGGTTGAGAAGGACTTGATGTAAATGACCCTCTCCTCTGTATCTAGGTAGTGGAAGGTTTGGCCCTTTTTAGAGTCCAAATCTCCCAGATAGTCATCCTCTACGATATAGACTCCATACTTGGTAGCTAGGTCAAGAATAGCTCGTTTGTCTTGATCAGAATAGGAATGTCCCAGAGGATAGTGAAATCGAGGAATGGTATAGAAAAACTTAATTTTTCCTGTCTTGAAATGGCCTTCCAGCTCCTCCAAGTCAATCCCATCAATGCCTCGTTCAATCGTTTGATAGTCCAAGCCCTGAGCAATCAAGAGGCGATTCATTCGATGGTAGGTCGGCTGTTCCACCAAGATTTCCTTGGCTTGGCTAGGAAAGGAAATTTGAGAGAGGATAAAAAGGGCTTGTTGGGTTCCAGAAGTCAGTACCAGTTGGTCAGCCTTGCAGTAGAGGGCTTGGTCAAAGAGGAGTTGGTGAATGGACTGTCTTAGGTCTTCTAAACCTTCTTGGTTGTCATAATAGTTGAAGAGGTAGTTTTCTCGGCCAATCAAGGTTTCATTGACACAGAGTCGAAAATCGTCGTAGGCGCTGGCATGTTCGTCTGTAACCTCAATTTCTAGGTCCTGGTGTTGCCCTTGTTCTAGGACATAGTAGCCACTCTGGGGCTTAGCATAGAGGTATTGTTCGTGCCGTAATTCCAGCAGGGCTCGTTGGACAGTATCCTTGCTACAGTGAAAGTCAAGGCTTAGTTGACGGATAGAAGGCAGGCGGCTTCCCGTCGGAAAACGTCCAGACTCGATACTATTTTTCAGATAAGCTACGACCTCTTGGTACTTGCTTTGTTTCTTCATTCCAGACCTCCCTTGATTTTGTTACATTGTACCCTTTTTTTTCCTTCTTGGCAATGTCTAGAGTGTTTCTCTCGTTCACATCTAGGGGTAAATGTGGTATACTTAGGAGTAACATTTATAGAATAATACTCTTTGAAAATCTCTTCAAACCACGTCAGCTTCGCCTTGCCGTAGATATGGTTACTGACTTCGTCAGTTCTATCCACAACCTCAAAACAGTGTTTTGAGCTGACTTCGTCAGTCTTATCTACAACCTCAAAGCAGTGCTTTGGGCAACCTGCGGCTCGATTCCTAGTTTGCTCTTTGATTTTCATTGAGTATAATAGACAAGAAAGAGAATGGATAAGAACGTGCAGGAACCAGTGAAATTATTTCAATACAATACCCTTGGAGCCTTGATGGCTGGCCTTTATGGTGGGACCATGACAGTAGGAGAATTACTAGAGCATGGTGACCTTGGTTTGGGGACCTTGGATTCTATTGATGGGGAATTGATTGTCTTGGATGGCAAGGCTTATCAGGCCAAAGGCTCAGGAGAGCAACCAGAAATTGTAGAAGTGTCACCAGATGCCCTTATTCCTTACGCTGCAGTGGTACCGCATCAAGCAGAGGTTATTTTCCGCCAGCGCTTTGAGATGACAGACAAGGAATTGGAAGAACGAATCGAGTCTTATTATGATGGGGAAAATCTTTTCCGCTCTATCAAGATTCGTGGGGAATTTTCGCATATGCATGTGCGCATGATTCCCAAGTCGACACCAGATACCAAGTTTGCTGAGGTTGCAACCCATCAGCCTGAATATAGTCGCGACAATGTGGCAGGAACCATCGTTGGTTTCTGGACCCCAGAAATTTTCCACGGGGTCAGTGTGGCAGGCTACCATCTCCACTTCATCTCAGATGACTTGACCTTCGGTGGACATGTCATGGACTTTGTTATCAAGGAAGGGATCATCGAGGTAGGAGCAGTTGACCAATTAGACCAACGGTTCCCAGTCCAAGATCGTCAATACTTGTTTGCTAAGTTCAATGTTGACGAGATGAAAAAAGATATTGAAAAGGCAGAATAGGAGAAGAAAATGACCATTCATATTATCATTACTATGGTGCTGTTACTGGCTTTCTTGCTAGGAAGCATTTGGTATACCAAAAAGAAATACCAGATTAATCTAGCTGTTTTGGGCTTGGGGGCTGTCGCCTTCTTTGTCTCTTCACAGATTTTAGAAAAACTGGTGCATATCTTGGTTTTACATCCTCAAAAAGACGGTAGTATTGCCCTCTTGCAAGATCATCCACTTGTCTATATCATCTATGGCATAGCCATGGCAGCCTTTTTTGAGGAAACTGCTCGTCTTGTTTTCTTCAAATGGTTGGAGAAAAAGAGAAGTTTGGACAAGGCAGACGCCTTGGCTTATGGGTTAGGTCATGGTGGTTTGGAATTGATTTTCCTGGGCCTTACTAGTTTGATTAATCTCTACATTGTTCTCTCAGCAGTTCAAACTCAGAATCCACAGGTCATGCAATTGCTGTCTGAAAATATGTTGAAAACCATTCAGTCGCTGTCTGTCTGGCAGATTTATTTGCTTGGTTTTGAACGGATTTTGGCTCTAGGATTCCAATTGCTGTTGACCGTTTGGGTTTACCAAGCTGTTCGCCAGAAGAAATGGACATATCTCCTAGCGGCTTATGGACTCCATGCCTTCTTTGACCTGGCACCATCTCTTGCTCAAGTTGGCTGGCTGACAAATCCTGTCTTGGTTGAAGTTGTCCTAGCACTTGAACTTGTTCTAGTCGCCTATGGAACCAAGGCTATCTTTTGCAAAAAATCATAAGAAAGAAGGGGGAGACCTCTTTTTCTTATGCAAAAACCAAACGAGATTTTTTTAGGGTCGTCAAATGGTCTTAAAAATGGTATAATGGAATGAATTTTGAAAAAGGAAGAGTGACATGTCAGTAAAAGAAAAAATGCTTGAAATCTTAGAAGGGATTGATATCCGTTTTAAGGAACCTTTGCATAGCTATAGTTATACAAAAGTAGGTGGAGAGGCTGACTATCTGGTTTTTCCACGAAATCGTTTTGAGTTGGCTCGCGTTGTTAAATTTGCCAATCAAGAAAATATCCCTTGGATGGTTCTTGGGAATGCCAGCAACATCATCGTTCGTGATGGTGGGATTCGTGGATTTGTCATCTTGTGTGACAAGCTCAATAACGTTTCCGTTGATGGCTATACCATCGAGGCAGAAGCTGGAGCTAACTTGATTGAAACAACTCGCATTGCCCTCCGTCATAGTTTAACTGGCTTTGAGTTTGCTTGTGGCATTCCTGGGAGTGTCGGTGGTGCTGTCTTTATGAATGCGGGTGCCTATGGTGGCGAGATTGCCCACATCTTGCAGTCTTGTAAGGTCTTGACCAAGGATGGAGAAATCGAGACTCTGTCTGCCAAGGACTTGTCATTTGGTTACCGCCATTCAGCTATTCAGGAGTCTGGTGCAGTTGTCTTGTCAGCTAAATTTGCCCTTGCTCCAGGAAGCCATCAGGTTATCAAGCAAGAAATGGATCGTTTGACGCATCTACGTGAACTCAAGCAACCTTTAGAATATCCATCTTGTGGTTCGGTCTTTAAGCGTCCAGTAGGTCATTTTGCAGGTCAATTAATTTCAGAAGCTGGCTTGAAAGGCTATCGTATCGGTGGTGTTGAAGTATCTGAAAAGCACGCAGGATTTATGATCAATGTCGCAGACGGAACGGCTAAAGACTACGAGGACTTGATTGAGTCTGTTATCGAAAAAGTCAAGGAACACTCTGGCGTTACTCTTGAGAGAGAAGTCCGTATTTTAGGTGAAAGCAAGTAGGAAGCTTTGGCTAAAAAGCTGCTGCTATGTCATGGAAAGGGGGTGAAAGCCTATCGTCAGTGCAGAAGAATGTAGGCAGTTCAATCTCCTACACGAGGTAGTAGCGGCCTGACAGAGCCCGGATCTGTTAATCTATGAAAAAGAAGGAATAAATGACAATTGAAAAAACCAATTATTGAATTCAAAAACGTCTCTAAAGTTTTTGAAGACAGCAACACCAAGGTTCTCAAAGACATCAACTTTGAGTTGGAAGAAGGGAAATTCTACACCCTTTTAGGCGCATCTGGTTCAGGGAAATCAACTATCCTTAACATCATTGCAGGTTTATTGGATGCGACGACAGGAGATATTTTACTGGATGGTGTCCGTATCAATGATATCCCAACCAACAAGCGAGACGTCCATACGGTCTTCCAATCCTATGCCTTGTTTCCACATATGAATGTGTTTGAAAATGTTGCTTTTCCGCTCCGCTTGCGCAAGATTGACAAGAAAGAAATCGAGAAACGCGTAGCGGAAGTTCTCAAGATGGTTCAGTTGGAAGGGTATGAAAAACGTTCCATTCGTAAACTTTCTGGAGGACAACGTCAGCGTGTGGCTATTGCCCGTGCCATCATCAACCAACCCCGTGTGGTTTTGTTGGACGAGCCTTTGTCAGCGTTGGACTTGAAATTAAGAACAGACATGCAGTACGAACTGCGTGAACTGCAACAACGATTGGGTATTACCTTTGTTTTTGTCACTCACGATCAGGAAGAAGCACTTGCCATGAGTGACTGGATTTTCGTTATGAATGATGGTGAGATTGTCCAGTCTGGAACTCCTGTGGACATCTACGATGAGCCGATCAACCACTTTGTTGCCACCTTTATCGGTGAGTCAAATATCTTGCCAGGAACCATGATTGAGGACTACTTGGTTGAGTTTAACGGCAAACGCTTCGAAGCGGTCGATGGAGGGATGAAGCCAAATGAACCTGTTGAAGTCGTGATTCGTCCAGAGGACTTGCGCATTACCCTTCCTGAAGAAGGCAAGCTCCAAGTTAAGGTCGATACCCAGCTCTTCCGTGGGGTGCACTATGAAATTATCGCCTATGATGAACTTGGAAATGAATGGATGATCCACTCGACTCGTAAGGCCATCGTGGGTGAGGAAATCGGTTTGGACTTTGAGCCAGAAGATATCCACATCATGCGTCTCAACGAAACCGAAGAAGAGTTCGATGCTCGTATCGAAGAATACGTGGAAATTGAAGAGCAAGAAGCAGGTCTGATCAATGCAATCGAGGAGGAAAGAGATGAAGAAAACAAGCTCTAAACTCTTTGTAGTGCCCTACATGCTCTGGATTGCCCTCTTTGTATTGGCACCCTTGGTCTTGATTTTCGGTCAATCCTTTTTCAACATCGAAGGCCAGTTCAGTTTAGAAAATTACAAATCCTACTTTGCGTCACAAAACTTGACCTATCTAAAAATGAGTTTCAACTCTGTACTCTATGCAGGAATTGTGACCTTTGTAACCCTCCTTATCAGCTATCCAACAGCCCTCTTTTTGACCCGTCTCAAGCACCGTCAACTCTGGCTCATGCTTATTATCCTGCCAACTTGGATCAATTTGCTCCTCAAGGCCTATGCCTTTATCGGAATTTTTGGTCAAAATGGCTCTATTAACCAATTTTTGGAATTTATCGGAATCGGTTCGCAACAGTTGCTCTTTACTGATTTCTCCTTTATTTTTGTCGCAAGCTACATCGAGCTTCCCTTTATGATTTTGCCCATTTTCAATGTCTTGGACGATATGGATAACAACCTCATCAATGCCAGCTATGACCTCGGTGCGACCAAGTGGGAGACTTTCCGTCATGTCATCTTCCCTCTGTCTATGAACGGCGTGCGAAGTGGAGTTCAATCCGTCTTTATCCCAAGCTTGAGTCTCTTCATGCTGACCCGTTTGATTGGTGGGAACCGCGTTATCACCTTGGGGACAGCCATTGAGCAGAATTTCCTAACCAATGACAACTACGGTATGGGTTCAACCATCGGTGTGATTCTCATTCTGACCATGTTCATCACCATGTGGGTGACCAAGGAAAGGAGAGAACGATGAAAAAATTTGCCAACCTTTATCTGGGACTGGTCTTTCTTGTCCTCTACCTGCCGATTTTTTACTTGATTGGCTACGCCTTTAATGCAGGCAATGACATGAATAGCTTTACAGGCTTTAGCTTGAGCCATTTTAAAACCATGTTTGGCGATGGTCGCCTTATGTTGATTGTGACTCAGACCTTTTTCTTGGCCTTCCTGTCAGCCTTGATTGCGACCATTATCGGGACTTTTGGAGCTATTTACATTTACCAGTCTCGTAAGAAATACCAAGAAGCCTTTCTTTCACTCAATAATATCCTCATGGTTGCGCCTGACGTTATGATTGGTGCCAGCTTCTTGATTCTCTTTACTCAACTCAAGTTTTCACTTGGCTTTGTGACCGTTCTATCTAGTCATGTGGCCTTCTCCATTCCTATCGTGGTATTAATGGTCTTGCCACGTCTCAAGGAAATGAACGGCGATATGATTCATGCGGCCTATGACCTTGGTGCCAGTCAATTTCAGATGTTCAAGGAAATTATGCTTCCTTACCTGACTCCGTCTATCATTGCTGGTTATTTCATGGCCTTCACCTATTCGCTAGATGACTTTGCCGTGACCTTCTTCGTAACGGGAAATGGCTTTTCAACCCTGTCAGTCGAAATTTACTCTCGTGCTCGTAAAGGGATTTCGCTTGAAATCAATGCCCTGTCTGCCCTTGTCTTTCTCTTTAGTATTATCCTAGTTGTTGGCTATTACTTTATCTCACGTGAGAAGGAGGAGCAAGCATGAAAAAACTCTATTCATTTTTAGCAGGAATTGCAGCGATTATCCTGGTCTTGTGGGGAATTGCGACGCATCTCGATAGTAAAATCAATAGCCGAGATAGTCAAAAACTGGTTATCTACAACTGGGGTGACTATATCGATCCTGAACTCCTGACTCAGTTCACAGAAGAAACAGGCATCCAAGTCCAGTACGAGACCTTTGACTCCAACGAAGCCATGTACACCAAGATCAAGCAGGGTGGAACGACCTACGATATTGCCATTCCTAGTGAATACATGATTAACAAGATGAAGGACGAAGACCTCTTGGTACCACTTGATTATTCAAAACTTGAAGGTCTTGAAAATATCGGACCAGAGTTCCTCAACCAGTCCTTTGACCCAGGCAATAAATTCTCCATCCCTTACTTCTGGGGTACCTTGGGAATTGTCTACAATGAAACCATGGTAGATGAGGCGCCTGAGCATTGGGATGACCTTTGGAAACCAGAGTATAAGAACTCTATCATGCTCTTTGATGGGGCGCGTGAGGTATTGGGACTCGGGCTTAACTCGCTTGGTTACAGCCTCAACTCCAAGGATACCCAGCAGTTGGGAGAAACAGTGGATAAGCTCTATAAATTGACTCCAAATATCAAGGCTATCGTTGCCGACGAGATGAAGGGATACATGATTCAGAACAACGCTGCTATCGGTGTGACCTTCTCTGGTGAAGCCAGCCAAATGTTAGAAAAAAATGAAAATCTACGCTATGTGGTTCCGACTGAGGCCAGCAACCTTTGGTTTGACAATATGGTCATTCCCAAAACAGTCAAAAACCAAGATGCAGCCTATGCCTTTATCAACTTTATGTTGAAACCCGAAAATGCCCTCAAAAATGCAGAGTATGTCGGCTATTCAACACCAAACCTACCAGCTAAGGAATTACTCCCAGAGGAGAAAAAAGAAGACAAGGCCTTCTATCCAGATGCTGAAACCATGAAACACCTAGAAGTTTATGAGAAATTTGACCATAAATGGACAGGAAAATATAGCGACCTCTTCCTACAGTTTAAAATGTATCGGAAGTAGGAGATAAACGTAAGAAAACGAATCAGTCAAGCTGGTTCGTTTTTTCTTTTAAAAAAGTACAAAAAATAGTTGACAATTTTTTGAAAAGTGATAGACTAGTATCCTTTATGATTTGAGGAGGGAAAGTGATAGATGAGTGATTTATTTGTACAAAAATCGGACTATTTTTTAGGTCTATCCAATCAGAAAATCATCATAAAAAATAGTCAGCGAGAAATCGAGAGAGAAGTATCCATCTACCTTGTCGACAATCTTTTAATTTTTGGTCAGGCTCAAATAAGTACGCAATTATTGAGAGCTTTAGCAAGGGAGAATATTAATGTCTACTATTTTTCTAGCGAGGGTAAATTTTTGGCTTGTTTAGATTCTTATCGTCAAGAAGACTTTGATAAGCAAGAGAAACAAGTCAGGGCTTGCCTAGGCCAAGACTTTTGTCTAGTTCTTTCAAAGGAAATCGTATCTGCTAAAGTTAAGCATCAACTTTCCTTGTTGAAAAGCTATAATCAAGATGGAATCTTGTCAGTAGATGAATTTGGACGTTTTCATTTAACCCTTCAGAAAATAAAGGAGGCAGAGTCCATCTCGCAGATAATGGGGTATGAAGGTCGTATTGCGAAATCTTATTTTTACTATCTGAGCTTACTAGTACCGGATTCTTTTCGTTTTCATGGTCGTAGAACGCGTCCTGCTGAGGATTGTTTCAACTGTTTGCTTAATTTTGGTTACACCATTCTTTATTCCTGCTTTTTGGGTTTGATACGGAAAAATGGCTTAAGTTATGGATTTGGTATCCTACATCAGAGCCATGGTCATCACGCTTGTCTTGCGAGCGATTTGATGGAGGAGTGGAGACCAGTCATTGTAGACAATACGATCATGCAATTGATTTTGGAAGAGAGTTTAAAAGATGAGCATTTTGAAACAAAGGCTGATGGTACTTTTATTTTAAAAGATGAGGGAAGGAAAGTATTTCTTCTAGCTATGAGAGAGAGGATGCTAGAGATACATCAGTATATCGAGCTGGATAAAAAGCGCTATTCTTTCTTTTACACGACTGACCAGCAGATTAAGCGCTTGATTCGGGCTTTTGAACAGCAGGATAGTCATTTGTATGTAACAGCCTATACAGGAGAAGAGTGATGGGATTATATTATCATTTATCAGGAGAAGAAAAGGAATTTGCTAAAAAGAAATCCCTCTTTTGTCTGATAATCTACGATATTATTAGCAATAAAAGAAGATTACGATTAGCTAAATTGTTAGAAGGATTTGGGATGAGAGTCCAACGCTCTTGTTTTGAGGTTGACCTAGAGAAGGCTAGTTATCAAGTCTTGATTCGAGAATTGGAATATTTTTATGATCCTAGCGAATTTGATAATATTATTGTCTATGTTGGGAATCGAGAAGAGACTATTCGTTTGAATACCGATGATAGAGAGCTAGAAGATGCAGATTGTTTGTTTTTTTGATGTGAAAACTCTTACAATTTATGGTATACTATAATTAGTTTCCAAATAGGTTATATCTTGTGTTTGTTTTTAAATCCAACCACAAAATATGGGGTATAAGAACCTATCCACCTCGAGAGGGGACGGAAACTTATAGTCAACTGGGAATATAACTCCTCCTTGAGCTCCAACAGTATAAGAACCTATCCACCTCGAGAGGGGCCGGAAACTTATTTAACTCGGTATCTTGGTATTTTTTGTCAGGTATAAGAACCTATCTACCTCGAGAGGGGACGGAAACTGAGTCGGAGAGTCACTTTCTTCAAATCCAGGGATCGAACGGTATAAGAACCTATCCACCTCGAGAGGGGACGGAAACTTATAAGTCCCAAAAACAACATTGTCATTGTCGTTTGGTATAAGAACCTATCTACCTCGCGAGGGGCCGGAAACGGATAAGAGCCATCAGACTCCTCCCACCACCATCCGTATAGATACCTATCTACCTCGAGAGGGGACGTAAACTTATTTGTTCCCAATTAAATTCAGGTTTTGCGTAAGTAAACCACCCTAATCACCTCGCGAGGGGCCGGAAACAGTGTAATCACCTGAATTGCAGATGTCATATGTAGTCGTATAAGAACCTATCCACCTCGAGAGGGGACGGAAACCCTACAACGAGTCCGGCTTTAATTGTTTTTGGTTTGTGTATAAGAAAAGAACCTATCCACCTCGAGAGGGGACGGAAACGCAATCAATCCAAGTACGAAACCGATAAAGAAAATTGGGTATAAGAACCTATCTACCTCGAGAGGGGCCGGAAACTCATTTGTTCCCAATTAAATTCAGGTTTTGCGTAAGTAAACCACCCTAATCACCTCGCGAGGGGCCGGAAATGCTGGATAACTGATTGCTTGTTCGAAAGTCTCACCTTTATCGTATAGCTATCTATCTACCTCGAGAGGGGACGGAAACTTTGGTCAACAATTCTGTTAGTTCTTCAAATTTCAGTATAAGAACCTATCTACCTCGAGAGGGGACGGAAACCCCTTGTTGTTTTGGATGTAGTGAGCAATTGATTTGCCGGTTTGTATAAGAACCTATCCACCTCGAGAGGGGCCGGAAATCCCCACCGCATTCCTTTAATACCGTGGTACTGAAAAGTATAGAAATCTTCTTACCTCGGGAGGGGCCGGAAATGCTCCAAGAACATGTGTATCTGTAAGTGCCATATTTCTTGTAGAACAACCTATTCACCCCGCAAGGGGCCGGAAACCACGCTCTAAATTTTGGAATCATCTCAAATCCTCGTATAGCCACCTATCTACCTCGCGAGGGGACGGAAACTCTGCTTGTTTTACTTGTGTAGCATGGTCTTGGGTATAAGAACCTATCTACCTCGAGAGGGGACGGAAACCAGATGATACAACTTGAGAGATAATCTTGAAAGCAGTATAAGAACCTATCTACCTCGAGAGGGGACGTAAACTTATTTGTTCCCAATTAAATTCAGGTTTTGCGTAAGTAAACCACCCTAATCACCTCGCGAGGGGCCGGAAACAGTGTAATCACCTGAATTGCAGATGTCATATGTAGTCGTATAAGAACCTATCCACCTCGAGAGGGGACGGAAAGGTCGTAATTTTTTCCATTGTCTTAGTTTGAACAGTATAAGAACCTATCTACCTCGCGAGGGGCCGGAAACCCTTTCCACGCATCATTAATCTGCTTAACTGCAGATTCAGGTATAGAAACCTATTTACCTCGGGAGGGACCGAAAACTCTTAAATGTAAAGGAAAAAGTACAAAATTTTGTACGTATAATTACCTATCCATCTCGAAAGGGGCCGGAAACAAAATCCCGTTCTCAATGTGGATTACACCTTGAGAAATAGTATAGATACCTATCTACCTCGGGAGGGGCCGGAAACAGATTGTAAAAAGCATTGATTGAAATTTTTTCAAAGTATAAGAACCTATCTACCTCGAGAGGGGCCGGAAACACCCAGCCGAATCCAGCTTGTTCTAGTTCTTTGCGGGTATAGGTACTTATCAACCTCGGTAGGGGCCGGAAACCAGTTCCAGTATACACGTTGATTTTTTGAGTACGCTCGTATAGCTACCTATCTACCTCGCGAGGGGCCGGAAACTGATTGTATGTGCAATACTGATGTGTCTTGATGGTATAGAACCCTATTTACCTCGCGAGAGGCCGGAAACCTTCCCTGTTGCCGTTTTAAAGCTAGGGTTATCAGTATAGCTACCTATCTACCTCGCGAGGGGCCGGGAACTATTTAGTTGTAATCAAACCATCTGGCTCTATTTTGAATTCTGTATAGCTACCTACCTCGAGAGGGGCCGGAAACATAGATGGGAAGTATTCAAAATCAGCGTTTCCATCGTATAGATATCTATCTACCTCGAAAGGGGACGGAAACAGAATTGCTAAAAGGGTCATAATGTAAGACGCAATATGTATAGCTCCCTATCTACCTCGAGAGGGGCCGGAAACTTTATTACCGCAGCAGTAAGGGATGTCAAACCTGTAACGGTATAGACACCTATCTACCTCGAGAGGGGTCGGAAACTGTCCATTGACAATATTGACAAAAGTATTCTCAACTTCTCCGTATAGCTACCTATCTACCTCGAGAGGGGACAGTTTCATAAGGGCAAAGGATTCCAAAAGTAAAAGAAAAAAGCGCTCATGAGAAAGCAAAAGCGCAATTGTATCAATAAAGGAGGCATATGAAACGCATCGAACTATCATTTAAGCGGATTGACCAATCACCGAGCGACCTATCGACAAAATTCCAAGGTTTTCTCATGGAAAAGCTAGAACCAGACTATGTGACTTGGTTACATGAACAGGAGACCAACCCCTATTCACTAAAAATCATCCATCAAAAGGACAAGACCCTATGGTCCCTTCATCTCCTGACGGATGAGGCTGTCAAGCAGATTCTGCCTGTTCTATTGGAGCTCAAGAAAGTAGAGCTTCATGATTTACCGACTCTCATGGTAGAGTCTGTGTCCATGCAAGATCTCAGTTCGGAGCAACTCTTTGAGTTTTTTAATGAAAACCAAGATCGGTCACTCTACACCATTCATTTTCAAACTCCGACAGGATTTCGCTCTCAGGGAGAGTACGTACTCTTTCCGACCATGCGCCTCATCTTTCAGAGTTTGATGATGAAGTATGCACGTCTGGTCGAGAATCGTCAGGAAATCGAAGAGGAAACCCTGGACTACTTGGTCAAGCATAGTAGGGTTACCAGTTATCGATTGGAGTCCAGCTATTTTAAAGTCCATGGCAAAAAAATCCCTGGTTTCAGGGGGAAATTTACCTTTAAAATTACAGGTCCAAATACCTTGAAAGCATATGCCAATATGCTTCTAAAATTTGGGGAGTACTCAGGTCTCGGTATGAAAACTAGCTTAGGGATGGGAGGTTTAGAACTTGAAGAAAGAAAAGATTGATTTAGTTTATGGGTCGCTTTTGCACGCTATCAGCAAGGTGATTCAAGGTTCCAGGTATGATGAGAAAGACCTAGGTACCATTGGGTCCGAATGGTTTAGACGCTTTTCGGATAATGAAAAAATAGCCCAGCAGATAGCCAAGGCGACTTCTAGTGATTTACCGACGGACTTGGCTTCTGATAGTTTGGTCTATATCACGTCAGCTGCGGCAAAGATTGCTTCAGGACTAAAAGGGCCAGTAAGAACTCATGGAGGAAAAGAAGATTTCCTAAGCAAACAATCGGATATCTTCAATGTATTTTCAGATAGCCCTAGTCAGCGTTATCTCGATGCACGACTATTAGAGCTTGACGGGGAACCAAACTATGCTAAGGGAACGAGTGAGCCGTCTGACCAGTCAGACTATGACCTGATAGTAGGGACCTTAGAAAAAGAGTTTGAGAGATTGGACTTTAGCCAATCTGAGATAGATGCCCTTTTGAATCTCCTTGAGGCTACTCTTTCCTATGTGCCTGTTTCGACAAGAACCAAGGAATTATCGGATATTTCTCTAGCAACCTACAGTCGTCTGACAGCTGGCTTTGCCCTAGCTGTAGAGGACTATTTAGCAGACAAGAATTGCCGTGACTATGAGAAAGTGCTGGGACAAGACTTAGAAGCTTTTTATAGCGAGAAGGCCTTTTTATTAGCAAGTTTTGACCTGTCAGGGATTCAGGATTTTATCTACAATATCGCAACAGCTGGAGCTGCCAAGCAACTAAAAGCACGTTCCTTGTATCTAGATTTTATGGGGGAACATATTGCTGACAGCTTACTGGAGAAGTTAGAGCTTACAAGGGCTAATCTCCTCTACGTCGGTGGAGGGCATGCCTATTTTATCCTTCCAAACACCGAAAAAACTAGAGAAACCTTGGCTAACTTTGAAGCAGAATTCAATCAGTTTCTGGTCGAGCATTTCCAGACAGGTCTGTACGTAGCATTTGGTTGGAGTCCGTTTTCTGCCAATGATATGACAACGACACTGGCTGACTATCGAAAAGTCTATCAAACAACCAGTCGGATGATTTCTCAAAAGAAAATTTCTCGTTATGATGCCAAAACTCTCCTTGAACTCAACCAAGGAGGAAAAAGTTCTCAGAAAGAATGTGCAATTTGCCACTCAGTCGAAAAGCTTACCAAGTATAAAGATCAAGAGGTCTGCCATATCTGTGCAGGAATGTATCGCTTTGCCAAGGAAATACAAGAAAACTACTATATTGTGACAAAAGAAAAAGGCCTGCCGATAGGTCCGGGAGCCTATATTAGTGGTATTTCAAAAGCCGACCTTGCCAATGAAGAGTGGGACCGTATTTATGTAAAGAATAGCTATAGTACAGATATCCTAAAAGCAACCCATGTCTTTGTCGGAGATTACAAGTATGATGAGATTTACGAGTACGCCAAATTATCTCAGGATAGTGAAACTGGACAAGGAATCAAGCGTCTGGCAGTCGTTCGACTAGATGTGGATGACCTAGGAGCCGCCTTTATGGCTGGGTTCTCTTACCAAGATAGTGGCAAGTATAATACTCTGGCACGTTCAGCGACCTTCTCTAGAAGTATGAGTCTCTTCTTTAAGGTCTATATCAACCAGTTTGCCAAAGAGAAAAAACTATCGATTATTTATGCCGGTGGAGATGATGTATTTGCGATCGGTTCCTGGCAGGATATTATTGAGTTCACTATTTGTCTCCGACAAAACTTTATCAAGTGGACAAATGGTAAATTAACCCTATCAGCAGGAATCGGCCTATTTCCAGATAAAACTCCAGTTAGCCTTATGGCTGAAGAAACTGGTAAGCTAGAAGGAGCAGCAAAGGATAACGACAAGGATAGTATTTCCCTTTTTAAAGCAGGTAATACCTTGAAGTTGGACCAATCTTTTGGCAATGTTGATTCTGAAAGAAATTATACCTTGAAGTTCGACCAATTTATTGACAATGTCTATAATGGGAAACTGAAGAGCATTCGTTACTACTTTAATATTCAAGATGAGCGAGGAAAGAGTTTTGTATATAGACTTATTGAGCTCCTTCGCAACTACGATCGTATGAATATTGCTCGATTAGCCTATTATTTGACGCGCTTAGAAGATCAAACTTCTAAGGATAAAAAAGAAGAGTTTAAAGAGTTTAAAGATTTATTCTTTTCTTGGTATACAGGTAGCGATAATGAACGTAAGGAAGCAGAGATAGCTTTACTTCTATATATTTATGAGATTAGAAAGGATTCATAGATGGCAATTTTAACAGATGATAATTACGTAGATAAGGCAGAAAAAACCATTAAAAATTTAGTAACTGATAAGCGTAATTTTAAAAATAAAAATTCAGATGTTCTATCCATGAGTAAACTACGAAACTTATTGAGTTTAACGAGTACCCTCTTTGATGAAAGTAAGGTCCGTGAGTACGAAGAATTAAAGGATAAGATTGCCTATTTGAGGGTCCAATTCGTCTATCAATCAGGCCGTGAAGAGGCGGTACTGGACTTAGTTCAAAAAGGTAAGATTTTACCAATTTTAAAAGAAATTAATAGTAGGGAAAGTCTCCAACGTTTTTGTCGCTATATGGAAGCGCTAGTAGCTTATTTTAAATTTTATGGAGGAAAAGATTAATGGCATTTGCAAAAATTAAAGTAACAGCACAAATCCGTCTAGAGACAGGACTTCATATTGGGACAAGTAATGCTTTTGCGGCGATTGGTGCTACGGACTCACCTGTGATTAAAGATCCAATTACAAACTTACCCATTATTCCAGGATCTAGTATCAAAGGGAAAATGCGTACCCTTTTGGCAAGAGTATATAATACTAAATTAGCAGAAAAACCAGGAGAAGATGGGGAAATTATTAGTCGTCTCTTTGGGAATAGTTCAGACAAAAACTATAAAGTAGGAAGACTCATCTTTAGAGATGCCTTTCTAACTAACAAAAAAGATTTAGATTCACGAGCTGTCAAAGGTTATACTGAGGTTAAGTTTGAAAATACTATTGATCGTATCACTGCTGAAGCAAATCCAAGACAAATTGAACGTGCTATCCGAGACAGTATCTTTGGATTTGAGTTGATCTATGAGGTGACAGACAAGAGTCAAGCTCAAGTAGAAGAAGACTTCAAAGTGATTCTTGATGGATTAAAACTGTTGGAACTTGATTATTTAGGTGGTTCAGGTTCTCGTGGATATGGTAAAGTTGTTTTTGAGGATCTTAAAGCAAATACAGTTTTCGGAAACTATGATGTTAGTAGATTGAATGAACTTTTAACTACGGAGGTCTAGTATGACCTATAAGATGTATATTATGAACTTTCAGTCTGCTCACTTTGGAGCAGGTACTCTGGATAGTTCTAAAATGACTTTTGCAGCTGACCGATTATTTTCTGCCTTGGCTATTGAGGCAAAAAAAATGGGGAAAATGGAGGAATTCGTGTCAATAGCGGGTCAAGATCATTTTGTTTTGACTGATGCCTTTCCTTATCAGTCAGGTCCATTATTACCTAAGCCGATAGGATTTCCAAAGTTTGATCAGCCTGACTTAACAACGGATGTCAAAGAAGTAAGACGTCAAGCGAAAATGGCGAAGAAACTTCAGTTTATACCCTTGGATAAATTTGATTCTTATGTAAAAGGAACGCTTTTTGAAGACGAAGAACATGCAGTAACAAACATTATCACTAAAAACCAACCTCATGTAGATGGGAATCTTTTTCAAGTGTCTACCGTTAGATTTAGAGATGATTCTTCTCTTTACGTGATTGCAAACGAATCTGACCTCTTGAATGAACTCATGACAAGCTTGCAGTATACAGGAATTGGTGGGAAACGTTCCAGTGGTTATGGACAATTTGATTTGACTATTTTAGATTTACCAGATAGCTTAAAAAATCGTCTCACCAAGGCCCATCAAGGACCTGTCATGACCTTTACGACTTCTCTACCAGTCGAAAAGGAACTTGAATATGCTATGGAAACTGGTTCCTATTTAATAAGTAAATCAAGTGGTTTTGCTTTTAGTACAGAAACTAATGAAAATTACCGTAAGCAGGATTTATATAAGTTTGCTTCTGGATCTACTTTCTCTGAAACCTTTACAGGACAGATTGTAGATGTAAGACCTCTTGATTTCCCGCATGAAGTATTAAACTATGCTAAACCACTATTTTTCAAGATGGAGGGAGAAAGATGAAAACAGAATATAAAATCTTTCAATTCAGCCTCCTAGCTATGGCCCCTATTCATATTGGGAATGGTGAAAAATATACTTCTCGAGAATTTATCTATGAAAATGGGTACTTTTATTTTCCTGATATGGGTAAGTTTTATAATCGCATGGTGGAGAAAGGATACGATCAAAAGTTTGAGCGTTTTTTACAGGAGACGAAGCCAAACGCCAGAAATAATCGCTTGATATCTTTTTTAGAGGATAACCGTATTTCTGACCGTAACTTTGGTGGCTATAGAATTATAGAAACTGAGTTAGAAACAAATAATAATTATTTAAGAGGAGGCGCAATAAATCAAGTATCAAAGTTTATTAGAGATCCTTTTGGTAATCCCTATATTCCTGGAAGTTCATTAAAGGGAGCTATTCGAACTATTTTGATGAATACCAATCCTGACTGGAATAATGAAAATGTTGTGAAAGATGAAAAGGAAAACAAATCTTTGATTCCTTGGGGAGCAAAAAAAGGGCAGGACTATGATGACTTGTTTAATGCTATTCGTGTTAGTGATAGCAAACCGTTTAGTAATAAAAGTCTTATTTTAGTTCAAAAATGGGATCATAAAGCCAAGCCCCCTCTTGCCAAGCCTCTCCCTTTATATAGGGAAGCAATCGCGCCCTCAACTAAAATCAATTTCACCATTACTACAACTACTAAGGAAGCTGGAATCCTAATGGAAGAATTAGGACAGAGAGCGCAAGCCTTTTACAAAGAATATAAAAACTTTTTCTTATCAGATTTTCCTGAAAATAAAATTCAGCCAAATATTCAATATCCTATATACTTGGGTGCTGGTAGTGGAGTTTGGACAAAAACAATTTTTGAAAAAGCAAAAGATATTTTACAAGAACGTTATGGGAATAGCAGAACCACTAGGATGGTTGAAAAGGGAGTCTTGAAATTAACAAAAGCACCAATGAAAAGTGTTAAAACAACACAAGCAACTCGTAAACTGATAATGAATAATGAATCCTTCTATGAAATGGGCAAGGCAAACTTTATGATTAAGGAGATTTCTAAATGAAGGTTTTGATTTCAGCAGTGGGGAATACCGATCCAATCCGAAATTTTCACGATGGAGCCTTAGTTCATATTGCGAGAAAATACCGTCCGGATAAGATTATTATTGTTTTTTCTGAGGAACTGATTTGTAAGAAAGATGATATTGAGAAAGTAATTCGTTCTATTGATAGTCAATACGTCCCAGAAATTGTATACCATGAGCCAATCATTTTAAACAATGAAGTACATATTTTTGATACCATGTTTGATCAATTTGATGCTATTATACGAGAGTATTATACAAAAGACGACGAATTTATTCTTAATCTTTCAAGTGGAACTCCTCAAATAAAATCAGCTTTGTTTGTTCTTAATAGACTAAGTGAAATCAATGTCAAGGCAGTACAAGTTCCAAGTCCTGAAAAAAAATCGAACGCTGGAGTTGGGCATGATGATTCAGAAGATATTGATGCACTAATTGATACAAATATAGATAATAAGCGGGACTTTGTCGATCGAACTATTGAAGATACTTCAGAAAAGTTTAAACAAGGCTTAATGAAAAAAACTTTACGTGATTTTATTAAGAAATATGATTACAAAGCAAGTTTAGAGATAGCAAATCAATTGCCTGACCTCCCTGGTTTGAAAGACTGTCGCAAAAAGTTACAAGATATTGTCGATTCATTAGATAGGCAAGCTGTACCTCAAGTCCTCCAAAAGAAAAAATGGAGCGAAGAACAGAAAAAAGTATTAAATGCTTATTTGACTATTGATTTGCAAAAAGAACGTGGGAATTTTAGTGAAGGTCTGATTAGAATTAAAAACCTTACAGAGTTTATCTTAGGTGACTATATCGAAAATCGTTATCCAGGATTTCTGGATAATTACGCGAACGATTCAGTAAAATATTATATCGGGATTTGGGATTATGACAAGATCCTTCAAGAAAAAAGAGAGTGGATATTGCATAACAAAATCAAACCGATTTTGAGAATGAACAAAACACGAAATACGATAGCTCATAAATTGGATTCACTAGATTCTGAGGAACTTAAACAGTTAGGTCCAGTTCTAAAAGCCTTAAAAGTGCTAATCAAGGAACAGTATCAACTTACTGAAAAGGATTTTAATTTTTACAAGGATTTTAATAAAGAATTATTAGAATTACTGAAATAATGAGAGGTAGAATATCTTGGAAATTTTAATTTCAGCAGTTGGAACGACAGATCCGATTAGTAATAATCGAGATGCAGCTTTATTACATATTGCACGCACTTATAGACCGGAGAAGATTGTTTTAGTTTATAGTGAGGAGATGCTGATCAAGAAAGATCTCATTGAGCAAGCTATTTTTTCCATAGAAGATTATCATCCTGATGTGACAATTGAGTCAACAATTCTAAAAAATGATGAGGTTTATCTATTTGATAAAATGTATGAGGTTATGGGACAGATTGTTGAAAAATATTCTGGAACTGATCATCAATTAATCTTAAACCTATCTTCAGGAACGCCTCAGATTATTTCGGCTTTATTTGCCCTCAATCGAATCAAAGATTATAATACTCAGGCTATCCAGGTTGCAACTCCTAACAAATCAGCAAATAGAAAGTATGTGCCACTTTCAAGTGAAGGTGAACAGAAGCTTTTTAACGAGAACGAGGATAACCAAAAGGATTACGAAGATCGTACTATTAAAGATGAGGCTGAAAAATTTAATCAATCTTTAATCAAACGTCATTTAAGAAATCTGATAGCTTCCTATGATTATCTTGCTGCAGAAGAACTTGTTACAAAAAAAGAATACAATAACTTACTTTCTAAAAAGAAATTATCTTTTTTACGAGCTACATTAAATGACTTTGTAAAAGTATTTAAAACGCAAGCTATTTTAAAAGATATTCAAGACTATCCATTGACAGATGTTGAGAAGAAAGCCCTTAATTACTTTTTAATGATAGAAGTATTGAAAGAGAGAGGACAAGTAGCAGATGTCTTAATCAAATCAAAGTCTTATGTTGAATTTATCATCGAAGAAAAGATCAAAAAAGATTATCCTGATTTAATCAAATATGATGGGGCATTACCCAAATTAAATGAAGAATACAAAGATTTTGAGAAGATTTTAGATTTTATTGATTTAGAATTTAAAAAAGCAAAAGGAATAGAAAATGAAGAGGAAAGAATTTATTCACCTCAATCAACCTTAAACCTTTTATCTTATGAAAATATTCTAACTTTTTATCAAGTCTCTCCTGACTTATTGAAGTCACTTAAGGTTATTACCGGTCTAAATAGTGAGCGTAACAAAGTTGCACATGGACTATCAGAAATCGATGGTAAAATAGTAAATTCTAAAAAATTGAACCAAACAATAGATACCTTACGTTTTGTTCTTCAGGATACATTTAATATTGAAGATCACTATTTTGGATATTATCAAAAAATCAATGACAAATTACTAGATTTACTTCGTTCTTAACGAACAACCATATTTTGGAAGATTTCTACTTGGTTCAAATTACTATTTTGTACTATTTCATTAGGATGATTTCCAGTTGACGCAAGCTTAAAAAAACGTTATAATAAGAAAGTTGAGAATTGATTTTCAGTAGTCTTAGTCCAGAGAAATGGCGGTGCTGCGAGCCATCTAAGTTAGGAAGTCATGCTACTCAATCATACAATTGCATAAGAACAAGAGAATGACAAGTTCATTGAATGAAGGTGGTACCGCGGTTTTTCGCCCTTCGTGATATGAGCTTGTCTTTTGATTTTTTGGAGGTGTTGATGAAAACATTTCTTGTCAAACAAAAGTTTCGTCTTGGAGGCGAGCGCTTTGCTATCAAGGATGACAGGGGAGAAATTGCCTATCAGGTGGAGGGATCATTTTTTAAGATTCCCAAAACTTTTATCATCTATGATGCTAATGGTGAACAGGTCAGTCAGATCAGTAAAGAAATCTTGACCTTGCTTCCTCGTTTTGAGATTCAGCTTCGGGATGGCTCGAGTTTTGTCATTCGCAAGAAGTTGACCTTCTGGCGAGATAAGTATGAGTTTGATAATCTAGGTCTTCGTATCGAGGGCAATATCTGGGATTTGAATTTCAAATTGCTGGATGATCGCGATCAGCTGATTGCGGAAATTAAGAAGGAACTCTTCCATCTGACTTCTACCTATACCGTAACGGTTCTTGAGGACGCTTATGCAGACCTAGTCATTTCCCTCTGTGTTGCCATCGACTATGTGGAAATGCTGGAAAGCCAATCACATTAAACAAGTAAATAAGGAGACAATATGAAACAACTATCTAGTGCACAAGTACGCCAAATGTGGCTTGATTTCTGGGCGACCAAAGGTCACTCAGTAGAACCATCAGTGAGCTTGGTTCCTGTAAATGATCCAACACTTTTGTGGATCAACTCTGGGGTAGCAACCCTTAAGAAATACTTTGACGGGACCATCATTCCTGAAAATCCACGTATTACCAATGCGCAAAAGGCTATCCGTACCAACGACATTGAAAACGTAGGGAAGACTGCACGTCACCATACCATGTTTGAAATGTTGGGGAACTTCTCAATCGGAGATTACTTCCGTGACGAAGCAATCACTTGGGCTTATGAGCTTTTGACCAGCCCTGAGTGGTTTGACTTCCCAGCTGAAAAACTTTACATGACCTACTATCCAGATGATAAAGATTCTTACAACCGCTGGATTGAAGTGGGAGTGGATCCAAGTCACTTGATTCCAATCGAGGACAACTTCTGGGAAATCGGTGCTGGACCTTCTGGACCAGATACAGAAATTTTCTTTGACCGTGGAGAAGCTTTTGACCCAGAAAATATCGGTCTTCGTCTCCTTGCAGAAGATATCGAAAACGACCGTTACATCGAAATCTGGAACATCGTTTTGTCACAATTTAACGCAGACCCTGCTGTTCCTCGTAGCGAGTACAAGGAATTACCACACAAGAACATTGATACGGGCGCTGGTTTGGAGCGTTTGGTGGCCGTTATCCAAGGGGCTAAGACAAACTTTGAGACAGACCTCTTTATGCCTATTATTCGTGAAGTGGAGAAATTGTCTGGTAAGGTTTATGACCAAGATGGCGACAACATGAGCTTTAAGGTCATCGCTGACCACATCCGTTCACTTTCATTTGCCATCGGGGATGGTGCCCTTCCAGGAAATGAGGGTCGTGGTTACGTCCTTCGTCGTCTGCTCCGTCGTGCCTCTATGCATGGTCAAAAATTGGGTATCAATGAGCCTTTCCTTTACAAACTCGTTCCAACTGTTGGAAAAATCATGGAAAGCTACTACCCAGAAGTGCTTGAAAAACGTGACTTTATCGAAAAAATCGTTAAGAGCGAGGAAGAGTCATTTGCGCGTACCCTTCACTCAGGTCAACACTTTGCCCAAGGCATTGTAGCAGACTTGAAAGAAAAAGGTCAATCTGTCATTGCTGGTTCAGATGTATTCAAACTTTATGACACTTATGGATTCCCATTTGAATTGACTGAAGAAATCGCTGAAGAAGCTGGTATGACTGTTGACCGTGAAGGATTTGAAGCAGCCATGAAAGAACAGCAAGAGCGAGCGCGTGCGTCAGCTGTTAAGGGGGGCTCAATGGGTATGCAAAATGAAACCCTTCAAAACATCACAGTGGAAAGTGTCTTCAACTACAATGCTAGCCAATTGTCTTCTAAATTGGTGGCTATCGTGGCTGACAATGCAGAAGTAGAAGCTGTGTCAGAAGGAACTGCCTCACTTATCTTTGCGGAAACGCCATTCTACGCTGAAATGGGTGGACAGGTAGCTGACCATGGACAAATCTTGGATGAGTCAGGTAAGGTTGTGGCTACTGTGACAAATGTTCAAAAAGCTCCAAATGGACAAGCCCTTCACACTGTTGAAGTCCTTGCACCACTTGCCTTGAATCAAGAATATACCTTAGCAATTGATACAAATCGTCGTCACCGTGTTATGAAAAACCACACTGCGACTCACTTGCTTCACGCTGCTCTTCACAACATCCTTGGAAACCACGCAACACAAGCAGGATCTCTTAACGAAGTTGAATTCCTTCGCTTTGACTTTACCCACTTCCAAGCAGTGACTGCTGAAGAATTGGGTGCAATTGAACAGCAAGTCAACGAAAAAATCTGGGAAGCTCTTGAAGTGAAGACAGTTGAAACAGATATTGACACTGCCAAGGAAATGGGTGCTATGGCCCTCTTTGGTGAGAAATACGGAAAAGAAGTCCGTGTTGTTACTATTGGTGACTACTCTATCGAGCTTTGTGGTGGTACCCACGTTGGTAACACTTCTGAGATTGGTCTCTTCAAGATCGTCAAAGAAGAAGGAATCGGATCAGGAACGCGTCGTATCTTGGCAGTGACTGGTAAGGAAGCCTTTGAAGCCTACCGTGAACAAGAAGACGCTCTTAAAGCTGTCGCAGCAACCCTTAAAGCACCTCAACTTAAAGAAGTTCCTCATAAGGTAGAAGGACTTCAAGAACAACTTCGTCAACTTCAAAAAGAAAATGCTGAGTTGAAAGAAAAAGCAGCAGCTGCAGCCGCAGGCGACATCTTCAAGGATGTTAAGGAAGTCAACGGTCACCGTTACATTGCTAGTCAAGTGTCTGTATCAGATGCAGGTGCCCTTCGTACTTTTGCGGACAATTGGAAACAAAAAGATTACTCTGACTTGCTTGTTCTAGTTGCAGCAATTGGGGACAAAGTCAATGTCCTTGTAGCAAGCAAGACAAAAGACCTTCATGCAGGAAACCTTGTCAAAGAATTGGCACCAATCGTCGATGGACGTGGTGGTGGTAAACCCGACATGGCTATGGCAGGAGGAAGCAACCAAGCTAAAATCCAAGAATTGTTGGATGCGGTAGCAGGTAAATTGTAATCAAGCAATACTCTTCGAAAATCTCTTCAAACCTCGTCAGCTTCACCTTGCCGTACTCAAGTACAGCCTGCGGCTAGCTTCCTAGTTTGCTCTTTGATTTTCATTGAGTATAAAGATCTATCCATTTGGGTAGGTCTTTTTTGACTACAAAAAAGCCAAATCCGATTGGACCTGGCTTGCTTATCATTGTATGTTAGATTGTATTGGCTGCCCAGACACTTACAGATCTTTCTGAGACTGGGAATTGTCCATAACCTTCTTCATCAATTGTAACTTGACCTTGGTGGTTGCCAAGTAAATCTACAAAGGTTTGGTTAGCCCATTCTTGGCCGACAAACATTGACTTGCTGTTTTCTTGGTCATTTGAGATTAAGACTGCGATTGGGGATTGATTTTCAGCACCTGAACGTACCCAACCGACACAGTTAGCCTCATCAAAGTAGTCTGTTTGTTCTCCATAGGCCAAGTCTTTTCGGATGGCTAGGAGGCGGTCAAGAACTTCTTTGAAATCTTCTTGAGCGTATTTTCCTGAAATCCCATAGTAGTCTCCGTAAAAGACACATGGCAGTCCATTTTGACGTAATAGAATGAGGGCATAGGCTGCTGGCTTGAACCATTCTTCAACAGTAGACTCAAGAGCCTGACCACGTTGGGTATCGTGGTTGTCGACAAAGGTTACAGCCTTGTCAGGTTTGAGTTCAACCAAGCTATCTGTGAAAATACCACGAAGGTCATAGTTTGCGCCAGCTTGACTGGCTTCAAAGAGATTTTGGTGGAGACGAACATCAACAAGGTCAAAGCGTTCTTCCGTTTTTTCAAGATAGTCTAGATTGGCTTCCTTGTCGGGGTTCCAAAATTCACCGAACACATAGAAATCCTCACCGTATTTTTCCTTCATATCGCGGATGAAATTGCGCATAAAGAAAGAATCAATGTGTTTGACGGCATCCAAGCGGAAACCAGCTACACCAGTCGTTTCCATGAACCAGTCAGCCCAGTCATAGATATTTTGGATGACTTCAGGATGTTTAAAATCTAGGTCGGCATACATGAGGTAGTCATAGTTACCGTTTTCATTATCGACCAATTCCTCATTTGCCCAACCCTTGTTGTCCCCTTGGATGAGATAAATGCCAGACTTGCGGCGTTTGGCATCGTAGTCTGTACCGGTGAAGTGGTACCAGTGCCAGTGGAAGTCATTGTAGGTATCTTGGCGACCATCGAAGGTAAAGCTAGTCCAGCCATTGATGGTGAAGGGTTCTCCAAGTTCAACTGTACGGTCTACAGGATCCACTTCAATAACTTGAAAGGCTTCCATGTGATCGGCCGCAGCCTTGTGATTGAGCACCACATCGGCCATTGGTTGGATTCCCTGTGCTTTTAGAGCTTGAATGGCTTGAAGATAGTCTTCTTTAAAACCATACTTGGTGCGGACAGTTCCTTTTTGGTTAAACTCTCCTAAGTCGAATAAGTCATAGACCCCATAGCCGACATCTTTTTCATTGGTCGCCTTAAAAGCTGGTGGCATCCAGACATGGCTGATACCGAGATCGGCTAGGTGTTGAGCATCTTCAGCTAGATGCGTCCAGTGCTGACCGTCGTGGGGCAGATACCATTCAAAGTATTGCATGAGTGTTTGATTTTGCATGATGTTTCCTCTTACTTGTCAATCTTGTTCTTTATTCTATCATAAAGTATTGGTTAGCTCAAACGTTTGCGTAAAACTGAATAATAAGTTTTTGACTATTTTATATAAAATGTTGATTTTTAAAATGAAAGCGCTATAATTATAGTAAATTACATAGATAAAGAGAGGAGATTTCTCATGATTGAATTTCAAAATGTTAGTAAGTTGTATGGTGATAAAGAGGCCTTGAGCAATCTCAATTTGCAGATTGAAAATGGGGAGATTATGGGCTTGATTGGCCATAATGGGGCTGGAAAATCGACTACTATAAAATCCCTAGTCAGTATCATTTTACCCAGTAGTGGTCGTATTTTGGTAGACGGTCAGGATTTATCGGAAAATCGATTGGCTATCAAACGAAAGATTGGCTACGTAGCAGACTCGCCTGACTTATTCTTACGCTTAACAGCCAATGAATTTTGGGAATTAATCGCCTCCTCTTATGATCTGACTAGCTCTGACTTGGAGGCTAGTCTAGCTAGGCTATTGAGCGTTTTTGATTTTGCTGAAAATCGCTATCAGGTTATTGAAACACTTTCTCACGGAATGCGTCAGAAAGTCTTTGTCATCGGAGCACTCTTGTCTGATCCTGATATTTGGGTCTTGGACGAACCCTTGACTGGTTTGGATCCCCAGGCTGCCTTTGATTTGAAGCAGATGATGAAGGAACATGCACAAAAAGGGAAGACGGTCTTGTTTTCAACTCATGTCCTAGAGGTAGCCGAGCAAGTCTGTGATCGGATTGCCATTTTGAAAAAGGGGCATTTGATTTATTGTGGTAGCGTAGAGGACTTGAGAAAAGACCATCCAGACCAGTCTTTGGAAAGTATATACCTTAGTCTTGCTGGTAGAAAAGAGGAGGTTTCAGATGCGTCTCAAGGTCATTAAAAAATTAGTTGATGTCAATATCCTCTATTCATCTCAAGAAGCTAATCTGGCTAACCTACGAAAGAAGCAGGCTAAGAATCCTGGGAAAAAAGTAAATGTTTCCGCTAGAGTCCTAAGTTCTTACATTTTTTCCAGTCTCTTGATGCTCATCATGTTTATAAATATAGCCAATCATTTTCCTTTTGATGAAATGCCTGTTTATTTTAGTTTTATGGTTGCTATTTTACTAGTGATTGCCTTTTCAACTTCTTTAACTGCCTTTTACAATGTCTTTTATGAGAGTAAGGACTTGGTATCGTATAGGCCTTATGCCTTTAAAGAATCAGAGATTATAATTGCTAAAGGACTGTCTGTCCTCTTGCCAGCTCTGCCTGGAATTGTACCAATCCTAGCTTATTTTCTAGTCCTCTACATTAGGCTAGCACCTTCTCTTTGGCTTGGCTTGCCTTTGATGCTACTGTCCTTGACCTTATTATTTGTCTCTGTTACTTTAGTGATGGTAGTGGCAGTACATTTTTTGGCTCAGACTACGGTCTTCAGAAAGTATCAGTCTATTTTTTCGAATGTGATGATTGGGATAGGAGTTCTCATACCTTTAATATTTGTCTTCTTTCTACAGTCGACTTCTGGACGTATTGTTGACAAAGTTAGAGACATTCCATTTCTCCTTTATCCTATTCATCTCTTTTACAAAATAGCAGTGGAGCCTTTTTCGACAGAAGCCATCCTGGGTCTGTTCGCTTGGATAGGACTAACTCTCTTCTTGCTTTACTTGAGCAAAAAGAAGGTTTTTCCTCGTTTTTATGACGTGATTCTGCTTAACAGTGAGGAGAAGGTCAAGAAAGAACGTCGCAGCAAGGAGGGGCTTTCAACTACTAAAAAGGGCTTTTTCCGTATGGTTTTACGCTACCACCTCACCCTTTTGGGACAGGGGACTGGCGTGGTTACAGTGCTTTTTACAAGTGCTTTCCTTCCTTATCTCATGATGATCGGTCTAATTTCCAAAATCCGAGATTCTCAGATAGTTCCGGACATTCATCCTCCATACTGGTTACCCTTGTTTTTTATAGCTCTTTTTATATCTGTTGTCAATAATAATATCACCAGCCTGCCTTCAATTGCCTTGTCTTTAGAGAGGGAAAATGTTGATTTTCTTAAGAGTTTACCCTTTGACTTTGCTCGTTATGTGAAAGTGAAATTTTGGATTATATTTGCTGTCCAGTCCTTTTTACCAGTTCTGACTTTACTTGGTCTTTCTCTATATTTAGGCTTGCCCATCCTTTCGATGATTTACCTTCTTGTAGTCTGGACCCTTGCCAGTGTCATCCTTTCTTGCCACCATTACTTTAAGGACGTGAAAAATCTATCAACTAATTGGAGTAACATTACGGACCTGGTGAATCGTTCAAATCGTATAGTAGCAATAGTTTTACTCTTAATTTATAGTGCTATCTTAATGATTTTAGTCATAGCAAGTTTATTCTTGGTTCGGTCTCTCTCCCCTATCCTTGCCATCAGCTTGGGAGTAGGAGTTCTTATCCTCTTGCTTGCTCTTGCTATTTTTGGCTATCATTACTACCTGTCACGCATATTGGCAGAAATAGAAAAAAGATGAGCTAGTTGGTCGCTTGCTTGATAAATTTTATAAAAAGAAATGCTCCTCCGTTCTTGGAAGAGCATTTTTTATTGTAACTCTCACACAATTATTTCTAATTTTTAATTAGTATTAGTATACCATTTTTTAAAACGAGAGTAAAAAAGCAAGGGTTGTTTCTTTTTTGAGAATTGTCTAAAAATTTGATATAATGGTAGCTATGAATAGAATAAGAGTCAGCAAGCGGGTTGAAAAAAAGCTTGCCAAAGGTCTGGTTTTGCTAGAAGCCAGCGATCTTGAGAATGTCAATCTCAAGGATCAGGAAGTAGAAGTCCATAGTCAAGATGGAACCTTTCTTGGGACTGCCTACCTTTCCCAACAAAATAAGGGCCTGGGCTGGTTTGTTAGCAAAGACAAGGTGACCTTCAATCAAGCTTTCTTTGAAACGCTATTTAGACAAGCTAAAGAAAAGAGAAAAGCCTACTATCAAGATGATTTGACAACTGCCTTTCGTCTCTTTAACCAAGAGGGAGATGGCTTTGGTGGTCTGACAGTGGACCTTTATGGCGACTATGCTGTCTTTTCTTGGTATAACTCTTATGTTTATCAGATTCGTAAGACTATATCAGAAGCCTTTAGACAGGTTTTTCCTGAGGTCTTAGGGACCTATGAGAAGATCCGCTTTAAGGGTTTGGACTATGAATCAGCCCATGTTTATGGTCAAGAAGCACCTGACTTTTTCACTGTTCTGGAAAATGGTGTTCTGTATCAAGTCTTTATGAATGATGGCTTGATGACAGGGATTTTCCTAGACCAGCACGAGGTTCGTGGTAGCTTGGTTGACGGTTTGGCTATGGGCAAATCCTTGCTCAATATGTTTTCCTACACAGCAGCCTTTTCAGTAGCTGCGGCTATGGGAGGAGCAAGTCAGACAACTTCTGTTGACCTAGCCAAACGTTCACGAGAATTGTCTCAAGCGCATTTTCAGGCAAATGGGCTCAGCACAGATGACCATCGTTTTATAGTCATGGACGTCTTTGAGTATTTCAAATATGCCAAACGCAAATGCCTGACCTACGATGTGATTGTCCTAGATCCGCCTAGCTTTGCTCGGAACAAAAAACAAACGTTCTCTGTGGCCAAGGATTATCACAAGTTGATATCCCAGAGTCTTGAGATTTTAAATCCGGGCGGTATTATTATTGCTAGCACCAATGCTGCCAATGTATCCCGCCAGAAATTTACAGAACAAATTGATAAAGGCTTTGCAGGAAGAAATTACCAGATTTTAAATAAATACGGTCTTCCAGCGGATTTCGCCTATAATAAAAAAGATGAAAGTAGTAATTACCTCAAGGTGATTAGTATGAAGGTTAGTAAATGAAATTAATCGTTTCAGTAATGCCAAGAAGTTTAGAGGAGGCTCAGGCTCTGGATGCCACAAGGTATCTGGATGCCGACATCATTGAATGGCGTGCCGACTATCTGCCTAAGGAAGCGATTTTGCAGGTGGCTCCAGCTATTTTTGAAAAATTCGCAGGCCGTGAGTTGGTTTTTACATTGCGAACTCGCTCTGAAGGGGGAGAAATCGACCTTTCTCCAGAAGAATATATCCATCTAATCAAGGAAGTGGCGCAACTCTATCAACCAGACTATATTGATTTTGAGTACTATAGCTACAAGGATGTTTTTGAGGAAATGCTGGACTTTCCAAATCTCGTTTTGAGTTACCATAATTTCCAAGAAACACCTGAAAACATGATGGAAATCTTGTCAGAGTTGACGAGCCTAAATCCAAAACTTGTTAAGGTTGCGGTGATGGCTCATACGGAGCAGGATGTCTTAGACTTGATGAACTATACACGAGGCTTTAAAACCCTCAATCCTGAACAGGAATATGTGACCATTTCTATGGGCAAGGTGGGCAAGGTTTCTCGTATCACTGCGGATGTGACAGGTTCTAGCTGGTCTTTTGCCAGTCTGGATGAGGCTAGTGCCCCAGGGCAGATTTCCTTAGCTAACATGAAAAAAATCAGGGAGATTTTGGATGAAGCTTGATGGCTATACACGTTTAGCTGCCGTTGTTGCCAATCCTATTAAGCATTCGATTTCCCCCTTTATTCACAATAGGGCCTTTGGGGAGACAGCTACCAATGGTGTTTATGTGGCTTGGGAGATTGAAGCGAGTGACTTGGCAGAAACAGTGGCTAATATTCGTCGCTACCAGATGTTTGGTATCAACCTATCCATGCCCTATAAGGAGCAAGTGATTCCTTATTTGGATGAGCTGAGTGACGAAGCGCGCTTGATTGGTGCGGTTAATACGGTTGTCAATGAAAATGGCAATTTAATTGGATATAATACAGATGGCAAGGGATTTTTTAAGAGCTTGCCTTCTTTTACAATTTCAGGTAAAAAGATGACCCTGCTGGGTGCAGGTGGTGCGGCCAAGTCTATCTTGGCACAAGCTATTTTGGATGGTGTCAGTCAGATTTCTGTCTTTGTTCGTTCAGTTTCTATGGAAAAAACAAGACCTTATCTAGACAAGTTACAGGAGCAGACAGGCTTTAAAGTGGATTTGTATGCTTTAGAAGATGTTCCTGAACTGCAAGCAAGGATTGCTGAGTCTGATTTACTGGTCAATGCCACCAGTGTGGGCATGGATGGTCAATCATCTCCAGTTCCTGAAAACATTGTTCTATCAGAAACTCTCTTAGTAGCAGATATCATTTACCAACCATTTGAAACACCATTTTTAAAATGGGCCAGAAGTCAGGGTAATTCAGCCGTCAATGGTCTGGGAATGTTGCTCTATCAAGCTGCAGAAGCTTTTCAACTGTGGACAGGCAGGGAAATGCCGACAGAAGAAATTTGGCAGTCCTTAACAGAAAAATACCAATAAAGAAAGGGAGATTCTCCTATGAAAATCAGAATCGATATTCCTCATCATCCTTATGATATTCAGATTGAAAAAGGCTGTCTGGCTCAGGCTGGTCAATGGTTGCGAGAACTCTGGCAACCACAAAAGGTAGTCATTGTGACAGATAACCATGTAGCTTCTCTTTATGCAGAGAAGGTCAAGCTCAGCCTAGAAGATGCTGGTTTTCAGGTAGCTGTTTTTGACTTTTTAGAAGGGGAAGAAAGAAAGAATTTAACCACTGTCCAGAAAGTCTATGAATTTCTAGTTAAGCAGGGGTTGACTCGTAGCGATGGAATCGTGGCTCTTGGTGGCGGTGTCGTTGGGGACCTGGCTGGCTTTGTAGCCTCTACCTATATGCGGGGTATTCATTTTGTTCAGATACCGACTAGCTTGACAGCCCAGGTGGATTCTTCTATCGGCGGAAAGACGGGTGTTAATACTCCATTTGCTAAAAATATGGTGGGGACCTTTGCCCAACCAGATGGGGTTCTGATTGACCCGCTTGTCCTTGAAACGCTCGGAAAAAGAGAGTTGATTGAAGGAATGGGTGAGGTTATTAAGTACGGCTTGATTGAGGATCCAGTACTTTGGGCTCTCTTGACGGAGCTAGATGGTTCTGTAGAGAGCATTCTGGAACATGCAGAGACTTTGATTGAACATTCTTGCCAGGTTAAGCGTAAGATGGTAGTTGAGGATGAGTTGGACAATGGTGTACGCCTTTACCTCAACTTTGGCCACACTATTGGTCATGCCATCGAAGCAACGGCTGGTTATGGCAAGGTCATGCATGGAGAAGCTGTGGCCATGGGCATGGTGCAGATTTCCAAGGTGGCTGAGGAAAAAGGCCTCATGCCAGCTGGCATTACACAGTCCATCACAGAAATGTGTCAGAAATTTGGCTTGCCTGTTGATTATGAAAACTGGGATGTTGACAAGCTTTATCAGGCTTTGACTCATGATAAGAAGGCGCGTGGCAATACCTTGAAATTGGTCTTGGTGCCAGAGCTTGGTTCAGCGACCATTCACTCAGTTTCTCTGGAAGAGATGAAAGACTACTTGGTAAAATAAGGAGAGTGTATGAGATATTTAACTGCAGGAGAATCACACGGTCCCCGTCTGACAGCTATCATTGAGGGAATTCCAGCTGGACTTCCTTTGACAGCTGAGGATATCAATGAGGATTTGAAACGTCGTCAGGGTGGATACGGCCGCGGTGGCCGTATGAAGATTGAGAGTGACCAGGTTGTCTTCACTTCGGGTGTTCGCCACGGGAAGACGACTGGGGCTCCTATTACCATGGATGTCATCAATAAGGACCATCAGAAATGGCTGGATATCATGTCTGCTGAGGACATTGAAGACCGCCTTAAAAGCAAACGAAAAATCACCCATCCTCGTCCCGGTCATGCCGATTTAGTTGGGGGGATCAAGTACCGTTTTGACGATTTGCGAAATTCCTTGGAACGCTCATCAGCTCGTGAAACCACCATGCGGGTAGCAGTTGGGGCAGTAGCCAAACGCCTCTTGGCTGAGCTGGATATGGAGATTGCCAACCATGTCGTTGTCTTTGGTGGCAAGGAAATCGATGTTCCTGAGAATCTCACAGTTTCTGAGATTAAGGAACGAGCTGCCCAGTCTGAAGTTTCTATTGTCAACCAAGAACGAGAACAGGAAATCAAGGACTATATTGACCAAATTAAACGTGACGGTGATACCATCGGTGGAGTTGTCGAGACAGTCGTCGGAGGTGTTCCAGTCGGCCTAGGTTCCTATGTCCAATGGGACAGAAAATTGGATGCGCGATTGGCCCAAGCAGTTGTTTCTATCAATGCCTTTAAAGGGGTGGAATTTGGTCTTGGCTTTGAAGCTGGTTACCGTAAAGGCAGCCAAGTTATGGATGAAATTCTCTGGTCTAAAGAAGACGGCTATACTCGTCGTACTAACAATCTTGGCGGTTTTGAAGGTGGTATGACTAATGGGCAACCGATCGTTGTTCGTGGTGTCATGAAACCCATTCCTACTCTTTATAAGCCTCTTATGAGTGTGGATATCGAAACCCATGAACCCTACAAGGCAACTGTGGAGAGAAGTGATCCGACTGCTCTTCCAGCAGCAGGTGTGGTCATGGAAGCTGTTGTGGCAACGATTCTGGCACAAGAAATCCTTGAAAAATTCTCATCAGATAATCTTGAGGAACTAAAAGAAGCGGTAGCCCAACACCGAGACTATACAAAGAACTATTAAGGAGTTCCTATGGCAAAAACAGTCTATATCGCAGGTCTTGGATTGATTGGAGCCTCGATGGCACTTGGTATCAAACGCGGTCATCCAGATTATGAAATTTTAGGTTATAATCGCAGTCAAGCTTCGAGAGATATCGCCTTGAAAGAAGGCATGATTGACCGTGCAACGGATGATTTTGCCAGTTTTGCTCCTTTGGCAGATATCATCATTCTCAGCTTGCCAATCAAACAAACCATTGCTTTCATTAAGGAATTGGCCAACTTGGACTTGAAAGAAGGGGTCATTATTTCAGATGCTGGTTCAACCAAGTCAGCCATTGTGGATACGGCGGAGAACTATTTGGCTAGCAAGTCGATTCGTTTTGTAGGAGCCCATCCTATGGCTGGTAGTCACAAGACAGGGGCTGCTTCTGCAGATGTCAATCTCTTTGAAAATGCCTATTATATCTTTACACCTTCGAGCCTGACAAGTCAGGACACGCTTGAGGAAATGAAGGACTTGCTTTCAGGTCTTCATGCTCGCTTTATCGAGATTGATGCCAAGGAGCATGATCGGGTAACTTCTCAGATTAGCCATTTTCCTCATATTCTGGCTTCTAGTCTCATGGAACAGACCGCGGTCTATGCTCAAGAACATGAGATGGCAAGACGCTTTGCGGCAGGTGGTTTTCGAGATATGACCCGAATTGCAGAAAGCGAGCCAGGTATGTGGACTTCTATTCTATTGTCCAATCGTGAGACTATCCTAGAGAGAATTGAGGATTTCAAGGAACGTTTAGATGAGGTTGGTCAGGCTATCAGCAAGGGAAATGAGGAGCAGATTTGGAACTTTTTCAACCAAGCGCGTGAGCAACGTCAGGCCATGGAAATTCATAAGCGTGGTGGAGTGGACAGTTCTTACGACCTCTATGTTGACGTTCCCGATGAAGAAGATGTCATCCTGAGGATTTTGGAATTGCTACGAGGAACTTCCTTGGTCAATATTCATATCAACGAGGAAAACCGTGAGGATATTCACGGGATTCTACAAATTTCATTTAAAAACGCTCAAGACTTGGAAAGAGCTGAGCATCTCATAACAGAAAACACTGACTACACAGTTGTCATCAAATAAGGAGAAGAACATGTCAAATATTTACGATAGTGCAAACGAACTCAGTCGCGGTCTACGCGAATTACCAGAATACAAGGCTGTCAAAGCAGCTAAAGATGCTATTTCAGCAGATGCTGAGGCAAGCAAAATTTTTACAGAATATGTTGCTTTCCAAGAGGAAATTCAAAGACTGGCACAGACAGGTCAAATGCCAGACGCTTCCTTTCAAGCGAAAATGGAAGGCTTTGGCAAGCAGATTCAGGGGAACAGCCTCTTGTCAGAATTCTTTACTAAGCAACAACAATTGGCAATTTACCTTTCTGACATTGAAAAAATTGTTTTTGAACCAGTTTCAGAATTGCTAAAATAAGAAAATTATTTTGTTCATTATTTATAGGTGTTTTCTTAAGCGTATGATTATTATTGGTAACTACTGTATTAGTTAGAGTTATTAGCGTGGTTCGTTTAAGAATGACTGTGGGGATGAATGTCTTTACTAATAAACAAAATACAAAACAAATTAAATAGGCTATTGAAAATCATATCTATAGGACAAAACGAATTTGAATGTTTCTAACTATTATTTTCTACTTCAATTGATAAGTTAGAAATTTTTGATGAGATAATAAATATAGAAACAATTATGAAAGAGAATGAAATTTTTATTATCGATAAATAGTAGATAAATGATGAACAATAGAAAATAGGAAAAAATATGTCAAAAAAATTAATTGCTCTAATAGGAGTTCCTGTAGGAATTATCTTCATCAGTATTATAGTGTTGGCAGGTTCGTACAATAGTCTTGTTAGCAAAGATGAATCTGTGAAACAGGCTAACTCGAAGATTGAAGTGGCACTTCAACGTAGAGCTGACTTAATTCCAAATGTTGTAAATTCTGTAAAAGGATATATGAAGCACGAGGAGGACATCTTTACAAAGATTGCGGATGCTCGTTCTAAGATTGGATCAGGAAATAAAGAAACCAAAAGTGAAGGGGAGAGCGAATTAACTTCTGCCATTTCTCGATTACTAGTGGTTCAAGAAAATTATCCTGAGTTAAAAGCTGATACACAAGTGTCTTCTCTAATATCAGAGCTTGAGGGAACTGAAAATCGTTTGTTTGTTGCTCGTAAAGATTACAACGATACTGCAACAGAATATAATAAGACCATTAGACGTTTTCCTACTAATATGATAGCTAGTTTGTTTGGTTTCCAAAGAGCTGAGTTAATTGAAGCAGAGAAAGATGCAAAGGTGGTCCCTAAAGTCAATTTAACTGATTAGTCTTGTGGGGTATCTCCTATGAAAAAGTTACTTTTACTCTTAATTACCCCTTTATTCTTTTTTATGCCTCTTGTTGCGGCTAATATAGCTGTTCCAGATCGTCCTTTAAATGGTATTTACGATCCTAACGGTTATTTAACCACTAGTGTTGCAGAAACGTTAGAGAGTATGAATGCTGGAAGTGAAACCCAAGTAGGTATTTACATTGTAGATACTCTGGACGGTTCCAGCATCGAAGAGGTAGCCAATGAGGTTGCACGCAAATGGAAAGTTGGGAAACAAGATTCCAACAGTGGAATTTTAATTGCTATTGCTATAAAGGATAGAAAGTTTCGTATTGAAACATCCAACGAAGCAGCAATTTGGCTTACTGACTCTATGGCCAGTTCCTTACTAAATGATTCTAAGCCATACATGAAAGAAGGGAAATATACTGATGCCCTTAACAAAATTCTAGTAGGCATTTCTAAAGCGGAGTCTAGAAAAGCTGAAATCATAAACAAGAAGGAAAATAATCGACTTCCAAAAAGCTATGAAAAATCATTAAAAAATAATGAAGGCTTTAGTAAGTACTTCGATTACATTCCGTTTCCGATATTGTTCTATCTGTTGTTCTTTCTTTTACTAAGTTTAGCAACGTGGATCAAGTACTTAAAAAGATGCCGCTTTTCTAAGTATGAGTACGAGGGAAAGGGTAAGCTGTATCCAGATTTTCCTGACTTTGTACCTAATGATACGTGGACTGAAGAACGTAAATCTGACTATAAAAAAAATAAGCGTTTAATTAGGTCTCAATATCAGTATGAAGGTTTTAACAAACTATATCCAGACTCAAAAGGTTTTCTACCTAATGACACCTGGACTACATTACTTATAGAAGCATACTACGCAGAAGTTGAAAGAAAGCACCTAGATAGGCTTAATCGCTCTCAATACTCTTATAATGGGAAGGGGAAACTCTATCCAAACGATAAAGATTTTGTGAGGAATGCTTCTTGGACTTCCGAGCTCACAAAAAGCTACTATGCTTCACAAAGAGTACAGTCAAGTTCTTATGGTAGATCAGATTCATATGATTCTGGTAGTTCTAGTTCATCATGGTCTTCAGATGATTGGGGTGGCGGTGGATTTGATGGTGGTGGTTCTTCAGATAGTTGGTAAATGAAAATGAAAAGAATTGCTAAAATAAGAAAATAACTATCATAAAGTCAGAAATTTTTAAGGAATTTCTGGCTTTTTATGATAAAATAGGTAAAAGTATTGCAAGTATGAGGTCCAGTATGAAACTAAAAACAAACATTAGCCACTTACATGGCAGTATCCGAGTTCCAGGTGATAAGTCTATCAGCCACCGTTCCATTATCTTTGGAAGTTTGGCTGAGGGTGATACCAAGGTTTATGATATATTGCGTGGTGAGGACGTGCTCTCAACTATGCAGGTTTTTCGTGACCTTGGTGTTGTTATTGAGGATAAAGACGATGTGATCACTATTCAAGGTGTAGGCATGGATGGCTTAAAAGCGCCGCAAAATGCCCTTGATATGGGAAATTCTGGCACCTCGATTCGCTTGATTTCAGGTGTTCTTGCTGGTGCAGACTTTGAAGTAGAAATGTTTGGAGATGATAGTCTTTCCAAACGTCCTATGGATCGTGTGACCCTTCCGCTGAAAAAAATGGGCGTTAGTATTTCGGGACAAACTGAGCGAGACCTTCCTCCCCTTCATTTAAAAGGGACGAAAAACCTAAGACCTATTTATTATGAGTTGCCGATTGCCTCTGCTCAAGTCAAGTCAGCCTTGATGTTTGCGGCCTTGCAGGCTCAGGGGGAGTCTGTTATTATCGAAAAAGAGTGCACTCGTAATCATACGGAAGATATGTTACAACAATTTGGTGGTCATTTAAGTGTGGATGGTAAGAAAATCACAGTCCAAGGGCCTCAAAAACTGACTGGACAAAAGGTAATTGTTCCAGGAGATATTTCCAGTGCAGCCTTTTGGTTGGTCGCAGGTTTGATTGTTCCAAATTCTCGTGTAGTGCTGAAGAATGTTGGTATTAACGAAACGCGTACAGGTATCATCGATGTCATTCGTGCCATGGGTGGAAAACTAGAAATAACTGAAATTGACCCAGTCGCTAAATCTGCAACATTGACTGTTGAGTCTTCTGACTTGAAAGGAACAGAGATTGGTGGCGCTTTTATTCCACGCTTGATTGATGAATTGCCAGTTATCGCTCTACTTGCGACCCAAGCCCAAGGTGTAACAGTTATCAAGGATGCTGAGGAGCTCAAGGTCAAGGAAACAGACCGCATTCAGGTTGTGGCAGACGCTTTAAATAGCATGGGTGCGGATATCACACCTACAGCAGATGGAATGATTATCAAAGGAAAATCAGCCCTTCACGGTGCTAGAGTCAATACTTTTGGAGACCACCGTATCGGAATGATGACAGCCATTGCAGCCCTCTTGGTTGCTGATGGAGAAGTGGAGCTTGACCGTGCTGAAGCTATCAATACCAGCTATCCTAGCTTCTTTGATGATTTGGAGAGCTTGATTCATGACTAAGGTATTACTCGGATTTATGGGAGCTGGCAAATCGACTATTGCAAGAGGCTTGGACCCTAATTACCTTGATATGGATGCCCTGATTGAGAAACGCTTAGGTATGTCCATTGCGGAATTTTTCGTGGAAAAGGGAGAAGAAGCCTTTCGTCAGATAGAATCAGAAGTCCTAGCTGATTTACTACAAAGAGACCAAGTTGTGTCAACTGGTGGAGGAGTGGTCGTTTCTCAGCGAAATCGTGACTTACTAAAGACAAATTCTGATAATATCTACCTGAAAGCTGATTTTGACACCCTCTACCAACGCATATCAGCTGATAAGGACAATCAGCGCCCGCTTTTTCTAAATAATAGCAAGGAAGAATTAGCAGCTATTTTCCAAGAAAGACAGGCTTTGTATGAGGAAGTGGCTAGTCGGATTTTGGATGTGACCGAGCTAAGCCCAGAGGAAATTATAGAGGAACTGAGATGAAAATTGCTTATCTAGGTCCCAAGGGATCATTTTCACACCATGTTGTGCAGACAGCTTTTCCTCAGGAGGAATTGCAGGCCTTTGCCAATATTACAGATGTCATCAAGGCCTATGAGCAAGGTTTGGTGGACTATTCTGTGGTGCCAGTTGAAAATTCTATCGAGGGTAGTGTTCATGAAACCTTGGACTACCTTTTTCATCAGGCTCGCATTCAAGCAGTAGCAGAAATCGTTCAGCCTATTCATCAGCAGTTGATGGTGGTTCCAGGTCATACTAAGATTGAAAAGATTTTTTCACATCCACAGGCCTTGGCTCAAGGAAAGAAATTCATCGATGAACAATATCCAGAGGCCCAAATCGAGGTAACAGCTAGTACAGCTTATGCGGCTCGTTTTATTTCTGAACATCCAGACCAGCCTTATGCAGCGATTGCACCAAGAAGTTCTGCTGAAGAATATGGCTTGGAACTGATTGCCGAGGATATTCAAGAAATGGAAGCCAATTTCACACGTTTCTGGGTTTTGGGAGCTGAAAAGTCTTCTATTCCCTTGAAAGCACAAACTGAGAAAATGACTTTGGCCTTGACCTTACCGGACAACCTTCCAGGTGCCCTTTATAAGGCTCTGTCGACCTTTGCTTGGAGAGGAATTGACCTGACAAAAATTGAAAGTCGGCCACTCAAGACAGCACTGGGCGAATACTTTTTCATTATTGATGTGGACTATGCTGATAAGGACTTGGTCCACTTTGCCCAAAAAGAATTAGAAGCCATCGGAATCCAGTATAAGGTTCTGGGTGCCTATCCCATTTATCCAATATCAGACCATGGAAAGGAGAGAAGATGAGTAAAGAAAATCCTTTAAGCCATCACGAGCAGTTACGTTATGACTATCTTTTTAAGAACATTCATTACCTCAATGAGCGAGAGAAAAAAGAGTTTGCTTACCTGCAAGGTAAGTTAAATATGGCTAGTGGTAGTGAAGTTTCTCCAGAAATTCATAATGAAAATCACGATATGGAAGATTCTTTCATGGAACCAATCAATCAGTCTCCTCTTCCAACCTACGGTAACCGTAGTCGTGCAAAAAAATATCAGAAAAGTCATCCTCTTCCAAAGGTTAAGTCCAAAAAACGTAAGATTCGTTGGGGGCGCATTTTTGCAGGATTGCTTGCTCTTCTGGCCTGTGTCGGTTTTGGCATGATTTTTATGTTCCTAAAAGGCTATTCAAATGCGGATCCAAACAAACCTGCCAATGCTAAGGCAGCTCAAGTAGAAGTTTTTCATGGTCAAGATACCAAGGATGGGGTTAATATTTTGATTATGGGGACGGATGGACGGATTGGCCAAAATAGTGCTGAAACAAGAACGGACTCTATTATGGTCTTAAACGTTGGTGGCTCAGATAAGAAAATTAAGCTGGTCAGCTTCATGCGTGATAACTTAGTTTATATTGATGGATATAGTAAGATTATCAATGGAAAGAAACAAACAGATAACAAGTTAAATGTAGCCTATGAACTAGGGGAACAGGAAGGCCAAAAAGGAGCAGAAATGGTTCGCCAAGTATTGAAAGATAATTTTGACTTGGACATTAAGTACTATGCCTTGGTTGATTTTCAGGCCTTTGCAACCGCTATTGACACTCTCTTCCCTGACGGGGTGACGATTGATGCCAAATTCTCAACCTTAGAAGGTCAACCTTTAACCGAAGCTACGGTGGGAGATGACTTGCATGCTACAGAAACAGAGTCTCCAACCCAGACTATCAAAGTTGGAAAACAGCAGATGAACGGTTCAACCTTGCTCAATTATGCTCGCTTCCGTGATGATGATGAAGGTGATTACGGTCGTACTAAGAGACAACAGCAAGTGCTGACAGCTGTTCTGCAGCAACTCAAGGATCCAACTAAACTTTTTACTGGATCAGAAGCACTTGGTAAGGTCTTTGGGATGACCTCTACGAATGTTCCCTATAGTTTCTTATTGACAAATGGTTTATCCTTCCTAGATGGAGCGCAAAATGGCATTGAGAGATTAACGGTTCCAGAACTAGGTGATTGGGTAGATGATTATGATGTTTATGGAGGACAGGCACTCTTAGTAGACCAAAATAAATATCAAACTAAACTTTCTCAAATGGGAATGAGATAAGATAAGACAAAATTCCAAATAAAAAAACTATACTTTAAATATAAAATAACGATCCTTGGACAATAGTCCCTTATCTCCAAAAAAAGCAACGGATTTGCCGTTGCTTTTTTACATGGTTGTGATAGTCTTTGTAAAATAGAATTGCTTAATAAACCATTTAGAAAGTCTATCCCATGCCTATTCACTATAACACAAATCAAACAACTATACCACTAGAAATCAGTTCTTTCTTACCACAAGATCATCTTGTCTTTACTATTGAAAAAGTGGTGAATACCTTGGAAGATTGTCACTTCGACGCCTTCTATCATGCCTTTGGTTACCCATTTTATCACCCTAAAATGCTTGTATCTACTCTTTTATTTTCCTATTTACAAGAGATTCTCTCTGGTCAAGAAATTGCTAATGAAGAGTATACAAGTTATTCTGACTTACCACAAGATCATCTTGTCTTTACTATTGAAAAAGTGGTGAATACCTTGGAAGATTGTCACTTCGACGCCTTCTATCATGCCTTTGGTTACCCATTTTATCACCCTAAAATGCTTGTATCTACTCTTTTATTTTCCTATTTACAAGAGATTCTCTCTGGTCAAGAAATTGCTAATGAAGAGTATACAAGTTATTCTGAAACAGATCCTTTGAAAATTAAAAACGATAAAGGAAAGAAAAACATCGGTATAGTCCGTCAGGTGATAGAAAACGAGACAGGAATAAAGGTTTACGTAGTTGTGAGTTCAGACAAATCTTTATGGTATACTATAAGTAAATCAGCACTTGATATATTTGTAAAATAACATAAAGGAGATGTCATGAAGCCATTAAAAATTGTAGGAATCATTTTAGCTAGTTTTTTGGTTATTGTTGGATTAAGCATAGGAGGATATAAAGTAATGCAAAAAGTAGAACACGATGAGATGGCGAGAATTGTTAAAAGTGAGGAAGTCAAAAAGATTGTTGAAAATAAACTTAAATATCTAGATAGTGAGACCTTAACAAAAGAAGGTACAATAAAATCGTATGAAATTGATATCGACTCAATTAAGCATAATCCCATGGGTGGTATTGATTTTAAAGTATATGTAAATTCAGATAAAAAACTAAGAGTGATGTATGGATTAGAGAAAGATAGCACTACCGGAAAAATTGAATATTCAGGTGGCGGCTATTCTGCTCAACTTGCAGAATTGTTAAAAAAGGTGAAAAAATGATACAAAAATATACGGAACATGATAGACAAAAAATTGCTGCTAGAGAATATACGGAGTATACGAAAGATGATCCAATTGATATTGGAACTGATAACAATCCTAATGTAATCGGCACAGTTCGTCAGGTGATTGAAAACGAGACAGGGTTGAAGGTTTATGTAGTTGAGAGTCCAGACAAATCTTTACGGTATACTATAAGTAAATCAGTACATGATATATTTGTAAAATAACATAAAGGAGACGTCATGAAACCATTAAAAATTGTAGGAATTGTTTTAGCTAGTTTATTAGTTATCGTTGGATTAAGCGTAGGAGGATTTAAAGTGATGAAACAAGCAGAACATGATGAGATGGTGAGAATTGTAGAGAGTGAGGAAGTCAAAGAAATAATAGAGGATTATTTGAATTACATAGATGGGAAAGCTTTTACAAATAAAGGAGTAATCCAGTCTTATGAAATAGATACAGAATCTATTCAACATAACCCTATGGGGGGAATAAATTTTTCTGTTTATGTAAATGAAGATAATGAACTATATGTAAGGTATACCCTAGAGAAAAACTCGCAAACAAATAAGGTGGATTTTTCCAGTGGGGGATACTCGGGGAAATTGCACAATCTGATAAAGGAGAAACAATGAGTAGAGACTACAGTGATTATGAGCGACAAAGTATAGCAAATGAGGAGTATTCAGTCTATGAATCTAGTGATCCTCTGACTATTAAAAACGATAAAGGAGAGCTAGAAGACATAGGCACAGTCCGTCAGGTAATAGAAAACGAGACAGGATTGAAGGTTTACGTAGTTGTGAGTCCAGACAAATCTTTATGGTATACTATAAGTAAATCAGTACTTGATATATTTGTAAAATAACATAAAGGAGATGTCATGAGGTTATTAAAAATTATAGGAATCGTTTTAGCTAGTTTATTAGTTATTGTTGGATTAAGTGTAGGAGGATATAAAGTGATGAAAAAAGTAGAACACGATGAGATGGTGAGAATTGTAGAGAGTGAGGAAACGAAAGAGATTTTTAAAGTGCGCTTAAAACAAATAGATCCGAATGCTCTAACAGAAAAAGGAATTATTAAATCATATAAAGTTGATTCTTTTGAACATAATCCAATGGGAGGAATAATTGTTTATTTGTATATAAATGATTCTTCAAGTTATAAAGTTAGTGTTTTCTTACATAAAGATAGTGATGGTAAATTAAGAAATGGCGGTGGGAGTAATCCACCTCTGGAAAAATTAAAGGGAGACTCAAACTGATGAATTCTATGTATAGCGACTATGAACGAAAGTTAATTGCTGAAAAAGAATATGATAATACATTACAAGTTGATAATGATATTTATATAGAAACTCGAAAAAGTTCCATCAGCACAGTCCGTCAGGTGATCGAAAACGAGACAGGATTGAAGGTTTATGTAGTTGAGAGTCCAGACAAATCTTTACGGCATACTATAAGTAAATCAGTGCATGATATATTTGTAAAATAACATAAAGGAGACGTCATGAAACCATTAAAAATTGTAGGAATTGTTTTAGCTAGTTTATTAGTTATCGTTGGATTAAGTATAGGAGGATACAAGGTGATGAAAAAGGTAGAACAAGACGAGATGGTGAGAATTGTAGAGAGTGAGGAAGTCAAAAAGATCATAGAAGATAACCTAAAGCTGAGGCATAAAGGGGCACTTGAAGAAGGAAATATTATCCAGAATTATGATATAGATATTAATTCCATTTTTCATAGTCCAATGGGAGGGATCAAATTTAAAATTTATATAAATAATGACGAAGAATTATATGTATTTTTCACTATTAATAAAGATAGAAGTAGCGGAAAGTTAGTTAATGATGGTGGAGGAAGCTCTGCTAAATTTAAAAAAATAATAACGGAGAGAAAAAGTGAGTAGACAGTATAGTGATCATGAACGTCAAAAAATTGCCAATGAAGAATATACAAAGTATTCTGAAACAGAGTCTATGGAAATCATAAATGATAAAGGAGAGATAGAAGATATCGGTACAGTCCGTCAGGTGATAGAAAACGAGACAGGAATAAAGATTTACGTAGTTGAGAGTCCAGACCGATATTTATGGTATACTATAAGTAAATCAGTGCATGATATATTTGTAAAATAACATAAAGGAGATGTCATGAGGTTATTAAAAATTATAGGAATTGTTTTAGCTAGTTTATTAGTTATTGTTGGATTAAGCGTAGGAGGATACAAGGTGATGAAAAAAGTAGAACAAGACGAGATGGTGAGAATTGTAGAGGGTGAGGAAGTCAAAAAAATCATAGAAGATGATTTGAAAGAAATGGACCAATTTTCTTTAACAAATAAAGGAAAAATAAAGTCTTATCAAATTGATGATAAATCCATCCATCATAGTCCAATGGGAGGGATCAAATTTAAAATTTATATAAATAATGACGAAGAATTATATGTATTTTTCACTATTAATAAAGATAGAAGTAGCGGAAAGTTAGTTAATGATGGCGGAGGAAACTCTGCTAAATTTGAGAAAATGATAACGGAGGGGAAAAGTGAGTAGACAGTATAGTGATCATGAACGTCAAAAAATTGCTAATGAAGAGTATACAAGTTATTCTGAAACAGATCCCTTGAAAATCATAAACGATAAAGGAAAGAAAGAAACCATCGGTACAGTCCGTCAGGTGATAGAAAACGAGACAGGAATAAAGGTTTACGTAGTTGAGAGTCCAGACCAATCTGAAGTGTCCGTTCTTTACGAAGGTTCTAAAGCGCCATTTGATGAAGGATGGGAAGTGGATTGGCTTGCAAATGATATTCCCATGGCTCAAAATATTTTGAAAGGTGAAGAAGGGGTGACTTCTCAGTTGAAGGCGGCGGCATCTATCTTAGATGATATAATGTTGGAATATCCAAACGCTAAAATCTCAGTTTATGGTCACTCTCTTGGTTCTATGAATGCTCAATACGCCCTAGCTAATGTTAGGGACATTTCACGTATTTCAGGAGCTTATATCTACCAAGGCCCGAATATCTATCCGGTCTTGACCAAAGAACAGCGGCAGCGTGTGGATGCGATAAAGTATCGTATTCATAATTATGTTGATGATAAAGATTTGGTTCCTATAGGTTACCCTAAAAATAGAATGGATAGTGTCGGTGTTGTAGGGATGATGCATCATGTGGACTCTGTACAACAGGTAGATTTTGTATATTCTCAACACTTGTGGGGCGGTTATGTTTTTAATGAAGATGGTAGTCTTAAAATTAAGAATGATCGTTCATCGTTTGAAAAACGGTATTCATCTGGTTTGGATAAGGTTTCCAGCGGCTTGTATGACTATGCAAAGGCTAAAGAGGCATTGGCTTCAGGCGGTTATACGAGTGGTGAGAAACTCTTTTTAGACTCCGAACAGGCCTTAACGATTTCATCGGGATTGCATGAAGTCGCAAATGCTGGTCATGAAGAGATTTGCTCCATAGTTCATAAAGCTCACCAAGAAGCAGAGAAAATAGTAGCGAGCACTTATCACGTTCCCTTTGGTTTTATTTTATCACCTACAGAGGTGGCGACAGCCTATTCTGATGGAGGAGTATCTCGTACGACAATCGTAGATGATCTTGATCATTATTTCTATCCAAAAATCAAAAAATCAGAAAAACTAGCCGAAGATTTTCAAAGTTTAGAAAAGCAAATAGCAGATGGTGTCCAAAAAAAATTGGAAGATGATAAAGAGTTAGCAGGGAATTTTAAAGAATGGATGAAAATCAAGTAATCTGGCAGGAATTAAGAACAAAGCAAAACCATTTAGATTTATTAGATGAACGCAATCGTTCTATTCGCCAACAAAGAGAAGAACAATTTGAAAACCTTCAGCAAAAACGGAACCAATTGTTGCATATGATGGAAAGAAAGTATCAGATGATGCAGCATTACCTAGGACAAGTGG